>CAVYAN010000072.1:0-254341 GCA_963766075.1 uncultured cyanobacterium | reverse complement strand
CTATGTTAGACTATCAAACCGCTTACACCCACCAAAAAACAAATCCTGCTGATGCCAAGGCAGCGGTTTGCCAAAGATGAGACTATCTCGGGTTTGCCAATCACGGTTGAAATGAAACTGGGGAAAATCGCGGCGGCGCACTAAATATCGCAAGCTAGAGCATTGCGTTAGGTTAGGGCAATTGCCCGCCTGTCCAGTCATGGCGGCACAATCCAACTGAAGCGGACAATCTGGAGTTGAAAACATGGCACAGGTCAACGCTTTTGCTATCCTAGCGAATCCTGGACTGCGGCAACAGAATTTTGGCGCACCCCAAGCCTAATATCACGGAGTCGCTGCGACGGGCTGCGCTCCAGGCAGCCCTGGTATCACCCTTTATCAAAGGACAGATTTGTGCTCCAATCTCTATTTTTGTTTGTTTTGGCAGGCTTGTGTGAAATCGGCGGTGGCTACTTATTTTGGCTGTGGTTACGAGCTGACAAAAGTGTTTGGTTGGCCATAGTTGGTGTATTTGTGCTCGCGCTATATGGGGTGATTCCCACTCTGCAAGCGGCAAATTTTGGACGGGCCTATGCCGCCTACGGTGGCATCTTTATCGTGCTATCCATTGTGTGGGGATGGCTGGTGGATCGCGTTGTCCCGGATAAATTTGACCTCCTGGGGGCGGGAATTGCTTTTTTAGGCGTGCTGGTCATCATGTATGCGCCCAGACATTAGGCAATATCTAAAAAATAATATCTAAAAAATAATATAGTTCGTGGGCTGCGGATGAAAAATGAAATCTAAGCAGCTCTATATATGAATCTATGTTCATATATAGAGCTGCTTGAACTATGATGTTGGAAACATCTTGACCGGATTAACTCACTCGCCCGCCAGAATTAAGCGTTTTTAGCCATGTCTCATCAGCACAGCCATCATCAGCACAGCCATGCCCATGCCCATCATGCCCATACCGGGCATCACCATGCACCGACTAGCTACAACCGAGCCTTTGTATTGGGGCTGCTCCTGAATGGCGGTTTTGTCCTCACAGAGGTGACCTTTGGCTGGCTGGCGAATTCCGTTGCACTGATTGCCGATGCAGGGCATAACCTCGGCGATGTGCTGGGATTGCTGCTGGCCTGGATTGCCAGCGTGTTGGCCCGTCGGCGACCGTCGGCGCGATACACCTACGGCTGGCGAAAGTCATCGGTTCTTGCTGCTTTCCTCAATTCAATCTTGCTCCTGGTGGCAACGGGCAGCATTGTGTGGGAATCCTTACAGCGCTTGGTCAACCCGGGTGAGGTTAACGGTGCGATCGTCATTGGCGTTGCCGCCGTTGGCATTGCCATTAATGCGGGAACTGCATTGATGTTTTTTGCGGGCCGCAAAACTGATATGAACATCCGCGCCGCCTTTCAACATATGGCGGCAGATGCCATGGTTTCGCTGGGCGTTGTTTTGGCTGGTATGGCGATTTTGGTGACCCATTGGCTGTGGCTCGATCCGGCATTCAGCCTACTGATCAGTGTTTTAATCATTTTCAGCACTTGGGGATTGCTACAGGACTCATTTCACTTGGCTATTGATGGTGTTCCGGACAGCATTAATGAGCAAGTGGTGCGTACCTATCTGTCTGAGCGGGCGGGTGTTACCCAGATTCATGACTTGCATATTTGGAGTATGAGTACTGCAGAAACAGCGCTGACGGCCCATCTTGTTATACCTGGAGGACATCCAGGAGATGGATTTTTAGCGCAGATTTGTCAAGAATTACGCGATCGGTTTGGCATCCACCATGCCACTCTGCAAATTGAGGTGGGTGATGTGAATTATCCTTGCCTGTTGGAACCAAGCTGCCGAATTTAAAAGCCGAATTTAAAAACAGAGGTTCGATCGCTGACAGAGTGTCTATGGGCAGGGGGCGACGGGGTTAGGGGAGGGGACAGGAGGCCATACTGCACTCAATTGACGATTAAGAAGTTTGAGTTACCCTAGAGGCGCTAGAGAATATTCACCACAGGTTTCCCCGGGGGCAACATGGCAGAGATCAACGGCGTAATGATGCAGTATTTCGAGTGGTATTTGCCCAACGATGGCACCCATTGGCAGCGGTTAGAAAAAGAAGCCAAAGCATTGGCCGATGCTGGCTTTACGGCCCTGTGGTTGCCGCCCGCCTACAAGGGAACCGGCGGCACCTACGATGTAGGCTACAGTGCTTATGACCTATTTGACCTGGGCGAATTTGATCAGAAAGGGACTGTGCGTACCAAATATGGCACCAAGGCCGAACTAGTTTCTGCTGTGAATGCGGCCCATACGGCGGGGTTGCAAATCTATGCGGATGGCGTCTTCAATCACAAGAATGGTGGAGATGAAGAAGAAATTGTTGAAGCGATTCCCGTGGATGCGAACGATCGCAACCGCGACATTGGCGGCGTGGAAAAAATTAAAATCTGGACAAAATTTACCTTTCCCGGTCGGGGCAACACCTACTCGGCCAAAAAATGGGACTGGCGCGACTTTGATTCGGTCAACCACAACATGTTCAAACCGGGTGATGGCACCATCTATCGCTTCAAAGATGATCCGTTTGAAACCGAGGTAGATCCTCGCCTGGGCAACTACGACTTTCTGATGGCCTGTGACCTCGATAGCGACAAGCCCCAAGTGATTCAGGAACTCAATGCCTGGGGGGAATGGATAGTGAACACGATCGGAGTGGATGGCTTCCGGTTGGATGCCGTCAAACATATGCGGGCGGGCTTCTTTCGGGATTGGATTAGCTATGTGCGATCGGCGACGAAAAAAGAACTATTTACGGTTGGGGAATATTGGTCCGAAGACCTCGCGGCCCTGCACTGGTTCCTCAATACCACCGCGGGCAAAATTGCCTTATTTGACGCCCCCTTGCACTACAACTTCCATCGAGCCAGCAAGTCGGGCGGGAACTACGACATGCGCCATATTCTCGATAATACGCTCATGCAGCAAGCCCCTTACCTGGCAGTCACCATTGTCGAGAACCACGATACCCAGCCCTTACAGGCCCTAGAGTCGGTGGTGGAAGCCTGGTTTAAGCCCCTCGCCTATGCCCTGATTTTGCTACGACGGGAAGGATATCCCTGCGTGTTCTACGCCGACTACTATGGCGCGCACTATTTCGACAAGGGACGGGACGGCAACACCTATGAAATTTGGCTGGCGTCCCACCGCTGGATGATCGATAAAATGCTCTATGCCCGTCGTCACTATGCCTACGGCTTGCAATATACCTATTTCGATCACCCGAATATCATTGGCTGGACGCGCCTCGGCAATGCCGAACATCCTAAGGCCATGGCGGTGCTTATGAGCGATGGCCCCGGTGGCAGCAAATGGATGGAAGTGGGCAAGCCCAAGCAAACCTTTGTGGATCTGACGGAGCATGTGAAGCAACCCGTTGTTACGAACGAATACGGCTGGGGTGAGTTTCGCTGTAATGGCGGTTCTGTGTCCGTTTGGGTACAGCAGTAGGATTTTGGATTCGGGATTTTGGATTCGAGATTTTGGAGTGTGCCTGCCGTCCCACGGCAGGAATGGTGTTGCATATTGCTGTATGCCAAGGATTATGGATTCAGTCCAAAATCTAAAATCTAAAATCTAAAATCGCCCCACACGGCAAAGTCTTGGCAGAATTGTTCGAGCGATAGCAGGTGCAGGGTGGCGTCTTGGGAGGCTGCGCGGCGATCGCTGGGGGTGTTGTAGCCCCAATCGGCCAGGAATAACTGGACTGCTTGCAGATCGGGCTGGGCTTGGATAGTTTGCAGGGTTTTGAAGCGGTCTTCAATGAACCAAAAGGAGGCGGTGCTAATGTATTGCTGCTGCAAATCGCGCAGGGTTTGATGTTTCGGCTGCTGGTGCTCTTTGCCAAAGATTTCGATCTGGGTGAGATCAAGCCCTTGCTGGTCTAACAGTTGCCGAATAAAACGCCCGTCTTTGGTACTGATGATGACCGGATGGACGGCGCTATTTTCCAAGGTTTGCAACCGCTCAATCACTCCCGGATAGAAGGTATGTTCGGCCAGCCAACCTGTGATGTCGCGACTAATCCAGCGATCGCGCACCCCATCCACCGCCGCGCCTAATTCCCTTGGCGTGAGGCCGAGGGCCTGGGCTCGCAGCGGGGCGATCGCACTCCAATGGGCCAGAATCTCCTCCTCCGTCAGCCCCGCTTGTACCGCCTCCAGGACTAGCGGCATCTCCCACCCCGACTCCACCGCGGGCCGCAGGCGATAAAAAACTTCCGCCAAACCCTCTGGCGGCTCGGCATAGTCTGCTGCCCACAGGTCACAGTAGGTGCGCCACGCCGTGAGAAAGTACTCCCGCAAACCATTGCAAATAACGCCATCAAAATCCAAGGCCAACACAGTCGGAAAAGTTGCAGTCATGGGTTAGCCATCTGGGTTAGCCATCATTGAAGCAGAGGGAGAGGCAGAGGGAAATCGAGACTTTTGCGACCCACAGGAGAATGGTTCAACCCTCTGCTACAGCGGACGATAGACTCGATAGTCAATATTCGGGAAAATATTATCGATCGCTTCTACCTTCTCCAACCAGCCGGAGTCCACCTTGCCTTCCTTCAGATCCTCATACAGCTTGTGGAACCGTTGCAGGTGAGACTTGGTGCGGCGCACCGCATAGGGCACCATCGTCCCCGTCCGCATAATAAACGCCCAGTCCGACGATTGGGCCAAGAGCAGCTCGCGGGCAGCCTGGTTCAGCGCCCGCAGGGTCAGTTCATCCTCTGGCTCATTCCGAGACAGCTCAATCATCCGTTCCGTTGCTTTGTGCAGATGCGGATAAATCCAGGCATTGGTTTCATTCAACCAATACTCGTGGAAGCCCTTGTAGCCCCAACTGGACTGAGAAGGATGCGACACTTGCTGGGTTGGATTATCCCGCAAATAGTCTGCCAGATGGGTCATTTCGTAAGTGCCTTGGTCAAACCAGGTCTTGCGGAACAGGTAGTCGATAAACCACGGTCCCTCGTACCACCAGTGCCCAAATAGTTCTGCATCGTAGGGCGACACGATAATCGGCTTGCGCTGCATGATGCCGTATAGATGCTCGACTTGACGCTCCCGGTTGTACATGAAATTAGCGGCGTGCTCAGCTGCTTTTTCCCTCGCCCAGTAGGGGTCGTAGAGCTGTCTTGTCAGAAAGCCCCAAGCCCTTACCAGTAATTTTGTGATACTTGATACCCATGTTTTTCCGCTGACCATTGGGCATAACATAGGGCTTGATGTACTCATATTCAGCATCCCAGCCCAAATCGCGGTAAAACTCCCGGTATTCCGCCGCACCAGGATAGCCCACTTCCGAGGACCATACCTGCTGCGAAGATTCGTGATCCCGCCCAAAGGCCGCAACACCAGTGGGGTAAAGATTGGCGCATAGGTGCCAAACCGAGGACGGGGACGGGCGTAGAGAATGCCATGGCCATCGGTGAGGAAATAGCGCAAGCCAGCATCCGCCAACATCCGCTCTACCCCTTCGTAGTAGGCACATTCCGGCAGCCAAATGCCTTTGGGTGCCCGTCCAAAGGTTTCTTCGTAGTGTTCACAGGCCACCTGAATCTGTGCCCACACAGCCTGCGGGATACATTTTCATCAGGGGTAGGTAGCCGTGGGTAGCACCGCAAGTGATGATTTCTAGGTTATTGGAATTGGCAAGACTGGTTGAAGGCTTTGATCAAATCGCGATCGTACTGTTCCCATATCTGCCGCACCTCGGTTAACTCTTTGGCGTAGTATTCCGCCAAATACTGAAGATGTCCGTTGTGGCGTTACGCTCATCTCCATCTCTGCCAGTTCTTTAGGTGGGCAAAGTGCTCGTCATAGCGTTCTTGCAGCAGCGGATCGAGCAGCATCGACACCAGAGGCGGTGTCATACTCATCGTGATTTTGAAGTCAATGCCGTCTCGCTTTAACCCTTCAAAGACTTGCAACAGCGGAATGTAGGTTTCGGTAATAGCTTCATAAAGCCATTCTTCCTCCAACACATAGTCGCTTTCGGGGTGACGAACAAAGGGTAAATGGGCGTGCAGAACGAGGGCAAGATAGCCAATACTCATGGCAAATCGGGGGAGGATTACGGGACAGGGGATGTGCCATGCATTGTAGAGCGAAATGGTGTCCCAAAGTGTGCGAGCCGCACCTGTTTAAGTTTTGTAAAGAATCTGCCGTCAAGCCCATCGAATCAAGCGATTCCAGCGCTGCCATCGATCGCCGATCTACGTTAAATTTGAATCGGTTGACCTGTTTTTTCCCTGAGTTTTGCCGCCCCACCTCCCCACCATGACCCAGCCCAGTAACCTGATCCCGGCCAAACAGGGTGATCCAGAAGCCATTGCCGCGTTGATGAATGCTACGTTACAACCCCGTGGAATTACTGCAACCACGGAGGTCCGCCAAGGCGACTTGCACATTTTCTTCACGTCCGATCGCGCTCTGCCCCAGCCCGCCCTAGTTGACTTTACAAAAAAGGGATTAGTCAAGCTAGGTGTGGTGTCGTTCCCGGTGGTGTGGATCTATGCCTATCCCTCGGGGGAGGATCTGCCGCTGTGGATTGAGTCCATCCCGAATCGAGGGCGCTCTGGTGCCCTCAGCGGACATCACCGCCGAGACGGTGCCCCCCCCTTCCGGGCGATCGCCCCTCCGACGCTTCGCCAATCCATCAATATCCCTCCCCTGGCTATGGGTGAGTGCTTTGGCCTGTGGCAGCTTTGTTGTTGGTGGGCTGGGCGCATGGTTCGCTCATTCTGCCTGGGGGCCTCGTCTCCTCGCTGACCCACTCAAGGGCGCTGATAGGTCTCAGGTTGGCGAAACGCCGACTGGCTCATCCGCTGCTTCGTCACCCTTTGGTGCCACTCCCACTCCTGCCGAGCAACAAGCCCAGGCCAAAACCTACTTGGTGAAAATGACCCAAACCCAGCAAACATTTTATGCAAAGAATAATCGGTTTGCGGCCAGCCTAGAAGAACTGGAACGCTCCGCCTCCATGATGTCCCACAGCTATACCTACAGCTACAAGCTCACGGTGCAGTCTCCAACGCAGGCAGATTTAACCGGGACGCCGCTGGCAGATGGATTAAAGAGTTTTAGGGCGATTGTCTGGGTGCCTGACTCACCCACGACGACCGCGCCCACGCAGTCTGCTGTCTGTGAATCCAGTACGCCTACAAAAATTCCGCCCACTTTATCTAAAACAGAGGACACTAGAGGGCAGTGCCCTTCAGGTTCGGTTCCGGTCTTGGGCCGATAGGGAAAAGCAGGGGAAAGGGAGACAAATTAAAAATTCAAAGTTAAAAATTAAAAATGCTTGCACACTTGGGCTTTCCAGATTTAGGTTTTAGTTTTCGGGGGTTTAGTTCTTCAGGGGTCATTACCTAAATTTTAGAAGTTACAAATGCTACCGCTACGGGCATACTGCCCATAGGCGAAGCGTAGTCAAAACTGGATTCCGTGTCGTGACATTAGCAGTTTGAGGTAAGGGTTGTGCAGGCGACCAAACAGCAGCAGATCGTGGTCTATTTTATCGAGGAAGCTCGGGAGCATCTCGATACGATTGAGCAGTGCTTGATTGATTTACAAGCAACGATGGACGATACGGAGCGGTTAAATGAGTTGTTTCGGGCGGCCCATTCGGTCAAGGGCGGTGCCGCGATGCTGGGGTTTGACACCATTCAAAAGGTGGGGCATCACTTAGAAGATGCATTTAAACTACTCAAAGAAAATCCCGTGCGGGTGGATCAACACCTGGAAAATTTGTTTTTGCAGGGGTTTGATGTGCTGAAGCATTTGGTGACGGAGTTGCAATCGCCCTATGGTTTGCAAAGTCATGAGGTGACTCAGGTGATGCAAACGGCGGCGCCCATGTTTATCGAGTTGGAAGCCTATCTGAATCGGCTGATTCGGGGTGAGGTGCGATCGCGTGAGGTGAAGCCGCCTGCGGCCAAGGTGGTGGCTAATTTGCCTGCGGTGATGAATGCAGCATTGAAACAAATGCTGGAGTTGTTTAAGCAGGGGGACACGCCCGCGGGCCGACAAAAGTTGGTGGGGCTGTGCGTCAAGATGATGCAGTTGCATAGTGGGCAGGAGTGGCAGCACTTAATGCAGGTGGCGGGCAAGGCGATTTTGGCGGAGTCGGTACTGGTGGAACCGGCGATCGCCAATCCCAAGGTTCCTTACAAAATCCTGGCTCCTTTGCTGATCAAGGAGTTAAAGCAGGCTGGGGATTTGTTGATTGCCGGACGGGTGGCGGACATTGCTCCCAGCAAAAATTTGCAGCAGTTGGCTCAGCTCCAAGCGCCTGCGTTGGCCGGGGCATCTCCTCGCCCTGCTGGCCAGTCTCCGGTTCCAGCCAATTCTGCTGCGGCTAATGCTGTTCCGGCCAATGCGGAAGCTATGCCGATCGCCGCCAAGGGCAATAAAGCTCAGCAAATTATGATTCCGGTGGAGCCTAGGGCTGCGGCCCGAGTGTTGTTGAATACGTTTAACCGCAATCAGTTGATTGAATTGGCGGAATACTTGATGAAGGCGATTCAGTAAATTCAGGTTATGTAATTTAGGTCATGTAAATTCAGCCAATGGATGAGGCTTCACGATCGAGCAAGGCTTGTTTGCGATCGCAGCCCCAGCGGTAGCCTCGGAGTGTGCCATCACGACCCACTACGCGATGGCAGGGAATCACTATGGCGACGGAATTGGTGGCGCAGGCCCGCGCTACGGCTCGCGTGGCGTTGGGGTTGCCGAGCTGGCGGGCGATCGCGCTGTAACTGGTGGTGGTGCCAGGAGGAATGGTTTGGAGGAAGTGCCAGACGCGCTGTTGGAAGGCCGTGCCTTGCAGGTCTAGGGGCAAATCTAGCCGATGTTGGGGGGACTCGATTAAGGCGAGGATTGGGTGTATCCAATCGGCCAAGATGGAATTATTTTGAGCCTGGGCCTGGGGAAATTGCTGCTGGAGCTGCGTTGTGAGATCGGTGGCGGTGTCTCCGAGGTGAATCGCGCAAATTCCCTGGTGGGTGGCGGCTACCAAGGCCCAACCCAACCAGGTGGGTTGCACGGTAAACCAGAGGTCATGGCCTGGGGCGGGTGGGCGATCGGCGGTGGGCTGGGTTGGTGGGCATACAAGTTTGGCAGGTGTGGCGCGATCGGCAAGGGGGTGAGTCGCCACGAATTCAGCATGGGCAATGGCTTGGGTCACGGACGATTCTCCTCGGGGTTTTGGTGATTTGCGAGGCTTTGGGCCTCATGATAAGGCTTTTGGCAGCTTTTGGGGGATAGCTAACGATTATGTTTCGCCCGTTTGTTTTAACCCATGATGCGGGGCGGTTTCATGGACTGATGCAGAAATCTTGGACATATACTCTGACAGGGAGTAGATGTTACTTTTTACTTGAGTGTTGTGATGTCATGAGAAAAAATTCAGCATCAGGAACCTCATGTTAGTGGGCGTCAAGAAATAATTTCACACCTTTTCAGGGAGTGGATCTCGCGGCTTAATCACGTAATTCCAGTGGGGACAGAATCAGCGATGTACAATGTTCAGCGCATCCATCTCTTGCTGAGAAACCTTGACGCACTTAGGAACGTGGATTAAATAATCTGTAATTCTGGCTTTGCCGTGTAATTCCACTGCGGTAAGAATTCATCAAAGACAATTTTCATGTTGGATTTGAAGTCTTCAGCCATTTTTCGCCCCGTTTGGTAGGTTTTATTGAGAATCGTTGTAAAGACATTGAGACCTGTGCGAGTCGTTGCCCTTGCCATCAGTTCTTGTACGGTCTGGACACTCTCAAAGATTACACCTTGGCACACACGAGAGATATGGGGAAATAAGCGATGCTCAATCGGATTGTACTTGGAGGTATAGGGTGGATAGTGAGCGATGCGAATTTCGATGCCTAACTCGTTGACCAACGCCTGTAAGTCCTGCTTAAAGATGTAATGAGCGTGAACTGTTGCGGCCACCGCCATCCCACAACAACAAAATCGAGGCAGCCAAAGGATAGCGCCCTTTGCCATAGGTGTTCCACCAGTAGCGAATGGAGTCGCAGGCGAACTCGCTGGTATCGCGGCTGATGCCAATCTGGATGTAGCCCACGTTGTCGGTATCGTATAACCCGTGGGGAATGGCAACCCCAGTTGCTCTAATACCCGCAAAAATGCCTCGTCTAATTGAGCAATGGTTTCCAAGGCTGATTTCCGTCCACCTCTAGGCTGACGGATGCGCTCCTGTTCGAGGGCTTTCTCGTCTGCCAGTTCTGCCCGTCCCAGGGCCAAGGTTTCGTGATGGTAGCCGAACAGTCCCCGGATGTATGCCTGCCCTTATTTCACCGCTTCAATCGCCCCATAGCGACGGCGATCCTTTTCCGACAGCGATTGATAATACCGTTCCATCTGGGCTTCTATCGGGGCAGGGTAGGGTTACATCATTCTCTCAGGACTCATCGTTCTCTCTGGCTTACAGATCCAGGTGATGGAATTACACCTTATTTAATCCATGAGCCTTAGGCGAGAAAATAGCGTGATGAGGACGGGAGAAACCGTCCAATTTATCTAAGAGCTAGGTGAATCTCACCTCAAACCGACAATTTTATAAATGATTTTTGTGTGCTTTTTGAAAACTGGGGCTAAGATTGTGGGATTGTTTCGGTATTCCTAAATCTGATTCTATGGCAACTATAACTCGACGTGCTCGGTCTGCAAATATTGCTCCCAGTATTGTGATTCAGGCAGAGACATTTTTGAATGCGCTCCCCATCAAGCCGAAGGAGCAACTTTCCCTGCGGGAAGCCGTAGGCCAATTACAAGAACAGATCCAAGAGGCGTTGGCAAAGGGCTACAGCTACCAGGATGTGGCCGATATGTTGGCGAAGCAGGGCATTATGATTAGTGCCTCGACGCTGAAGAATTATGTGCCCTCGGGCAAACGTAAATCCTCTAAGGCGATCGCTCCGAAGACAACCCGGGGTCGGGCTAGTGTAACGAAACCCGCCGCCGCGCCGGAAGAGACTACTGTAGTGCCGGAAGAAAAACCAACCCGTGGACGACGCGGTGCTGCGAAGGCTCCTGTTGCTGAGCCTGTCGCCAAGCGAGGCCGGAAGTCAGCGGCTCCTTCTGCTGCGAAGACGACGCGCGGTCGGCGGACGAAAGAGGCTTAGCCTGAGGATGCGCTAACGGGCAGTTGGCCGGGGGAATGTTGTGGTGTGCTGCCGCAACGAAAGGGTGGGTAGGTCTGGAGCCTGCCCACCCTTTCGTTGTTTGAGTAGGTTGTTTGGGTAGGGAAATCAAGCTCATGACTCACTCACCGCTTGCACGAATCGCGGTGGGCTGGATTGGGGATGCAGATTTGTGGCTATCTTTGGTGACCATGTACTGGCTCAGAAAGGTGGTCGCCAGAGACAGGACGATCGGACCCAAAATTGCGGCTACCGGCCCATGGACAACAAAGCCTGGAACCACAAGAGAGGCTAACCAAAAGCAGATGCCGTTGACGACAAAGGAAAACAGCCCCAGGGTCAACAAAGTGACCGGTAGTGACAGGAAAAATAGAATCGGCTTGATGAAGCCATTGACTAGACCAATGGAGATGGCGGCAAGCAGGGCGGCAGGGAAGGTGGCGATATCGACACCGGGGATCACTAAATCAACGCACAGTAAGCCAACTGCGGTCATTAACGTGGTTAGGAAAAAGGGAAGCATGGGAAATCTCCTTGTAAAAAATAGGGGGTCACGGCTCGGAAGGGCTATAGGTAAGACCCTATAACCGTCGATGTAGAATTAGGTGGTACCGAGGGACTGCGCTTCATTGTGCTTGGCGATCGCCCAGACCGCGTGAATGATGCCGGGTACCCAGCCTAGGCATGTCAGTAAGAGATTGATGAAAAGCGTAGGTCCAACGCCGTAGGTGAGCAGAACGCCAACGGGCGGGAGCAGTAGACCTAGCAGTAAACGGAGAAGTTTCATAGCAATGTCCTTTTCGGTGTCAATTTTTGGGGTGAATTTTTAGGGTCAATGGTGCTGATGCGTGTGGCAGAAGGAAAGGCGTCGTAACCCGGTATTCAGGGTTAACGCCGATTGATCATGGTGAGAGTCTAGAGTTTTTCGGCTGTTGTCTGGAGAATATTCTTGAGATTCTGGCGAATTTGGTGTTCTGTTTTCGCCACGTGGGATCCAACCTCACCCAACTTAGTTTCCAGTTCAGACTGTTTTTGGTTTAAAACATCGGCGATGGGGGTTTCATTATTTTCCCGCGCTTGACTGTAGGCAGTCACAACGGTGTTCACGTGCTGCTTCGTTTGGGTGTAGCGATCGCCGTATTGTTCTGTGAGTTTTGTGTCCAGATGATCTCGCTGGGTTTTCCATTGGGCCGAATAATGCTCCACAGTGACCGACCGCCGTTGCCAAGCGTTGACTAGTCGCTGTTTGAGCAATTGCCATAGCCGGATAAATCCATTTTGAGCAGCCTCTGTAGCATTGGGTTCCACAGGATTAGACTGTCCGCCAGAAGCAGGCGATTTGAGCGTAGCCGTAACCGTGGCAATGGTGTCCTGGGCAATCTCGCTGATTTCGGTTTTACCAGCTTTGAATTCGGCCACGGTTTGCGCGGCGGCATCTTTAAAAATTTCGCCAACCCGAGCCACGCGAGTGCCGCTGGTGGCTTTGGCTTTTTGTAGATTTTCGGTCAGATTAGCTTTGATAGAGTCAGCCATAATTTCCTCGGGGCTCATGTTTTGTTGACACCGCTATCTTGCCAAATCCAGGACTAAATTTCTGGTGTGGATAACCCCTGTACTTGGTTGTAGTCACCCCCCCTGGGAATTTTGCGTCCCACCCCCAGGCAGAAATCTAACATCCAACCGCTAAAATCAGATCGGGTGTACTATTAAAGTATCGTTTTCTACGATCGCGCCATGACAAATTTGCTGCTGATTGAATCTCCGGGTAAGTTGAAAAAGCTCAGTCAAATTCTGGGAGCGGGCTGGATCGTCCGCGCCAGCATGGGGCATGTGCGGGAGTTGGCCAACGACGGAGAAGATGCGCTGGGCTTTGATTTGGGCGAGACGAGCGTGGATTGTCGGTATGAGCCTCGGGGCGATCGTGGCAAAAAAGTCTTAGCTGAATTGCGGCAGGCGGTTAAACAGGCCAACACGGTCTACATTGCCACGGACCCGGATCGGGAGGGCGAAACCATCGGCTGGCATTTGCAGCAGGCACTGCGGTTGAACAATCCTCGGCGGGTAATCTATAGCGAAATTACGCCCCAGGCGGTACGTGCGGCGATCGCCCATCCCCGCACGTTGGATCAAGCATTGATTGCGGCGGGGCGGGCGCGGGATTGCCTGGACAAATTGGTGGGCTACAAGGGCAGTAAGCATGTGGTGTGGAAGCTGAACAATGGGGCGAAGTCCATGGGGCGGGTCCAAAGTGCCACGCTGCATTTACTCTGTCAGCGGGAGCAGACCATTCGGGGGTTTCAGCCCCAGGATTATTGGAGCGTGTGGGTGGAGTATGCGGAGGGATTTAAAGCCTTTTATCGGGCTCAGGGAGGCGCAACGCGGGCAAACGCGGCAGAGGCGGTGGATGATGCGACAGACGGTGCCAGCGGTGTAGCCGAAAGCGGAGCCGAAGCAAAGGCGGGGCCGGAGTCGGATCGGGTGACGAGTCAGGCCGAGGCGGATCGATTGGTGGCGATCGCGCGATCGCATCCTCATCAGGTGATCAAACTCGAAGGGAAAACGACGACCCAGTTGCCGCCGCCGCCGTTCATTACGTCCACATTGCAGCAAGCGGCGGGAGCCAAACTGCGCTTCAGTCCGGAGCAAACGATGAAAGTGGCGCAGACTCTCTACGAGGCGGGTCATATTACCTATATGCGGACGGATTCGGTGACGCTTTCGGCGGAGTTTTGCGCTACGGTGCGGGACTATTTAGCCCAAACCGATCCGACGAATCTGCCTAAAACGGCTCCCCGCTATCGGGCCAATAAAACGGCGCAGGAAGCCCACGAAGCGATTCGCCCTACGGATATTCGGCGAATTCCGGCGGCATTGGCGGCGCAGGTGAGTGGGGATGCGGCCCAACTGTACGATGTCATTTGGCACCGTACCGTGGCGTCGCAGTGCTGTGGGGCGCGTCTCCGCAAAACGCGGGTGGTGACCGCAGCGGGATCGACCCATTGGGAAGCGCGGGGGCAGGTGGTGGAATTTGCGGGGTATACGCGCTATTGGAATAATTTGAGTGCGGATAGTGCGTTGCCGGGGGTCCAGTCCCAGCAGGCCGTCCATCTGAAGCAGGCGGGGGCCGATGCCAAGCAAACCCAGCCGCCGCCGCGCTATACCGAGCCAAAGTTGGTGCAACTGATGGAGCGGCAAGGGATTGGCCGACCGAGCACCTATGCGCCCACGATCAAAACGCTGAAGGAGCGTCACTATGTGCAGATTGAGAAGGGAAAGTTGCAGCCGACAGCGTTGGGGATGGATCTGGATGGGGCGTTGGCCAAGCTGTTGCCGGACTTGATTCAGCCGGAATTTACGGCCCAGATGGAAGCGGCCCTGGATGCGATCGCCCACGGCCAGCAGGACTGGCAAACCTATCTAACCACTTGGCATCGCACGTATTTTGCGCCCGCTTTGAACCAGGCGGGGCGGCTCTTGGGCACGGGGATGGTGGGAACGGGAATAGTAAGTGGGACGGCGACGAGAGTTCCTTCAGGGAACCCCTTAGAGGCATCTGTGGTTGCTACAGATATTTCATCGGGGGTAATATCTGGGAAATCCCCGCGTGGGAAAGCTGGGGGGCGATCGCCCTCTGCCAAAACTACGACTAAAACTCCTAAAACCACAACCAAGACGAGGGCCAAAGCTAAAGCGATCGCTAAAACGGCGTCTATTGGGAAAACGACCACCATCCCCACGGCGACAAAAACCCCTTTGGCTACGAAAACCGCCCCGGCCATGAAAACCGCCCCGACGGCCCCGATCCCCTGTCCCAAATGCCAAAAGGCTCTGAACAAAGTGCCCTCAACCTCACCCAAGTTGCAGGCCGATCACTACCTCAAATGCGGGGCGGGCTGTGGCACGGTGATGTTTTGGAATGCCCAGGCCGCGCAGTACGAGTTGCCTTACGCCCAGCGTCCGCCCAATCCCGATGCCTTTACCGATCATCCCTGTCCGGTGTGCGGAGCTCTGCTGGAGCGTTACACCTATACGAAGGAGGGTAAGCCAAAGACGATGCTGCGCTGTTCTTTGCCGGATCATCGCCGGGGCAAGTGTCAGGAGGTGGCCTTTTTTGTGGGACGGGATGGGTTTTGGTCACCGAAGTTTGGCACGCTAGTGATGCCGACCTAGCCCGGTCAAGATCCCGAGGATTTCTAAAAATCCCCGGGATCTGGGCCATAAAAAAGGGGCATGGTTGCCCATACCCCAATTACCCAATGATGTTCCATGCCAGACCCATCGATTACATCAAGCCAATTTGCGCCAGAATGCCGTGGCCAGTCATCAATTCGGTAGCCAAACCGATCGCAAACCCCAACATCGCCAAACGACCATTCAACGTTTCAGCGAATTCCGTGAACCCAAACTTGCCTGTCGGTGCTGACTTGGTAGTGGAATTAACCATGAGCGCTTAAACCTCGATTTATGTCTAGCGGTTACTCCTAGAACTTAACATAAATTAATAAATATAGGTTAATGCAACTAAGGGATGCCGCCAAAATCAAGGCGATGTAGCCGCCTCAGGTTTAGGCGGGGCCGTGCGGGGCGTATACACCCAGACGCTGCCATCCGGTCGAGGAATGGTACGGGTTTGGCTAGAGCCAACCAGAATAACCGTCCGCATGTCTGCCTGTTCCGGAGCAAAGTCTCCAAGGCTGACGACCTGAACAGTTTGGCCTACCCTGCCCAGATTCCTCGCTAGAACCACGGGAGTGGCGGGCGATCGCCACTGCTGCAAAATTTCCTTGGCAGCCCCCAGTTGCCAGGTCCGCTGCGAGGAAATCGGATTATAGAACGCCATGACAAAATCCGCCGCCGCTGCCGCCGCAATCCGTTGGGCAATCAGAGGCCACGGTTTCAGAATATCCGACAGAGAAATAGCACAGAAGTCGTGACCTAGGGGGGCACCCACCGCCGCCGCCGCCGCTTGCATGGCCGAGATGCCGGGGGCCACGCGAATGTCAATCCCCTGCCATTCTGGTTTGGCATCATGGTCTAGCACTTCAAACACCGCTGCCGCCATCGCAAAAATGCCCGGATCCCCAGAGGACACCACCACCACGGAGCGGCCAGCAGCAGCTAGATTCAGGGCGTGCCGTGCGCGATCGAGTTCCACCCGATTATCGGAGGCATGGCACTGCTTCCCGTGGGTGTAAGCTTTCACGAGATTGATATAGGTCTGGTAGCCGACTATATCCGTGGCCTGCTGCAAGATGGCTTTGACTTCTGGGGTAAGCCAGTCGGCGGAGCCTGGACCTGTGCCGATAATCGCAAGACTGCCTAAAGGATCGCTGACTAGCGGCTTAGTATCGGGCGTGCTTTGTTCCAAAATTGGAACAGAATGATAGACCAGATGGGTGGCATTTCCTGATATTGGTTGTGTCGTTACTTCAATGCAATGGTTGCCATTGGGCGTGAACGGAATGTTACTTTGACGGAGCCAGGGTGCGTCACCGCTGAGTCTAACGGTTGTTCCCGAGAGCAGATCAGCGGTGAAGGATTTCGCATGTTCGGGATTGGTGAGGATATATCCAGCCGGGGGCGCTTCTAACACCACGTTAAAGCGCAGTTGTCCTGTGGCAGTAATGGCGGGAACAATGGCGAGAATGTTGGCGATCGCCTGGGCTAAATCATTGGCCCCGGTCAGGCCACCCAAAAGGGGAACGACGGCACTGCCATCTTCGGCCACAGCAATCAGGGGTGGCTCTGCCCGCTTATCCGACAGGATGGGGGCCAGGGTCCGAATCAGAGATCCCGGCGGCACAAATTCCAATAATCGGGGTACCCGCAGCATAGAGTTCTCGCAGGGCATCGCCAAATTTAACATAGGTGACATCGGCAGAGTGAGTGCGATCAACGAGGCCATGGACGATCGCTCCCGGCAGGTGGGCTTGAATTTGGCGGGCGATCGGCCCACTGGCTTCCCCTAGAATCACAATGGCAGGTGGTTTCATATTACGCATCGGTCCTATCATTTGCCGATAATTTTGCCGATAGTGTCACTATAATCCCCGAGGCTCATCCCCAGTACTCTATCTCCGAGGCGTTTCCCGATCGCGACGCTGAAACAGATAAACCTCGGATTGGGCATAGACTGGAGTGAAGGCTGGATCAGTCTTCAGGGCTGCTAGCAGGTGTTGAATCGTTTCCCGGCTGGTTTGAACGCCGGGATGACGCGCATTAACCGCGATCGCATCATAAAGGCCATAGGTGCTAGCGGTCAGGGGCATGCCGTTGGTGATAGCCTGGATCTGGGGGCGATGACTGAGGTGGGCGGCGATGGCCGTAGTCGCTAATACGCGAGCGCTATCATCCACTCGGGCGATCGCCCCTTGACTGGCCTGCCAAGTATCCAGGGTAGGCCAATAGCGATCGCCCACATAGGTAAACTTCGCGAGGGCGACAAACCCCACCATGGCCCAGATCACAATTCCCCGGCGCGACTGCACCCAACCCCGCCCGTGGGCCAAAGTTGTCACCCCCATCAATACCAAAAACGGTAATGCGGGCAACGTGTAATGATGAATCACATCCTTTTGCAAATCGTAATCGGCCAGCAAATTCAGGCCCAAGCAGGGGATTGCCCCCACCAGCGCTCGCAACCCCGGTGGGCTGAGTGCCCACCCCACCGGCGCAAACACCAACACCAGGTAACCCAAATTGTCGCTACTGAAGAGCACGCGCAGGATCCGCTGGGGCTGAGTGACTAGGGTTTTGGCAATTCCCACCACGGAATCGCCCAGGTAGCTGTAGCGCCCCACGGCCCCGGCCTCTTGGCCACTAAAACTGGGCACAATCCACTGACTCGCGACCCAAAACCACACCGCCCCGGTGATCAGCGCCAGCAGGGCTAACCGCCAGCGCTTTGCCAACGCCAACCACACCCCGAAGCCGATCACCGTTAGGGCCAACGCCGCCTTGCAGGCCAGAATGCCCATCAGGCAAAGGCCAAATCGCCACTCCGCCCCGACGTGCCCCCGTGATTGGTTGCTGGGACCGGGGCGGCGCTGGACTTCCACGAGGGCTTGGAGTAGGAGGGGAATTGCCAGGACATCAGGATGGAAGTCGAATAGGTTGGCGTTGAAAACGACGGGGTAAAGGAGGTAAGCAATCGCCACGGCCAACGATCGCGAGAGCGACAACCCTGCCTGTTGTCCTAAGCGGTAGGCCGGAATGCTACCAGCGGCTAGGGCAATCGCCTGCACGCCCAACAACCAGTACACGGTGGGATAAAGTCGATAGAGCAGAGCGATCGGGTACCACACCAGCGCCGCATGATCACCGAGGATGTGGTAGCCCATGTAGGAAGAAATCGGTGACAGCCCTTGGCTAATCAGGTACGCCGCTTGATCAAAAATGCCTAAGTCATAGGCGGTGGAGTTAAACGAGGCGTGGCGAAACCCACTGAAGGCCAGCAGGAGCACCGCAAAGCTCCCCATCCACCCATAGAGGGCCACGGGGAGAGGAGTCAACGGTTGAGGCTCTGCCGCCGCTAAGCTCGGGCCTCGACCCAATCGCCTCTGGAAACGGGCGGCGCAGCCGATGAGGACGATCGCCACACCCAGGGCAACAGCGACCGGGCGCGGGATTTTGAACGAAATTTGGGCATGGAGGGATGCTTCTGGGGCGATCGCGGTTAGGGTCTAGTCAGTTTTGGATCTCAGGTTTAGCCTATTTATGGAGCAGATTTTACAACGGACTTTTCCCATTCCACGCCTTGGTTGTCGCCCTCACGCCTAAGGTCCGATTTAGTTGTATCTACAACATCCTGAATCAGGGTTTCGTGGAGGGTTTGAGTGCGATCGCTGTCAAGAACGCGTCAATTGGGCGATCGGGCAAGGAATGGCGAGACACTGGCGTTAAGGTTGCAGGGACAGTCAGGAGGATTGCTGTTGGCTAATCTGCTGAACCTCTTCAACGGTCAGTTCAACCATTTCTGCGATTTCTTCAATACTGAGTCCTCGTGCCAACAACTTAGGAATCATTTTGACCTTGTTGCTGCGCTCACCTTCGGCTTTGGCTTCCTGGTAGACTCTCGTTTCCTCTAATTTTAGACCTAGCATGGCTTCCACGTCCTCTCGACTCAGGTTGGCAAATTTGTAGACGGCGATCGTCGTGATGATATCTATTATCTCGGTTTTCAGCGGGCTTGCGGGCGATTCCTGCTGCACGCGTTCGATCAGGTGTCTGGCTTGGGCGATCGCGTCGGCTTCGGAGGCGATCGTTAACTGCATTAAGCGGATGCCGATGGGTTGTTGGTCGGAATGGGCTAATTCATCGAGATAAATCCGCTGCACTTGAGTACTGGCCAGCAGCGTGCGATGCATGGTGATGTTTTCGGGTTCTAGGCTGCGGGAGGGAAAAATCACCACGCCTTGCCAGTCGGTGTACAGCGTCCGGTTGCGATAGAGGTACAGGAAGGTCTCACAGAAGAACCGGTGGTAGAGGTCGTCGTCTTTCTGAAACTGAATTTCGGCGAAGAAGACGGTTTTGGCGATCGCATCGTCGGGGGGCAGAAATACGCCATCAATGCGAAAGGAGGATTCTTTGACTTCGACGGACTCGAAGCGGTAGCGCTGGGCGTCTGGGGGTGGGTGATCGACGAGTTCAAAGAGAAGGCTGGGGAAGCGCTGGAAGATTTGGTAGAAGATTGCGTCGCGGCGCATGGGGTGGGAACAGGAAAATATTAGGCTAATTGTACTACTAGAGGGCGCGATCGCTGACAGTGTGGTTTTGCGTGTCCACGGCTTACTGAATAAGAGTTTCGCGGAGGATTTGAGTGCGATCGCGGAGTTTCATCAAGCCGACTCCAGGCGGCGCGGGCGCAGTAGTTCGATAAAGCGATCGCCGAGCGCAGTGTCCCAGGTATCCATCCTATACAACCGAGGGGCTACGACCCGCACGTCACAAATCTGTAGTGGATTTGCCAATAATATTTTGAATTTCTTCAGCGCCAATATCGGCTTGGTCTGATTTGGAATAGAGCGTGACCAAAAGCAGACTGGTTTGGGTTTTGACGTAGTAAATCACCCGATAGCCGCCGCTTTTGCCCTTCTGGGTGTCTCGATTTCTGATCCTGACTTTGTATACGTCGTAGCCAATGCCGGGGATTTTATCGCCGGGTAGTGCTCCGGCTTGCAACTGCTCAATCAAGGTGGCAATTTCCTGGGGCAGGCTGCGGTACCGTTTAGCCAGGATACGGAGAGATTTTTGGAATGCGATGCTGGCGCGAACTTGAATCTGTGGATCAGTCGTCATGGATGCCGTCCCAGAGTTGGGAAACCGGGATAGTGCGCCCATTTATGACATCGGCCCAGCCTTGGCGGAAGCTTTCAACGGCGGTGGGTAGGTTTTGCTCGTCTTCTGGGTCGGCGAGTGGGTCGGCTTGATGGATAGCATCTGGACCTTCTTTGACGAGGACGATGACTTTGATGATGGCGCTGGGGGAGACTGTGTCCATAGGCAGGCGCGGCAGTTCTAGGGTGCCATCGGGCAGGACTGTGGCGGGAAGTTCAAAGGCTTGCATGGCGGCTGGGTGAAACTGCTTTTAGTTTAGTGCTAAGTCTTGGGACTGTGTGCCAAGGCTGGGTTTTACAGAAAAATATCCGCAGCTTCACCCCGTGGGGCTGTGACTCTATGGGCTGCCAAGTTCTAGGCGGCGGGGGCGGAGCAGTTCGATGAAGCGATCGCTGCCCGTATAATCCTGCGTATCCACGGCGTACTGAATCAGGGTTTCGCGGAGGGTTTGGGCGGCGCTGAGGAGCAGGAGATTAGTGTTGCGGGAGAAACTATGACTCGACAACCGCGTCAGCTCACGTCTGGATGCTGCTATCACATCACAATCCGCTGCAATAATCGAGAATTTCGGTTGACGCGGTTGGCCTGTCGCGAAGTGTTGCTGTATGCCATAGCCCAATGCAAAGCCAAATATGGTTTTAAGCTCTATGCCCTCTGCATTATGAGCAACCATGTGCATTACCTGTTGGAGCCGCAGCAGCCCGAGGAATTGCCCAAGATTATGCACTGGCTGAATTGGTACACGGCGATGTGCTTTAACCGCATGCTGAACCGGACCGGGCACTTTTGGGAAAAGCGCTACCACAGCACCGCCTTTGCCAATACCGACCATCGACGAGCGCTGAATACCCTGCGCTATATTCATGCCAACCCCAAAGCAGCGGGAATGCAAACGGGATTTTTCTATGACTTTAGCAACTATGGCAGCTACGAGCGGTTGACCGATGATGGGCTGACGCAATGGCATCCGGCGTTTTTGGCGCTGGGCAAAACCTTGGAAATTTGTGCGGCGGCCTATCGCAAATTTTGCCAGAACTACCGGCCCAAGTCCAAGCCAGAGCGAAAAAACCATTGGGGGAGCAAGCTGCTGGCCAAGATCCGGGCGCGAGGCAAACCGAAGCATAAGCCAAGCCCAGGGCAACAAAGCCTGTGGGCGGAGTGGGATGCACCGTTGGCAGAAATTCGGACCGTGGCTGAGAAGTTTGTGATGGCGAATTGTTACGATCCCCAGGTTGCGTGTTTACAATTCGACACTCCCGCCGGATGGACCAACCCTAAAGCGAGCACCGAAGCAGACCGACCCCAACCAGCAGTATTAACGCCCAAGGGTCCAAATCCGCGACTACCGCCGTAATCGGCCAGGTACCAGGTAACGGATCGCTGAAAGGATGGTTTTACGCTATGAAACAGGCACTTTACATATCTTTGAAATTGGCTAGGACTGGCGCGTGCTACAGTTCACAAGTCTCGATGCGAGAGAAGAGACCCGACAACCCCACCACCACCCGCCACCACAACCACGCCCACGGGAAAATTCCTGCTTGAGAGGAAAGAGAGACGCGGTCCGCGACGTCCGCGTAACGTTCCGGCCATTCGCCATTGATTCGCCAGCCCACTTCATCGGCAAATTTTTCAAACACCTCCCAACTGGGATCGTTGCCGTCTAGCTTACCACCACAGCGGACGTAGATTTCCTTCTGCACGCTGAAGCCAAACCGGCCCTGGCTGTGCTGCACCCACAGCCCGTCAATCTTCAATAGCACGTCGCAGGGAAAGTTCAACAGTTCCTGCCGCGTAAAGCCAGTGCCCCACTCCTTGCCCACCGCCGTAATCATCAGTCGGTAGGTCTGCAAGTCCGCCTCTTTCCACTCCTGCGCCGCCAGCAGCGCCTCTAACCGGGCATAGCGTGCCGTCTGTACCTGCTCTATTAACCCCGCATCCAGGCGCTTCGTCGTATCCCGGCACACCCCAAAGGCCAGCTCCTCGGCATCCCGTGCCAGCATTTCCCGCACCAAGCCCGACGGATTCATCTGCGCCGCTACCATCAGGATGGTTGCCTTCCACCAGCTCTCGCCAAACTGGTCATACAGCAGGTCAGTTCGCTGCAACCGCAGGATTTCCCGCGCCGCCAGATATTCCTGAAAGCTCAAATGGGAAAACTCAAACTCCTCCGGCTCCCGTTGCACCAGCAGTTCGCTCACCTGCTCAATGTACTTGAGCAACGCCAGCGCCGTTACCGTTTCCGATCGCGCCACCAAATACCCACCCAACCGCTGCAATATCTCCCCTTGGCCAATCCGCTCCTCGTGGCGTTGCATCATCTCCAGCGCCAGCATTTGCAAAATCACCAGCGCTTCTTCATGGCCCAACACTTTTTCCAATCCCCGCGCACCGGGGCGATCCCTTAATTGCAACAAACACATTTCCTGGTACAACTCCACCGAACGGCGCGGCAGCTCCACACTGGGAAACCGCCGATGGAAGGTGGCCATCATATTCAGCAACAGCGGATTCTTGGCCAAGTCCTTCAGCTCTTGTCGCTCGGCGATTTGCGCCAGCAGTTCCTCGGCCGATCGCTCCGCCTCCTGGCGCACATCCGGCGTGTCTTCCTTGCCATGGTGATAGTATTCCTGGCACCAATACCACTGCCGCACAAACGTTTGCCACTGCGCTTCCTGAAAGTCCTTCACCCAGACAATGGTTTCCAGATCCAAAGTTTCCGCCGGATCTTGCTCCTGGTGAGCCTTGGGCCGCGAGGTCAAAATAAAGGTGGATTTGCTGTAGCGGCGCATTTGGGCATTCAGCCAGCGCGTCACCAGGGGCCGCTGGGCGGTGGGCACCTCATCAAACCCATCCACCATCACCAAGGCTTTACCCGCCTTCAGGGTGGTTTCGGCCCAAGTCGCGGGCAGCTTCAGCTCTTTGCCATCCAGCAGCGGCAGCCCCGGCACATGCTTTTGCATAATCAAATCCGGCAGGCTGAGAGGACTCTCCTGGGTGAGGTCAGCCCGATATTTGCGCAATAGCAGCAGCATCGGTATGAGTTTGGGTAAGGTGGGAGCCTTGTCGCGCCCATACGTCAAGGCCAAATAGCGTAGCAAGGTGGTTTTGCCATAGCCACCCCAAGCCAAAATCGCAATCCGCCGATACATGCTGTCGCGTTGGGTTTGGGCTAGGAGCTTCCAGATGTCGAGGGGCGCTGGCTCTTCGCCGTCCGGTGTTTTGCCCGTCAATTCATCGGCACAAAATAGCCGTGCCATCAATCCCGGCTTCAGCGCTGTGCGATCCAGCTCCAACGGCACATACACCTGCTCCAGCATCGGCGCAAAAATCCCTTCAAACTTGGCCACGCCCTCTGGACGGCAATGCTGGCATTCCTGGGCCTGCGCTTCCAAATAGCGGGCTTCGGCATCGGTGACTTTGGCAAAGACTTGGCTCGGCGCATTGCTCAGGGCGTGGGCGGCGGATTCGAGGGCATCGGCGGTGGATTCGCCAGCTTGGCCCAAGCCTTTTTTGGTGCGTTTAATAATCGGTTCCACGAAGGCAGTAGCGACCCCGCCAATTGTTGACGCCAACGCAAATCGGGCCAACTCGCTGACGTTCGGCAATGAGAAGAATGTCAGCGTGCTCGCCCCCCCAAAAGATAGCAATTTCGGGATCATCGGGATTATCAGTTCGGCGAGTTTGTCATTCCAGGGCGCTTTATCGTCTTTTTCCGGCGGCTGGGCATCTTGGGACATGGCGAGATGGGAGCGATTTTATCTCAGTGTATCTTGCGATCTCCCCGTCGCGCGATCTCCCACCTCCACCGATCCTATGCAAGACGGCAAGATGACTGGGCGATCGCCGACGAAATCAAGAGCGCGGCGCGATCGTCCTGCACCTAACGATACACTTGCTACAATGAGGGGCGATCGCTGCGTACTCAAAACTGCACAGCTCCAGCCTGCGCCCCACCCCCAGCCAACACCATGAACTACCAAGACATCATCACCCTAGAACCTGGCAAACGTAGCGGCAAACCCTGCATTCGCGGCATGCGCATCACTGTTTATGATGTGCTCTCCTACCTCGCTGCCGGTATGACCACCGCAGAAATCCTCGAAGACTTCCCCTACCTCACCCAGGCTGATGTTCTTGCCTGTCTCGCCTATGCCGCAGACCGCGAACAGAAGACCCTGACCATTGCTGCATGAAACTGCTATTTGACCATAATCTCTCGCCGCGTCTCGTTCATCTCCTGGCTGCCGATCATCCCCAGTCTCAACACGTTTTTCTGCTCAGTATGGATCAATCCGATGATCGGCAGATCTGGGACTATGCTGGGCGCAACGATTTCATCATCGTCACCAGAGATTCAGACTACAACGATCTCAGTCTCATTCGGGGCTTTCCGCCGAAAGTAATTTGGATCCGCCGTGGCAACTGCACCACCCAAGAAATCGCACAGATTTTGCAATCCGCAACCCGCTTGATTCAACAACTTGCCCAAGACCCGACCATCGGTGTTCTCACGCTGCACTAAGGTTGATTCCGCCCACTTGCAATTATCATGCGAAACGCTGCCAGGGCTTTGCGATCGCCCAGTCAATCGGCCCACCCTACCGCCCATCCTTAACCCCTCGGCGATGGGGCGATCGCCCTTATAATGAGGCATGTACTGGATCTAGGGAAATACTCTATGAGCCTTGTTTTAGAACGTGAGACACCGCCTCTCCGAAAAGATGAGACCGGAGCCATTCGAGTTGGAAATTCAAGGGTCTTGTTGGAGACAGTGATTCGAGCGTTTCAAGATGGGGCATCTCCTGAGTCCATTGTTCATCGGTATTCGACACTCTCTTTGTCCGATGTCTACAACACAATTGGTTATTATCTTCGACACCAAGAGGCTGTAGAAACCTACTTGAATCAGAGAGAGCAGTTCGTTGAATCCGTACAACAACGTTTGTCTCATATTCAACCGGATCTCAGCTTAATTCGGACTCGTTTACGCGCTCAGCAAAATCGGTAGTAACGGTTATGTTGAGGTTGTTAAGTGATGAGAATTTTAATGGCGATATTTTCGAGGGCTATTTTTGCGTCAGCCTCATCTTGATCTCCTTCGGGTTCAAGATGTTGGTTTGCGAGAAGTCGATGATCCAGCAATCTTAGCTTGGGCAGCAACTAACGAGCGTATTCTTCTCACTCATGATCGTGCCACAATGCCAGATTTTGCTTACAACCGTTTGGTTGCAAAAGAACCGATGGCAGGTATGTTTGTGGTCAATGATCGAATGCCAATTCGACAGGCCATTGATGAGTTGTTGCTACTGATTGATTGTAGTACACAAGCAGAGTGGAAAGGCGTTGTGCTGTATTTACCTCTGTAAAAATCAAAGTCCCTCGTCACGCATGCCAGAATCCACTGTGGTCTATCTTTGCGGAAGACGGCAAGATGACGTCGGCGATCGCCCAGCGTTTAAAGGGCCCAGAACCCAGGACGTTTGAAAAACCCGAGATCTAGGGACTTCAAGATCCCTGGGTTTTTCAAAAACCCAGGGATCTGGGAGCAGAGAAGATCCTAGCGCAGGGGGTTTACTGGCTGCGCATCCCCCGCGCTGCCACCCGCATCACGATCGGCGAGTTCCGCAGCGCCACGGGCGGACTCCATTCACTGGCCGCAATCACATTCAGCCGATGCAGCAGATGGATCATCGCCTCCACCGCGTGGGCCTGACCGCTGAGGGTGATATTCACCCAATCGGAACTGTGAACCGCTGCGTCGCGGTTCGGGTTAGACATATTCATGGTTTGGTTCTCCTGGGTACCTGTGGAAGTGGGGTAGGAAAACCAAAAACCAAAGCCACCCCTGGTGCGCGTCGGCAGGGTGGCTTGTAAAATACAACAAGCTGCCATGCTGGACTGATCAGCGTGGGGGTTCAGCGATCGCTCAGTGCTCGTAACACTGGGCGATCGCGTTTAAGACTATGGTTTTTGGCCTTGGGGTTGGCGGGGGCTTACACCGAAACACCAACCTTGACGCAAAATAGTACAGGAAAGTCCTAGCGCAATGCAACCGAGGAGCCGATTTTTTCCAAAAACCGCCTCCCCTTGCACCCGCCACCTCGGCAAAACTCGCAGGCCGAATTAGCTCACCAGCGCCAACCCTCGCCGATACAACTCCCGCGCATACTCCGTCCAAGTCCCCTGCCCCCAGTAACGGAAGCAACTGGTTTGCACCAACAGGTTGTACAGCAGAGCTTCTCGATAGGGCGATCGCTGCGTCACCGTCGGATCCTGTTGCACCAAAGCATCATATTTCCCATGGAACAGCGCACTCAGTTGGTTCATCGGCTCTAGAACATTTTCATAGCCCCGCACCCAGCTTAAATCATTCGTCCAGGACGCCCCATCCATGTGGAACGAGGGATCCGTTTGCTGTAACTCTTGAATGGCCCTTTGCACAGCTTCCGGCGTAGCATTCTCTGGGCTCACCCGTTGCCAAATCCGATGTTGATTGACCGCTTGACAGGTGGGGTAATCTGATTCCTTCACCCCGGCAGCTTCTAAGAGTTCAATATATTCTGTGCCGTTAAACCCGACGACGCCTGTGGCTTGTCCTCGCAGTTCTTGCCAAGGCCGGGGAAAGTCCCGAGGAAACTCATTCATCATCACGCCGCCATTTTCCCCATCCGCAATTTGGGTAACACAGGAAGGTACAGCCATGTGACCCAGATGTTGGCGCTGATGACTCCGACTCTTGGCTTCGGCATAGGGCTGCATTTGGGCCACCAGCTTGGTATCCGACCCTTGGGTTTTAATCAAAGCCAGGATACTCAGCGTTTCCCCCCGAGAATTGCGGGCAATCAGCCGATTCGGCACATACTTTTGATCCTGGGGCAATGGGGAACCGTCTAGTGTTGCGATCGCATGTTCCTGGATCAGCAGCCAGCGATAGCCGCATTCCCGCAGGGCCTTGACATATTCGTACAGCGTATCGGGATGGTTCGGCAGATGCATTTCCGGCGGCGAAAAGCCCCGCACCCGCTGCAACGCCTCGACGCCGAAAATCGCGGCGAAGTGATGTCGCCATGCCTGCATGTGCAGCTTAATATCCGGAATTGGCGTGGAAGGAACCACCGCATGACTCCACAGCGTGCCCAACCATTCCACATAGGGCTGATACTGCAGCTCACAGGTGATGCGCTTCAGGCTATTTAGAATGTCGTCCCGGCCCATTTGGCGCAGGCTCCAGAGCAGGTTGCCAGAATAGTCCAGCATGATGCGCGGATTACAGCCCTGGGCCACCAAGTCGGGAATGATGTGGCCCATGCGGGCGTAACACTCGGCAAAGACGCTGGCGTTGTGGTTGTCGCCCTCGCCGGGATGCTCGAACATGTGCTGCAAATTGCCGATTAGTGCGCCATTGGCCCCGGCGGGAATCGTCGGTTGATGCATATGCAGCGCACAGGCAAACCCCGCCGTAATATTTTCCAGTTTCAGGTTGGTGTGGTCTAGAAAAACAGGTTTGTCAGGATCTAGGGCAGCGGCAATTTCGGCATCCCAGCCACAGAAGTTGGGCAGGCGATCGCACAGTTCGGGCAGGGCAGGGGCGGTAGCAATCATCGCAATTTCCTTGATGCTCAGGCCGGAATCCCGATCGGGCATTCCAACAGAATTTCACATCTATAGCACGTTCCGGGTAGCAGTGATCTGCGTGCGGTGGAGTCTGGGCGATCGCGACTAGGGATATGCGTGTTTAGAATCGCGAGTGATATTGAAATCGGCACCGCCCAGGCAGCACTAGAAAGACAGCTAGGACAATTCATCTATAATGAATCTGATGAAAGGCCCATGTTTTCATTCCCAATACTCAGGCGATCATCAGTTGCTATGTACCAACCCATTTATCCCCGCAAGGTACCGCTCCCGTCTGCCGCCGCCTTGCCCACTATGTACGACTTGCCCAGCGAAGACCCCGAGGATCCCGGTTTGCCCGATCTCTTCCACCTGAGCCAACCCCGGCTACTCGATGAGACCTTTCGTTCGCCGATCTGTCCAGCGGATATTGTCTTAACGGCAACCGATTTAAATCTCTATTATGATGCTTACCAAACTCGGTGGTACAAGCGTCCAGACTGGTTCTTGGTACTGGGGGTAGCCTCTGGCTCACAGCAAAGCGATTTGCGCTTGAGCTATGTGACGTGGCAGGAGACGGTGAACCCATTTTTAGTGGTGGAGTTGCTCTCTCCAGGTACCGAAGCGGAGGATTTGGGCCAAACCCTGCGGGAAGTGAATCAGCCACCGACCAAATGGCAAGTGTATGAGCAGATTTTGCGGATCCCCTACTATGTGGTGTTCGATCGCTATACGTTGTCAGTTTCGCTTGTTTCGGTTAGTGGCCACGCGCTATGAAGAAGTGGCGCTGGACCATCAGCGCTATTGGTTTGTGGAACTCCAGTTGGGTTTGGGCGTGTGGTCGGGCTGTTATGGCGGGGTTGAAGGCCAATGGTTGCGCTGGTACGATGCAGCGGGGAACTGGTTAGCGACACCAACGGAACAAGCGATCTCGGCGCAGCAGCAGGCCGAACAAGCGCAGCAGCAAGCCGAACAGGAACGGCAACGGCCGCCGAGCAGGAACGGCAACGGGCCGAACGATTGGCGGATCGCCTGCGATCGCTCGGCATTGATCCCGATCAGGTTCAGGGCTAAGCGATTGCCGCCGTTGCGGTGAATTGTCGGGGCGGTTTTCGCCTACCCAGGCCGTTTCTGATGCCCGAGAGTCTTGGCGACTCACTTGGCGCACCAGCCCATGGGCAAAGCACTGATGGAGTTGGCGTAACTTTCCGCCGGATCGATCTTGGTTTCCTCATCCAGCGCCCGCACGAGCTTACGATAGATTTCTTCCGCCTGTTGTGGTGAGTTGCCAATACTAGTGACGCCTACCTTGCCAAACTCGGAGAGGCAGCCCATCAGGTGAAACACCATGCCGGTTTCTGTACTGGTATCAAAGTGGAGGCGATGCTGGGTGATGATGTCCATCAGATCATTGGGCAGCAGGCCGCGATATTGGTCTTTTTGCAGATTATCGGTGGCGATGTAGTATTTTGCCCGTCCTTGCTGGCTGTAAAACATGCCGCTGGCGGTTTCATAGCGGCCATTGGTGAGAAATTTCAGGGTCATGAACGGGTGGGTGGTGCCGCCCTTGCGCAGGTTAATTTCGATCGCTTGTAAATCCCATTCTCCCTGACCTTCTGCTTGCCCTGACCCATCTCCCCGCCGAACGGCGACAAAATCTACGCCAAACCGCTCGATTGCTCCCTTTTCTGCCAATTTGCGCCCTACCCGTAGGCCCAACTCCTGCAAGCTGAGGCGATAGGCTTCATCGGCGGGGAAGTTACAGCCCAGGTAAATCTGGCCACTGGGACCCCCTAGGATTTGGTCATGGGTGGAGAGAATTTCGACCTCGCCGAGGGGGGTAATTCGGCCCTGCACACTGGGCGATCGCTTTTCCTGCCCCTCAATAAACAGTTCCACAATCGCGCCCATTTCCGGAATCCGACTGCTGAAGTTGGCCCAGGTTTCACCCTGAGCTTCAAATTGCAGGTGATGCAGGCGCGATCGCAAGCATTCCAGCCGCACTGCCCGTGTCGCCCATCCTGGAGCCACATCTCGGATTGGGCGCAAATCCAGCAGCGCGTTGCCCTCTCCAGAAAATCCCTCGTTCAGCTTCACCACCATGCGGTTTAGTGTTGGCTGGCGCTCCCACAGATCCGCCGTGGCCGAGACGAGATCCTCCACATTCCACACTTCTGGACTGCCATCGGGATGGGGAATTCTGGCCTCGGCAAAAATTTGGCGACTGCCTGCTTTCGTGCCCCACCTTAGCAGAGCGGGATCAAGGGCAAATAGGGGAATGTCCAACTTCACGGCCAGTTCGCGCTCGGCAGGGGTGGAATTGTAGCAAATCATATAGGCCCGTTGGGGCTGAACTGCTTGCCGAATCCGTTCGATCAACCGGGGGCGATCTAGGATCTTTTGACTGAGGGGCGTTAGGGAGGAATCATAGGTGGACAGCAGCAGCAGGCGATCGCGGGCGTGGGAGAAGGGAATCCCCGGCAGCAATTGCAAGTAGTAATCAATCACACTGGGATGCAGGGGCTGGGAGGTGATGTACACCAAGCGCGTGTGTGGATGCCGCAGCCGAATCAATGAAAACAGCAGCCGTTCCTCGTAGTGGTTGGCCCCCGCCACCTTCATCATTTCCCGCTGATCCAAGCTGAGGGAGGGCACAATGACAATGTCGGCGGTACTGTCGTCGAAGTTGGCGGATGTGCGCCAGCGATCGCGTAACGCTGCCTGCAATTGGGCAAACTGCCCCAGAATGTCCGCACACATCTTGCCCATATCCCGATCCATATCCCGCCGCTCCCTGCGTCTGTCTCCGCGATCGTATCGGGTGATGGCGGCATCGGTCGGGTTTTGTCACGGACTGTTAGAAAATTTAAGGCTTGGATGGTTGGCGGATTATTCAGAGTCTGCAAAGGTGACGCAGTCGGCGCGGGTCTTGGGAAATGTAAGGATGGTTATCCATTGAACTGGAATGCTGTGTGATGGGTGAGATATTGGTGGGCCCGAGCTTTTGCCATTGGAACTGACGAACTCATGGGTATATTCTCCATTTTTAATTTTACATTCTCCACCGCTCCCAGAGTTTTGAGTGTGGCTTTCTCTGTTTTGTTTGAGCCTTTGATGACCGTGTTGTTCATGCTGACCTAGGGGCGATCGCATTTAAGCATTCAACACATCCTTCAGAACCACCACTGATAATCCTGGAATAGTTCGTAAACCCGCATCGTTGGTCAGAAATTGGGTACAACCGACATTGAGCGCCGTCGCTGCATGAATCGCATCGGGAGTTTTGAGGCTGTTTGTGGCTCGGAGTTGCGCCGCTAATCTCAGGATAGAATCATGAACTGGAAAAAGGGTAATCCGTGAGGATAGAAACTGCTGTAGATGATCGGGGCTGTATCCAGGTAGAGGGTTGCGCCGTCAGGGATGCTTAGTTGTCCCATGCATCTTTCTCCATCTGGATGTCCCGATCAATTTCGTCGGGTGTTCGGAATGGCCCTTGCCGGTGAACGTCTGCAAAGAACTCCAGAATGGAGCGTTTCTGCGGTTGCGGTTTTTCAGGCAACACGACAAAGACTTCAACTTCATCACCCACTGATTCGAGCGGCAGTTGAAGTTCTATTTTGCCTCCTGAAAGAACTGTTGTTGTAATCCGTAATGCTGATTGCATATGTTCTCCTTACTCCATTTTTAGTTTTACATTTTTTAATTTTTAATTCTCTACCGCTCCCAGGGCTTTGAGGGTGGCTTTCTAGGCTTCGGTTAAGCCCGAGGCGAACCGCTTTTCATGATTGGATAATTTCGCTGAGAATCATTACGGGTAGATTTGGTGTATCTTGAAAACCTCTATCGTTCGTTAGAAAAACAGTACAGGAATGCTTTATAGCAGTACTGGCATGGATGGCATCTGGTGTTTTTAAGTTTTTTGTGGCTCTGATATGGGCGGCCGCTTTAAGGATTGATGGAGTGATTGGGAGTAGTTGAATTTCAGAGGAAGTTAGGATTTGTTCATAATCAGAGGCCAATATGGGGTCAGAATTTCTGAGTGGCATGACCAAGGTCTCCATCAAGGTTAATTCGCTGGTGATGATTTCTATGTTGCCCGCTTGAAACTGTTGCCACAGTGGTTGCAGGGCTGTGAAGTACGTTGGATTTGCTTCGACTGTATAAATGAGGATCGCGGTATCGATATAGACGATCGCTGATGGGGGCAAGACTAACTGTCCCATGAGTTGCGCTCCTGCTGGAGATCATGATCAATTTCTGCGATCGCCCGTGACGGATGACGACTCCGGACCTGGGCGAGGAATTCTAAGATGTGCTTGCGATCGCAGGCAATTTGTTCTGGTTGCGATCGGACAGATTCAATAAATTCAGCAACTTGCTGAAGTTGCCACTCATCTAGTTGGTTGAGATCCTGTTTGATTTTCTCAAGAGTCGTCATATTTGCTAAACTCCTAGCTACACATTTTTTAATTTTACATTTTTAATTTTTAATTATTCATTCTCCACCGCGCCCAGGGCTTTGAGTGTGGCTTTCTCGGCTTCGGTTAAGCCTTTGACTCCGGTGAGGTTCATACTATTGCGGGGCTGGATGACTGGCCAATTTCGACACTGACTGTATCAAATCGGCTATCCCCCGGATGATAGGAGAGTAGTTCTAAGCCCAGCGGCTCACCGGTATTGGCATCTTTGATCAGAATTACGCCATCACCAAGTTCGGTGCAAATTTGATTGGTTCTGGGGGTTTGCCAAAAGACGGTGAGGAGTTCCATTTCGGGTTCGTAGAAGACTTTTATCTGTGCCATATGGATTCTCCTTCTTTGATTGCGTCGGTTTGGTAGGCGGTGATCAGGAAGCCATCTCCGTTGAGTTTTCGAGCAACGGCTACGACCCAGCGGTTTTCGCGGTGCGATCGATAAAACAGGAGAACGTTGGGGTCGTGACTACTGCGACGAATTTCGTCAGGGTCACGGAGGGTTTCTTGGACCAGATTACATAACTCAGCGATATCAGGATGTTTGACAATTAGTTTTTGCCAGTAGGTTGCTGAAGTTCTGACCGTAAAATGTAGGGGAGTCAAGATTTCAAACATTAGGATCCTCCACGGCTCCCAGGGCTTTGAGGGTGGCTTTCTCGGCTTCGGTTAAGCCTTTGACTCCGGTGATGTTCATGCCTTCGTAGGGGCGATCGCTATTCATCTGGAAGTGTGGCAATTTCATCTTGGATCAGATCGGGCAAGTCTTCGGTGTGAACATGGAGATGACAGATGGAGCCGACGAGTGCCGCTAGGATGTCCCCTTTTTGATCATCGCTGAGAGTTGAGAGTTTGAGCTGGGTGAGGAGCGACTGTACTTGGGTACATTCTTCCTCTAGTTCTGCGAGTAACGTGAGTAGCGTTGGATTGATATTGACTGATGATGCTTTTAGTGTGGAAATCATTGTCCTCTCCTTAATCTTTTTTCAGCTTTTGCGAGACTTTTTTCTAATCCTGCGATTTCTTTGTGCCAATAGTGAATCAGGTTTTCATCAGGGTTTTCTTTGGTTTGCTCGTCGGCGATTTTTTGATAATGGCGATTGATCTGATCTCGAATGCTTTCAACTGATTTACGAAATGATTTCTTTGACAATATTGATTCTCCTGCATCTAATCATTCATGCTGCTGCTATCCTCCACTGCTCCCAGGGCTTTGAGGGTGGTTTTCTCGGCTTCGGTTAAGCCTTTGACGACCGTGTTGTTCATACTATTGCGGGGCTGGATGACTGGCCAATTTCGACGCTGACCGTATCAAATCGGCTATCCCCTGGATGATAGGAGAGTAGTTCTAAGCCTAGCGGTTCACCCGTGTTGGCATCTTTGATCAGAATTACGCCATCGCCGAGTTCGGTGCAAATTTGATGGGTTCTGGGGGTTTGCCAAAAGATGGTGAGGAGTTCCATTTCGGGTTCGTAAAAGACTTTTATCTGTGCCATATTGATTCTCCTTCTTTGATTGCGTCGGTTTGATAGGCGGTGATCAGGAAGCCGTCTCCGTTGAGTTTTCGGGCAACGGCTACGACCCAGCGGTTTTCGCGGTGCGATCGATAAAATAGAAGAACGTTGGGGTCATGGCTGCTGCGACGAATTTCGTCAGGGTCGCGAAGGGTTTCTTGGACAAGATCGCATAACTCGGCAATGTCAGGATGTTTGACAATTAGTTTTTGCCAGTAGGTTGCTGAAGTTCTGACCGTAAAATGTAGGGGAGTCAGGATTTCAAACATTAGGATCCTCCACCGCTCCCAGTGCTCTGAGTGTGGCTTTCTCAGCTTCGGTTAAGCCTTTGACTCCGGTGATGGTCATGCCTTCGTAGGGGCGATCCGTTAAATTGAATAGACATTCTCCTGTTTTCACATTCCAAAATCTGACGCATCCATCAAAACTACCACTAGCTAGAATGCCATTTCGAGGATTAAAAGCTAGTGCATGTACAGAGTTGGTATGTCCGCTTAAAATCTGGAGACATTGACCTGTGCGAATGTTCCAAATTCTAATAGTGGAGTCATCCGAACCACTAGCAAGAACTCCATCTCTAAATGAGAAACTTAATGCCGAAATAGGCTTACTATGCCCTGAAAAAGATGCTATACATCGCTGATTTTTAACATCCCAAATTCGTACTATTCGGTCATCACCACCACTAGCTAAAATGTCATTTCTGGGGCTAAATGCTAAAGAATAAATGTGCCTTAAATGTTCTTTAAATATGGACAGACATCGACCAGATGCAACATCCCAAATTCTGATGGTTTCATCTGAACTGCAACTAGCTAATACTTGATCATTAGAATTAAATATGACCTTCCAAACGCGGTTGGTGTGTCCTTTCATCACCTTAAGACATTCACCCGTCTCTACAGACCATAGCTTAACCTGAGAATCATCTCCACCGGTAGCAAGAATATCTCCTAATGAGTTAAACCGTGTGGAAAGAGTTAAGTCGTTATGCCCTTGAAATGTTTTTAAGCATTTACCACTACTCAGATCCCATATCTTAATCTCCTGCCCCCCGCCTACAAGCATCGTATTATCTGGGCTGAAATCCACTCCTTGAACCCACCCCTTATAACCTGAAAATTCCTGCGGTTTACGTAATGTGCATTTGCTAAGAGTCGGATCAACCCATACTTGCCATACTTTAATTAGCTTATTTGTACCACCAAGGGCTATGTGAGCACCATCTGTGCTAAAGCTAAGTTCGCACACACCGTCAGTGTAACCTTGGAGAACTTTTAAACATTCGCCAGTTAGACTACTCCAGAAACGGATTGTGCCGTCATGACTACCACTAGCAAATATTTCATCAGAGGGATGGAATGCTACTGCATATACTCGATCTGTGTGTCCTTTTAGGGTCTGAAGACATTGCCCAGTCGAGATATCCCAGAGCTTGACGCTTTGATCAGCACTAGCACTAGCTAATAATCTTGTTGTATGAGAAAAGGCGAGTGACCACACCGCCTGTGTATGCTCCTCTAGAACATGCAGACATCTACCCGTATTTAAATCCCATAATCTGATGGTTTCACCTCCACTCGCCAACAGTTCCCCAGATTGACTAAAAGCGACAGATTGTATAGAACCAGAATGACCTTTTAAGATCTGGTAGCATTCACCAGTTAAGGTATCCCATAATCTTACTGTTTGGTCATAACTAGCACTTGCTATGTTTTTTCCACAAGGACTAAAATCTACTGAATATATCCAACTTTCATGTCCCAAAAATTTCTGTAAGCACTCACCCGAATGAACGTCCCAAAGTAAAATTTCTGAACTAACACTGGCTATGGATTCTCCATTTGGACTGAATTTAACCGAACGAACCCAGTCAGTATGGCCAGATAGAGTTTTGACACATTTACCGATTTCGATATTCCAAATCTTTACTGTTTGGTCATAGCTGCCACTAGCGAGTAATAATCCATCTGGGCTGAAAATTAATGAATAAACCCAACTAGCATGGCCACATAAAGTCGCGACCTCTTGGCCTGTGGCCACTTCCAACAAACGAATTATATTATGACTATCTCCTATAGCTAGAAAAACACCATCAGGACTAAAGGCTATTGTTGAAACTTTTCCAAATATCTTCGTAAAATTACAATTAGTTAAATCTGATTGCGTAAAATCAGTAAGGCGTAAGATGCTGTTTTCAAAATTTGCTGCTTGTATTATGGTGTTACTCAAATCTTGACGAATAAGTACGTACTTGTCATGACTTACAAGAAGCGTTGCTACATTGCCACCTACATAACCGACATCATTTCTATTTTTTTGCTGTGTTGATTTCAAGATATTAACTAGTATTCTTTGGTGGGCAGTCAAATAAATTAGTGGGATTTTACTGAAAATAATAGGTGTTAGTAAATCTATAACAGCTTTGGTAATTGGTGCATTACCAAAGCCCGATCGCAACACTTCCAAACTCTCACTAACAAATCCTTGTAGCGGCGCAATACCGCCCTCTCTCTGTCCAAAATATTCCGACCACGTATACTCCCGCGCAGGCAACGACGAATCCACATCCGATTGCATCTGCGCCAACTCCAGAAAATCCGGAGCCAAGGCCCCTAATTCTGCTGCAAATTTGTAGGCGACAAAGAACTCCAAGAGCGAACGGTGGGCGGGCGTGTAATCCCCATCGGCATTGCGGATCAGCATTGTTTGGCCCATCATGTCGTAGTGCCAGTGATCCAGGTCTTTCTCCTCCTGCACCATCGCCCCAAACAGCTTGCGAATCCGATCCGGAAACTCCCGATAATTCAAACTCATCTGATCCGTAGACAGCATCTCCCACGACAACTCACACATAAAGTAGAGCTTATCCGCCAACGACGTAAACGTCCGCTCCGCCTTAATATCCCGCTCCATCTTGCGCCGCACCGCATACAAATACACCCGCGACATATCCACCGGCTTCCCCGCCTCAATATCCGGCAACGCCTCCAAAATCAACTCCGTCATCACCGGCCGCCGCGCCAAATCCAGCAACTGCGGATTCCCCATCACCTGCTCCACCGTCGCCGCCGTCGCCTGAAACGCCAACACCTGCCGAATCTGCTCATCGGTAAACTTCTCCAGCTCCAACACCTCAAACTGCGGCGTTTCCCCGGTCAAATTCGCCGTCGAAGCCTGCAACTCCGCATTCAGCAGCGCCCGCCCATCCTGCGCCTCTGGGAAATGCTCCGTCCGGCAAGTCAGGATCACCTTTGCACCCGGCACCACCACCTTGGCCAACTCCCAAAAGTTGTTAATCATCTGCTGGCGATCGACCTTGGCCGCCATCTCATCAAAGCCATCAAAAATCAGCAGCAGCTTGCCCATGCGGTTGAGCTGATCAAACACCTCACTATTCAGCCGAATATTGTGCTGGGTAAAAAAGAACCCCGCCAGCACATTTTCCACATTCAACGCCTTGGCATAGTCCCGCAGCGTAATCACCAGCGGCAGCCTTGGCCGCTGCGTGCCCCGCTCCTTCGCCTCCTGATACCGCTGCAACGCTACCTGGGCATAGTGAAAAGCAAACCAGGTCTTGCCCGTGCCAAACTCCCCCAGCACCGAAATATGTTCCTTCGTGGAATCGTCCAGCCAGCGATCGCAGTAGCCATCAATCCAGCCGTCCCGCTCATCGTAGCGACTCACCGTCACCCGCTGCTTCGTCACCGGATCCAACTCTTCCTTGGCACAGGCCAACGGCACATACTGCGTCGCCACTCCCCGCCGCAAAATCTCCGCCTCTAACCACGCAATATAGCCACTAAAATCCGCATCCAAATCCACCAATTCATCAAAGGTGTAACAGTCCAAATGCCGATTTTCCGGCTGCTCCACCGCATCCCGCGCCGCCCGACTAATCCGCCGCGCCGTCACCAGCCAGCCCTCATCCGTCCGCTGCGTCGCCACCGAATTCCCCAACGCCAGCACATCCCGCAGTCCTGCCTCCCCGGCAATCCCCCGCACCAGGATGCGATCAAACCGATTCCGCCGCACCGGAATATTCAGAATCCACTCAAAATAATCATCCGCCCACACCTCCGTCGGCTCAAACCGATAGCCCAGCGTCTCGAACCAGCCCCGCATCTGCTGCGCCAAGGCAAAGGCCCGACATTGCTGCGCCGCACTCGACTCGGAGGCCGCGGGCACCCCCTGCTCCGCCAACCGCGCCATCTCCGTGCGAATCCCTTCAAGTGTCGGCAACCGATTCAGCCGCTCCTGCATCGTGCCCAACTGCCGATGCAACGAGTCCAAGCGCTGATTGGTCAGCACCTCCGCCGGAGTGCGGGTCCGCTTAGCAATCTCCAAAAACACCGCCGCAAACCCATACAGCTCCCGCTGGGCATTCAGCCCCAGGGCTTGCAGTTCGTCCCCCAGTGTATGTTCCGCCAGAAAGGCTTCGCCTTCCTTCAGCAATAGCGCCGGATTGTTCTGGTCCAAAGCCCGCCGAAAAATCTGCTGAATTTCCACCTGCCGAAAAATGTCCAGCACGGGTTTAGGCTTGCCCACCCCATACTCCACCAGCGCATACTGATACACCGCCGTAAAATCCGCCGGGGGATGATCCGGGTCCAAGCCCAAACTCTTCAGCAGCGTGATCACCAGCTCACTGCGTTGCAGTCGGTCCTTGGCGATCGCCGTACCAAACCCTAGAAGGGTATTCACCAACCCACCCAGCTCAATCACGGCGTCGCTCCTCTGGCCCGGTGTCCCTAGCGCTGTCTCCTTGCTATTATCCAAGTTCTGTCGCGAGCTTGCCAATAGAACGAGCGGGATGGGTTCGATTTTATCTCTTTTTACAATGAAATATTTCCTACAGCGGAGTTTTGCGATCGCCCAACATCAAGCTCATCAAACTGTCGATTAAGCGATCGCGGGATAGGGGAATCGTTTCTTTCCCATAAAAAATCTCTTGGGCAATCACATAGGACACCAGCGCGCCGACAAAAACTTGGGCGATCGCTTCCGGATCCGTAAAGCCTAACTCCGGGTGACCTCGAAAGTAATCCGCAACCAACTGCCGTCCTTGCTGGATCACGGTCCGGCTATAGAGCTTGGCCAAATGGGGAAACCGCGCGGACTCGGCTAAAATTAGACGCAGCAACGACACATATTCGTCATCCACGATTTTATTGAGATAGGCTTCCGCAAACTGGCGCAGCAGCACCTCCGGATCCCCGTGGAGCGTCGCCATCTGGAAAGCCGCCTGAAACCGCCGAATCGTCATCCGTTCCATCAGCGCTTGAAACAGACCTTCCTTATCTTGAAAGTGGCTGTAGATCGTCTGCTTGGACACCCCCGCCTCCGCCGCCACCCGATCCATGCTGGTACCCGCATAGCCCGATCGCAAAAAGAGCCGCACTGCCCCCTGCAAAATGGCCTCTTGCTTGGGGGTATAGGCGGGAATCGTCGTGTCCTCTAGGCAAGAGGCCGGACCAGCGGCCAGACCAGCGACCAGACTAGAAGTTTGAGGGGAAGCATTCGGGTTAGGCATAGGCCAAGTTTAATCACCGGGGGGAATTCAAGTTAACCACATTAACTTTTCCCCAGTCCCTTTATCATACTAGACTGTCTAGTATGATAAGCCCTATGATGGCAGTAACGTTACACGGCTAAGGGTGGCAGCATATGACTCAGAGTGTTTCTTCTCCCGAATCGACGACTGTTCCCGTAGCGCCGCACGGCTCCCGAATCAGTGCCCCCGCCGTCAGCGTCGCTCCTAACCCGCGCATCCTGCTGCTAATTGGGGCCGGGTTGGTCGCCAGCTATTTCGGCTGGCACTATTTTGCGGGGCAAGCGGCGGCGAATCGTCTGCAAATTAGCGGACGGATTGAAGCAGACGAAACGGACATTGGCGCTAAAACGGGGGGACGCATTGCCGCCATCCTGGTGCACGAAGGCGACATGGTGAAAGCCGGACAGGTGGTCGCCCAAATCGAGGACTTGGAAGTCAATGAACAACTGCGGTCAGCTACGGCCCAAGTGAGTGCCGCGAAGCAGGAAGCCGCGCAAGCCAAGCTGGAGGTCGCGGTCGCTGAAAGCCGCATTCAAGAGTCAGCGGCCAACCTGGAGCAGTCCCAGGGAGACTCCCGAGGACGAATGGATCAAGCCAGTTCTACGGTCTCCGCCGTCAAGTCTCAACTGGCCCAGGCCCAAGCCCAGGTGGGAGAAGCCCAGGCCCAAATTAAACAAGCGCAATCCGAGTTGCAATTGGCCCTCAAGGATCGCGATCGCTACCAGCAACTCGTGGGCGAAGGTGCGATTAATCGCCAGCAATACGACCAAGCCCAAACCAAAGCGGAAACGGCCCAGGCCAACCTCGACACCGCCCAGGCCCAGCTCGCCGTTCGCCTTGCTGCTGTCAAAACCGCCGCCGACCAACTGACCGCCTCCCAGGGCAGCCTCACCCAAACCCAATCCACCCAACTCAACCCCACCATTCGCAGCAGCCAACTGGCAGCCTATCAGCAGCAAAAGGAGCAGGCCTACGCCAAATTTGCTGCTGCCCAAGCTAAGGTCCAAAGTGCTGTTGCCAATCAGCAGCAGCTCCAAAAACGCCTCGATTCCTTCAAAATCACCTCGCCGATTGATGGCGTGGTGCAATCACGTCCTCTGGAACCGGGAGCCGTGGTGGCCACGGGCAAAACCCTGCTGACGGTGATTAATCCGAAGGCGGTGTACCTGCGGGCCTATGTGCCGGAGGGTGACCTGAGTAAAATCTATGTTGGCAAACCAGCACGGGTGATCCTGGATTCGGACTCGCAGCCGCCGCTGTCCGCAAAAATTAGCGCGATTGATACCAAAGCCTCATTTACGCCCGAAAATATCTACTTTAAGAAGGATCGGGTTCGCCAAGTCTTTGGCATCAAGCTAGCCATTGATCAAGACCACGATTATGCCAAGCCAGGAATGCCTGCAGAAGCCGAGATCGATTTGAAATAGTGGGATGTTCCGATGTCAGGTGATGCTGATTTCATCCGGAAAAGGCCTTGATTCTTTTGAATCCAGCAAGATCCTTCCGTCCCCGAGGGAATCTGTATGAGTGATGTTTTTATCTCCTACTCACGCAAAGACAAGGATTTTGTCAAAGTGTTGCATGGTCGATTGATCCAGGGCGATCGCGAAACCTGGGTTGATTGGGAAGATATCCCCCTTTCCGCTGACTGGTGGCAGGAAATTGAGCGTGGGATCGAAGCTGCCGATATGTTTGTTTTTGTGATTAGTCCCGATTCGGTGGCGTCTAAGGTCTGTGGTCAAGAGATTGACCATGCCGTGACCCATAATAAGCGCTTGGTGCCAGTGGTTCGCCGGGATGATTTTGATGCTCAGCAGGTGCATCCCGCGCTGCAAAAGCATAATTGGCTATTTGTGCGGGAGGCGGATGATTTCGATCTCGCCTTTCAAGATTTGCTGACGGTGATCGATACCGATCTGGAGTATGTGCGCGCCCATACGCGGTTGTTGGTAAGGGCGATCGAGTGGGATCAAAGTCAACGAGATGGCAGCTTTTTGCTGCGGGGAAATGATCTAAAAGCCGCCGATCGCTGGTTAAGCCGGGGACTGGACAACGATCCCAAGCCCACCACGCTGCAAACTCAATACATTTTGGCCAGTGGCAAAGCTGAAATTCAGCGGCAGCGACGGGGCCGGATTGTATCTACGGTTGGGTTGGTGGGAGCGATGGGACTGGCGGCGATCGCTTTTACCCAATATCAGCAGGCTAAACAGCGCCAACTGGAAGCCGAAAAAGGCCAAATCCTGGCGCTGAGTGCTTCGGCTAATGCCTATTTGGCATCCAATCAAGATATTGAGGCGTTAATTACTGCGATCAAACTGGGCCAACAACTCAAAAAGTCAACCCATCCCGACACCGAAAACCAAGCCGCAGCCATCAGCACGTTGCAGCAGGTGATCTATGGGGTAAAAGAGCAAAATCGATTGGAAGGACACAATGATTACCTGCGGCAGGGGAGTTTCAGCCCGGATGGCAACATGATTGCCACCGCCAGTGATGATAAGACGATCAAACTGTGGCGGCGGGATGGCACGTTGCTCCGAACCCTGAGGACAATTGATTATGTCTTTAGCGTGAGTTTTAGTCCGGATGGTCAGACTTTGGCTACCGCAAACGCCGATCGCACCGTGCAACTTTGGAGTATCGATGGTCAGCGGTTGAAAACGCTGAAAGGGCATCAAGATGAGCTGACCAGTGTTGCTTTTAGCCCGGATGGACAAACGCTTGTCTCTGCGAGTGCAGATAACACGACCAAAATTTGGAAACGCGATGGCACCCTGCTGCACACTCTGAAAGGACGCCCTAAGCCGATCAATCAGGTTAGTTTTAGTCCTAACGGCCAAATCCTGGCAACGGCCAGTGATGACCGCACTATTAAACTCTGGAAACCGGACGGCTCTTTGATCAAAACCTTAAAGGGGCATCGCGATCGGGTCTTGTCCGTTACTTTTAGCCCGGATGGGCAAACCCTGGTTTCGGGTAGTGGTGATCAGACCATCAAGCTCTGGAAGCTAGACGGCACCCTAATCAAAACCCTTAAAGGGCATAGCGACAGTGTTCGTACTGTCAGTTTTAGCCCCGATGGCCAAACCCTGGCTTCTGGCAGTGACGACAAGACGATCAAGCTCTGGAAAGTAGATGGGACCTTACTACGGACTCTCAAAGGGCACAGTGGTTGGGTCAGTAGCCTCAGCTTTAGTCCAGATGGTCAAACCCTGCTTTCCACCAGTGGCGATGGCACAGCTAAATTCTGGCAGTTGCATAGCCCCTTAATCACCTCAATGAAAGGCAATAACCAGGGCATTGACAGTCTAAGATTTATTCCGGGTCGTCCGTTCGTCTTCCTCTTTGGTGTAGACGGAAATATCACCCTGGCAAAACTCGATGGTACAGCCGTCAAAACCCTGACCCGGCAATTTGATATCAATGACTCCGCCGTCAGTCCTAATGGGGAGATATTTGCCCTTGCCAGTACCGATCATCGCTTGACACTGTGGCGCACGGATGGCACCCTGATCCGAACGCTTCCTAAAACAAAAAGCCCAATTAATAATCTTAAGTTCAGTGCGGATGGCCAAACCCTCGCAACCCTCAGTCGCGAAGATAGAACCCTGAGCCTCTGGACATTGGAGGGTAAACTCATTCAGGCGTTTTCGGGACCCATCAACTGGGGAAATTGGGCAAGAATCAGTCCTGACTTGACAATGGTATTGACGCTTGCTGGCTCAGATTCCGGCTCAAAAGTGAGCCTGTGGCAGCGAGATGGCAAGTTGATTACTCGTCTTAAAAGGGCACCAGGGTGAGATCAGTTATGCCACATTTAGTGCAGATGGACAAACAATCGCCACTGCCAGCTTCGACAAAACGGCAAAACTCTGGACATTAGATGGCAAGCTCATCACTACCCTGAAGGGACATAGCTGCCGCCGTTACAGAGGTAGCGATCAGTCGCGATGGTCAACAAATCGCCACTTCGGGAGAAGATAACGCCATCAGACTCTGGAAACGCGATGGCACCCTGATCACCACCCTGAAAGCCGACAGTTTGCCCTATTTTCCGAACTTTAGTCCCGATGGCCAGAGCCTTGCTTTTATCGTTAATGGTACGGCTTATCTGTGGAGTCTTAGTGATCTGGCTTCGACCCCAACCTTGATGGCTCAAGGCTGCACCCTGCTCCAGGATTACCTGATCTCCCATCCGCAACGGCTGCTGGAACTAGACACCTGCCAGAACCCAGCCACCCTGCTGCCCGCTGGACGCACCCTGGCAAGGCTGGGGGATATTCCCAATGCAGTTAACCTGCTGCGCCAAGCCTTGCAGCAAGACCCTAATTTAAAATTTGATCCTGAACAGGAAGCGCAACAGCTTGCCAACCAGGGAAAAGCCCAACGTCTGGTTGAAGAAGGTCAGGATCTAGCCTTGGATGAAAGTATTCCAACCGCCGTGGCCAAGTTTCAGGAGGCGTTACAACTTGAACCGCGACTATCGCTGAACCCAGCAACCGAGGCACAACAATGGGCCGCGCGGGGTAAGTCTGACCGCTTATTTTGGGAAGGGTATAACCTGGCAAGGGAAGGGAAGCTAGAGCCTGTGGTGCAGAAGTTTCGCCAGGTATTGCAACTCAATCCAGACACAGCGTTGGAACCAGAGCAGTCTGCCCGCCAGTTTGTTGCCTGGGGGATCATTGAACAGACTTCACCGCTGATCCGCCAAGGTAAAATCACCGAGGCGATCGCCCTCATACAGCAGGCAGAAACTCTGCTTCCAGATGAACGACGTGATAACCGTATGACAACCAACTGGAATATTCTCTGTGGTGGTGGCAGTGTCTGGAATCAGGCCGAAACCGTGATGTCCATTTGCGAAAAAGTGGTGGCGGCGGATCCAGACAATGGTGAATATCGGGATAGTCGCGGTCTGGCCAGGGCAATGACGGGAGATGTTGAGGGAGCGATCGCCGACTTCCAAGCCTTTGTCGAATGGACAGAGGAAGACGATCGCAAAGCCCAACGCCAAGCCTGGATCAAAGACCTCCAAGCCGGGAAAAATCCCTTCACGCCCAAAGTGCTGCAAACGCTACGGGAGAAAGAACTCTAGTCACTTAATTGAAAATCGACTGCCCCACCGGAGATACTCAAATGACCGCCAGTGCCCTACCCACCTCCATTGTTGAAACTACGAGTGCGTCCTCTGGGAATGTTCCCATTATTCGTGTCGGGGGTCTGCAAAAGCGTTATGGGCCGCTACTCGCTGTCAAAGGCATCGACTTCGAGGTGTATGCAGGGGAAATTTTTGGCTTAATTGGCCCCGATGGGGCCGGAAAGACCAGCACCTTTCACATTCTCGGCGGCATTATGGAAGCCTCCGGCGGCACGATTGATGTGCTGGGAAAAAAGCCCCGCAACGCCCGCTTGAACATGGGCTACCTCACCCAGCAGTTTTCCCTGTATCTCGACCTTAGCATTGATGAAAACCTGCGCTACACCGCTGGACTGCGGCGCGTAGCGAGTCCGACTTTCAGCAGCGGCGGCAGAAATATCTGACCCTGATGGGGCTGGAACAGATTGGCGATCGCCTTGCTGGCCAACTCTCCGGCGGCATGAAGCAAAAACTTGCCCTCTGCTGTGCCCTAATTCCTCAACCGCAAATCCTGCTGCTGGATGAACCCACCACTGGAGTAGATCCCGTGTCGCGGCGAGAGTTTTGGGATGTATTGGCCGCCCTGGCCAGCGAAGGCATGACCATTGTTGTCGCCACGCCCTATCTGGACGAGGCCGAACGCTGCAACCGGATTGCCCTGATGTACGAAGGGCAAATTCACGAAGTCGGCACCCTGCCGCAACTGCGGGCCAACCTGGGCCTGCAACGCCTAGAAATTCGCACGCCAGACATTGCTGCCGCTGAACGGGCGCTGATGCCTTTGGTGACAGCCACCAGCGCAGCCCCAGCCACAGACATTCGGGATATTCAAACCTTTGGCGATCGCCTCGATGTCCTCGTCACCGATCCGTCCATGCCGAAGCCCAAGTGCGGACTGTGCTGCAACTGAATCATCTGCCGCTCGATTCAGCCTTGACCAGACAGCCAACTCTGGAAAACGTTTTTGTCACCCGCCTACGACAGCAGGGTTCCGGAATCCGCCGTTTATTCCATTGCCGACGGCTATACCGACGGAAATTCGAAATTCAAAATTCAAAATTGCTAACAATGTATTGCCATTGGTGCCCATAATCTGCACAAGACGTTTGGCAACTTTTCATGCGGTTAAAAACATCAATTTGACATTGCGCTATGGCGAAATTTTTGGCTTGCTGGGAGCTAATGGGGCTGGAAAAACCACCACGATCAAAATGCTTTGTGGGCTGCTGCCTCCGAGCCAAGGTGATATTTCCCTGGCGGGCCAAACCCAGAACTTAGAAGCGGGGCTCTGCGGCGGCGCATTGGCTATATGAGCCAAAAATTCACGCTGTATGATGATTTAAGCGTCGTGGAAAATCTGGAGTTTTATTGCGGGGTGTATGAAGTCCCTGTCCGGTTGCGGCAGCAAAAAATTGCCTGGGTGATGGACATCTGCGGCCTAGTCGGGCAGGAAAATTTGATGACGGGACAGCTTCCTGGCGGTTGGAAGCAGCGCGTGGCCTTTGGCGCTTCCGTGATGCATGAGCCGGAAATTTTATTTCTGGATGAGCCGACCTCTGGCGTGGATCCCTTGGCGCGGCGGCAGTTTTGGCGGCTGATTAATGATTTTGCCCAGCGCGGAACGGCGGTTCTGGTCACCACTCACTATCTAGAGGAAGCGGAACAATGCAACCGCATGGGCTTTATGGTGGCGGGGGAGTTGGTGATGCAGGGATCGCCCAGCGAAATCAAGGCCGCTCAACCGGGCCAACTGATCGAAATGCGTGTCGATCGCAACCAGCAGGCCGCCGATGTCCTTAAAACGCATTTGGACGGTTGGCGGGTGGCCATTTTTGGCGATCGCCTCCATGTTGTCCTCGACCATCCCGACACCGACATGCCCCCAATTCAAACGCTCCTGTCTAATGCCCATATCCAACTGCAATCCCATCGCCCGGTGCCCTTTTCCCTCGAAGATGCCTTCATCAGCGTTGTTCAGCGGGCGGGCACGGGACACTCGGCTCAGTGATCCATTAAAAATCGCCCGGTGTTAACGAGTACCGCCCGGTGAATAAAATCCAAAACCCTCTCGCCCAGCGTTGCGCCGCGCTTCTTTCTATGCCAAATCTAAAATCCCAAATCTAAAATCCCAAATCTAAAAATCCCAAATCTAAAAATCCCAATGTTTCGTATCCTCTCCCAATGCACAAAAGAACTGGCCCAATTTCGGCGCGATCGCCTGACGTTGGCCCTGGCTTTTGTTCTGCCCCTGTTAACCCTGCTCATCTTTGGCTTTGCAATTCGGCTAGAGGCGAAAGATATTCCTCTTGTCGTCCAGGACTGGGACCGGAGTCCTTTGAGTCAGCGCTATACCGAGCGGTTATCCGCTACAAATCAGTTCATGCTAGTGCCGTGGGATGGGGATGCGGAACAGGCGCTAGATCTACAGCCTTGCCAAAGCGGTGGTCATCGTGCCGCCGGACTTTAGCCGTCGCATTGCCGCCAATAAGGTCAGTGATGTTCAGGTGCTCGTTGATGGCACCGATGCCAATAATGCCCGCGTGATTAAAAACAGCATTAAAGCCACGACCCAGTCCTTTTTGCAAGCTGAGAAATTAGTTCCTGACACCGCGCTCATCACGCCCCATACGCGCCTGTGGTTCAACCCGGGACGGCAGGAGTCGCTCTATATTGTGCCGGGGGTCTACGCGGTGGTGCTGTGGATTTTTCCGTCCCTGCTGGCCGCGATCGCCATGGTACGCGAAAAGGAAAAGGGCACGATTTTGCAAGTCTATGCCTCTGATTTGAGTGCGGAGGAGTTGATTTTGGGCAAGGTGTTGGCCTATTTGATCGTGGGGTTGGGGATGGCGATCGTCATCATCGGCTTGGGGACTTTGATTTTTCAGTTAAGCTTTGCCGGAGATCCGACACCGTTGCTTTTGGGGACACCACTCTACGTTGGCAGCAGCGTCATGTTTGGCACGATGCTAGGCGCGCGCGCTAGCAATCAAAATGCCGCCGTGCAGGGCGTATCCTTGGTCGGTTTTTTAACTGCTCTGCTGCTCTCCGGATTCATCTATCCCCTGAGTAATATCCCCTTTCCCCTTTCCCTGGTATCGAACATTATTCCTGCTCGCTACTTCATTCTCATTACCCGCGATGCCTATGTGCGCGGTGTTGGCTGGCCGGGGGTTTGGTTCAGTTTGGTAATGATTTTGGGTTTGGGACTGCTGTTGTTTAACGTCGCTCGCAAATCACTCAGTCGCATGCAGTTAGGAGATTGAGACATGTTCTTGAGACAATTTTTTGCCAGTCGCTTTTGGGCCTTAGTTCGCAAAGAAGTCAATCAAATCCTACGTAATAAGCAGTTATTATTTTTATTAATTATTCCACCAACATTGCAACTGCTAATCTATGGATTTGCCCTCAATCCGGATGTCCATCATCTTAAACTGGGGATTGTAGATTACGCCCGCACTGCGGATAGTCGGGAACTGGTTGCTGCCGTCACTGAAAATCAGGTATTTGATGCTGAAGCCACATTATTTAGCGAATCGGAATTGGCTAAGCAAGTGGAAGTCGGCAGCCTCACGGTGGGCATTGTGATTCCACCGGAATTTAGCCGTGACCTTGCCGCTGGCAAACCTGCCGATATTCAAGTGGTGATTGATGGGGTTGATGCCAATACTGCGGGTATTGCCAACGGCTATATCAGTCAAATTGTGCAGCAATTTAGCCAGCAGCATTTGAACCGGGATCAAATGAATCCAGGCCAGATGAATTCCGATCCGATGACTCCCATCAACACGCAGGTCATTTTTCTGTACAATCCTGGCCTCACCAGTAGTTGGTTCTTTGTTCCAGGGGTAATGGGGTTGGTGCTGACGCTGATTGGCTCAATTGTTTCGTCGGTGACCGTTGTGCGGGAGAAGGACACAGGTACCCTAGAACAACTGTTAATGACGCCGGCTGAAGCCTGGGAAATTTTGTTGGCCAAAGTTGTGCCGCTGTTTACGCTACTCATGGGCGATGTCCTGTTAGCCCTGTCGATTGGTCGCGGGATTTTTAATGTCCCGTTTCGCGGCAGCTTCCTGTTATTTATGGGACTGTCTGGACTCTATGTCTTTGTGGGCATTGGCGTGGGCATTATGCTGGCGACCATTTGCCAATCGCAGCAGCAGGTGGTGTTAACGACGTTCTTTATTAATTTGCCGATGGTGCAGTTGTCAGGGGCGATCGCCCCGATCGAAACCATGCCCAAATTTTTCCAGTACCTTTCCTGGGGGAATCCCCTGCGCCACTATATTGCGATCGTCCGGGGCATTTTACTCAAGGGCGTCGGGATGGAAGCCCTGTGGGTACATGCGATCGCGTTAGCCTGTTTTGCAGTTGTCTTATTGACCATTAGCACCTATCGCTTTCGCAACCAAGTCGGCTAAACGCAGCCGTGAGAATCAGATCGCCCCTTGCCCCACAGGCAGAAAATTCTCTCCTCTGCGCAAGAACCCTCTCGCCAAGACCTCAATGGTGTCCTAACTGGGGTGGTGTCCTAACCACCTACTCCTACAGGGATCGCTGAGTGTCCCGCACCTTCAGCACTTCGTCTAAAAACGTGCGGGCGGGTTGCGCTTTGCTCAGGGCCATTTGATGATCCGTATAGGCCCGAGTCAGCCGAAACAAACCCGCTACGCCCGTCTTCAATTGCTCTAGTTCCTCACCGGCCATAATCTCCCCATCCAGCATCCGCAGAATCAAAGGCTTGATGTCCCCCACTTCCTGCCGGACTTTTTGGAGCTTTTCGACTGCACTGAGCAAGGATTTGAGGGCATTAATCAGCTCGTCAATGTCTTGGCTAGACTCTACTAGGCCAGACCCTATTGGAGCAGACTCCACTAGGCCAGACTTCTCTGTCCCTGAGCCAGACTTAACGGCACCCGGTTCTATCGGAGCATCCACAGGCCCAGAAGCATCAGGGGTTGAAGCCGCTGCATCTTCGGCCACGGTCTCGGCACCCGCATCCTCTACCAGTTCTGCCGGGGGCACAATTTCTGCCACCAGGTTTTCTGCGATCGTCACGTTTTTAGACAGATTCGTTTTTGCCATCGATTTTTTCTCCCCTCATCAATGCCTAGGCTTGATTAGTATAAATGAACTTTCTGCCTGCGCACGCCAGAAAATTGTATACCAAGAATACTACGATGAAAAAATAAGGCGTGTTGATCGAGGAAACGGCAAAAAATTGGGGATCAAGGGCAGTAGGCCAAGGCATTGCGGCCTGTCTGCCTCTAGCTAAGGCTTCATGCTGCGGGATGAGGGGAAGACGATGAGTCGGTGAGGCCAGAGGGGAGTGAGAGAAAACGATGCAACCATTCCGGGGGATGGTCCCCAGCGGCCAAAGCCAGCTTTTTCTGGCGGGGTAGCTGCTTAATGGCATATTCTGCTTGCAGGGCTGCGGTCTTGGTTCGGCAAGACCAGCAGACTAAAAGCTCTACGGGGCGGTGGGCGCGCGTGTAGTGCCCGCCTTTACCCGCATTATGGGTGGCAATCCGCTGGGCCACGTTGTTACTGTACCCCGTGTAAATGGCACCATTGGCGCACCGGGCAAGATACACGTAGTGAGACTGGGGGGGAGATTCTGAATGGGATTTGGCGGAGGATTCTGGGAAGGGTAGATGACTCATGGGCAAATCCCAGAGGACAAATTATGCGTGGGCAAGGGGCTCCCAAACTGCTGGCAGGCTTAACAAGCACCTGCGTTCTTGCGAAATAGCACCAAAACCGTCTTAATAATAATCTGAAGATCGTACAGCAGAGTCCAGTTTTCTTGATAACGCATGTCGAGACGCACCACCTGATCAAAATCCGTAATTTTGGAGCGTCCGTTGACTTGCCATTCTCCAGTCATGCCGGGTTTGATGTCTAAACGATTCCATTGGGGAATTTCGTAACACTGGACTTCATCGGGGGTAGGTGGACGGGTGCCCACCAGGCTCATATCACCAATCAGTACACACCAAAACTGGGGCAATTCGTCTAGGCTGGTTTTGCGTAGAAAGCGCCCAACGCGGGTGACCCGAGGATCGTTGGCATTTTTGAACAATGCGCCATTGGCTTCATTTTTCACCTGATGCTTACGGGCTTCAGCATCTGTGACCATGGAACGGAACTTCCACATTTTGAAGCGTTTGCCCATCCAGGAGCAGCGCGTTTGCCCAAAAAAGATGGGGCCGGGGCTGTCTAGTTTGATGGCAATCGCGATCGCCGGAAACACCAGCACCGTAATCCCTAATCCCACGAGTGCCCCCACAATATCCAACACGCGTTTCGTCCGAGACCGCACCGAGGGGTGGGTAATAAACGGACGATCGCGGGGAGCCAAGGCCATGGATACCGGGGCGGCCTGGGGTTCGATCTCGAACAGGTTTTCTAGACCCGCCAGAGAGAGAATGGCTAACACCTGGGGCGAGACATTGCGCAAAGCCAGGTGAAGACCGTGCTTTTGGGCAATTTTGTAACAGCCAACCAGGGCACCAATACCGCTGCTGTCCATGAAAGTGGTTTGGTGAAAATCCAACACTGCCGAGACTAGGCCCGGATTGTCTTGGCAAGTTTTTTGAAAATCTTGCTTAAAGGCGACGGCATAAACAACCGTAAAGCTAGGCGGCAGCGGAATGACACAGGTATGACTCAAGATAGCGACTTGGGTCCATTGCTCTTCAGATTTAGGCACGATAGTCATTAGCCTATGGGAATTAAGTTGAGTTGGCGGTTCCGGGATATTTCTCAGTAACGGTAAAGTTACGGTGAAGTTATAGGTCTCGGCTCCGTTAAAATACGCAATGCTATTCTGTCGGATAATTGGCTTCAGTGGGGATCACTTCAGCAACACTTTACTAAAGCAACATTGATAGACCGCCACTCTTTAAGGGATTTGTTAACGTTTGCTTTGGGGTTTGCGTACAGGTATAGTTTGCCCACTACAAGCGTCATTTCATCGACTGACTTATCTTCACTTCAGGGGCGCGAGTGCTGTTTCAGGATCGCTTGCCATTCTTTTTCGACGAGGTGGATGCCATAGAATCGCTGCCAAAAACGGTCAACGAGCCGGGTGGGCAGAAGTTTCGTCAGTAAAAACAATAAGAATTTGCCTCCGGTAGCGGCAACGTAGCGGGGTTTAGGGCGATCGCTCGTGAGGGCATCAATAATTACATCAGCGACCCGCTCCGAGGTCCAAGCGGTGGCGGCGGTTTGCTGCTCCAATTGGTCTAGTTTTTGTAAAGCGGCCTGGTAGGGGGTGGCCTCTGGGGCGGCGATCGCGCCCGCTAGCTCATTTTTCACCACGGCAAAGAATTCTGTTTTCACGGGGCCGGGTTCGACGACGCTTACGGCAATGTTGAAGGGGGCTAATTCCATCCGCAGGACATCGCTAATCGACTCTAGGGCAAATTTAGAGGCACTATACAATCCGCCGAGGGGAAACGCCGTGCGCCCGCCCAGAGAGCTAATGTTGATAATGCGCCCACGGCCTTGGGTTCGCATGGTTGGAATCAGCGCCTGGGTGAGAGCCAAGGGGCCAAGCAGGTTGACGCTAAATTGCCGCTGACAGGCGGCGGGTGGCATCAGTTCTAGGGCTCCCATCTGGCCATAGCCCGCATTGTTGATGAGGGCATCGACGCGACCAAAATGGTCCAGCGCCTTTTGGGCCAGGGCTTGGGCTTGATCGATGTGGGCCATATCGGTGGGTACGATCAGGACTTTGGCTCCGGCTTGTGTGCAGTGGGCCGCGATCGCCTCCAGTTTTTCTACCGTCCGGGCCGCCAGCACTAAGCGGATGCCGGGAGATTTTTCGGCCAACCGTTGGGCGAGGGCGGCACCGATGCCCGCCGAAGCACCAGTGATGACTATGACCTGTTCAGCCAGCTTAACCATGGTCAATAACTCTTAACGTGGGAATTAATAGGGCAATGGATGTGGGAAATGTGAGGCAAATTCGTGGGCATTCATGCTGAAAATCGCTTACCAGCAATGGTTTCGAGGCCAGACCCTGGATGATCTACTGGAGGTTGGGAAAGATGGTGATTTAAGGCATGATGCCATAAAATATCACCAGATTTAATGACTAGGCTCATCCCTTTGCGACCCTAAATTATGCTCGTATTCCCTGTTGCCGGAATCCCATGATTACGTATGATGCCTCTACTGTTGAGCGATCGCAGGCCCACTATGACCTGTTTATTTCTTACTCCCGTCGAGATAAGCCCTTTGTCCAAAATCTACACCTAGCCTTGGCGGCAACCGGTCAAGATATTTGGGTCGATTGGGATGATATTCCACCCGTGGCTGACTGGCGGCAGGAGATTTATCGGGGGATTGAGGCCGCCAACAACTTTATTTTCATCATTAGCCCTCACTCGACGGCCTCGGCGGTGTGCGGAGAGGAACTAGAGCACGCCCTCAAGCACGGTAAACGGCTGATCCCGATTGTTTGGCAGGAGGTGAGCTATGAAGCGGTGCACTCGGAACTTGCCAAGCTCAACTGGATTTTTTTCCGAGAGGAAGATTCCTTTGAGGAGGCGATGCAGAAATTACTGCGGGCGATCGCCACGGACCTAGACTATGTGCGGGCGCATACCCGCTTGGTGATACAGGCCCATGAGTGGGACAGCCGCGAACGGGATCATAGTTTTCTGCTGCGCGGGCGGGGGTTGGCCGAGGCAGAGGAGTGGTTGGCAGAGGGCGAGCGCCAAGCGCCTCAGCCCACCAACCTACAGCGGACCTACATTCAGGCCAGTCGCCAGGTGGAAATCGAGCGCCATGCGGCGGAATTGCGGCTGCGGCAGATTAGCCCCCAGCAGTATCGCAATCGCCAAGCTCTGTTGCATAAGGTCCGTAATTTCTGGATTAAGGGCGTACTGGAAAATTCGCTGCATGGTCGGGTGTTGATGGCCTTGGGCATGGAAGCGCGGCCTGAGGCGATCGCCCACCCCTGGAATATTTCCCTGGAGATGCAGGAGCAGCAGCCCCGGGTCTTAGCAGCGGATATCCGAATTGTTGGGGTGTTTGACCAACTGGGCGAAGGGCGAACCCTGCTGATTTTGGGAGAACCGGGGGCGGGGAAAACGACGACCCTGTTGGAACTCACGCGGGATCTGCTGGTGCGGGCAGAAGCAGGACTGGATCACCGAATTCCAGTGGTTTTTAACCTCTCTTCCTGGGAAGGGGGCAAGCAAAGCATTGCTCAGTGGGTGGTGGCGGAGCTGAACGCCAAGTACCAGGTGCCCCTGACCATTGGTGATGCATGGTTACGGAACCAGGACCTGTTGTTGTTATTGGATGGTCTCGATGAAGTCAGAGCCGACTTACGGGATCCCTGTATTACTGCGTTAAATCTATTTCAGCAACTCCATGGTACGGAAATGGTGGTGTGTAGCCGGATCAAGGACTACAACGCCCTCACCCAGCGGCTGAATTTTCAGGCGGCGGTGTATGTGCGATCGCTGACCCCGGACCAAATCCGCCACGCGCTCAACGACACAACCGCCGACCTCGCGGCCCTGCGGGTTTTGATTGAAACCGATACCTCGCTTCAGGAACTGGCCAAATCGCCCCTGATGCTAAATATTATGACCCTGGCCTATCAGGGCGTTTCCCTGGAGAACTTACCCAGTCTGAGCTTGGAGGAACGGCGACAGCATTTGTTCAATACCTATATTGATCGCATGTTTAAACGGCGGGAGATTAAAAGCACCTACACCCCAGCAGATGTACGGCATTGGCTGAGTTGGTTGGCCCAGCGCCTCGTGCAGCACTCCCAAACCCTGTTTTTAATCGAGGAGATCCAGCCCACCTGGCTCCAGAACGGGTTCCAAATTCGCCGCTATAACTTGGGCATCTATCTGGTGATTGGTCTGTGTTGCGGCCTCTATACGGGGCTGCTGTCGGAGGTGATTAATTACAATCCCAATCCGGAGACGTCTAGTGTGCTGTTCAGAGCACTGCCGAAGACGCTGTTGGGATTTAGCACGACGGTTTTGGTGGGCGTGGTGTTGCGTTTCGTCCAGGGCGTCAGTGCCGGGGCGATCGCCGGACTGCTGACGGGCTTTCTGCATCGGATCCGGTCCCGGCTGATTCTGGCTCCTATGGCGGGTCTCCTGTTTGCCATCCTGACCAGTCTGTTGGGAAAGCTTGAAATATTCAACCTTGAAATATTCAAAGGGTATGCCCTCAAGCAGCTAGATGCCATCCTGTTTGCCGTTGAATTTGGATTTATTCTCCAAGAAGGAAACAGGGTTGAATCCGTCGATACCGTGCGCTGGTCTTGGACTAAGGCGCGAACGACGTTTGGGGTGGGGTTTGGGTGTGGGATCAGTGCTGGACTGTTTTTGTTACTGGCCAAGCCAATTCTGAACGGACTAAACTTCACTCCCCAGGTCTGCGATAGCAGTCGTAGGGCTGTGATTAATTCGCTGCTTGTCAAAATCCTTTGCGAGGACAGGATTACCTGGATGGATGGCGTGATCGGCTGTTTGACCTTGGGACTATTTGTGGGAGCCGTGATTAGCTTGATCTTTGGGTTCCAGCGCATCTCCGAGGTAGAGGGACGCAGTCTGCCGAACCAAGGCATTTGGCGATCGCTGCACAACGCGATCACCCTCAGCGTTCTAGGCGGAGTGCTAGCCGGGGTGCTGAGTACGTCTACTTGGTGGCTGCACGCTCGGTACCCGAACACACTGTGGTGGATTAACTATGGCGACATCCATCAGCCTCCGGATGGTGTTGTCTTTGGGGTAATGGTGGGCGCGATGGTGGGCGCGATTAATTGGTTGGTGGGGGGCGGCAATTCTGGGTTGACCTTCTTGCAACACACGCTCCTGCGGATCATTCTCTGGAAAAATGGCTATGCGCCGTGGAATTATGCCCGCTTTTTAGACCACGCTACAACCCTGATTTTCATGCAAAAGGTGGGCGGGGGCTATATTTTCATCCATCGGCTGCTGTTGGAGCATTTTGCCCAGATGCCCCTACTTTAACGATCGCCCTCGCCAGGTCCAGCCCCAACCCGTCTCGGTTTTGATCACCGAGGCGATCGCCAAGGCCGCCACCATCCCCCCACCCACACTTTGCAACCACCAATACTTGGGGCTGCTGTTCAACGCTTGGGCGATCTGAATCCGCAGGCGATAGTGCCAACCGACGCAAAGGAGCGCGATCGCGACACACCCCAGGTTTACCCCAACCCAACCCGTCCCGCTCCCCCAGGAGTTTATTAAGATCTGAAAAACAAAAATAGCGAAGCTGAATCCGGGTATGCAGAACAGTGTCATCATCATTGCCGCCAGCAATACCATTAGGAGAGCATTTCGCTGGGCACCCACATACAAAACCTTGGTCCAGCCTTCCCACAGCGTGCTCCAGGTGCGATACATCCGCAAGCTGGCGATGTTTGCACCCAGGTAATACCCCAGGCGCAGTCCGTGGTGCTTAATCCGGCGGGCCAGGGCGACATCTTCGGCGATTTGATCGGCTACAGCTCGGTGTCCGCCGACGGCCTCATAGGCGGTTCGTCGAAACAGCATAAACGGACCGGCGGCAAAGGCTGTGGCATTTTGGGGATCTTTAACCGCCGCTGAATCAAAAGACATGAGCAGATTCATGAAAATCAGGGGCTGGACCAACCATTCGACCAACGAGCCACAGACCAAGGCCGGTACACAATTCAACAGATCCACCGATTGGGCTTGGGCAGTCTGCACCGCCCCCTCGATCGCCCCGGTTGCAGCCGCACATCCGCATCGATGAATAGGATAAATTCGCTGGTGGTGCGATCGGCGGCTTGGACACAGGCCCAGTTTTTGCCGCGCCATTGGGCGTCCCTGGGGCGGGGCTGTCCGGCCCAAATCTGGAGGCGGGGATCGAGCGATCGCTCCGCCAAATTCTGTAATAACTTCGGCGTGGCATCCGTGGATTGATCATCGACAACCCAGATAGCTAGGCGATCAGCCCCTAAGTGTGTACTCTCCAGCACAGATAGCACGCACGCTTCAATGTTTTCGGCTTCGTTGTAGGCCGGGATAATCACCGTCACTCTGGGAAAATTTTCCCCCTGTGCATCTTCATAATGTGCGGAGGGCAGGGGCTTTAGTTGGGCGATCGCACCGATGGCCCGCTGCAAATACACCGAATAGAGGATTAGGCCAATCCAGCCTAGACCAAGCATGGAGAGCAGAATCAAAGAGGAGTACCTAACAACGCAACAGGTTCTATTATCAGGAGTAATGGCGATTCATAATTTCAAATTCCAAATTCCAACCCCTCTGGGCATCACAGACTCTCTAACCAGAATAAATGGCCAGAATAAATGGTGATCCTGAGCATCGTTTTTCAAACTTGAAAAACGATGCTCGTCTAGGCATCGGATAGCCAATGTTTCATTGGGAGAGCGGCCCCTCCAGTTCAAGCGATATCATCCCAAAAATAATTCATCCATATTTCCGGTTTATCAAGATTTCAGTGTGGACTGTGAAAATGCTGACCATTTTAAATCTGTCGGTACTCCCTGATACATTCTGGTTTGGAGTTGCTGCTAGAAAAGTCTATGCTTGTCATGGGAGATTTGGGTTTATTTTAGAGGGCACCTCGTTTATCAGACGGTACCTCACTTCTCAGCCCCTCCTGTCCTTTTATCTGACGCACATCAGACGTGCGTTTTATTTACCTTGTGTGGTTGTAAGTCGTAGAGTTTATGAATCAAAATCGTGCCCGTCTTGCTTCTTTAATCCGCTCTGGGATAAACCACCCCATGCGCTGGGTACGCCTAGTGGCCCTAACCCTGATGGTGGGAGCCTGTGGTAGTCCTGCCGCCAATTCACCATCGCCCAACGGCGCAACAGGCGGTTCTGCCACCAGCGACTTTACCGTGGGCATGGTGATCGTCGGTTCTAAAAACGATGGTGGGTGGAATGAGGCCCACTACGACGGCATGGAAGCCGTGGTCAAGCAAATTCCGGGGGTGAAACTGGAGTATGTGGATATGGTGAATCCCGGCGTTCGCCCCAACATTACCGCTTCTCAAGTGGCCGATGAGCTAATTGAGAAGGGCGCTAAGATGATCATCTTCAACTCCGACGATTTCAAAGATGAGTCCCTGGAGACAGCCAAGAAACATCCCCAGGTGGCCGTGATCCATGCCTCCGGTGACTACGCCTGGAAAGATGGCAAAAACTTCAAAAACCAGGCCAACCTGGGCAACATTATGGCCCGGATGGAATACGGCAAAATGATGGCGGGCTGCGCGGCGGCCCTCGGCACAGAAACGGGAAAAATTGGCTATCTCAGTTCTCTGATGAATGACGAGACCCACCGCTACACCGCTGCTGCTTATCTAGGAGCCAAATACTGCTGGGAAAACTATGTCAAAAAGCCCGCAGCCGAGTTGACGTTTAAAGTGACCTGGATTGGCTTCTGGTTCAACCTTCCTGGCAAGACCCTCGACCCGGTTAAAGTTGCCGATGACTATTACAACGGGGGCTTTGACGTGGTGATGTCGGGCATTGATACCCCTGAAGTCGCCAGTGAGGGCAAAAAAGCCGCTGCGGCTGGCAAGCCGGTCAAGTTTGTCCACTATGACCTCAAGACGGGCTGTGAGCTTGCTCCGGACATTTGCCTAGGGGTGCCCTATTACAACTGGGCTTTGCCCTATGCCGCCGCTGTCCAAAAGGCCAAGGATGGCAAAATGCCCAATGAATTTGTCTGGTTAGCCCCGAACTGGAAGGATATTAATGCCGCGGACTCAATGGTGGGATTTTTGCCGGGGAAGGCCCTGAGTGGCGAGAAAAAGAAATTGGTTGAACAGTTCGCAAAGGGGTTAGGAGATGGCAGCATCAACCTCTACAAGGGACCGATTAACTTCCAGGATGGCAAACCCTTTGTGAAGGCGGGAGAAACCGCAACGGAACAGCAAATTTGGTACATGCCGCAGTTGATTGCCGGGATGGAAGGAGTAAGTAAGTAGCTTCATCTTGAGTGATGGTCATCATTGGTCGTCATTTAGGATGAATTGCGTCGGCGATTGCCCCGTCCTTTCTCTGGAGTAACGGGCGCTGAAATAGCGCCCACAGCATGACTTTGACCATGAAGCCCGCGAATTCCTGGTAAATTGTGGCAGTGTATACATTTATAAATGGAGCGATCGCCTTAATTGCAGAGAGCAAATGCTGTTGATCTGGACTGGGTTAGGAAAATATTCTGTTTGACTCGAAGTTTGTGCCGTTTTGCGTAGGATAATCTTGCCAGATTGGGGGGATGGCTCCAGGCGCGATCGGTTTAGGCCGTGGCCTAGGGATGTGACCCGCCTCGGAACTTGAAGGTTGCTCTTGAAAGTTGCCCCCTGATTCACGTTTTGTTGTATTAACTTTGTGTGGTTGTGAGCCGTAAGTTTATGAATCAAAATCGCGCCCGTCTTGCTTCTTTAATCTGCTCTGGGATGCACCGCCCCATGCGCTGGGACGCCTGGTTGCCCTCAGTTTGATGGTGGGGGCCTGTGGTAGCCCTTCTGCGACGAATTCGCCCTCACCCACCGGCGCAGCAGGCAGTCCCGCTGCCAGCGACTTTACCGTGGGCATGGTGATTGTCGGGCCAAAAAATGATGCGGGCTGGAACCAAGCCCACTACGAAGGCATGGAAGCCGTAGCCAAGCAAATTCCGGGGGTGAAGTTTGAGTACGTGGATAAGGTGAATCCGGGCGATCGCCCTAACGTCACGGGTGCCCAAGTGGCCGATGAGCTGATCGGCAAGGGAGCCAAGATGATCATCTTCAACTCGGATGATTTGAAAGACGATTCCCTGGCGACGGCCAAAAAATATCCTCAGGTGGCGGTGATCCACGCTTCCGGTGACTACGCTTGGAAAGATGGCAAAAACTTCAAAAACCAGGCCAATCTGGGCAACATTATGGCCCGGATGGAATACGGCAAAATGATGGCGGGCTGTGTGGCGGCCCTTGGCACAGAGACGGGCAAAATTGGCTACCTCGGCCCCCTAATCAATGATGAAACTCGTCGCTATACCTCTGCCGCCTACCTGGGAGCCAAATATTGTTGGGAAAACTACGTCAAAAAGCCCGCTGCCGATTTGACGTTTAAAGTCACCTGGATTGGCTTCTGGTTCAACATTCCCGGCAAAACCCTTGATCCCACCAAGGTCGCCGATGACTACTACAACGGCGGCTATGACGTGGTGATGTCGGGCATTGACACCCCCGAGGTCGCGACCCAGGGCAAAAAAGCCGCTGCGGCTGGCAAGCCGGTTAAGTTTGTCCACTACGACCTGAAGACGGGCTGCGATATGGCTCCAGACATTTGCCTAGGGGTGCCCTATTACAACTGGGCCTTGCCCTATGCCGCCGCTGTCCAAAAGGCCAAGGATGGCAAAATGCCTAATGAATTTGTTTGGCTGCCCCCGAACTGGAAGGACATCAATGCACCAGACTCGATGCTGGGCTTTATTCCAGGGAAAGCCCTCGGCGAGAAAAAGAAATTTATTGATCAGTTCATTAAGGGGTTAGGAGACGGCAGTATCAACCCCTATAAGGGACCGATTAATTTCCAGGACGGCACACCCTTTGTGAAGGCTGGAGAAATTGCTACAGAGCAGCAAATTTGGTACATGCCGCAGTTGGTGGCCGGGATGGAAGGACCGAGTAAGTAGCCCACTCGTCTTGGGGGCTGTGGCCCCCAGGATCGGTTCTGGAATGGAATTTGGATGAAAGTTGAACTGCAAAACATTTCTAAGCGCTTTGGCCCTGTCCAAGCCAATGATGATGTCTCTATGACGGTGGAGGCGGGCAGCATCCACGGACTGTTGGGGGAAAATGGAGCGGGCAAAAGTACCCTCGTAAAAATGCTGAGTGGGTTTATTCGGCGCGATCGCGGCCTGATCCTGCTGAATGACCAGCTCGCGACCTTGCAGACCCCTGCTGATGCCATTCGTCAAGGCATTGGGATGTTACATCAGGATCCGCTCGATTTTCCGCCCCTTTCCGTCCTGGATAACTTTATGGTGGGCCGTCCGGGCGGTCTGTGGCTAAATCGCTCTCAGGTGTTGCGCGATTTTGACTATTGGTCGGGGTTGCTCAATTTCAGGTTGGATATTCATGCACCGCTGAGTGACTTGACCGTGGGTGAGCGCCAACAGGTGGAAATTTTGCGGCTGTTGGCCCTGGGCGTGAATACCCTGATTTTGGATGAACCGACCACGGGGATTTCGGCGCTGCAAAAAGATGCGCTGTTTGCGGCGGCCCAAAAATTGGCGGCGGCGGGTAAGTCGATTATTTTTGTTTCCCACAAGTTGGCGGATGTGAATGCGCTCTGCGATCGCGTCACGATTATGCGGCATGGCCAAGTGGTAGGGCATCGCCCGGTCCCTTTCTCCGATGCGGAATTCGTGGAACTGATGTTTGGTCGCACCCTCGCCCTGCCGCTCAAAGCCAATGCCCCCACGCCAGACCCCCACGCCTGTCCTGCGGTTCAGTTGGATCAGCTTGTGTTGAAGGGCGATCGCCTCTGTATCCAGTTTCAAGAGCTCTCCGTGCGAAAAGGGGAAGTCCTGGGCTTAGCCGGGTTGGAGGGCAGTGGTCAGCAATTGCTGCTGCTGCTCTGCGCGGGCTTGCTGCGCGCCACCCAGGGCCAACTGCACATTAACGGCGCGAACATGACCCATCGCCCCTACCGCGATTACCTCAAGGCCGGCATTGGCTACTCGCCCGCTGATCGCCTCCAGGATGGCCTGGTGCGGGGGTTATCGATTCACGACCATGTAGCCCTGCGGACTCCCCCTCGGGGTCTGTTTGTGGATTGGTCCGATACGCTGCAAAAGACGCGCCATGCGATCGATCTGTTCAATATTCGCGGTCAGCCTGATTCTAAAGTTGAGCGCCTCTCGGGTGGGAATCAACAGCGCACCCAACTGGCCCTTTTGCCCGTGCCGCTGGATCTGCTGCTAATGGAACATCCCACTCGCGGCTTGGATATTGAATCGTCCCTATGGGTTTGGCAACAGTTAGTCGCCCGCTGCCAAGGCGGCACGGCGATTTTGTTCATGTCTTCAGATTTGGATGAGATTATGCAATACAGCGATCGCGTCTTAGTCTTCAGCGGCGGCGAGGTTTCTGCGCCGATTCCAGCAGCAGATCTGACGGTGGATCGCCTCGGGCAAATGATGGGTGGCAAGTTTTGAGGCAGCGAGAAGCCAATGAGCGAGGGCTGAGCGCAGTCGAAGCCCTCGTCCATTGGCCTGTGGATTGAGCGCAGTCGAAATCCACCGTTGGGAGTAAGCGGGACTTGATTTTTTCAAGCTAAGCAAGGGCAGGGGGTTCTAAATCGGGCGAACTGAATTTAAAAGCCGTTGAATTGTCTCTACAAGCTGCTTCAGGCTGACGGGCTTGGATACATAGGCACTGGCACCTGTCTCTAAACACCGTTCCCGATCGCCGGACATGGCGAGGGCCGTCATGGCGATGATCGGCACGGTTGCCGACTGGGGATCCTGCCGCAGGTGGCGAATGGCTGTCAGGCCATCCATTCCAGGCATTTGAATATCCATCAGAATCAGTTCTGGCTGATGGCGTTGAGTGAGCGCGATCGCCTCCTGCCCATCTGCGGCCAACAGGAGCCGATAGCCCCGGCCCTCTAGGTAGCTGCACACCATATGCGCGTTGGCTGGATTATCCTCCGCGAGCAAAATTAATGGACTCGACGGCTGAGAAGCGGGGCCGGGAACCCAAGTCTTGGCGGCCTCCCCCTGCTGGCGTTCTGGCTCCTGGATATCCGGGGCAATTCCCCGCTGTCGCCGGGGTAGTGCCACCGTAAACCGACTTCCCTGCCCGAGCACACTGGCCACGGTGACCTGTCCCCCATGGAGATGCACAATCCGTTGGACGAGCACCAGTCCTAGCCCTGTGCCCTCGTAATGGCGTGCTAAGCCACTGTCCAATTGGACAAAGGTTTGGAATAATTTGCCCAGATCTTCCGGTGCAATGCCAATGCCTGTGTCCTCGATGGCAAAGTAGAGGTAGTGTGTTTGGTCTTGGGGAACATAGCTCAGGGGAGCATAGATCGAGGGAGCAAGGTTGTGAGGGCTGGGGCTGGAGGCAGCATTGTCTGGCATGATCCCAGGAGGGCCGACTGGGGGGTGGGGACTAACCGTCAGGGAGACTGCGCCACCAGTGGCTGTAAATTTCACGGCGTTGTTCAGCAGATTGACCAAAACTTGGCGAATGCGCAATTCATCGACTTCGATGTGGCCTAGGCTCGGATCGAGGCTGACGATCAGCCTTACCCCTTTTTGGAGGGCCTGTTGCTCCACCATGACGAGGCTGGACTGGCACAAGTGCTGAATGGCGACGGGATGCATCATCAAGTCGAGTTTGCCTGCTTCCATCTTGGCTAGGTCCAAAATGTCATTAATCAGGGATAGCAGGTGATGGCCACTGGATTGAATGGTGGTTAGAAACTGCTGCTGTTTTGGGTTGATCGGCCCAAAGGCATGGCTTTGCAGAGCCTCGGACAATCCCAAAATGGCATTGAGGGGGGTGCGCAGTTCGTGGCTCATGTTGGCCAAAAACTCATCCTTGAGACGGGTGGCGCGGGCCAGATGGGAGTTGGTGTTCTGAAGTTGGTGGTAAAGCTCGGATTGGTGGATGGCGATCGCCATTTGATTACTAATTTGCTGCAAAAATTCGGCTTCGGCGGGCTGCCACTGACGGCGATCGCCACAGGCATGGAGGATGAGTAATCCCCACACCACGGGTTGATCGTGCTCATCCCGCTGGACGATCGGAGCCACGAGCTTAGATTGCACGCCGACGGATTGCATAAACGTCTGGAGACAGCCGGCCCATTCATCCTGAGTTACATCCGGCACAATTCGGGGCTGCCCCTGGCAATAATGGGCATAGCAGGCTGGCGGGAAACATTCATCAGGAAAGTGCATGGCCGCCGTTGTGGGATAAGCGGGCAAAACGGACTCCTGAATCACCACACCCACTCCACTGGGAGTCAGGCGAAAGATCAGCGCCCGATCCGCCTGGAAAATTTGCCGTGCCTCGGTGACCGCTGTTTCTAGAATCTGGCTCAGATCGAGGGATTCGCGAATGTGACGGGTAATTTCCCCCAGGATCTGTTCCCGTTCCATGCGTTGGTGGAGGGCCAGTTCGACGGCTTTGCGATCGCTAATATCTTCGATCAACCCATCCCAAATCACATCGCCATTGTCCAAAAAGGTCGCTTGGGCGCGATCTTGCAGCCATTTCTGCTGCCCACTGGGGGTGATAATCCGGTATTCCGACCAAAAGGTCGGCCACCGATGCCGGACACACTGGATCATATCCTCCCGCAATCCCACCACATCCTCGGGATGAATCAGATGCCAGATGGTCCCTCCCCCCTGCATCAACGTCTCCACAGTGATCCCCAGAATTTCTTCGCATCGTGGGCTGGCGTAGCTAAACGCCTCGATCATGTCATCTCCCTCTAAACGTAAGTGATCGCGATAGATCATTCCCGGTACGTTTTCGGTGAGGCAGCGGAAGCGGATTTCGCTTTCTTTCAGGGCCAGTTCAGCGGCTTTGCGATCGCTAATATCAATGACTAAGCCTTGGAGCTTTTGGGTTTGGCCATTGTCCACAATCACGTTCGTCGTGTTGCGGATCCAGACGATGCCACCATCTGCCGCTAGCATCCGAAACTCCAGGGTGTGGTCCTGCTGCCGCTGAATATTCCGGCTGCAAAATTCCCGCACCCTTTCGCGATCGTCGGGGTGGGTATAGTCATACCAAAAGTTGGGGGATTGCCAGACCGTGAGGGGATAGCCCAGCAGTCGCTCGGCCTGCTGACTGACAAAGGTGAACTGCCAAGTGAGCGGATCGCCTTCCCACACCACAGCATCAATGGAGTTTACCAAGTTGCGATACTGCTGTTGTGACTGCTGGAGCGCCACCTCCGCCGCCTTCGCCGCCGTAATATCGCGCCCCACCGCCTGATATTCCAGCAACTGCCCCTCAGGGTCAAACAGCATGCGATTGTTCCACTGGGTCCAACGGACCTCCCCCCGCGCGACCACCCGATTCTCCACCAATATCACCGGATTGGTAGAACTCATGGACTGGATCTGTTGCGCCACATAGGCTTGATCGGCTGCAAAAATCCGGGGTTGATAGGGCTGGCCGATCGCATCCTCGCGCTCCACGCCAAAGTAGCGACAAAACGCCTCATTAACAAAACGCAGTCGCCCATCGGGCAAAAACCGGCAAATGATTTCTGTTTGATCTTCGACGATCGCCCGGTAGCGGGCTTCGCTCTTGGCGAGGGCCATTTCTGCCTGTTTGCGATCGGTAATCTCCACCGCATTGCCAATCAGGCCCTGGGGTTGTCCCTGTGCATCTAAGAATGGTTTCAAGGTGGTTTGATACCAGCGAACTTGCCCATTCGGCCTCACAAAGCGGTCTTGTTTAACCAGGGTTTTGCCCGTCTGGATGACCTCTAGGTCTTCTTGGTGAAACGCTACCCGCTGGCCAGCATCAAGGTGGGAATCCACTTCAAGGCTACGACGACCCAGGAGATCGGGAATCGGGAGGCCATACAGTTCGGCCATCGCTTGATTGCTCATCTGAATCCGCAGCGCGGCATCTTTGACAAAGATGCCACTGGGCACCGACTCCATCACCTGTTGCAGGAAGTCCTTTTGGGCCTGGAGTTCCTCCTGGGCTTGCAGACGTTCGGCTTCGAGACGTTTGCGATCGCTAATATCGGTATCCACTGTGGTCACCATCCAGCAATTTGCTGCCGCATCCCAGCCCGACGTCAGCGTGGCGGCAATCCACCGCAATCGGCCATCCCGATGATAGGCCCGATATTCGTAGCGGATGGTGCATTCTCCCTGCAAAATCTTCTCGTAGAGGGGCTGGATCACCGCTTTGCGATCAGCGGCCACTACCCGCGATCGCCACAGGTGCTTATGGGCCGTCAAGTCCGCTGGCGTATAGCCCAACAGGTCTTCAAAGCCCGGAGAGTAATAGTTGTATTCCCAGGTGCCATCGGGATAGACCCGAAAATTGCAAATAGCCGCGATTACCGTATTCAGCACATGGTTGAGCTTGGCCTCAGAACGTTGCAACGACAGCTCCAAGCCCTTCCGTTCCGTGATGTCCTGTATCATGCCCACCAGGGCACTCGGCTGACCCTGCGCATCGCGAATCACCGCCCGCGTGACCTCTAACCAAATCACCGCGCCCGCTTTAGTGAGATAGCGGCTTTCCAGGGTGCCCTGGGACTGGGTGCCCTGCAAAACCTGCTGAAACAGCGCCGTTGCTGCCGGACGATCCTCCGGATGCACATGGTCTAGATAATGGCCCCCGAGGCGCTCTGCCTCCGAATAGCCCGTAATTTGGCAAGCCTGGGAGTTTAGGGTCAGCAACCGGCCCTCGGGATTAGTGATCACAATGCCGAGGGGACTTTGCTCAAAGATGCTGCGGAAACGGGCCTCACTCACTTGCAGGGCGGCTGTACGTTCGTTGACTTGGCGCTCTAAATCCGTGTTCAGACGCTGGACCTGCTGATACAATCCCGCCTGTTGCAGGGCGATCGCCAACTGACCGGTCAACTGGATCAGCAAACCCACTTCTTCCGGCTGCCATACCCGTGTCGCCTGACACTGATGCACGCATAGCAGTCCCCATAACTTCCCATCACAGGTAATCGGCACAGCCAAACTGGCCTGCACTTGGAACTGGGCCAGTAGCTCCACATGACACGGGCTTAATCCGGAATGGTGTAGATCGGCAATCTGGGAAATTCGGCCTTGGCGGTATTGATCCACTAAGTCATCCCCAAAACAGGGATCGCGCAGGTTAGTGCCCAGCGCTGTAACCCAGGGATCCCTCACCGATTCCACGATCATCTCGCCGCCCCAGTCGGCGTTAAAGCGATAAATCAATACTCGGTCGGCCTCCAGCAGGTGCCGGACTTCTGTAACCGTGGTGCTCAAAATTTGATCTAGTTCTAGGGACTGGCGCATCTGTTGGGTCAGACGGGCCAGCAGGCGATCGCGTTCGGCCTGCTGGCGCAGAGTGATCTCGGCCCGTTTGCGCTCGCCAATATCCCGAATGATAAACAGCACTTCCTGCTCGCCACTGGGGGCCACCCGGACTTCTTCGTATTGCCAGCGATCGCCAACTTGCACTTCCTGCTCATAGACCATGAGTTGCCGAGTCGCCAACACCTCTTGAATACAGGCCATCTGCCGTTGCGCCAGCTCCGGGGACAAGATCTCCGTCATCAAGCGCCCGGTGGGGTTCTGGCCTTTACACACGATATCCAGCTCATGGCGATTTCCAAAGTATTCCAGGTACTCCCCGGTAGCACTCAGCCGAAACATTAAATCGGGGATCGTTGCTAAAATGGCGCGACTCTTGCCCTCATTCGTCCGCAGCGCCGCTTCCGTGGCCTTGCGGTCACTGATGTCTTGGCTCATTGCTGTGACAATCCAGCAATCGGTAGCCGCATCTCGTCGCGACGTAAAGCTCGCGAAAATCCAGATCAGACGACCATCCTTGTGGTGAAAGCGGTATTCTACCGTGCGGCTCTGCCCCGCTAAGATGTCGGCCATACTGGCTTCAATCTCCGGCCCATCGGCGGCAAAGAGCCGCGATCGCCACAGTTCGGGATCCGCCATAAATTCTGAGCCGCTATAGCCAAAAACGCCCTCATAGGAAGCCGAACAAAACTCGTACTCCCAGGTGTAGTTCGCGAAAAAGCGGACTCGGGAGATCGCCGCTGCCGTGCTGTTGACAATGTCACTGAGCCGGGATTCGGACTCACACAGCGCGAATTCTAGGGATTTGCGATCGGTAATATCGCGGATAATGACGAGTGCTTCATCGTCCTCCAAGGCCGCCACTCGGACTTCTTCATGGCGCAGTTCTCCAGCAATATCGATCTGCTGTTCAAACACTTGTAGTTGCTGAGTCTCCACGGCCTGCTGGATATAGCGCCGTTTACGGGCCACAACCTCCGATGGCAAGGTTCTATACCCCTCAGGATTGTCAGCATCCTCTGCCACTAAAAATTCCTTTACATTCCCTGGACTTAGCACCTCAATATCAGTTCCATTGCATCGGGTCCGTAGGAGCAAATCCGGCATGGCCTGCAAGAGAGTCCGGTAAGTGCTCTCATTGCGATTCAAGGCCCCCGCAGGTGAGGGTTCTTCCGGCAGCACTCCTTCGGGTAGCGTTTCTTCTGGCAAACGGACGGCATTGATCAAACTTTGCTGGGTGACGATGCCCAGAATCTGCCCTCCGTCATCCAGGATGGGCAAATGGGATACCCCGCACTGTTGGAATGCCCGCCAGAGCCTGTCGCCAGAAGCGATCGCCGATCGTTGCACACTGATGACGGGATGGGTCATCGCCGCCGCCACGGGGTTTTCCAATCCAGGCAATCCAGCCGCCACCCCTCGAACGACATCCTGGGCCGTCACAATGCCCACCAGCAGGCCCCCGCCCGTTAGTTCGGCATGGGGAATAGCCACCAGCGGATCGGCCACTACTAGAATGCAGTCATGCTGGCCACCCATCAGCGAAATGGCTGCCATTAGGGGAGTATTGGCCGATACCGTGGGTGGGCAGGGGGCGATCGCCGATTCAACATCACGCAACGTCAACGCCATCGAAGTCATAGCCTTTTCCTTCTCCACATCAACCCGCAATGGGCGGCTTTCCCCACTTTTTCATAGTGCCCAGCTCAAGGTGCCCAGACCCGTAGTCTCCCTACGAGTCAAATTTCATCTATGGAAAAAGTATCTGTTTATACTCGGGATTATACAAAAATCTCGCCTTCAGGTCATTCCCGGCCAATCCAGCGACCACCCAGTCACCCCTCGTATCGGATTACTCTGAAAATCCACCCACGCCCCGTATAATCAGGTCTCAGTTCCCCGCTTTAGACCCCTGCTTCAGCCCCGGCCCCAAACTCACTACGCCCCCATCGGTTTAGTTGCACGCCATGTCGAAAACGCTCTATTCCCAGGTCATCTGTCTCATTTTTGCCCTAGTCCTTGTGGTCCTCTTAATTATCTGGGTAGGCGCATCGCCGATTCAAGTATTTAGTCGCATGATCGGCGGAGCCTTTAGCAATACCAATCAATTTGCCAGAGTCATTGCCACCTTAGCCCCGTTAACGTTATGTACCAGCGGATTGCTGTTTACCTTCACGGCTGGGCTATACAATCTGGGGATCGAAGGCCAAATCATGTTTGGAGCTATTGCAGCCATGGTTCCCCTGCGGATTTTTGAGTCCGTCCTACCGGCTCCTGTGGTGATTGTCCTGGCGATTCTCTGTGGGGGGTTGGGCGGGGTGCTGTGGGGGTTGCTGGCCGGATGGCTCAATGTCTATGGCCGGGTCAACGAAATTTTTGCCGGACTGGGCCTCAATTTTGCCGCTGATGGGTTAGGGCTGTATCTCATCTTTGGGCCTTGGAAGCGTCCCGGTGTTGCCTCCATGAGCGGCACGGAGCAACTGAATCCCGACCTCTGGTTGCCCACCTTTGGTAATACCGAGGCGAGTCCAGTGGCCTTAGGGTTGGCGATCGCCCTCCTCATCCTGACCATCATCATCATGCGCGGCACCTACTTTGGCCTCCAACTGCGGGCCGTCGGCCAAAACCTGCGGGCCTCCTATGTGCTTGGTATTCCCTCCATTCGGCAACTGCTCAGCGCCTTTGCCATTTGCGGGGGCTTTGCCGGACTTGCCGGAGCCCTTCAAGTTCTAGCCGTCTACCATCGCCTCATCCCCGGCATCTCCAGCAATCTAGGCTTTCTGGCGCTCCTCGTCGCTATGCTCATCGGTTCCCAACCGTGGCTCATCCTGCCCATTGCCTTTGGCTTCAGCGCCCTGAACATTGGCAGCCTCCAACTCCCCCTCAGCCTTGACCTCGAATCCTCCCTCGCCGGAGTCATCCAAGGACTGATTGTCCTTGCCGTGATCTTTGGGCGCGGTATCCCCCACCTCAAGCTGTTTCAGAAAACCCCATGAGTCTTCCCTCTCTATTGCCAGTCTTTTCAGTGGCGATCGCCACCTCCACCCCCCTCATTTTCGCCTGCCTGGGCGAAACCATTACCGAGCGCGCTGGCGTGATTAATCTATCGGCGGAAGGCACCATTCTCCTGGCGGCCATGACCGGGTTTGCCGTCGCCAAAACCACTGAAAGTCTGGGTATCCTCAGCTTAGTGTTGGGGTTTAGCAGTGCCGCTGCCGTGGGAGCCTTAGTTGCGCTGGTGGTTGCCTTTGGAGCCTTAACGCTCAAACAATCCCAAGTGGCGATCGGGTTTGTCTTGGCCATGCTCTGTGGCGACCTCTCGGCTTTTCTGGGCAATGCCTTTGTCCGGATTCCTGGTCCCACGGTGCCCAGTTTTTCCCTGCCGCTGCTGCGAGATCTGCCGATCCTGGGACCAATGTTCTTCCAAAGTGATCTGTTGGTCTACATCAGCTATGGCTTGATTGCCCTAGCGTGGCTATACTTTTACCGCACGCGGGCGGGCTTAATGCTGCGGGCGATCGGCGAACAACCCGCCGCCGCCTTTGCCCGTGGCACCAACGTGATTTTGATGCGCTACGTCTACACTGTGGTCGGCGGGGCGCTGATTGGTCTGGCCGGAGCTGCCTTTGCCCTCGACTTCAAAGCCGGCTGGAGCTATCGTCATACCGCAGGCTATGGCTGGATTGCCTTGGCGATCGTCATCTTTGGCGGGTGGAATCCCCTGCGGGTGGCCATCAGTTGCTACTTCTTTGGCATCCTCCAATCCCTGGCCAGCGTCGCCCAAAGCACCATCCCCAATGTGCCCACCCAAGTTTTCACCATCGCTCCCTTTATTCTGATGATCCTCTTCCTTGTGCTCACCTCCAGCGATGGCTTAGACACGCTCTTAAAACTGCTTCCCCCCGCCCTAAACCGGGCCGCGGCCCATACCATCCGGAGCACTCCTCCCGCCGCCCTCGGCCAAGTCTTTACGCAGGATTAGGCCCCGTTGCCCCGCTGATGCCCATCCGGAAACACAGTCAGTCCATCGGTTTGTGCCTGCTCAATCTGAACATGCAGGGCCCGGAATAAATTGGCCCCGCTCAGATTCGCCCCATGGAACTGGGCGTTCTTTAAATTGCTACGGCTTAAATCTGCTGCACACAGCAAGCTGCCGGTCAGATTGGCATGGGTTAAATCCGCCCCGGCTAGATTCGCGCCCCTCAGGTCCGCTCCCTGTAAATTGGCAAAGCGCAAATTAGCGCGACACAAATTGGCTCCCTGTAGATTGGCCCCTGCCAGATTAGACTGCCAAAGTTGCACATCCCCCATCTCAGCATTGACCAGTTGAACACAGCCGAGGTTCGCCTGACTCAAGTTGGCATAGGGCAAATGCGCCCCACTGAGATCACTCCCCGCTAAATCAACCCCCGGCAAAGCGGCTTCAAACAGCTCCCCTTCCCGTAAATCCACCTTGAGAAACGATCGCTCCCCTTGGGCATACTGAGTGCACAAATCTTCCCCACGTAACCGCTGCATGTATAGTTTACCGACCAGACACAACAACAACAGAACCACCGCACATAGAAAGCCCCAGCCTGAAACGCTAGCACTTCCATGCTGCTTTGCTAAACACCTAGAAACACCGAAATTTCGGTGAGCGCTTGGGTCAAATCAAGACCTAGATTCGGCAATCACCGAGATTCCATAGGGTCCCAAGGCATTCATACCCGTATAGCAATGTAAATTATCGTGAATTGAAATCAATACTTCTTAATCTTTTCCCAAGAATCTTTGCTCATGAACTTTTAGCCCATTTCCGGCGCGCTCTTTTTAAAGATTTCACGAGATCCGGAACCCCACAGCATGAAAATGCCCGTTACTCTCCGTATGATGCTAATTACTCAGATGGAGAGCTCAACCTGCATAGGCAACGAAACCAGTCAATCCGCAAAACGACTGATTAACGATCGATTAACCACCGATTAACTGAGTCAAACGACCGATAATCTAGGGCTATCCATCCCCGGAGCTGCTCATTTCTAGAGCTGCCCATTTGTGGAACAGCCTAACGCTACGTTTCCCTGCACCCTTCCGGACACTCACCCCATTATTGGCAATGCAAACATCTTTATCCAGTGGCCAGATCATCGAGCAAATGCAGCGGCTGGTGCCGCCCGGTTCCCCCGCGCCTACAGAACCTGATATCCTGCGCCAGCTTGCTGCCCTCACCCAAGACTTGATCCATGCCTACCAATCCTCTGGGCGACTGGCAGAAGATCCCTTTTACGATGCCTGGACGCGCCCTGTCTACCTATACGAAACGGAAATTCGGCCCCAGGTCGCTGGCAAAACCATCCTGGTTACCGGTGGAGAAGGTTGCGTCGGGGCGCATCTAATCAACAAACTGGTGGCGTTGGATGCCGCCCGCATTATTTCTGTTGATCATGTTCGCTGTGGGACTCAGGCATCCGCGCCCCAGAGCGGGGCGCATCCCAACGTGTTGCTTTACGCCGCGGACATTCGGGATTTTGCGGCCTTGGAAGCAATTTTTATCGCAGAGCGGCCTAGTCTAGTTTTCCATGCTGCCGCCCAACGCCAACCTGGACTCGCCGAAAAACAAGTGCGGGAAACCATCACCAGCAATGTCTTCGGCACACAAAATGTGATCCAGCTTTGTGAAGCCTTTGGCGTCGAGCAGTGTATCTTTTCCTCCACGGGCAAAGCCTCGCGCTACTTTACGGCTGAGATTTATGCCGCCTCGAAAAAGATGGCCGAGTGGCTCTTTGCCCAAGCCGTCCAGACGGGCAAGGTGCGCTATGGCATGGTGCGCTTTACCCACATGCTGGACAACAGCTTGATGAATGAGCAAATCACCGCCAAGGTTAACGAAGGCATTTTGGTCAATGTCCATGCGCCCGATCGCTATGTGGCGGGCCAAAACGTCGGGGAAGCCGTGGCCCTGATGCTAAATGCCCTTGTGCTCTCTGCGCCCGATCACCTGCGCTTCTTGCTGGTGCGGAATCTGGGCTGGCCCACCGAAAGCCTAGAAGTGGCTCTCTACAAAATTTTGCAGTCGGGGCAGCCGATTCCCATTTACTTCCAGGGCGTGCAACCGGGGTATGAAGAATCGTTCTTCCTGGGTCAGGTCAATTGGGATGACCAGATTGACATCAACACGTTAATCAACGCTTTAGAAACCAGCTATAACGCCACCATTCCCACCTCGCAAGACATGATTGATGGGGCCATGGTGCCCTTCGACGTTGCGGTCCTGGACACCCAAATGGCGAGTCTTCAAGCGCTCTGCGCAGATCTCACCCGATCCGAAGCCGAGCTGAAGCAGGGATTGGCCAATGCGGTACGGGAACTGGCCCGGTCCAACTTTTTGCTTGCCCCTCCGGCACAACTGCTGAAAATTTTGCGCTGGGGAGTTGATCCGAAGAAGTTCGCCAGCGGTGACCTCAAGCTGGAGGGATATCAGGAAATCATCACATTACTGGTGCAATGTCTGGCTCCCCGCTGGACGTTGGAGGTGGTAGACAACAGCCACTTAGCCCGGGCAGAGGTGGATGCGCTGCTCAGCGTTTTGGCCACTCTGCCCACCATCCAAACCGAGATTGCCGAGATGCAGACGGTTTTGGCCCAGGATATCGCCTATGCTCCTAGCGCGGTTAAAGTTTAAGAATTGATTAAACCTTCTAAGTTTTCCTGAAAGTCGTTTAAGTGTGATTGGTGCGATCGCGGCCCCGCGAATTTTCCTAGCCTGGAATTCAAACTGAGGGCCAAGATCAACAGTTTGCTCGTGGGCCTGCTCGTCGTTTGCCCTCGGGTAAGCCGCACCAAATTTTATCAAGGCTTTTACTGAGGTCTTGCGAGGCAAGACTTTTTTGAAAGCGAGTTTGAAAACACGGGTCTTTTTGAACATATTAAGGGAAGTAAACCTATGACTCAGTCCATTCCAGTGGTGATTTTGTGTGGGGGCAAGGGTACCCGTCTGCGTGAAGAAACGGAGTTCCGGCCCAAGCCGATGATTACCGTGGGCGATCGCCCCATCATCTGGCACATCATGAAAACCTACTCCCACTACGGCTTTAAAGACTTCATGCTATGCCTGGGCTACAAGGGCGAAATGGTGCGGGAATACTTTTTTAACTACGACTGGAATCACAACGATGTGCTGTTGGATCTCGGCAATAAAGCCGTCAAAAAACTAGGGTGTGGGCATGATGAATCCGATTGGAAATTGTGGTTGATTGATACCGGAGCCGAAACCATGACCGGCGGACGGTTGAAGCGCATGGCTCCTTACCTGCGGCAAATGGATTCCGATATTTTTCTGGCCACCTACGGCGATGGCGTGTGCAACGTCAACATTGAGGCGGTGGTAGATTTTCATCGCAGCCATGGCAAACTGGCCACCATCACCGCCGTGCGCCCGCCCTCGCGATTTGGCGAACTGGTCATCGAAGATTCCTTTGTCAGTGCTTTTCAGGAAAAGCCCCAAACCAGTGAAGGTTGGATCAACGGGGGCTATTTTGTCCTGCACCGCAAAGTGCTAGACCTGATTGAAGGGGACGAGACCACCTTTGAAGCGGCCCCCTTAAAGACCTTGGCGGCCCTAGGAGAACTCGGAGTTTACCGGCACAATGGCTTTTGGCAGTGCATGGATACCTATCGGGAACTGGAATATTTAAACACCCTCTGTGAGGACGGCAAAGCTGTCTGGCAGGTGTGGAATAGTTCACAGGCCAGCGAATTGCTGTAGTCCCTGGGCGTCCACTGTTTAGCCCATTAACTTGGCGCATTAACTTGGCCTATTCAACGGCCTGTTCCCTTGGGAAGCTGCGATCGCAGCTTCCCAAGGGATTTTTTGGTCCATTTTTTGGTCCGTTTTTAGTGGGCTAAGCTGACCTGCCGCACTGCATACTCAATTTTTCTAGACTAGTCAAAGTATCCGTTGACACCTAGACATTTCCGGGAACTCTAAGCTATAGGAAACTTCAAATTCACCGATTGCACACAGCCCTGGAAGGTGCGAATGAATCTAGAATTCAACCCAGTAGAAGCAACAGAAGACTACGAACCCATGAGGGATTATGTCGCTCCCTCGCCATCGGGGGCGGATACATCAGGCTATGCCATTTCCCGCTCTGTATCCGCCCTGCCAGAAATCGATGATGAGTTTGATGATGCAATCCACTTCAAAACCCCCACTTTAAACATCGACTCTCCGGCAGATTCCTCAGAAGGAATGCTGACTGCCACCGCCAGCCAAACCCATCCGAAGTATATCCAGGGGATTGTCCAAGGTGGCCAAGTTTACATCATCACCAATTTACTGGGGGGTGAGTCACAGGTGGTGATCCAGCCCCAGATGGTCTGGACGCTGGGCCGTAATCGGGAAGTGGCCTTGCCCATCCGCGACAAGTCAATGTCTCGCCGCCATGCCGTGATTCTGCATGTTCCCGGAGTGGGGTTTTATCTAATTGATCTCAACAGTATGAACGGTTCCTATGTAAACTGGGTACGCATCAAGCATCGCCATTTGTTACAGGATGGCGATTTGGTCCGCATTGGCGGCACTGAATTTATTTTCTTAACCAGTCAGCGGCAGAGGTTCGTAGAAGCCATGCACCCCGAAATCCTGGCTCGCCTCACCGCTTCTAAAGCCCCCATCGGTAAGCACATCGATTTCCTGGCGCTGGAAGAACCTGAACTCTCGTTTACGACGCTAACCCGCAAGTAGCTCCCCGAAAAACTTCACCATAAATTTACGGAAGTGGGTCAAGTTTTGTAATGAAAAATACATTGACATTCTCTAATTCTTCGAGAGGATGTTTTAAGTGTCATTACGGATCTACCCCCATGAAAGTTTTTCGGCAGTTGTTCAGTGCTTTCAGTGTTTTGACGGTCTTGGGGTTTGCCAGCCCTCGGGCAGACGCTGTTCTGTACATCGGCAATACGCGAAGCGATAGCATCACGATATTCGACGAAATTACGGGCACATTTCAAGGCAACTTTACAACACCAGGGTTAGGAGGACTGCGGGAGCCGGACGCGCTCACCTTCGGTCCCGACGGTAATCTTTATGTCAGTAGCGGCGGCAACAGTGGCCTCAATTTATTCGATAGTAGCTATCCCAAGGACTCTGCGGTGCTGCGGTTTAGCCCGACGGGCGAGTTTTTAGGAGTAGCTGCATCGGGCAATGGTCTGGTTCGCCCTTATGGCAATGCCTTCGGCCCCGATGGTAATCTCTATGTCAGCAGTTTTCGCTCCAACCAAATTCTGCGCTTTGATGGCAAAACGGGCCAGTTTTTAGATGTGTTTGCGTCGGATAATAATTCGGGCTTAGGTAGCCTGAATGGCCTAAATGGTCCGAATGGTCTGCTGTTTGGTCCGGATGGTAGCCTTTATGTGACGACGGAGGGGAGTGCCAATGATGCCCTCGGAAATCTGACCTTTAATTTCAGCAGTCAGGTTTTGCGTTACAGTCCTGAGCAAGTTGCGGGGCAGCGATCGACGATCGATCCCCAAGTGTTTGTGGATCAGCCTGCGCTTTTGCCCGAAAATCCGGGATTTATTAGCCTGCTGGGCCTGCTCTTAGCCCCCAATAACGATTTGTTGGTGAGTGACTTCGCGGGCGGCATCCGCCGCTATGCTCCCGATGGCCGCTTGGTCGATACGATTTCTACCAACTATACCGGGACAATCCCTAGCAGCAATTTTATTGGAGGTCTCACCTTTGGGGGCGATCAGCCCGATGTTCTTTATGCGGTGGGCTTTAACAGTACTAGCCTGGTAGGCTCTCTGCTGGCCTTTAATGGAGCCCAGGGCGATGCTAAAACCTTCACGGGCAGACTGTTTGAGGACAATCGCCTCGTACGCCCCGTCGGCATTACTGCTGCCGCTGTCCCTGAACCCTCCACGATTCTGGGCCTCGCCGTCACGGCTGCTGGTCTGGGGGCGGCCCGTCGGCTTCGGCGCTCATCGCAACCATAGTTCAGAGCGGTACTCGTTGAATAGGTAGACCCGCGGGCTGAGCAGAGCCGAAGCCCGCCGCAGATTGCTCCCTACCCTGCGGGAAGCGAACTACGACTCCGCTCAGGGAGCAATCTTCCGCAGTAAATTTTTCATAGAGATTTCTGTGCTCGTCAGATCTGTACTCGTCAGAACAGTCTCCCAGAAGAACAGTCTCCTAGAGAGTAAGATTTGCCTTTCGGAAAGACGTGAGCGATCGCGTCTCTATTCCGGAGGGCTTTCCGTTAGGATCTAAGGAAATAACCTGATGAACACAACGGGAGCGCGGCAGTTTGCTAACACTGGGTGTAAATATTGATCATATTGCGACGATTCGACAAGCCCGCCGTACCGTAGAGCCGGATCCAGTTGCCGCTGCTGTGCTGGTGGAACTGGCTGGGGCCGATGGTATTACCGTGCACCTGCGCGAAGATCGGCGGCATATTCAAGATCGCGACGTGCGAATCTTACGTCAGACGGTTCGGACGCGGCTGAATTTGGAAATGGCCGCAACGGATGAAATGGTGGCGATCGCCCTCGACATCCAGCCCGATTACGTGACTTTGGTTCCCGAAAAGCGCGAAGAAGTCACTACTGAAGGTGGACTCGATGTGGCAGGACAGATTTCCCGCATGCAACAAGTTGTGACCACTCTGCAAGACGCCAATATCCCGGTCAGCATGTTTATTGACGCTGTTCCCCACCAAATCGACGCCTCTGCCCAGATTGGCGCAAAGTTGATTGAACTGCATACAGGGACCTACGCCGAAGCCCAGGACGAATCCCTGCGCCAGAAAGAGTTGGAGGTGCTGCGGGCAGGATGTGAACGGGCGATCGCGGCTAACCTGCGCGTGAATGCAGGCCATGGCCTCACCTATTGGAACGTCTATCCCGTAGCCTGCCTGCCCGGAATGGAAGAGCTCAACATTGGGCACACCATTATCAGTCGTGCCGTCCTCGTTGGCCTAGAACGCGCTGTCCGCGAGATGAAGCAGGCCATGCGAGGAATCTAGCCCAAAACCCTTTCTGCGTAACCCACGCGGCGGTGGAGCCAGTGATGCAATCGTTTATGCACCTGTAGATTGATGATAAATTATACGGTGCTGGGTCAGCGCGCACCACGTCGCAGAAAAACGCGGCCAACATCGGTCAATTCGCACCAGCAAGTTAGCACTAGCGAACCAGCGCCGGCAAACCAGCACATAACCCAATCGACCCCTTATACCGATGCAGACTTATTATTTTGTTTTGGCAAGCACGCAATTCTTAACCGTGGAAGAGCCCACCGACGAAGTTCTCACCGAGCGGATCCGGGATTATCACGATAAGGGTAAGGAAATCGATTTTTGGCTGGTGTCTCAGCCTGCTTTTTTGGATGCGCCAGAGTTTGCAGCGATGAAGGCAAAATGCCCCCAGCCCGCCAGCGCTATTATTTCCACGAACCGCCAATTTATTACTTGGCTGAAGCTAAGATTGGAGTTTGTGATTACCGGCGAGTTTTCTGCTCCTTCGGATAGCATTCCTCAGCCCTTGGCATCCCTGGCCACAGCGGCTTCCTAGGAGAGTTCTATGAAAGAATCGACCACTGAGATCGCTCCCTGAGCGGGGTCGAAGGGAGCGATCTTCTGCTGGCTGCGCGGAATAGAAGAGAGCGATCTTCCGCTGCCTGAGCGTAGTCGAAGCCAGCGGAAGTATTATTTCTTAGAAATCGCCTTAATCGGTTCGCCTTCTCTCCCAATCGGGTCACTTTCTCTCGGGTCACTTTCCCATGGAGCGGCTTTCTGCTTAACGGCGGCCCAAAGGAGCCTCCTCATCCAGAGGACAACATGCAAAGGACAGCATGAGTCACTTCCTAAAATTCAGTCATTGCCGGCAATCGGTGCTACATTAACGCACTGACAGTGATGATCCTAACCGTGATGATCCGGCAATCTATTTTATGGTGGAAGTGAATTCTATGGTGGGCGGTATGCGATCGCGCCAGATCCAAAATTCTCCCCGGCCTCGGCTACTTTGGGGAGGCATGTCTGCGGCGGCTATTCTGGCATTTCCCCTGACCACCCTAGCGCAACTGCCCCCGCCTCCCACCATTCCGGACTCACCCGCTCCATCCAGCTTTTATGCCCCCTGTGTTGCGCCACTACCCGGTGAATACGCCCTCTTGATTCTTAGTCAGAGTCCCGAAGACCCAAATCGGGTCCGGCAGATTTTGCCCCCGGACTCCCCCGGTCAACTCTGCAATTACCAAAGCCTGGACCCGACAGGCGGCGTGACCAATACGGGGGTGATCCAAGTGAAAGGCTTACCCAGTGTGACCGCCGCTCAGGCGTTAGGACAGCGGATCATTGCGGCGACGGGGTTGTCGGTCGTGATGACTCAGGCGCGGGCGATCGCCCCCCGGCCCAGCGTGACCGCGCCCACTGCCTATGCGCCGCAGCCCTTGGGTCCGGGCTATGCCGTACTGGTGGACTTTAGCGATCGCCCCGAGGTTGCCCTGGACTTAACTCGACAGCTCCAAGCCCTAGTCGGACGGGAGATCGCCTTGGTGTCCTACAGTCAACACCCCTATCTTTTAGGGATGTATACCGCCGATGCCGCCACCGCCACGGCCCTCGCCCAAGATTTGACCCGTCGTGGTTTGATTACGCAGGTAGTCGATAGCGGTCAAGTCCTCGTTCTCCGTCCCGCTGTTGGCCTTGCTCCATAAGCCCTCGGGGGGCTAGGAGGTGATTTGGGCACTACACAACCGTTCGATCGCTTGGTCTGCGGTCATCAACCGTTTCAACACCACCTGCCCAATGCTGCTCGTCGCAGCCTGAGCTGTCTTTCCCGGCTGGACTTCGACCATCAATACAGCATCCTCTACGCAGTAAAGCCACAGCTTTTCACCCTGCTCCCAAATGCCCAAATCCAAGCGCTGAATCTCGGGTTTACGCCGCCAGCCAATTTCATTCCACAAGCCGCCCAGTTCCCACACCCGGCCCACTGTCCATCCTTCTGATAGAAAAAAGTACTTCACACCCACACCTCATCACTTTGGATTAGTTCCCGATTTTCCACACTCTAGGCGATCGCCCCGTCCGACCATAACCCAAACGCCTAAGAGTTTATCCAAGCATCAAGTTTATTTAGGCAGTCAGTTTATTTAGGTAGCCAGTTTATTCAGGCAGCCCGATTAGCCCAGCCTTCAGACCTGCCCAGCCCGTAGCCATCCAAGCCGCTCGTTGCTTAAGGGGGCAACCTGTTTCACCGACCTGACCCTAACCCGACCCAACCAGATCGGGGGCCAAGTGCAAATTGGTATCAAAAATCTATATGTAAATTCCCTGCAAGCGGTATCTTGTTCAAAGGATTCGCTGCGGTGGGCGCTCAATCTTGGGCACTCAATCTGGCGAAAACGCGCGATATTCCCTTCCTTCCTATCGGTTCTTCACGGCATCACCTTCATGGATATAAAATCCCTTATTCGCGAAATTCCCGATTTTCCCAAACCGGGGATCTTATTTAAAGACATTACAACCCTGCTGCGCGATCCGGCAGGGTTGCGCTACACCATTGATGCGATCGCCGATCAGTGCAGCGACCTCTCCGTGGACTACATTGTGGGCATGGAATCCCGAGGCTTCATCTTTGGCACGCCTCTGGCCTACAAAATGGGCACTGGGTTCGTCCCAGTCCGCAAACCGGGCAAGCTGCCCGCCCAGGTCTTTTCCGCTGAGTATGATCTGGAATATGGCACCGATTGCCTGGAAATCCACCAAGACGCCCTGCTCCCCTCTGGCAGCAAGGTCTTGGTTGTGGATGACTTAATCGCCACGGGCGGCACCGCCACCGCCACTGCGCAACTGATTCAACAAGCCTGTTGCGAACTGGTCGGGTTTGCCTTCGTGATTGAACTCAAAGATCTGAACGGGCGGACAAAACTACCCCAGGTGCCTATCATTAGCCTAGTGCAGTACTAAAGTTATGACGACCTCCCCCCCGAGTCAACTTCAAACGGGTTTCGAGAATCTGATCGCGGTGTTAAGGAGCGATACCTTTGGCTATGTCGTGAAACGGGTGTTGCAAGCCCTGCTGACCCTGCTGCTGACGTCAGCGCTTTGTTTCATTGTGATTCAGTTGGCTCCGGGGGACTATTTAGACACCCTCAAGGAAAATCCCAAGATTTCCCCCGAACGGCTTGACCAGCTCAAGCGCCAATTTGGCCTGGATAAATCCTGGACTGAACAATATTTCCTTTGGTTACGTCAAATATTGACCCAGGGAAATTTTGGTACCAGCTTTGTCTATCAGCGATCGGTGTCGGCGCTGCTGTGGGAGCGGGTGCCCGCCACCATGCTACTGGCGCTGTCCTCCTTGGTGATGACTTGGGCGATCGCGATTCCGATGGGGATCGTTGGGGCGGTGCATCAAAATCAATGGAGCGATCGCCTGCTTCGGGTGATTAGCTATATTGGGCAGGGCATTCCCAGCTTTATCACCGCGCTGCTGCTGCTGATCCTGGCTCAAAATACCTCGCCCTTCTTTCCCGTTGGGGATATGACCAGCATTGATCATGCCGACCTCACGCCGTTGGGCAAGGCGATCGACATCGGCTGGCACATGATTCTGCCCACCTTGGCCCTGAGTGTGGCCAGTTTTGCCGGACTGCAACGGATCACCCGGGGTGAACTGTTAGATGTGCTACGGCAGGATTACATTCAAACCGCCCGTGCCAAGGGTCTCCCCGAAAACCAGGTCATCTATATCCATGCCCTCCGCAACGCCATTAATCCCTTGATTACGCTGCTCGGGTTTGAATTTGCCAGTTTGCTGAGTGGAGCCTTCATCACCGAGTTTTTCTTTAACTGGCCCGGTTTAGGACGGCTGATTTTGCAGGCGGTGCTGGCACAGGATCTCTACCTAGTGATGGCCAGCCTCATGATGGGAGCGGTAATGCTGATTGCGGGCAACCTGCTGGCAGACTTGCTGCTGAAGGCTGTTGATCCCCGAATCAAGTTAGGGAGACGAGGGGTAATCCAAGCGGGTGGTTGATATTAACCGCGTTCCTCGGTGTTTTGGGGTAAATCAGGCCCTGTTCCATCACGCCCGTTTAGCAACGCTTGCTCCCATTATGCTTTCAGAAACCTATTATCTGGTGCGCTCTAAGGCCGATGGCAGTTACCTAGCTGCCCATCCTCGGCAAAACCCCGATCGCGTGGAACAGGAGAGTTTTGTCCTGCTATTTCGCGAACACTTCGATGCCCTCAGTTATCTGAATACCCACGCTGCCGAGCTCGCCGATCGCTTTTCCGTTGAATCTATTCTGGGTAGCCAGATTGGCAACCTCCTCAAACGGTGGGCGTTCACAGGCGTTGGCTTGGTCAACGATCCCCTGCTGCCCCGCGTGGAGTTTTTGCTCCATATGCCGTAGTGGGCTAGCCGCCCAGCGGCAGGTAGGAAACACGACGCCCAAAAACGGAAGGCCCGAAAACGTAAGACCCGAAAAACGCATCAAAAAACGCGAAGATGCTAGACACCATCGCGTTTGTACCAGATTTTCCTTGGAAAATTTTTAGTTATAACGCCGCTTCCGACGCGCCGCGATCGCCTTGCGCTTGCGCTTTTCGATCGGCGTTTCAAAATTGCGATGCGATCTTAAGTCTGCCAAAATACCCGCCTTGGATACTTGGCGCTTAAAGCGGCGCAAGGCAGAATCGATCCCTTCGTTTTCACCGAGCACTACTTGGGTCATCCCGATTAATCTCTCCTGAAAGATTACAAGAATACAGCAGACATATCAAAAGTTAAATTAGCACAAAATCGGTAAAGAGAGCGGTGCTCTTTATCCAGGATTTTCCGGAGCATTCTTTACGGCATCCATTGATTGATGAACGACATATCACCCGTGCTCAAATTCGTGCTGAGGGCGATATTCAGGTTTTCCAGCGCATACACCAACCACATCACGGTTTCCTGTGTGCAGGTTTCGTAGTGGCTAAACAAAATTGAAAATCGCTTGCCCAGATAGGGTCTGATCTTGCGGCAAATCAGCACCAGTTTGAGCAGCAGTCCCGTAGTCAGAACTGGCCCTAAATTAGAAATCAGATCGACAAACAGGAAGTGTTCTGGCTTTTTGGGACTTTCGACCACCAAAAAATTCAGCAGTTGGCTACAGGTCCGAATCATCAAAAACTCGTTCACCGGCTGCTGATGGCTGTCGGGCAGCAGGTTTCGCAGTTGGGTATGCAGTTGATTGTTGAACTGACGTTTGCCGTAGCCCGCATCAACGGATGCCGTCAAATACTGATACAGATCATCCTTGAAGGACCCGTATTTCTGGGTGCGACTGCCCTGCAAAAACCGCTGGGCTAAATCGCGATAGCTGTAATTTCCCTGGGATCTGCCGACAAAATGTTTCAGGGCCACGCAAAGGTCATCTTCGGTGAGCAAGGTGGGATTGGCCACAGGGGCAATCACGCGATTGCTTGGGGGTGTGCCTGGAACGATGGATCGCGATCGCCGCACTTGATAGGTGACATAGTGTGATAGATCCACTTCGTACTGGCGCTGCGCTTTTTCCTGTAATTGGTGCACAGTCTCGGTTTCGGTTTGGGTGCAGCCTTCCGCCAGTAAGCAATGCTCGTACAAATACGGATACCGTCGAATTAAGTTGCCCAGCGCGGTGGAGTCAGGAATGGCCGTCGCCGGGGCAGGGACGAGGACCTGGGACAATCGGCGCAGGGTCAGGTATTGCTCACTGCGGGTAAAATCCTGGGTCAAACTTCGGATTCGGCGAACCGCCCGGGAGCGACTGTAGGTGATGGCCTGTCTGGAGGGCGGGGACTCGAAAAGTGCCACCAGTTCAGGAATGCTGGGCTGCAACTGCGGACGTGCCTGCCAACGGTTAATCAAAATATGGCAGCAACGATTCAGCACAAAGCGAAACTCTTGATCAGCCGCTTTGGTGGCGGCGATCGCATCCAAGGCCGCCATAATTTCGGTGTCTTGATAGCCCACCCCATCAATAAATAGAGCCTGAAAGCAGCGAATCAGTTGACTGGGCGGAGCAGACTGCACAAGCTGGAGCAGATGGTCGTATAGCTTCTGCTCTGCGTGATCAATGTATCGGGGACTTTGAGCTGTCCAAGTGCTCACAATATCTAAAACTCCTACGCATAGGAAGATCGGAAAACAGGTGCTAAATCGGTCGGCGCTCGCTGGTCTGCGCCCTCGAAAGCAGCACCATCAAAGCGTGGCTGGCCACGGCCTCAAAATCCAGCTTCTAAGGGTATAAAGTATTATTTGCAACCCGTAAAAACCGAAGTTCTAATTAATACTATCCTAAAGTTCGGGGTTCCGTCAGGACAATTCATTAATACTTGTCGTTTACTGGTCGTTCAGCGTGAATTCATTGCGGTAGATAGCCCGGAATACTGTTGAAAAGTCCGGGTGCCATGCTAAATTCCATGATTGTAAGGGTTCTAGGGTAGGCTCCGGATGGGTTTTTTGCGATCACAGTCTGCAAGAATCAGCTTTGGGGCTGATTCTCGTCTGGAAAACGTGTCGCATTATCTATGAGTAACTACGTAATTATACTTAATGCCTGAAAATGTTATGTGCAAATAAAAACTTTTAACCCGCTTGTTTGAAAAAGGCTAGGGGAATTAACTGGGAGCAGACCCGCGACACTTCTTGATTCATCTGTGCTTGGATTACGGGAGTAGGTAATAATTGGAAGGATCACAAATCTCAGTATGGCGATCGCACATGACGAAACAGCGTGTTCTTTCTGGAGTTCAGCCCACGGGCAACCTGCACTTGGGCAACTATTTGGGTGCCATCCGCACCTGGGTGGAGGCCCAGCAGGAGTATGACAACTTTTTTTGTGTCGTCGATCTGCACGCCATCACGGTTCCCCATAATCCTGCGACCCTGGCCGCCGATACCCATGCGATCGCTGCGCTTTACCTGGCCTGTGGCATTGATCTGACCTGTTCCAGTATTTTTGTGCAGTCCCATATTTCCGCCCATGCCGAATTGGCGTGGCTGCTGAACTGCATTACCCCGGTCAACTGGCTTGAGGATATGATCCAGTTCAAGGAAAAGGCCATCAAGCAAGGGCAAAACGTCAGCATGGGCCTGCTGGACTATCCCGTTCTGATGGCGGCGGATATTTTGCTCTATGATGCCGATAAAGTGCCCGTGGGCGAGGATCAAAAGCAACATATCGAACTGACCCGCGACATTGCCGATCGCATTAATCATCAGTTCGGCAAGCCCAAGGCTCCTGTGCTCAAAGTGCCCAGCGCGCTGATCCGAGCTGACGGGGCGCGCGTCATGAGTTTGACGGATGGCACCCGCAAAATGTCTAAATCTGACCCATCTGATTTGAGCCGAATCAATCTGTTGGATTCGCCGGAACTGATTCAAACCAAAATCAAAAAGTGTAAAACCGATCCCCAGCGGGGCTTGGTTTTTGGTGATCCCGAGCGTCCAGAATGCCAAAATCTGCTGACACTCTACATGCTGATGTCAGGGAAATCTAAGGAAACCGTGGCCGCAGAATGTCAGGATATGGGCTGGGGGCAGTTCAAACCCCTGCTGACAGAGGTCGCGATCGCTCACCTTGCCCCGATTCAGGAAAAGTATCACGCCATCCTCGACGACAAGGGCTATCTGGACTCCGTTCTCCGGGATGGCCGGGAAAAAGCCGGGGCGATCGCCTACCAAACCCTCACCCGCGTCAAAACTGCCTTCGGCTATGCCCTCCCTGTGTAATCGGCCTTGTTCATGCCTTCTGTACCCCTGTCTTCTGTACCCCTGTCTTCTGCCCTCTCCCCTGATCCCGCCTTTAGCTCTGCTGTGGCATCGGGGGCGTTTCTGATCACGGCTGAAGTGGCCCCACCGAAGGGGGTTGATCCCAGCCACATGCTGGCCATGGCGGCCCAATTGAAGGGACGTGTTCATGGGGTCAACGTCACCGATGGCAGTCGGGCGGTGATGCGGATGTCCTCCTTAGCCTCCTGTGTGCTGCTGAAGCAGCAAGGCATCGAACCGATTTGTCAAATCACCTGCCGCGATCGCAATCCGATCGGTATCCAAGCGGATCTACTGGGTGCCCAAGCCCTGGGACTGCGGAATATCCTGGCCCTAACGGGCGATCCTGTCAAAGCAGGCGACCATCCCGATGCGAAGGCCGTGTTTGAACTGGAGGCCGTTCGCCTCCTCCACCTGATCCGCAAAATGAACGGCGGCAATGATTTCAATGACAAACCGCTCACCGATGGCGCTACGGATCTGTTTACTGGAGCGGCTGTTGATCCGCAAAGTGATAGTTGGTCCGGGCTCAAAAGCCGCTTTCACCGAAAATTGCAAGCAGGCGCTCAATTTTTCCAAAGTCAGTTAATCACCGACTTCGATCGCCTCGAAAAATTTATGACCCAAATCGCCGCAGGGTGCGATAAGCCGGTTCTAGCGGGAATTTTCCTGCTCAAGTCTGCAAAAAATGCCCAATTTATCAATCGCTGCGTTCCTGGCGTGCAGATTCCCGAGCACTTGATTGCTCGCCTCGAGCGCGCTGCCGATCCCTTGCAGGAAGGTATCCAAATTGCCGCTGAACAGGTGCAAGCCGCCCGCGACCTCTGCCAGGGTGTACATTTGATGGCGGTCAAACGCGAAGATTTGATTCCCCAAATTCTCGACCTAGCTGGGATTAAGCCCCTCGTCCCGCCACCCATCGCCGCCAAAGGCTATGCCGTCTACGGCCCGCTCAAAACCTAAATCAGTCAAAACCTCCAATTAGGTTCGGGGTTTGGCTCCGCCCACCCCACGAGTGAAGAACTGCTCTCTCCGCGAGTTAAAAATAAACTGTATCTAGCGACTGGTGTAGCGCTGAATGCAGGCGTTTGTCCTTAGGAGTAAATTTGAGGAGTAAATTTGACGGGGTAAATCAGTTAGGGGTAAGCATTATCCCCTTTGCTGCCGATTGACCATTAGACCACTTTAAGAATAAAAGAAATCGGCAGGCTAATCCGTCTCCAGCCATTAGACTGTCGGTTCGCTGATTTGAAAAAGTGCCGGGGAATTAACCAGCCAACCCTCTCAGTGGATAGTCTTTGACGGCGGGCTTCCTCAGCCTCATTCACTAAGATTTGGATCCGTTGCCATAGTTCCCAAAGCGCAGGCGCTCCCAGACCAAGCATCCGGCGGAGCCAGATCGTGCCCCTACGCGACTCGCCGATTGTGATTCGAGTGGCCTCACGGAGCATGCGCGGATCGGCCCCCGACCAAAGGCTATCGGCCCCCGACGGTCGGTCATCCCCATAAGCTGCCCCCATTCCCAGTCCAGATGTCCAGACTTGGGCTAGGAACACCCGCAACTTGCTCCCCGTACTGGTGTAGGAGTCAGTCAGCGTATTAAGATAAAGCGAATCTGGGATAAAGCAAATCTGGGCACCAGACCCCATTGTCTATTCAGAAACATCAAACACCAAGCATCAATTCATGAGTGATCTGCGAGCCGAGTTATTAGAAGCCATTGATGAAGCCGCCTGGGAATGGCTCATGCCCCATGCACGGCGGAATGCGCTGATTTGGGTCGATGAGCGGCTAGAGCTAGCCGATGTCGGCGTCGCGATCGCCAACGACACCACTGCCACCGTGCAACGCTGGATTGCAGAAGCCCTCATTCAAAAACCCTCCCAACTCCAGCTCAGCGAATGGAATGCCAATCAAACCGCCCGATTCAAGGCCCTGATTGTGCAGCCCTATGTCTTGATTCAGGCACTCTCTTGATTCGGGCTTGATTCGGGCACTCTCCTAATACACCAGCAGCATCACACACCAACTAACCAGACGCTTGCGCAGGCCCTAAGGAGATTTCTATAAAAGAATCTACCGACCCAGACTGCTCCCTGAGCGGAGTCGTAGTTCGCTTCCTGCAGGGTAGGGAGCAATCTTCCGCTGGCTTCTACTGGCTTCGACTTCGCTCAGCCAGCGAATCTATTTCTCAGTGGGCATATTTTCTTGGAAATCGCCTAATTATCGTTTCCCTTGCGACTAAACCGCTCCCCCGTATCGCCCGTCGTCACCCACAGCAACGCCCGCGCCGCATCGCGAACCGTTTTAATAAAAGGCTCCGTTTCGCGCGAAGGCACCGGCATGGGTTTAATAAAAATGCCCCGACTGGCAAACACAATTTCGCCAATCACCCGCGCCCGTGGCATGTGATAGTCCGAGGTAATCAGATACACCGTATGGATGCCCTGGTTTTGCAGTTGGTCGGCCAACGTCGTGAAATTGGTCACCGTATCAACGGCACGGCGGTCAATATGGACCCGACCCGGATCGATGCCCGCCGAACTAAACAGCCACTCGGTATATTCCGGGTTACTGCCGCTAGAAATCCAAATGGGCAGGGTGGGATGCTCCTGGGCCAGGACAGCCGCAAACTTTTCGCGGTTGGTATTTCCCCCCAGCACCAACATCGCCTGGGCGGGACTAATGGCAGCCCGGACTTCGCGATAGCTCAACCACAGAAAAGGCACCACAATCGGCAGCGCCAACAGCACCAGCGATCGCCGCAGTCGCGATCGGCGGGGCGATCGCCGCAATTTACTGGAGTAGCGCACCTGGGGAACCATAATCTCACGCCTGCGTTGCCAACAGCATACCAAACCCTGCGGGCACAGCCTATTGCGGGCCTGAAGGACTCGATTGATTTTGAGATGCCTGGGCGATAGTCGCCCGCAGGCGCGGGGTGTCTAGGAGATTTTGGGTGTCCTTGAGCAAGCGATCGCCCCACAGGTTTTCCTTGAGGAACTTGAGGTCAGCATAGCGACTGTCCAATTTGATAGCGGCCTCGCCCTGGGCCAAACCCTGCTCGCGATCGCCCGTCTGATACAGCGCCACCGCAATTGCCAAGCGCGGCTCAGCAGCCTTCGCGTCCACCGCCACCGCCGTCTTCCACTGCTTCAACGCCCCCTGAATATCACCCTGCTCATACTTAATCAGGCCAATATTATTCATTGCAGGCCAAAAGTCCTTGTCCTGGGCCACCGCCGCGTTGTACTGGGCGATCGCCTCGGAAAACTGCCGCAGCATCAAATAGGCATTGCCCAAATCAAACAGTGCCCCCGGAATATTGGGCTTAATTTGCAGGCCAGCCTTGAGGTAGCTCACCGATGCCGCATAGTTTTGCTTCTGAAACGCAGCAGAGCCCAGAGCAAACAGCACCGCAGAATTCTTGGCATCCAGTTTTTGGGCTTGCTTCAAAGCATTAATCCCCGGATCTAACTGGTTCAGTTGCAAATAGATTCCTCCCAACAACGCCCAAATTTCAGCATTTTGGGGCACCAGTTGAGTCGCCAATTGCGCCCGCGCCAAGGCCAGCTCGTACTGCTGAAATTGTGCCAGTTGCGCCGCTTCCTGTGCCAGTCCCAGTCCCTGCTGTTTCAGCTTTTCACTATCAACTTGCAAAATGTGGGGGACCAACGCTTGGGACATGGCGGGCTGCGCAAAGCCCACCAAACCACAGAGTACGAGGAGGGGAAAAACGGAAAAACGGGGATTTGGCACGGTGCAAACTCAGTAACAACGGGATACCACCGCAGAGGGATAGCAGCAGTATCTCCAGATAGCTTAAACGATCCCGTTTTGATCGGGGCAAAAATCCCGAAGATCCCATCCCCCTATTGGCTTGTTTTAAGGGACGATTTACAACCCGCCCCTGGAAATGAAAACTTAACCTTAAAACTCTCCCGTTGGAGGCCGCCGACCCCGTATATTGATATGTCCTATCCTCTCACTTTTGGCCTAGCCGCATATTTATGGACCGCTTTACGGTTGAAGTCATCACCCAAACCCCCAATCCGCAGCAAACAATTTATGCGGCCATGCACCAGGACTATGCCGAAAATTTTGTCGTCAGTGAGCGCGATCGCTGGCCCGATGAAACCGAAGCGGGCGCACTGGTGGTCAAAAATCTGCTGTCGGGTAATCGGGGTCATTATGGGCCGTTGGAACATCCCCAAATTGTGCTGAACTGTGGCTGGTTTCCCCACAGCACCATGCAGCAAATCCGCACCCATCGGGTCGGGGTCAGTTTTGATGTCCAATCCTTTCGTTATACCGGGCAACGAATTTTGGATGTGGTGGAGGGTGTCCGTGAAGTCGAAGAGGTGTTTTATCTCCGGCCCTTGGGATTTTATAGCGATCGCCAGGGTAAAAAATACGAATATACCGAGGCCCACCGCCAAGCGGATATCGCCTGGTGCCTGGACGCCTGTAAACACTATCACCAACGCATTCAAGCCGGATTTTCCGAGGAGCATGCCCGCGGACTGATCCCCTTTGATATTCGGCAGCACTGGGTGATGTCGGCCAATGTGCGATCGCTGATGCACCTGCTGGATCTGCGCTGGAAAGCCGATGCCCAACTAGAAGCCCAAAAACTCTGCGAAGTCCTGTGGCCCCATTTCCAAGCCTGGGTTCCCGCCGTAGCCACCTGGTACGAGGCCAATCGCGCCAAAAAAGCGCGACTAGCCCCTTAGAGGATTTGGGATTGCCTTTGCATAATTCCAAATAACAGTAATCTCAAATAACAATCCCCCAAAAGCCAACATCATCAGATTTGCCAAATCTTGACCGCATTGTCCGAACTGCCGCTGACAATCAGGCGGCGATCGGAGCTGATGGCCACGGCGTTGACGGCATTGGCATGTTCATTAAACGTGCGGATCACTTTACCGGAACTGAGACTCCAGAGCCGCACGGTTTTGTCGCTACTGCCACTCACCAGAAACTCGCCGTCGGGGGCGATCGCCAGGGCATTCACCGCGTCGGTGTGCTCCACCAACACCCGCGTTGTTTCACCCGTGGCCAAATCCCACACTTTAATCGTCTTATCCTTACTGGCGCTGATCAGCATGCGGCCATTGGGACTGATGACTAACGCATTGACCGCGTTGAAATGCCCCTTAATAAAGGGACGGGCCAGCTCCCCCGAATTCAGATCCCACAGCTTGATTTGATGGTCAAAGCCCCCACTGGCAATCCGCTGAGCATCGGGACTGATGGCGATCGAGCGAATCATGCCCATGCCCATGCCCGAAAACACCCGCAGCAGTTCCCCAGTCTGTAAATTCCACACCCGCACCGAACGATCTTCCCCACCGCTGGCCAAGAGTTTGCCCTCGGCATGCACCGCGACGGAATTGACATCGCGGGTGTGTCCCGTCAATTCCCGCAGCAATGTGCCATTGTGGACCGTCCAAATGCGGATGGTGTTGTCGTCACTGCTGCTGACTAGCCACTGGCCATTGGGACTGTAGGCCAGACTATTGACGGGTTTACGATGTCCCGTCAGCACCTGCAAGAGCTCACCTGTCTGGGCATTCCACAGGCGAATCGTGTCATCTAAGCCCCCACTGGCCACCTGGGTCCCGGCAGGATTGAGCGCCACGGCAACCACCCAGCGGGAATGCCCAGTCAGGGTATAGAGGCTTTGGCGCGCTTGGTTGCTGCCAGAAAGGGGGCGCGCCGCATCGGGAATCCCCGTGCTGGGGGGCCGCGAGTAGGGCGGCGTAGGAGCGGGCTGGGGCGCAGCTTGGCCCCGCGTCCGGCTAACGCCTTCGGCTTCTGGTGTAGAGAAGGGAAAGGGGGCGGCGGTTGGAGGATAGGCGGCGGTTGGACTGGAGGGGGAGACGCTAGCGAAGGGGGGGGGGCGACTGTGCCCCGCGGAGCGGCGGCGAAGGGACCGGAGAGGGGGGCGGCGATCGTGGGGGCCACCGTGGTCAAAACCGGCTTGAGGTCTTGGATCACGTCCGCAGCGGACTGGTAGCGCTCATTCACAGAGTCTTTCAGCATTTTGTCCAGGATCTGCGCTAGGGGCTTACTGATCTGTCCTCCCCGTTGCTGGAGGCGATCGCGCCAAATCCAGCGCCCCTCCAGGGGGTCATACAGATCGTCCGGGCGAATCTGGGTCATTAAATAAAGACAGGTGGCGGCCAGACTGTAGAGATCGCTGGCGGGATAGGCTTTGCCGCTGCGCAACTGTTCCATGGGGGCATAGCCTTCGGTGCCGATTTTGGTGCCGATATGGGTGTGGCCGTTGTCCGCAGACAGCAGCTTGGCCACGCCAAAGTCAATCAAAACTAAGCGCTGGTCGGCACTGCGGCGAATGATATTGGCGGGGGTAATGTCGCGATGGATGACCTGATGTTCGTGGACGTATTTCAGAACGGGCAGGATGCGGGCCAGCACTTCACGAATTTTGCGTTCATTAAAGGCTCCGTGCTGGTGCATCTCTTGGTGTAAATCTTGGCCTTCGATGTATTGCTGCACCAGATACAGACGCTTATCGTACTCAAAGTAGGCCAGCAGGGCGGGAATGTGGGGATGTTCCCCCAGTTCATGCAGCCGTACTGCTTCTTGTTCAAACAGTTGCACAGCTTTTTCTAAGCCTTTGGAACCTTGGAGGCTGGGTGAAAATTGCTTAATCACACAGCGGACTCCGAGCCGATCGCGATTAACAGCCAGGTAGGTTTTACCAAACCCACCCTGCCCGAGGGGGCGTTCGACCCGGTAGCGATCGCGTAACAAGACAATTAACCGGGAGCCGCAACTGGCGCAATACTCCGCATCATCGGCATTAAACGGTTGGTGACAATCAGGATTAAGGCAGCACGTCATAGGTTACGCAGGCATGCAGTGTATAGAACAAATCTTCAAGCAACAGACAGCAGCCGGGGGCAGTGCATGCTTTGATCTTAGGAGGAAATGCCCTTTGGAGAAAAGTTTTGAGAAACGGAAAAAACTAAAGGGGAAAAAGTGCGTTTTGTGTACGGTAGAGTTTGGAAGCGAACCCCCGTGAAACGGATTCCAAGCGATGCAACCCCAGCTCAGCCTGTGCATGATTGTCAAAAATGAGGCCGTGGCGTTACCGACGTGTTTGCGCAGTGCCGCGCCCTATGTGGATGAGATTGTTGTTGTCGATACCGGATCAACCGATGAGACGGTGGCGATCGCCGAGTCTTTCGCTGCCCGGGTGTATGCTTTTTCATGGAACGATGACTTTGCTGCCGCTCGAAATCAGGCTTTGCAGTACGTGCGGGGCGAATGGATCCTGGTCTTGGATGCGGACGAAGTGCTCATCGGGGACATTATGCCCACCCTATTCGCGGCCATGCAGCGCCCCGAGGTGTTGGCGATTAATCTGCTGCGTCATGAGGTGGGGGCCCAACAGTCGCCCTATTCCCTGATTTCGCGGTTGTTTCGGCGGCGGGACGATATTCGGTTTGCCCGTCCGTACCACGAATTGATTGACGATAGCGTCCTGGAAATTTTGCGCCGGGAGCCGGATTGGCGTGTCGTTGATGTGCCGGAGGTGGCGATCGCCCACACGGGCTATCAGGCGGCGGCGATCGCCCAGCGGCAAAAGGGCGATCGCGCCCAGCGGATCATGGAGCGCTACCTGGCCCAGCATCCGGAGGATGCCTACATTTGTAATAAGTTGGGGGCGCTGTACCTGGATGGGGGCGATGGGGGACGGGCGCGACAGTTGCTAGAACAGGGTCTGGCGGGGGATGGGCTGGAACCGCCCGTCCTGTACGAACTGCATTACCACCTGGGCAGTCTGTGTGGCGAGCAGCAGGAGTTGGCCCAGGCGGCGGTGCATTTTCAGGCTGCGTTGGCTCAGCCGATTTTGCCCACGCTGAAATTGGGGGCGTACCTACACTGGGGCAATGTCGCCCTAGCCCAGGGGGACGCGATCGCCGCCGCCGATCTCTACACCACAGCGCTGCACATTGATCCCACCCTGGCGGCTGGGCACTACAACTTGGGCATGGCTTTAAAGGCCGTCGGCAACTTGGGTGAGGCGATCGCCCACTACCATCAGGCGATCGCCCTGGCGCCTGCCTATGCGGAGGCGTACCAAAATCTGGGCGTGGCGTTGCTCAAGCAGGGCCAAATCAGCGACAGTATGGCGGCTTTTCAACGGGCGATCGACCTCCACCGCCAAGCAGGCTCCCCCGAAGCCGAGCGCTTGCGGACGGGGCTCCAGGCGATGGGTTGGTTGCAGGCAGAGTAAGGCTGTTAGGGACTTCCATGAAAATAACCTGCGAACCCGGTTTCGACTGCGCTCAACCTTCAGCCATTACGGGTTGAGTGCAGTCGTAGTTTGCTTTCCGCAGGATACCCAACCTTGTATTTTCAGGGATAGGCAACCCGATGTGCAGCGCGATGAACGTGGAGCTAAAAAATTGGCTAAAAAAATTGGCTAAATGGCTAAAAAAATTGGACCTTGGATTTCGGATTCAATCCAGAATCCAAAGTCCAAAGTCCAAACTTCAATTCCGTTCTGGCATGGCCAGAGGCGGCCATACGGCCCGAGCTTAGGTCAAGCTAATGTTCAGCGTCACGATAAAACTGGTCGTGCCGTCCGAAAGCTGGAGCAAGATACTGTCTGAGCCTCCCGGTTGACCGGTGTAGTTGTAGACAATTGTGCCACTCGTGAGATCGGCCTGCGTAAAGGAACTGCCTGCTGCTAATGGCACCGTCGAGCCTGACTTCAGCAGACTGCCCAAGGCCACATCCGGGTTGCTCAGCAGCGTGTAAACCAACTGAGTGGGCAGTGTATCCACATCCGTTGCCGACAGTTGATTCACCGTCAAGGCAATCACCCGAGGCGTTCCTGCGGGAATCAGCAGTTCCGGATTCGTGGTTTGCAGCACTGGCGCATCGTTAATCGGCAACACCGAGATGCTAAAGGTGCCCGGTAGTGGCTGCACCGTATTGGTATCCCCATCCGATAGCTGGAAGACAAAGCTATCCGACGTCGTTTCCGATCCGTTGTGGGTATAGGTCACGCGCCCTGCCGCCAGATCCGCCTGGGTAAACAGACTCGCTACCGCCGCGCCCACCCGCAGGGTGCCATTGGTTGGGCCGGTCACCACCGTGTAGACCATGCTGCCCGGTGCCGTGTCAGGATCTGTTGCCGACAGCAGTCGGGTGGTAATCTGACGGGCCAGTGGCGAGTTGCCCTCGGTCACGACTAACGGGGCCAGGGTCGTGATCACGGGGGCATCGTTCACGGGGGTTACCGTGAGGCTAATCACCCGAGGCGTTGCTGTGCCCGTGGTCGCGGTGCCATCACTGGCTGTGATGGTTAGCGTATCCGTGCCGCTGAAGGCTCGATTTGGACTGTAGGTGACGTTGCTTAACGCCGAGCTGACCAGGGATGTAGGTCCAGAGTAGGTTACCGTAGCGGAGCCATTGGTGCCCCGGACAACCGTGAGTCCATCCAGCGAGGCGAGGTTGATGGTACCGCTGCGCACGGCAAGGCCCACCGTGAGCTGAGGACTGTCAACGTCTGTGACGGCGATCGCCGTGTCGCCCGCAAAGAAAATGGGCGTATTTTCCGGAACGGGGCGATCGGCCCCGTCGGCGGCGTAATTACTGGCGCATCATTTACGGGGGTGACGTTGAGGCTAATCGTCCGCAGTACGGGATCCGCCGCGCCATCGTTGACGCTCACGGTCAAGATTTCTGGCCCATTGTAGTTCGCCGCCCCGCGATAGGTCAGCCCCGTCAGGCCGGTGTTAAACGTCGCCGGGGTGAGTGTGGTGGTCACCGTTGAGGCAGCCGTCTGGGTGCCCAGGGTCAACAGACCGCCATTCGTGCTGGAAACGGTCACCGTCAGCGAATTAGAATCCACATCGGTGCCGCGAATGCCCGTGATGGCAAGGCTGGAGTCTTCCGCCACTGTCAAGGTCGTTGTGGGCACGCTCAGGCTGGGGGCATCATTCACCGGGTTAACGATAATCCCAATCGAGCGCGAAACCGTAGTCGTGGCTCCGGACCCCGTGGCCCCAAAGTCACTCGCCGTAATGGTCAGGCTATCGGCGGGGGTGCCTGCGGTGCCCGCAAAGTTAGCGTTGGCCTGATAGGTCAACGCGGAGAGCACCGGAGTCAAGGCGGCCTGACTGCCGCGTACCGTCACGCTGCGGCTGTTGTTACTCGTCACCGTTACCGTGGGGGCAGAACCTACACTGAGGGTGCCGTTGGTCACTGATAGGGTGAGCTGGATCGGGGCCGTTCCCGCATCCGCATCCGTGACCGTAATGTCTGGAATGGCGAGGCGTGCGTCCTCATCCACACTCAGTGGGCCTACGGGCAATGACAGGACGGGCAGGTCGTTGACCGGGGTGGCAGTGATGGTAAAGGTTTGGCTGGAGCGATCGCTGCCAGTGCCCCCAAAGCCATTGTCAATGCCGCCATCATCACTTAGGGTGGCGCGAATCACCGCAGAACCGTTGGCATCCGGAGCTGTCTCATAGGTGAGGATACCGGTGACGGGATCGATGCTGGGCGCAGTCACAAACAAATTGGGATTCGTCGTAGACAGCGTTTCCAGGGTAAACAACAGATTTTGACCGTCTTCATCAGCAGGCCCCTTGCGAATGTTCGTGGCCCAGGCTACGGCCCGTGGACCCGCATCTTCTGCAAAGCTGACGTTGGCCCCCTTCACAAACGTGGGCGCATCATTGACAGGGTTAACGTTGATGGTGAAAGTCCGCTCTTCCGAGGTATTGACCCCACCGCTGAGGGTGCCACCGTTGTCGCGGAGCAGCACGGAGACATTCACCGGCCCGCTGACCGCAGTATTGGCATCCTTGGCCAAGGTAAAGGTGAGCACGCCCGATCTGTTAATCGCGGGCTGCCCCGTTGGCGTAAACAGGGCGGAGTTGGTATTCGCCACCAGGAAGCTCAAGGCCGCCGCCTGGGATTGTTCGTCGGTGCCGCCGCCGGGACCAATACCCGTGGCCCATCCTAAGCTATAGGGGGCAGAGTCCTCGTTGACTACGATCGCCTCCGAACCTGCCGTAAACACGGGCGCATCATTCAATGCCACCAGCGTAATCGGTACAGAGCGGGTAATTGGCGGCAAGCCACCATCAGTCACCGAAATCGTGAGGCTATCCGTGCCGCTGAAGTTGGTTCGGCCTTGATACACCAGACTGGTCAGTGCGGCTTGTAAATCCTCCGCCGTGCCACTCAAAGACAGGGTGCTGCCGCCATTGATGGTATCGCCCAAGAAGCTGACGGCAGGCAAATCTCCAATATTCAAGGTCCCATTGGATACTGCCAGTCGCAGCGTCTGGGGAATACTGCCCGCATCCACATCCGACAAGGTGATGGCGTTGGCGTTGACAAAGGTCAGGGGCACATCTTCCAGCCCGCGCTGGGCACCCGGCACCACCAAAGTCGGCGTATCATTCACCGCCAGCACGTTCACCGCCACGGTTTTCGGCGCGATAGCGCCGTTTTCATCGGCCACCGTCGCCGTGAGAATATCCGCACCGTTGAAATTGGCCCGCCCTTGATAGCGCAGGCTGCTCAAGCCGGTATTGAGCGCGGCTGCCGCCCCTGTGACCGTCACAGCGCTGGTGCCATTGCCCGTCACCGTCAAGCCAGTTCCCGTAATGTTGAGCGTGCCTTCCAAGACTCCGAGGCTAACCGTCAGGTTAGTGGAATCGGGGTCCACCACCGCCAACCGATTGCCACCGGAGAAGGTGAAGGCCGTGTCCTCCGTTGCCGTGATGCTTTCGGGTGCGGTCAAGCTGGGAGGATCATTGACCGGGGTCACCGTGATCGTAAAGCTGCGCAGCGACAGCAGGCCAGTGCCGCCATCAGATGCACTAAAAGTGAAGCCATCGCGCAGGGTTTCGCTACCACTGTGCTGATAGGTAATCAATCCCGTATTAATATCGGCCTGACTAAAGGTGCCACCACTGGCCAGCGGGGTACTGCCCAGCAGCAACGTCCCACTGGTCGGTAGCGTTCCCAGGGTGTAGGCCGGGATGCTCGGGCCATCGCCCCCATCGGTGACCAGCAGTTCCGCATCGGACAGGGTGGCCACTCCGCCCTCAGTCACCGTCGCTCCAGTGTTCACCGCCAGGACCGGAGGATCATTGACCGGATTGATGGTGATATTGAAGGTGTTGCCGGGAACCGTTGTCGTCCCATCGAGCAAATTAAAGACAAACGTATCGGTAATTGATTCACTGCCATTATGACGGTAGCTCAGCAGACCCGAGTTCAACGTGGCCTGGGTAAAGGTGGTGGTAATCGGTGTCACCCCTTGCAGGAGGGTGCCAGAAGCCGGCAGCGACGTTACTTCATAAATAATCTGGGACGCCAGATTATCCGCATCGGTGGCACTCAGCAGTGTGGTGGGAATCCGCACCGTTGCACCTTCATCCAGGCTCACGCCGAGGTTGGATACCAGCACCGGAGCATCACTCACGGCCTGCACCGTAATGCTAAAGGTCTGGTTGGCCAGCCGCCCACTGGTTTGATCCGTCACCGTAAAGGTAAACGCATCGCTGATGGTTTCACTACCATTGTGCTGATAGGTGATCCGGCCATCGATCGCATCAATGTCGCTCTGGAAGAAGGTCTGGCCCGCAGTCAATGGCGTACCAAACTTCAACAAACTGCCATTGGCTGGTGCACTGAGCACCGTGTAGGTCAACTGCGGCGGCGCACTGTCAACATCCGTGACTTGCAGAATGCTGGTGTTGATCGTGGCGATCGCCCCTTCCGTTAGGGTGAGGCGAGGGTTGGTCGTCGCCAGCACCGGCGTAAAGTTCACTCCCGTCACCGCAATGTTGAAGGTGCCTGATGGTCCGGGTAAGGCTGTACCCTGCTCATCCAGCAACGTAAAGGTAAAACTGTCACTATTGGTCTTCGTGCCGTTATGGCCGTAGACGATGCGCCCGTTCACCAAATCCGCTTGGGTAAAGGTCGAAATCTGACCCAGGGATCCCCGGAATAGGGTGCCATTCGTTGGAGCCGACGTAATGGAGTAAACGATTTGATCGGCGAGAGTATCAACATCGGTTGCGCTCAACAGCGTGGTGGCAATCAACCGCGAGGATCCTTCGCCCAGGGTCAGGCCGGTATTGGTCAGCAAAACGGGGCGGTCCGGTGCTGAAATGACGCTAATGCTGAGGCTGCGCGTGGGCGGGGTCAGGAAGCCGCCTGCACCGTCCGTCAATGTAAAGGTGAAGCCATCATTCAGCGTTTCACTGCCATTGTGGCTGTAGGTCAACAGATTCCCAGTGATTTCAGCTTGGGTAAAGGTGCCGCCCGTGGTTAACGCCAGCCCGCTTCGCAGCAGCGTCCCATTCGTCGGAGCGTTGTTAATGCTGTAGACCAACTGCGTTGGCCCTTGCTCCGCATCCGTGGCCGAAAGCAGCGTGCTGGTAATCGCGATCGCTGTCCCCTCGGTGAGGGTAACACCTAGGTTAGTAGACAATAGTTGCGGGGCATCGTTGACCGGCAGGAAATTCAGCGAGAATGTGGTTGGCGGAATCGTGCTCGCCAGCGGCCCCGTGGAGCCAGTGGCTGCCCTAAACACAAAACTGTCGCTTAGCGGAGTTTCGCTGCCGCTTTGGCGATAGGTGAGGCGACCCGCATTAATATCCGCTTGCGTAAAGGTGCCACCCACCGCTAAAACAGTGCTGTTTAGATTCAAAGAACCGGCGATCGGATTCGGTGCTGTCAAGACAGAATAGGTAATCAAACCGGGTGACTGCGCCCCATCACTGACTAGCAAACTCGTACTGGAAATCGTTTGCGTCGCACCTTCATTCAGCGTCAAGGGATTATTACTCACTAGCGTGGCCAGGGTATTCAACCCCAACTGATACGCACTGCTTGCCGCTCCCTTCGCCAACACCCGCACGTTATAGACCCCAGAAGGTAGCAGACTCGTTGTCGCCACCTGAGGTGTCAGTGCTGTTTGGTTCAGATTCAGGGTAAAGGTGCCGCTGGCGTTGGACAGAAAAATATCCAAGTCGCCGGCCAAATCGCCACCAGTTGCGCCAGCCAAGGAAAGCGCCACGCGGCTAGCCGTCGGTAACGTGAACTGATAATAGTCGGTCGGATTGTTGGCATTAATCGTGCCTTTAAACAAGCCATTGCCATTCAATGGTCCAAGGTCTAAGGCCGCTGCCGCTGTATTTCCAGCAATATCCTTTGGCCGCGGAACTCCTCTCCCCGATAGTGCATAAGACTGCCACCCGCCAATTGGATCCTTAGGAATGAACAAGTCACTGGTGCGCTCTGTCCCGTTCATGAACCAAATAACATTTTCACCCGTCAACGGATTGCGCCACAGCAGATCGGCTTTGCCATCTTGGTTGTAATCGGCACTGCCCCGAATCTGCCACCCAGGAAGATTCACAGTCAGAAGCGGTGCGGTCCCAATCACCGCCGTCCCGTCCATAAACCACACGTCGTTCTCGCCGGTCGTGGGATTGCGCCAAACAATATCCGCTTTACCGTCACTATTAAAGTCACCCGCGGCCTGAATTTGCCAAGGGCCAGAACGGGAATCAATCAACGGCCCACTCAATGGCTGCACCCCATTCAAGAACCAGATGGAGTTTTGGCCCGTCACTGAGTTGCGCCAGACCCAGTCGGTTTGACCATTACCATCAAAATCGCCCGCGCCGCGAATTTGCCAATTGGCATCTGGAATCACGACACTGCTGATTTCGCTACTCAGCCGGGTCGCTCCGTTCATAAACCACACGCCACTCTTGCCAAAGTCAGGGCTAGTGGGGTCAAAGTTACGCAACACAATGTCGCCATTGCCGTCATTGTTAAAATCGCCGCTGGCCGTTTGAAAGTCCCAGCCCCCGCCCACACCAGGCGGTATCCCCGTGCTGGCCACATTACCACTGCCATCCAGAAACCAGGCAAAGCTCTCAGCCGTTACGGAATTGCGCCAGACAATATCAGCCCGAATGCCGTTGTCTTGGAAAACGTTGAGGCTGTAGTTGGTTGAAGGGGTCGTGCTGAGCGGGTTGGCAGGATCTGCCGCAGGACCAGGCGAAACGCGGATGTAGTAGGTGCCTGGACCGAGGACCGTATTAATCGCCTCGATCAGTGAGCCACCATTGGTGGAAACGAGGGGCCCAGAGCTATCAGAGACGGGGGTTCCCGCCGCGTTGAGCAATTCCAAATTGGCATCGGCTGTCAACCCTGTGAGGGTGAGGGTGACCCCGGTGCTGGCGCTCCCGAGGGAGAAGCGGTAAAAGTCAAGATCACCCGCTTCAACAGATTCTGTAAAGCTTTGAGAAGGACTCAGGGAAATCCCTAACGCTGTACTTAAAGAATTACCTACACTATCAGGCATCGCTATCAACCACAGAACGGCTCTGCTATTCTGCCCAAACTATAGGTTTTTGCTGCATCTTTATCTAAATCTTTATTGAGGTGGGCTGTATTTTTCCGGATTTTCCGGATTTTTACGGTAGGTTTCCCTAAACTTACGATGAATTTTCCGTACTTATTCCGTACTTATACGGCAGTGCTGTCGATGGGTTAGCCTAATCCAAAGGCGCTCTGGAGCGTAGGACGGTGCAGCAAGATGCACTTAACTGCAGTCTGTATACCCCGCAGGGAGGGTGAACCCTTAGGGCAACGGATTTTCAGCTCGCAGCGGGCTAAATCGTCAATCTCTGGAGCTTCCATCCTAGAATGATGGCAGGTAGAGGCGTGATCTCACAGGCAAGATAGCGGATATGACATATCAGGGTAGTCACAGAGTGTCTATTCCCCGTGGGGGGAAGTGATTAATTGGGCCAGTGTGAGGCACACTCTAGGTGGAGTGAATTTATTACGAACCGGACAATAACCTCATGGCAGTGGCGGAAGAATTTGCGACTTCTTGGAAATTGCGACTCCAAACGGAACTCCCAAAACACAGTTCTGCAACCCAGGGCAGTATTGTGAACTGGCTGCTGGGTGAGGATCGATCGCGATTTGAAGACCTGACCCCCAGCCTGCGCCATATCTCCGACCAAGCGATGGATTATCGCTATCGGATTTTGCGGCAGCGCTATCTGGATGTTTCCCAGGAGCGGGGGTATCAGCGGCTGATCCAGCGCCTGAGTAGCCTCTTTCTGATTCGTAACAAGATTAAAACCTGGATTGCCCTATCGCGCGATCGCCAACGAACGGTCGTGGACGTGCTGCAAGAGGTGATTCAAGAACTGTTGCAAAACGACACCTACATGCAGCAGCAAATGCGCTGGATCGCCGAGTGCACGGCGGAGCCGCGCCTGCGAAATGCCTTGCTCTTAGCCAGTGTGGAAGAGTACTGTCTGCGTCCGATTCGGAATCAGCCTTTGCTGGCGTTCCGATTTGTCAACTATCTGCGCCGCTCCCAACGGGGCGGGATGACCCAGGTGCCCTCCGGTGACTTCATCCGGCTGGTGTCCGACGAGGTGGCCCCAGACGATTCCGATGGATCGTTCAGCCTGTTGGATAATGAGGCGGTGGCCCAGTACCAGCAGGCCCGCGCTGCTGAAGAGCAGCAGGAACTGCGGCAATCGGTGGTGGAATCGTTTGAAACGTACCTGGAAAAAGCCGTAGAGCCGCTAGCGGCGGAGTGGCTGCGGTTATATTTACAGGGGCAAACCCAGGAGGCGATCGCCCAGAGCCTGGATATTCCCGTCAAGCAAGTGTATCGCCTGCGCGAAAAAATCACCTACCATGCCGTCCGGGTATTTGCGACCAAGAATCAGCCGGAACTGGTGGCCAGTTGGTTAGGAACAAAGTCAGACTAGGGTCTAGGTTAGCCGGTTTAGACCCGTGGGCCGCAGGCGGAGGCCGAGAACGACTGCTTCCGGAAATTTACTGAGTGGACCACCCGGAATTCTACCTATAATTCCAGAGGAATTGCCGTTTCCTAGGGGGTAATTACGTATGGCACATTACAGTTGCCAGATTACAGGCTACGGTTGGATAAAGCTTACGATTTAGAGCTGACGGTTTAATGTGTTGGATTTGGATAAGGCTGACGGTTTGATCGATCCTTGGCGGTGCTTTACGGATTTTCTAGCCCCTGATTTTCTAGCCCTTACTGATACTCCCTTGCTATGTCCCTGTCAGGCAAACCCACTGAACGCGATGCCGAGACAATGGTGCCTCCGGCGGTGGCCCAATCCACGGTCCCTTCAGCGTCTGCGGCCAAGTCCGACTGGACCGGCCAGATTAATGCTGAGCTGACCTTTCGGCTGATTGATAGCATTCTGCCCTTTGAAGCCTGTCTCTATCACCAAGTTTTGCCGCTGGCCTTGGAAGGGAGCCGACTCAAGCTGGGCATGGTTTCGCTAGACGATAGTGTGGCGCTGGACTATGTTCGGCGCATTATGGGGTACATGAATTGCTCCCTGACGCCCCAGGCGATCGCCTCCGAGATGCACCATGCGGTTCTGACGGCCTATCTCAACTATGCCAGTAGCAAAGCTCAGCCCAGTCGTCCCCCCGCCCCCAAGATTGCCCCTCCCAAGTCCTCGGAAATCAATGAACGCGCCACCTTGCGGTTAGAGCCGGAAATGCCCGCCCCGCCCCGCGTGGGCCCCAGTGATCCCCCAGAGCCCGCCTTGACCAACGATCCCCAGGGACCGCCCGTGCTGCGAGTGGCGACTCCTCACCTGGCCGATGCGCTCTCTGTACTAGCCGAGTTGCCCGCCCCTGAGCTGCTAGAAGAACTCCTGGGACGCATGCTGACCGGGGGAATTGGGCGCTTGTATTTTGAGCGCCACCCGCAGCATGGGCGAATTTTGTGGAGCCAAAATGGGGTCATGCAGGCCGTTCTGGAAGATTTGTCCCAGGCCAAATTTGAAGCCACCATCGCTGCCCTGAAGCAGTTCGCCGAATTGCCCCCGGACCCAGTGCGCAAACCGCAATACTTGGAATTGGAGCGTCAATATCAGAACACCCGGCTGTTGCTGCGGCTGCGGATTTTATCCGGCCCCCACGGCGAAGAAGCCAACTTGCAGGTCCTGCGGGGAGCCGCCCTGAAATTTCACCAGCAGCAGCAGGTGACCATGCTGACCCAGGATGCGCTGAATACAGCCCAGTCGCTCCAACGGCAAATTAATCACATCCGCACGCGGATGCAATTCTATCCCGTGACCACGCCAGAACAGCAAAGTATCCTCCCCACCTTAGAAGACCTCCTCAACAGTTTGCACCAACAAATTCATGCCCTCAAGACCATCTCTCCGGACAGCACGGACGAATCCTAGTTCCAGGGGCCATCGGCTAACCCGGTGTGCCAAAGGCAGGGGCGAAGCAGCCGTAGAACGAATCCGCCCTAGAAAAAGTCCCAGCAGAAGGGCGGCTTAGCCTGCCATGCGGCATCCAACAGGGACAGTCGGGTGCGATCGCCCAGCACATCTACCGATCCCATGGCCACCAATTCCGTCATCCGCCGCACCCCACTCCACACCAGGGTCAACTGCTCGACAGACAGGGTGATCACGGTATCAGTGGCCTGGTCCAGGATCCGCATCCGGCCCTCCTCAAAGGCCACGGACAGGGTTTGATTACCCAGCACCGCATCCTGCACCACAAAGGTCAGGGCAAAGGCCACAACCGGCTGAATCGGACGCAATTCTAGAGCACGGTGCAAATCCACCAAGCGCCACATAAAGCCACTGCCGATCGCTCCAAAGTTTTGGGTCAAGCCAAAGCCAAAGGGTTCCGTAGGCAAATGGGGCGTTCGCCGCTGCTCCCGCAGTAAATGGGGAAATGGATCGGTCGCATAAGTGTTCCAAATGACCGTGGAAATTTGGTCCCGCCATCCTGCCCAGCAGCCTAAAATGCCCCGATAAGCCGCTGGGGTTAACGCCACCCATTCCCGAATGGCGATCGCCCATTGCCCATTGATTTCGGTAAATTGCCCCATGCCATAGCCCAGCACCTTTCCAGCGTCTACATAACAGTAGATCTCCTGCCCTGCAGTAGGTTTGAAGAAACTTTTCCACTGCCAATCGCGCCGTTGGAGCCAGCCATTTTGAAGGATTGCCCCTTGCTCGTAGAGTTGCTGCACCCCAAGCTGATGCGCCTCTGGATCAAAGGGCACGACCTGTTGCGACTCGGCAAACTCCGGTAAATCTCGGGTAGCCACCCGATACTGCCGGGTTTCACCCACCCAGGCCCAGCCCAAGGCCCGATAAAACCCCTGCTGAAAGGGATACAGCATGGCTAGGGGGACGTTTTGTTGGAGGGCGGTTTTCAGGGCATGTTCAAGCATGTGGCGCGCGACGCCTTGGCCGCGCCGATGGGGGGCTACGGCCACGCCGCCCAGTCCCAAGGTCGGAATTAACTGCTTCTCTAGCCAAATCCCCAGGTCAAGCTGGCTGTAGCACCCAACCGGCTGTCCCTGAACATCTACCGCGAGAAACTGCGATTGCCCCGGTAGCTGAACCTGGCCACCAAACCAGTCTTTTTCGATTTCATAATCCGATCGATGGGGGGCAAAGGCCAATCGCTCCAAATTGGCCACAATCCCTAATTCGTCAGGTTTCGCCAATCGTAGAGAAATTAGGTGAGATGCTGACATAAACAAAAGAGATTTGGATTTTGGATTTTGAAAGCGCTACGCATCGCGGTCTTCTCGACCGTCGAACCCACCGGGCAACCACCACTGACTCAGTGATCATGCTAAACCAGAACTCATCCTCCGATGTGGACGGAAAAGTCTGGAGTATTACTCCCAAAGCCATACATCGTAAGATCCATGTCCCCTCATGCTTTTTTACACTAAAGCTTCATACCCTAGGATTTCCAAGAAATAATTCTGCTGGCTACCCTGCGGAAAGTAAACTACAACTCCGCTCAGCCAGCGGAAGATTGTTCCCTGAGCGGAGTCGAAGGGAACAATCTTGGCTAAAGTGAATTGCCTTAGTTGCCCTCGAAAAGCACGGGTGCCGAACTGACACAGGTGCGATTGCGGCCTTGATACTTAGCTTGATAAAGGGCGCGATCGGCATCCGCAATCAATGCCGCCAAAGAGGATTGGGGATTGGGAATCATTCCGGCCACGCCTAAACTGAACGTGACGTGGGAACTAATCTCTGAACTGGCATGGGGAATGGCCAAGGCCCCGATCTGGAGACGAATGGCCTCGGCAACTTGCACCGCCCCGTCGATGTCTGTATTGGGCAGGATGACGGCAAACTCCTCTCCCCCATAGCGGGCTGCCAGGTCGGTTGGACGCTTGACTGCACTGGAAAGCGCCATAGCCACCTGCTGCAAACAGCGATCGCCCATCTGATGCCCGTAGGTGTCGTTGTAGCACTTAAAGAAATCAACATCACAGAGAATCAGGGCTAGCGGCGCTTGGGTTAGGGTCAGCCGATGCCACTCCTGGGCAAGATACTCATCAAATCGTCGCCGACTGGCCAACTGGGTCAGACTATCGCGGGCGACCAATTGCTTCAAGTTATCGTTTGCCTGCAACAGCACCTGCCACTGCCGCCAAGCATGACAACTAGCAACGCCACTGAATAGGGCGATCGGAGCCGCCACGGGCAGCCAGTACCCCAACCATAGCGCCCCCAGGGCTACCAATCCCCAGCCCAAACAGGCCCCCAGCCAAATAGCAAGATGCCAGCGAATCCGACAGTGGGCGATCAGTGCACTGAAGCCTAAGCCACCCAGCAGCAGGGCCGTCCGCACCCAATTCGGGTCTGGAATGTGTAAAGGACGCCCCTGCAGCAGATTGCTAATGGCCGTGGCGTGGATATGAACCCCACTGGCGGGCGGCTGCCGATCAAAGGGAGTCGGCTGAGCGTCTAGCCCACTCGCAGTTACACCGATCACAATAATCTTGTTTTGGAAGGCACGGAGAGGCACACGCTGCTGGATCACATCCACCATGGAATAGTGCGGAATTTGCGTCATGGGGCCAAACCAATTGAGCCAGAGTCGGGATGCCTCAGGGTTGGGAACTGGCGCATCCCAACTCATGGCGTATGCAGTCGCGGCACTAATGGCGAGGGCTGGAATCCCCTGCACCTCCGGCAAGATTGTCCGGCTCAGGCCATCCGCATCCTCTAGTTTGAGAATGTGCCCCGTGGCGATGGCGGCGGCCTTAAGCTTGGGCGTCGGTACCCAGGCGGCCCCTTGCCCATCCCAGGCCCGTGCCAGCACCACTTGGCCATGCTGCTCCATCGCCAAGGCTAAGGGGAGATCGTCAGGACTGGACTCCGAAAAGACCAAATCAAACACCACCACATTGGGCTTAGCTTGGATCAAAGTTTGTAGGAGGGTGGTGTAATGTCGGCGGGGGATGGGAAAGCTACCCAGCACACTCAGGCTAGCTTCGTCGATATCCACCACCACCACACGCTGATCCCAGGGAATTTCCCCTCTAGCTTGAAATAGTGCGCCATAGATTAAATATTCTAGCGGCTGCCAAACTCCCAAATTCAGCAGCCCAACCACCAGTAGCGCCGAAACAGCCCCCGGAAACATCCGGGACAGCGCTGCCCGAAAACGCCACCCACCACCACGGGATGTTGAAAGTTGCGCTGAGAGTTGAGCAAGATTAAGGAACGGCCAATTCATACACTTGTTCCTTCCCTAAGGGAGTGGTCACAACCGCAGTCACCTGCCGATTGTTGGGTAGAGGAACCGTGACATCAAAGTTGCCCATGCGATCGGTGTTTTGCACCACACCCGCAATGACCAGCAGATTAACGGGGTCAATCTGACCGGCGATCCGCACTTGGCGATCGCCCTTTCTAGCCCGCAACGGTACCAGATAACGCAAATCGAGGCGGAGGTTTTCGGTCAAACGCGTCGGGGGTTGCGGCGGTTCGCCGGGAATCACTAAACTCTGAAACCCAGCTTCAACCACCACTTCTTGCCCCTGTGCGGCTGCCACCACCCGGCCCACCAAAGTTGCCACCCCCATGCGCCCGCTGGGCTGCACACTGACGCCAAACTCTGTGCCCCGGACACCACTCACGCCCGCCGGAGTTTGAATTTCCAGGCGGGAATCTGGATTGGTGAATCGCCGGATTTTCAAGCGGATCTGCCCCTGATTCACCCGCAGGCGCGTGATGCGCGCACCATTCGGGGTCATTTGTAATTGCTGAATGCGCACATCTGTCTTTTCAGCAACATGCACCGTACCGACACCCGTATCCAAGGCCAAAACTGCCTTAGCGCGATCGCCCGTCTGGATACCTTCCCCGACAGTGGTGAGGCGCATGCCCACATGGGCCGGCTGCGTTCCTGACTCACCTTGATAGAGCACATTCCCGAGATAGAAGACCCTACCGACCACCTGCTGCACGGTTAACCAGCGATCAATCCGCACCTGCACCACTTCAGCCAATCCCGCCGTGGCTATGAGCAACACGCTAATAGCTGTCGTCATGAGGTATACCCGAACCGTCTTCATTGCCACTTTTTAAGCTTGCTCCAGACGTTCACCCTAGTCTTAACTGTTTTCTTCTAAAAACAACTTTTCTGAAAACGATACCCCTTTAAAAACGACAATATCACTACCCTGGGATGTTCTAAAAATTCATCGCCCCGATTTTGGAATTCACTCATTTCCCCACAGCGTATTCGGGAGCGCCACCCGCTGGGGGAAGTAGATCACCCGTGCGTCTAACCGCTGCGATCTCAACGCGCGGGACAATGCTTCGGCACTGCGACGATGGGAAAAGCTCTCGGCAAATACATACGCCCCTAACCGAGAATCCGTCAAAAATGCTGCCGCCACAGACTGCCGTACAATCTGGAGCGTATTCCACTGGTCAGACAGCACAATCACCGCAAAGGGATGCTGCGGCGATCGCCCAATCACAATTACAGGATTGGGGACCGCATTGGCTTCAATTCCTCCTTCATCCCCCTTTTCAGAGGCCGCTGACGTCAGCGCCCTCTTTATTGACCTCGCTGGGCACGCCATCGGGCATCCCGTTGGGTGCAGGGCTAGGCGCGGGACTGGGCGCAGGGCTGCACGCCATTGGGCATTGCGCTGGGCACTACGCTGGGCTGGCCAAATGGGGAAGCGCCTCGATTCAACGCAGACAAAACCGGGGTTGATGGGTCTGCGGCGTAGAATTGCGCCTGGGCAGGCAGACCCAAACTGATCCCAAATAGTGCGATCGCGTAACCAATCAACCCTTTCATCGACCTAACCTCAATACCGACTTATATAGATGGCACTTAGTTTATCCGGAAGATGATTCCAATCACACCTATCAGACCATTTTCAGGGGGATAAGAAGGATTAAGCATGTCCCTGATCGCCCCTCGTTCAACTTCAGTTCCGTTTAACTTCAGTTCAACTTCAGCCCAACTTCGCCAGCCAGCGTTGATAGAGGCTGCGAATGGACCTCAGAATCGGAGTACCCACCCCACCTCGGCCTTCCTCGGCCTCCAAATGCATCAGACCCGTCAATAAACGCGCCTCCTCATTGGCCACCGTGCCATCGCTATAGATTAATCCGCTAATCGCTTCCATCAGATCCTGAAAGTCCTGCTGACTGGGATGGCTACCCAAATACTGGTGCACCCAGTCGTAGCACTCCTCAGGTTTCACAGCCCGTAACTCATACAGCAGCGGCTGAATCTCTGGATCCTCAGCCACGCCCTTTTCCTTCGCCACCCGATGCAAATACTCCCGCTCCTGGGGCTGAATCACCCCATCGATCCAAGCTGCCCCAATCAAAATCTTCACCAGGGTTTTGACATTGCCTTCAACATTGCCTTCCGTCGTCGTTATAGCCATACGAATTGCCCCTCCAGGCGTTCAATGTAGTCTTTTGCTGAATTTATTTTCTTAAGAAGATTTTCTAGACAATATCCACCAGTAAAACCTGGCGCTTGAGAATATCAGGTCTGGATAAAAGGTCTGGGTCAACCCTACACCCAACCGTTTCACCGGTGTCTTAAGCGAACCATAAAAAAACCATCCATATTGTGCTGATGGGACCAAACTTTGACCCAACCTTCGGGCGTAGCAAAATGGGCTGGCGGGGAATCAGGTGCGGGTGGTTCAATCTGCCAACTGGGGTGCTGCGCTAGAAAATAGCGAATCAACTCTTCATTTTCCGTGGGATGAAGCGTACAGGTGGAATAGACCAAAACGCCCTTTGGCTTGACCCAGGTCGCGACAGATTCTAGGAGTTCTCGCTGCAATTGGGCCAACTCTGTCACAGTAGCGGGGGTCTGTCGCCACCGGGCATCGGCATGGCGGTGGAGGGTGCCCAATCCAGAACAGGGGGCATCTATAAGCACCCGATCGCACTGCCCGACAAACTGCGGCATCGCCCGACTATCCCCCAGGCAAGCTTGAATGGACTGAATCCCCAGCCGTTTGGCATTTTGGTGCAATTTATGCAAGCGGGAGGAGGTGCGATCGCAGGCTTCAATCACACCGCGATCGCCCATCAACTCAGCCAAATGCACCGTCTTGCCCCCCGGCGCGGCACAGGCATCCACCACCCGTTCCCCCGGCTGCGGATCGACCAAATAGCCCACCAGTTGGGCGCTGGCATCCTGCACCATCCACCAGCCCTCGGCATATCCCGGCAATTGCTGCACCGCGCCCCCCGGCTCATCCAACCGCAAGGCCCAAGGCAAATGCGGCACCCGACTCACGGCAATGCCTGCCGCTTGCATCGCGGCCTCCACCGTCTTTAAATCCGTCCGTAAGGGATTAATTCGCAAATCGATGTGGGGCGGCAGGTTCATCCAGGCACACAGGCGTTCCACCTGCGCCAACTTCGTCTGCCGCAACCACACCTGAATGATCCAATCCGGATAGCTATACAACACCCCTAAGCAATGGACTGGATCGGCAGGCAGCACCAGTGGATCAACCCCACACCCGAGATCCTCAGCCTCAGGGTCTAAATTTTCATCCTCAGACTGCGGCACCTCCGTCAGGCGAATATATTGTCGCAGAATGCCATTGACCAAGCCCGCCAATCCCCCCAGGCCGACCCGTTTGGCCAAGTCCACCGTCGTGTTGACCGCCGCCGAGGGAGGAATGTGATTCAGGTAGCGCAGTTGATACAACCCCATATGCAGCACAATCCGGAGATCCAGGGGTTGGCGCTGTCCCTTGCGCGTAGACAATTGCTGCACTAACGCATCCAGGGTGCGCTGGCGGCGGCTGATGCCGTAGACCAATTCAGTCAGCAGGCGGCGATCGGGGGGCGGAATCTCGACTGAATTCAGGACTTTATTGAGGGCTACGTCGGCAAATGCGCCGCGATAAACCGTCCGCAGTGCCATTAGTGCGAGATATCGCGGGTCTTGAGTCACAGTCAAATTTTGCCAAGGATAACTTACCTAGGGTATCACTCCGTTTTGGTTTGGCGGAGAAGAGGATACCACCATCGCCTGTAAAGCGGTCTGAAGATCCTGCGTGAGGGTTTCCACGGCCTGTTTAGCACTGCGACGGTTGGCCTGGTAGCTGTCCCAACGGGCAGAAACGGATAGGGGCGTGCCGATGGTGATCTGGGCAGATTGTTGGCCGAGCTTGGGGCGATCGCCCGCCTTGCCCGTGATCCGGGCTACGGTATTCCAGGTAATCAGGGTGGTTTCGGCAAACCGCTCCACGCTGGGGCATTCCAGGATGTACTTGCCCGTGACAGCGACAAAATTTTCCACGAGGCGCATGTGCCAGAGCCGCAGACTGGCTTCTTCGGCGACGCGATCGGCTAACCCGCGATCCAGTGGCGATAGGCGTTCAAGATCTTTAATGTCTTCGCGGAAAATACAATCCCATGCGGCTTGTTCGATGCGACGGCAGCGATCGATCAAGGAACCTTTGGGCTGGAGGTTGAAGTACTGTTCCGCCACATGGAGGGACTACGTTGAGCAGGGCTTGCATCCGGGCGGCTAGGACATCGTTGGGGCTCATGGTTGCGAGGTCCGTGGCGGCGATCGCGGGCAACGCCTGATGGTAGAACCGCGTATAAAACTGCTCCATTTTAGTCAGCAATTGTTCCCCAATTTGCAGTAATTGCCGATAGCGGGCCGCGTCTCGGCTTTCCCCCGCGTCCGCTTGGGGAACTAGACCCACATCGTTAGCAATGTCAGCGAGTAATTGGTCGATGGCTGCCCAAGGGGGCGAGACATAGCGGTAGCGAATGCCGATGGGGACGATGAAGACTTCTTCGGTCCGGCCTGCCTTCAGCAAGTCTTCCACGCACCAGAAGCCCATTTGACTGATGCCCGGTTCTAGGGGACTGACGATTTCGCTGTGGCCATTGGTCGCTCCTTCCGGAGAAGCGGCCATGGGTAGGGGCCCGTTAGCAAACAAATTGCGGGCGGACTTGAGGCCCGTCCGATCGACCTTGCCCCGCTGAATTGGCGTTGCCCCCAGACGAGAGGCTAACCAGCCGACGGAGGAACCGGCCCACAGGGGAATGCCGCGATCGTAGATGAAGTGGGCATGCAGGGGCCCGCGAAGCCGAATCCCCTGTCGCTTCGCAGTGCGGGGCACAGAGCGGGACATGAGATGGGCTAAACACAAGGGATCATCCACACTGGGATGACGAAAAGCCATCAGAAACCGGATTTTTCTGGCTTGGAATTTTTCATAGAGATCGACCAAAACTTCGACATTTTCGGCGCGAATGGTGTGAAGGGAGGTGCGCGATCGCATCACTAAGGGCAATACCCCATGCAAAAATCGGACAACGTTGCGATCCAGATGGGGTGGAATAAACTCTAGCGGCGGCTGGGCGTGGTCAAGGGGACGAATCATGGGACAGCGACAAAACGTTGAACGGAGTAAAGTTGGACTTGGAATACTGGCCTAGAAAGCTGGGCCTAGAAAGCTGGGCTTAGAAAATAAAGGCGAGTTGGAGGTGCCAGTCTTGGCCCTGGCGATGGAGTTCGATGTGACGGAGGAATTCTCGGAAATAGAAGCGGCGCTCCGCTTCTGACAAGCCAAACCAAAATTGAGGAATGGAGACAGCCTGGGCAACGGATTGCAGGTTAACAGGGGGCAGTTGGGCCAGTTGGCCCTGGAGGATAGCGATCTCGGTCCTGAGCTTATACGCCCGCAGCTTGGCGGTTTCCGGGTCGAGGATGCCAGTTGTGATCAACTCGGGTAACTGGTCTAGAATGCCCTGCTTGGCGGCGATCGCCCCATCCATTCCCTGTTTCATCCCCTGCATGTCCGGCATTGTCAGGGTGGCAACGGCAGGGGGCAAGTCTTGGCAAATGCGGGCAATCGTGCCTTGCAGGACAGCGTCATAGGGGATGGACTTGCACTTGGGCGTTTGAGGACAGGCGGTGGGGCGGAGGTAGAGATATTCCTTCTCTTTAGTTGGTCCGGCGATCCGAGCCACGGTTTGAGGCGATTGGCAGGTACTGCACACCACCAGACCCGCGAGGGAACGGGGGGCACTGGCACTGCGCGGGGGGAGACGCCGATTGCGACGCAGGAGGCGATCGACCTGGGCTGCTTCATCTCGCGAAATGATGGCGGCATGGGTGTCCCGGATGGTATCGCCGGTTTGGTAGGTTAAATCGCCGCGATAGACGGGGTTTGTCAGCCAGCGGTGCCCCGTGGATACGGAAATCTTCTTGCTGTATTTTTGGGCCAAGTACCGCACCGCACCGCGCACGGAACCATAGAGCAAGAACTGCTCGAAAAAGTCTTTGACTACAGGAGCCGTGGTCCGGTCCAAATTGTATTTTTCTTTGCCACGCTTGTAACCGTAGGGGGCTTTGCCGGGGGGCGGCAGGGCTTGGATGCGATTGCGCGCATGCCCCTGACGAATTTTTCGGCTTTGCTGCTCTGCTTGCAGGTGTTGCAGCAGCTTGATTAGGTCGGCCTGGGGGGTGTCCGGGTGGAGGGCCGTTAGGGGACTGGGTTGAACCGGATCAAGGGGAGTGGGCTGCTCGACTAAAATCAGGCGAATGTGGTGGGTTTCCAGTTGGGCCAGCCGATCGCCCACCGCATCCACGCGATCGCCCAATTCCTCCAACCGCCGCACCAGTAAGTAATCGATGGGCTGGGATTGACAGTCCTGGATCAGCACGTCCCATTGGGGGCGATCGCCCCAGATTTAGTCTTGGCTAGGTCCTGATAAATCTGATCCAGTTCCCACCCCCAAATGGCTGGATCCGGGGTGGCTTCCAACAAAGGATCACTGTAGAGGTAGGCCACAATGCGCATCCAGCCCTAGGCCTCGCTAATCTCAATCACGTTGCCATCGGGATCCTGGGTAAACAGCGCCGCCCGTCCCGAGGCACTCATTTGGACAGGATAGCCCTGGCTTTGCAACTGGGCCATGGCAATGGACAAATTGTCTACAGCAAAGGCCACATGGCGATCGCGGCCCCATTTTTCCGGCAGCTTGTGACTGGGCATGGCCTCCACCACAGCCAAATGAATCTGAAACCCCGCCACTTCATACCAGGTACCGGGAAACTTTAGCTGGCGCTCCACTGGGGTCAGACCCAATACAGTGCCGTAAAAATGTTCCGCACGGGCCAGGTCGGTGACGTGGACGAGGGTATGCAGACAGCGAAGGATTTTCATACACACTGATCCGATAAAACCCCATCATCCAGCAGATTGGCGATCGCATGCGTCCAATTCCCATGGCCTGTAACATACGTTGTAATCCAGCGTAAACAGTCCGTTTCATAAGGCGCGGCGTCTACACGTACTGTACATGCAACGAATGAGGCCGAAATAGCCGTTTCCATCACCTCACCTCTCGATCACCTCGCCTGCGATTAAATCATTTTGAATGAGTTGGATGAATCAAGTACCCACAGCGATGTTCACCATCCACTAGCCAATGGGTCCGCTTCACGGTGCAATCGGGCAACGCCGCCGCAAACATCTCTAACTCGTGCCCACAGACACTGGGAAACGATTCGGCGATTTGGGAAATGGCACAGTGATATTCCGTCAATACGTACTGCTCAACCTCTGTTTTAACCGCCACGGCTCCGGTCAGTCCCTCTGGGCCATCCTCCTCCAGCTTCACCCGATGACATTCCGCCATATAGCCCTCAGTGCGACGGATTTCCACTAGATTGTCTACCCGATCTTTGAGGCTACCGACACCGATGCGATCGCGGTATTCCAGGGCCTTCCGCTCCCACTGCTTCTGCAAAATGCGCCCCATCTGCTCCGGGCCCACCGTTTCAGCCAGGGTGTCCAGCAGCGCTACCGCAAAATCATCATGGCGATCAGGAAACTGATCGCGCCCTTTACGACTGAGGGCATAGACATTGTTCGGACGGCCCATCCCCGCCTGGACAGATTGGTGCAGGATCAATTCTTCGGCTTCTAAATCCTTGAGATGCCGCCGGATGGCTTGGGGGGAAATAGCAAGGCGATCGGCCAAATCCTGCGCCGTTGCCTGCCCGTCCCGCAGCAGGTGGCGGAGAATATCCTGCTTGGTGGAGTGCTGCTGTGAGGAGGTCATCACTCATTCTCAAAATAACGCGGACAGGAATTCATACGATTCGGCCTTCACGCCTCGGATCACGCCATTTGGCGCAATCCATTCGTTGACAGGCATGATTAATTCATGGGCACGCTCTAGACTTTAGCAACACGAGTATTGTTAAAGTACCTTACAATGAGAAAAACAACCCAAATGTTGCTTTAATTATAAGAGCTAAATGATTCCCCTGGCGATCGCACTTTCACGGTTCTGCGGCTGCTCCAGTCCAAAACGCCTCACGCTGTTGCCCAAGTGAATCCTGTCCACCCTTATTACCTTGCCTTCATTGCAGCCCATGACACCAGACACCAACCCCAACCAAGCGACCGAAAATAATCTTGAACTGATGCGGCACTTTTCCGAGACCTATGCCAAGCGCACAGGTACTTATTTTTGTGTTGATCCGGGTGTCACCGCTGTTGTCATTGAGGGGCTGGCCAAACATAAGGAAGACCTTGGTGCCCCTCTCTGCCCCTGTCGCCACTACGAAGACAAGGAGGCCGAAGTTGCCGCTGCTTATTGGAATTGTCCCTGCGTACCGATGCGCGAGCGTAAAGAATGCCACTGCATGTTGTTTCTTACCCCCGACAACGACTTCGCTGGCGATCAACAAGTCATCACGTTTGAGCAAATTCGGTCTGTGACCAATCTGGCGTAAGCCAGATGGCTTACGTTCCTCGCCCCTTGCCACCCACCGTCCTGAAACAGAGAGCACGAGACATGAGCGCATCGGTTCAAACCCTGGTCAATCAGCCCTATAAGTACGGCTTCGTCACCAACATCGCTGCTGACACCATCCCTCGTGGCGTTAACGAAGACATCGTGCGGCTCATTTCCGCCAAAAAGGAGGAGCCCGCCTTTCTGCTGGAATTTCGCCTACGGGCCTACCGCAAGTGGTTGACCATGGCTGAGCCTAGCTGGGCGCACGTTGGCTATCCCCCGATCGATTACCAGAATATCGTCTGCTACTCTGCTCCCAAGGTCTCTGAAAAGAAAAAGAGCCTGGATGAAGTGGATCCGGAACTGCTGGCTACCTTCGAGAAACTGGGTATCCCTCTCTCGGAGCAAAAGCGCCTCAGTAATGTGGCCGTGGATGCCATTTTCGACAGCGTTTCCGTGGCCACCACCTTCAAAGAAAAACTGGCGGAGCAGGGTGTCATTTTCTGTTCAATTTCAGAAGCGGTTAAAGAACATCCTGAACTGGTGCAAAAATACCTTGGCAGTGTCGTGCCCGTTGGCGATAACTACTTCGCCGCTTTAAATTCCGCCGTCTTTAGCGATGGTTCCTTCGTGTACATTCCCAAGGGCACAAAATGTCCCATGGAACTGTCCACCTATTTTCGGATTAACAATGGCGACTCGGGACAGTTTGAACGGACGCTGATCATCGCGGAAGAAGGCAGTTCCGTGAGCTATCTGGAAGGGTGTACGGCTCCCATGTACGACAGCAACCAACTCCATGCCGCCGTGGTTGAACTAGTCGCCCTGGATAATGCGGACATCAAATACTCCACCGTCCAAAACTGGTACGCAGGCGATGCCAACGGCAAAGGTGGTATATACAACTTTGTCACCAAGCGCGGCCTCTGCCAGGGTGTGAACTCGAAAATCTCCTGGACTCAGGTCGAAACGGGTTCGGCCATCACCTGGAAGTATCCCAGTTGTGTCTTGGTCGGCGATAACTCGGTGGGTGAGTTTTATTCCGTCGCCCTGACGAATAACTACCAGCAGGCCGACACCGGCACCAAGATGGTCCACATTGGCAAGAACACCAAGAGCACGATTATTTCTAAGGGAATTTCAGCGGGCAAGTCCCAAAATAGCTATCGAGGCTTGGTGAAAATTGGGCCGAAGGCCACAGGAGCCCGCAACTATTCCCAGTGCGACTCGATGCTGATTGGCGACAATGCCCAGGCGAATACGTTTCCCTATATCCAAGTGCAAACCAATGCGGGCAAGGTGGAGCACGAAGCCTCGACTTCCAAGATTGGTGAGGACCAACTGTTTTACTTTAGCCAGCGGGGCATCTCGCCAGAAGACGCGATCTCGATGATGATTAGCGGTTTCTGCAAGGACGTGTTTAATCAATTGCCGATGGAGTTTGCAGTGGAAGCGGACAAACTTCTGAGCCTGAAGTTGGAAGGGAGTGTGGGTTAAGCGCTGATGGGGCGAGAGGTGAGGTGATGGTACAGGCAGTACAGTCCAGTAAGGTTGATTTCCAGGAATTGATTCAGCGGTTCAACCTCCGGGTCACGCGCGATCCGCAATTTTTCTCGGAATGGCGGGAGTCGTTGCCGGAACTTCCTGAAGGCGATCGCACTTTCCTTGACAAAGTGCAGGCGGGCTACTGGAACCTTGTCGAGCATCCACCGCTCTCAGAAAAAGCAATTCAAGTCTTTGTATTGGGGCCACTTTTATTCCTGGCGGATTTTTGCTTACCGCCTTTTCATATCCAAACGGAGAAATCCGTTGAGATTACTGAAGAAGCTGATGGCCTCATTATTCGCGGTAGCATTGATATTTGGCTACTGAAGGAGCAGTTTTGGGCGTTAGTGATTGAATCCAAAGAGGCTGAGTTTTCGATTGAAGCCGGACTAGCCCAACTCCTAGCCTATATGTTGGCAAACCCAGTGACGGAGAAACCCGGATACGGCTTGATTGCCAGCGGTGGTGGGTTTACATTTGTCAAGCTGGTGCGAGGTGCTGTCAATCAATATGCGTTATCTCGAATTTTTGAAATCCGTAATCCGGGTAACGATTTGTACGATGTTTTGAAAATCCTGAAGTACATTGCCCAGCTCTAGTGCCTGCCAGCATAGAACATTATGCATAGAGGTTTCCTGCTGGAGAAGTTTTACTGCACTGTAAGAGTTTGATTGTCAATAAGAGTCAATAAGAGTAGAGTCAAGAGGTTAGCGTGTGATTAATGCCAATAGTGACGTGATTTTATCGGTGAAGGATCTCACCGCCGATGTGGAGGGAACCCAGATTCTCAAGGGCTTGAATCTGGAAATTAAGGCAGGGGAAATCCACGCCATTATGGGACCGAATGGGTCGGGGAAAAGTACCTTTTCTAAAATTTTGGCGGGGCATCCCGCCTACACCGTCACCGGCGGCGAAATTCTTTTCCAGGGACAGAACTTGCTGGATTTGGAGCCCGACGAACGGGCCAAGTCCGGTGTGTTTTTGGCCTTTCAATATCCTTTGGAAATTCCCGGTGTTAGCAATCTGGACTTTCTGCGGGTGTCCTACAATGCCAAGCGCAAGCATCACGGCTTAGAAGAACTGGATGCCTTTGATTTTGATGAGGTGGTGCAGGCCAAGTTAGAGCTGCTGAAAATGGATCCGGCGTTCCTCGGTCGCAGTGTGAATGAAGGATTTTCTGGCGGAGAGAAAAAGCGGAATGAAATTCTGCAAATGGCACTGCTAGAACCCAAGCTGGGCATCCTGGATGAAATTGATTCCGGCTTAGACATTGACGCACTCAAGATTGTCGCCAACGGCGTCAATGCCCTGACCCATGCCGATAATGCCACCCTGGTGGTGACACACTACCAGCGCTTGCTAGACTACATCACCCCCGACTTTGTGCATGTGATGGCCAATGGTCGCATCCTAACCACGGGTGGCAAGGAATTGGCCCTGAAGCTGGAAGCAGAAGGCTACGACTGGATTGTGGATGGTCAACCCAGTGAACAACCCGTGGGGGCAGGCGCATGACGATTTCCATGTCTACGGTGTCGGACGCGCCGAATTTAAGCGGCAAGGCCAAGGTCGATCGCACTGCTTACCTCGCCCATCTACTCACTCTGCGAGCGGACTTGGATGCCGATGGTGCTTGGATGCAGCCGCTGCGCGATCGCGCCACCGCCCGCGTTCAAGAACTGGCCATTCCCTCCACCCGTGATGAAGACTGGCGGTTTACCGATTTGTCGGCCCTGCTGGCAACTCCGCTGCAAGCCGTGGGTGCACCCGCCGCCCTCAGCTTTGAGCTGTTGGAGCCGTACTTATTTCCGGAGGCTACCAGTCGGTTAGTGTTTGTGGATGGTATTTATGCCCCGGACTTATCCACGATTGATGACTTACCCGATGGTGTTTGTGTGGCAAACTTGGCGATCGCTGCCGAGTTCATTCCCACCCTCAGCAATTATTTTGCCCAGCAGCAAGGCGGTGATGAAGTCTTCACCGCTTTAAACACCGCTAGTTTGACCGATGGGGCCTTAGTCTGGATTCCCCCAAACCAGATCGTTGAAAATCCGATTCATCTGCTGTTTGTGGCCACCGGGACAGCGCCTCTGCTGGCCCATCCCCGCAGTTTGATCGTCGCCGCTGCGGGCAGTCAGTCCACCCTGATCGAAGACTACGTTAGCCTGCACGATGCCCCTTACTGTACCAATGCCGTTACGGAAGTCTGGCTGGGCGATAATGCCCAGGTGCACCATAACCGCGTACAACGCGATAGCCAAGCTGCGTTTCACATTGGCAAAACCGCCGTGTCCCAAGGGCGAGATTCCCGCTATACCAGCAATGCCGTTAACTTAGGGGGGCAGATGTCCCGCCACAATCTGGAAATTTTCCAGACGGGCGAACAAACGGATACGGTGCTGCGCGGCTTGACCTTTGTTGCGGGCGATCGCCTCGCTGACACCCACAGCCTCATGGCCTTTACCCAACCCCATGGCACCTGTGAGCAAGTGCATAAATGCTTAGTAGGCGATCGCGCCCATGGCGTCTTCAACGGCAAAATCTTTGTTCCTAAACGGGCACAACTGACCAATGCCTCCCAACTCAGTCGCAACTTGCTGCTGTCGCCTAAGGCGCGGGTCGATACCAAACCCCAGCTCGAAATCACCGCCGATAACGTCAAGTGTGCCCACGGAGCCACGGTCAGCCAATTGGAAGATGACGAAGTGTTCTACCTGCAAAGTCGTGGCATTGATCAAGATGCAGCCCGCCATCTGTTGGTCTATGCCTTTGCCCAAGAGGTCATTCAGCAGATTCCAGCGGCATCCCTGCGCCAAGCCCTAGCCGATAGCGTGGCGATCGCCCTTTAGCCTCACTCCACCCCCTGTGCCGACGCTATGACCTTCACCCCACTCAAACCCCTCGCCACCCGGACCCGCCCAGACTTTCCCATCCTGAATCAGGCAGTCAATGGCAATCCCCTGGTTTATCTCGACAATGCGGCGACATCCCAGAAGCCTACCGCCGTTCTGGATGCCCTGTTCGAGTATTATCGGCAGGACAACGCCAACGTCCATCGCGGGGCCCACACCCTGAGCGGACGGGCCACGGATGCCTATGAAGGCGCACGAGACAAGGTGGCCGCCTTTGTCAATGCTGCCTCGCGCAATGAAATTGTCTACACCCGCAATGCCACGGAAGCGATTAATCTGGTGGCCTATGCCTGGGGCATGAACACACTGCAACCGGGGGATGAAATTATCCTGTCGGTCATGGAGCATCACAGTAATTTGGTGCCCTGGCAAATGGTGGCCCAAAGAACCGGAGCCATTCTTAAGTTTGTAGAATTAGACGAAACCGAGGGATTTGACTTTGCTCAATTTCAATCCCTGCTTTCAGCGAAAACCCAGCTCGTTTCTGTGGTCCATGTTTCCAACACATTGGGCTGCATTAATCCGGTCAAAGCTATCTGCAATGAGGCGCATCGCTATGGGGCCAGAGTGCTAATCGATGCTTGCCAAAGTGCGCCTCATTTACGGCTGGATGTGCAGGATATAGGCTGCGATTGGCTGGTGGCCTCTGGGCATAAAATGTGTGCACCCACGGGCATTGGCTTTCTCTACGGCAAGCTGGATCTGCTGCGGGCCATGCCGCCGTTTTTGGGCGGTGGGGAAATGATTGCGGATGTGTTTTTGGATCATTCCACCTATGCGGATTTGCCCCACAAATTTGAGGCGGGTACGCCTGCGATTGGGGAAGCGATCGCCCTGGGAGCCGCGATCGATTATCTCACCCACATCGGCATAGACACTATCCACGCCTACGAAGCCGAACTCACCGCCTACCTGTTCCGCCAATTGCAACAACTGCCCACGGTCCGAGTCTACGGCCCCCCACCCCACACCGATGGCAGTGGTCGTGCAGCGTTGGCTGCTTTTACCTGTGGGGAGGTGCATGCTCAGGATTTAGCCACCCTGCTGGATCAGGAAGGGATTGCTATTCGCTCGGGCCATCACTGTACTCAACCCTTACATCGCCGTCTTGGAGCTGCCTCCACCGCCCGAGCTAGTTTATATTTTTACAACACGCAGGCCGATATTGATGCTTTTATCGTGGCGCTAAAAGACGCGATCGAGTTCTTTGGCAATCTGGCTTAGATGAGTCTGGCTTAGATGAGTCTGGCTTAGATGAGTCTGGCCTATAGAAACCCGATGTAGCCTGCCAACCTGGTAAGTCAGAGCCCCGAATTCTCAAAGAATTCGGGGCTCTTGCATTCACGCGTCATGCAGAAAGGCAATTCTTACGGGAGGCAGGTACGGGATTCAGGGAGCGATCGCGCATTGAGTTTGGAGAATTGGATGTTGCTAGGAGGCATCACCACCTTCTTCGCCACCCCCAAAATTTGTAAGGTCCGAATTGCCCACCATGTAGTATCCACTTCCCACCAGCGCAGTCCTGACTTGGCCACATTGGGATAGGTGTGGTGATTATTGTGCCAGCCTTCACCGTAGGTCAGCAGCGACACCCACCACAGGTTGCGCGCTCCGTCATTGGCCGCAAAGGTTCGGTAGCCCCACAGGTGCGCCGCCGAATTCACAAACCAAGTGGAATGCCACAGCAGCACCGATCGCACCCCAATGCCATAGAGCACAAAAGACCAACCGCCGCACAGATACAGCACCGCAGCCAGTGGCACTTGCAGCAATAAAAAGTAGCGATCTAACCAGCGGTAAAACGGCTGCCGTGCCAAGTCCGGAGCGCTAGCGCGATAGATCTGAGCATTAAAAAATTCCGGCCGGGTAAAAAATAACCACAGGATATGACTCCACCAAAACCCGCGCTGAGCCGAGTAGGGATCGCGATCGACATGTTCCGTATGGGCATGGTGCTGGCGATGCCCACCCACCCAAAAAATCGGGCCTCCTTGAATCGCTAAAGCCCCCAAGAGGGCGATCGCATATTCCACCCCGCGTGGCACCCGAAAGCTGCGGTGACTCAGCAACCGATGATAGCCCAAACAAATGCCAATGCCCCCAAACAACCAATGCAACAACAGTGCTACCCCCAACGCCGACCACGAAAAACACCAGGGAGCCAACAGCACCGCTCCATGAAACACCCCGAAAAAGATTACATTCGTCCAGTTCAGTGCGGGTAACGGTGCACCACTCAAGGCCTGAGGATCTGCTACTAGGGAATTAGATGCCAGGGAAGGCTGATGAAGAGAAGACGGGTTATGAGAAGGTTGCGTATGAGAAGGCTGCTTAGAAGTCATATTTTTTCGGGTCAATCATCCCGTCCTGTGGGAAAATAGCAAGTAGCGCTTGCATGGGTGTATGCTAACATCCCTTCTTCAAGTTTTGCAAGTATCACTTGCAATATTTTCCTCGCTCCTATCCTGCCCCGCCCATGTCCACCCGTCAACGCCTGATCCAAGCTGCCCTTGACCTCTTCAGTCACCAAGGCATTAGCGGTACTACTACCCGGCAAATTGCGAACCTCGCCGACGTCAACGAAGTCACGTTGTTTCGACAGTTTGGCAACAAATACGGTCTGCTGTTGGCTGTGATGGAGGAGGCAGCCGTGTTTCAAAACTTAAGTGCGGCTCTAGTGCCCCCTGAGCCATTCTCCGACCTGCCGCCCGCTTCGTTGGCAGAAATTATGCAAAATTATGCAAGTATATGCTTGCAGCAATTCGCCCAGGCCCCCGATTTAGTCCGGTCGATTGTGGGGGAAGCGGATCAATATCCTGAAGAAAATCGTCGCTCGCTCGGGACTGGCCTAACCCAGATCAATCAGGCTGTGGCCCAGTACTTCGCCCACTCCTTTGAGCAATACTTAGGGCAAACGCAGCAGCGCGACACCACCGCCCTGACTCTGCCCCCCGAAAAACTTGCTAGCGTGCTGCACAGCGCCCTATTGGGCTACACGACCCTGGAATTGACCAGTGAATTTCATCAGCTTTGGCGCGATCGCCAAGACTTTCTGGACAGTTTAGTGCACCTGATCGTGCAGGGCGCGATCGCCCCTACCACCGCGCCGATAGCGAGTCCTACTGCTACTGCCCTCACCGTTTCCTCTATTCCCCGGCCAGAGCGGACCAAAATTATCGATTTAACCGGACCCGTCGTGCACCTTATCTTGCAGCGGGCCAGAAAATTGGGATTGCGAGATTACGGCCTGTGCTATGTCTTGTTTGGGGCGGGGGTCTCCGCCTCCGATGTAATCAATTTGGAGCGATCGCACACCATTAGCGATGCCACCCAGCATCTTCTCCACGTTGTCACCAGATCCGATCGCGATTCCGAAACCCAGTCTGATCCGGAATCCCATGCCACATCTAGGCCCAGCGTACGGCTAGTGCCAGTCAACCAATGGATTTTGGGTAAACGCTATGGCTCCTATACCAATAACCCACTGACCAAATGGCTCCGCAGCCGTAAAGATAGCCAGTCGGCCCTGTTCCTAGATGCCGTCGGTCAACCTTTAACCTTGGCAGGGATCCACGCCTGCTGGGACCAATGGACAGAGGGCTTGCAGACAGCCAGTGGGCAACCCCTAGCGATCACCCAAGCCCAGCACACCTGGTTCGTCGAGATGTTGATGCGCGGTCTGAGCGTAGATCATCTCAGCATTTTGACAGGGTGCGATCGCGCCCAACTGCAACCCTATGCCCAGCGGGCCGCCGAAAAAATTGCCCTAGAGCAAGCCCTGCGCCTCGATCAAAAGTCTCGATTGGTCCCAGGGGCGAGTGCTCAAGCGGCAGAACCAGAGAAGTAGCCAGAGAATTAGACTGATTTTCAATCAGTGAATTGGCCATAGACAGATTTGGCATGGGCAGATCTCAAAAAATAAACACGCTCGTAGCCAGCCTGTCATGCTAGTATGTTTAACTGCCGCATAGATAATCGACAAGGAAGATAGACCCCAATGGCTCTGCTGCAACAGCAAAAACAAGAAATTATTTCCTCTTACCAAGTCCACGAAACCGACACGGGATCGGCGGATGTTCAGGTCGCCATGTTGACCGAGCGGATCAACCGTCTCAGCGGACACCTGAAAACTAACAAGAAAGATCACGCCTCTCGCCAAGGCTTGATGAAAATGATTGGTTCCCGCAAACGCCTGCTCTCCTATATCCAAAAGCAAGACCAAGCGCGTTATAAGGCGCTGATTGCGAAACTGGGAATTCGGGGCTAATCCGGATCGGAATCACGTGAATCTGGCTGATTTAGGGAAAAGCAACTATGGCCTCTAAGCCCCCCAAAAGCGCCGAAACCAGCGGTGGCAAGTCTACTAAGGATGACTCAGGCCAGCCCGGTCTACCGTTTGAACCTGTATCTACCAAGAAGAAGGTGCCGAAAAAAGCGCCTACGACTTCGGCGAAGGGTTCTGCGGTAAAGGATAAAACGAGTGCATCTCTGCGATCGCCCGCAACTTCAAGGACAATGCCCAAAGTTGTCAGCGATCGCATGGCTCGCCGGATGGCATTTTTTAGTGGCATTCCGTCAGTCTGTGCCATGCTCACGTTTGTTGTCAGCTACATTCTGATTAGTCATGGGACGAAGCTACCCAACTACGCCGTACTGCTGGTCAGTTTGGGATTTTTCGGTCTGGGGGTTCTGGGATTGAGCTACGGCGTGATTTCAGCCTCCTGGGATGAAGGCCATGTTGGTACCTTACTGGGCTGGGGCGAATTCAGGCTGAACGTGGGCCGGATCATTGCGTCTTGGCGTGAATCTCGGGAGCTATCCAACTCAGAAGATGCCTAGGCAAAGGCTAAAGGATAACAGCGTTTGACGGGCGGAATACCTGCTGGCTTCAGCTCCGCTCAGCCAGCAGGTATTCCGCTCAGCCAGCAGATTAGGTAGGGTGAATCTTTACCCGAAGTAAAATAGCTCAAAACTGAGAGCACCGATGCGGTTTATCCCTCGGGTTGGCCTTGAGTTTTTGAGTTTAAACCAGGGTTGGTGATGGGTGCGCTAGGATCCTGAGCAGGTCCACTCTAAAAAATAGGCGTACTCTCTATGATCGTCGTAATGAAAGTTGGCTCTCCCGCTACAGAAATTGAGCAATTTTGTGATGAACTCGTTGCGTGGGGCCTTTCTCCCGAGAAAATTATCGGCAAGCACAAAATTGTGATTGGCTTAGTCGGGGAAACCGTTGACCTGGATCCGCTGCAAATCCAGGAAATGAACCCCTGGATTGAGCAGGTCTTGCGTGTGGAACAACCCTTTAAGCGGGCCAGTCGGGAATATCGCCAGGGTGAGTCCAGCGATGTGGTGGTGTCTACGCCCAATGGCCCCGTTTGCTTTGGTGAGCATCAACCCTTAGTGGTGGTGGCGGGCCCTTGTTCCGTGGAAAACGAAGCAATGATTATTGAAACAGCCCACCGGGTGAAGGCAGCGGGGGCACAGTTTCTCCGGGGGGGCGCTTTTAAACCCCGGACATCGCCCTATGCATTCCAGGGGCATGGGGAAAGTGCCCTGGATTTATTAGCGGCGGCGCGGGCGGCCACGGGCTTGGGCATTATTACCGAATTGATGGATGCGGCGGATCTAGAATCCTTGGCGGACGTGGCGGACGTGATCCAAATTGGGGCGCGCAATATGCAGAATTTTTCCCTGTTAAAAAAGGTGGGTGCCCAGGATAAGCCGATTCTTTTGAAGCGGGGCATGGCAGCGACTATCGATGATTGGCTAATGGCGGCAGAATATGTGCTGGCGGCGGGCAATCCCAATGTGATTTTGTGTGAACGGGGTATTCGCACGTTTGATAGTAAGTATGCGCGCAATACGCTGGATTTGGCCTGTATTCCTGTGCTCAGGACCCTAACCCATTTGCCGATTATGATTGATCCCAGCCATGGCACGGGTCGGTCGGAATATGTGCCAGCCATGGCGGCGGCGGCGATCGCGGCGGGAGCCGATTCCCTGATGATCGAAGTTCACCCCAATCCCAAGAAAGCTCTGTCCGATGGCCCCCAATCCTTGACCCCGGATCGCTTCGATAGCCTGATGCGGGAGTTGGCCGTTGTCGGCAAAGCCGTGGGGCGCTGGCGTCCTGAACCTGTTTTGTCCCATGTTTAATTCCCAGGTTTAATCGGGAGGCCAAGACCACCGTTCCATAAAAAATAAGCGGCCCCCGAGGGGCCGCTTATTTGCAAAGCCTGACTAATCAACCGGTCTTAGAGCTAGCCAAGTGCAGAATCGATTGACTGAGAAAATTAAACAGCCGCAAGTTCGGGTACGGGGCGTTTGCTGTTGCGGATGCCTGCGATCGCCGTGGCGTAGTCAGGGGCGTTGAATACGGCGGAACCGGCCACAATGGCATTGGCACCCGCTTCTAGCACTTGCCAGGTGTTGTTTACCTTCAAGCCACCGTCTACTTCAATCCAGGGATTCAAACCACGCTCATCACACATTTGGCGCAGCTTACGGATTTTGGGCACCATGGTCGGGATAAAGCTTTGGCCACCGAAACCAGGGTTGACGCTCATGATCAGCACTAAGTCGCACAGGTCCAGAACGTTGTCAATCAGTTCCAGAGGCGTACCGGGATTCAATACCACTCCAGCTTGCTTGCCCAATTCGCGGATTTGGCCAAGAGTGCGGTGCAGGTGGGGGGAAGCATTATGCTCTGCATGGACCGAGATGATGTCAGCACCCGCTTTGGCGAAGTCGGCTACATACTTTTCGGGTTCGACAATCATCAAATGCACATCCAGGGGCTTGGTCGTATAAGGACGGATGGCTTCGACAATCAATGGACCAATGGTGATGTTGGGCACGAACCGCCCATCCATGACATCGACGTGAATCCAATCGGCACCTGCCGCATCCACGGCACGAATTTCTTCGCCCAAGCGGCTAAAGTCAGCGGACAGAATTGAGGGAGAAATAACGACGGATTTTGGGGATGAGGGCATGGTGCGCAGAGCCTCCTAGTAACGGGTGTAGTAATTGTAACAAATTCACAAAATTTGATAAATACGCTCAGCTCAACTTCTTTTCATCTTTTCATTCAGGGGGAATGCGCGGAGATGCACCACTAATGGCAGTAGGGGTGGTGTTGAGAATAGCTTCTTAAGAAAAGTGGAATTTTTTGTGGATTATCCTCCACTCTACAGGATGGTGGGGGCTTCTAGGATATTGTTCATCAGTGTTTCCCCCTGACCACGGCAGAGGATTTACACTGAAGGAAAATCGGGCGGGAGTCGGGGAGTGGCGGGGATGGGTAAAGGGGGACGGACCGAAGGCAGGGGTGGCGGGCGAGTGAGACTGGTGGGCAGTCTGGGACTGGTGGGACTAGGTATGCTGGGGTGGGCCACAGGCGCGATCGCCGGACGGACGCCGAAAAATTCCTCGACGCTGCTGCAATCCAGTTCTGCTGGAGCGTCGGGTATTGACGCTCTGCGACTACATGAGCCGCCATTTAACGTAACTGGACGCAAGGTGGCGATCGGTCAAGTGGAAATTGGCCGTCCGGGACAGTTCGGCATTGATAAGGCGCTGACCCAGCCGCGCAATCTGGGGGTGACTCGAGTGTTTTTTCGCGATCGCCCGCCGCGATTCAACGCGAATGTGGATGGGCATGCCTTTAATGTGGCCAGCGTGATGCTGAGTCTGGCCAAGGCGATGCGGGGCATTGCTCCCGGTGCACGGCTGTATTCCTCAGCCGCTGGGACTCCTAAACGCTATGGGCAGCCGGAGGAATGTTTAGCGGCACAGCATGTGGCGTTGCAAAATGGCGGTGATGTGCGGGCGATTAACTTCAGCTTTGGGGAGTCCTTGCGACAGGATCCGCGAACTAGCCCGGTGTTGGATGGCAATGCCCTGTTGACGCAGTGCATCGATTGGTCGGCACGGCAGCACAATGTGCTGTACGTGGTGGCGGGCAATCAGGGTAAAGGGGGCATTTCGGTGCCAACGGATAATTTTAATGGCATGAATGTGTCCTTTACCACGCGCGTTGAGGGAGTGTTTCGCAAGGTTGATTTTGCCAATTTGGGCGATCCGATGGCGGTGGGGGGCACGGCAATCATTGGTCAGGAAAGCAATGTGGGGGCACGGCGGGCGATTTCACTGACTGCTCCCGGCAGTGATATTGCGATGATGAAAATGGATGGCACGCTCACCCGTTCCAGTGGTACGAGCTTTGCGGCTCCCCATGTAACGGCGACGGTGGCGCTGTTGCAGGAATATGGCGATCGCGCGATTGTGCAGAATTTGCGGCAGCAAAAACTATCCAGTTGTCTGGTTGCGCCGGGTTGCTTGCCCCCATGGAGTTTGGATGCACGCCGTCAGGAGGTGATGAAGGCGGTGTTGATGAATGCAACGGACAAAGTCCAAGATACGGGGAATGGCGCATATCTGGGCATGAGCCGCACGATTTTGGATAAAAATAACCGCACTTGGCTGGAATCGGATGCTGCCCAAAATGTCCAAATTCCGCTGCATATCCAAATGGGGACAGGGCAGTTGAATGCGTCTCGGGCCATGCAACAGTTTAGCGCGGGACAATGGCCAGCTCGGGCAGCAGTGCCGCCGCTGGGGTGGGATTATGGCCAAGTGGCTGCGGGGACTCAGAGTCAGAAAAGCGTTAGCCCCGATCTGTCGAGGCCGGCGATCGCGGGTGTGCAAGATTATGTTTTAGAACGGCCCCTGCAGCAGGGCAGCTTTGTCTCGGTCACGTTGGTCTGGAATCGTTTGGTAGAGTTGGTGGACTCTAACCGAAATGGTGCTTTTGATATGGGCGAAGGCTTTCGCGATCGCGGCTTAAATGATCTCAATCTTTACCTTATGCGGGTCGAAGACAATGATGTCAACCAGAGTATTTGGTCTTCAGTGAGTGCGGTTGATAGTGTGGAGCATATTTTTCATCAGGTGCCTGCCACCGGACGTTACAAGCTGCGGGTTCAGTTTCAGCGGCAAGTCAATACTGATCAACAGCCCTATGCGATCGCCTGGTGGACGAGTCCGGCGCGCTAGAAAACCTGTGTACCGATGCCCACTACACCTGTATTGATAACGCAGGATACCCCTGCATTGACAAAGTTCGTAAATAAACCTTCGTAAATAAACAAAGGAAATGGGGGCAGGCTTTTGAGGACGATAGTGTTGATTTTCTAGGATAAATTAATAGGCCCACCGTCTCAAACACGGGTTACCCCCCAACTCAATCCATAATCCAACTCGTCTTCATGGATACGGACATACCCCCACCTGATTTTTGTGCGCAGGGCTTTAACCGTAACTCATCACCTGAATCACCGAGCCGCTGCTGGGCAAATCACCCCGGCCCACGCTTAAGCCACTGCCGCCCTTGCGCACCGGGGTTCCCGACATCAGCTTCAGGAATTCGTCTACGCCGACAATATCGCAGGTATTCTTAGCCGCCGCCGTCGTGCGGTAGTGCGTCGGAATAATCAGCTTCGGATTCAGTAACTGAATCGCCTGCTGGGCCTCTGCCGCCGTGTAGGCTTTGGGACCGCCCCCCACCGGAATCATCAACACATCTGGGCGACCCATCAAAATCTTTTGTTCAACAGAAATCGGACCCGCAATTCCGCCCAGGTGCAGGATATTCAGTCCGCCCTGCTGCCATTGCCACGCCACATTCACACCAAAGCGCTTGCCTTTGACGCGATCGTGTTCCGTACGGACACCCCGGACATTCTGATTGCCAACCTTGTATTCTCCCGGTTCAAACAAAATCTGAGGATTTCCCGGCAGTCCGTCCACAAACCCCTCATCAAACAATTGGCTGCTAATCAGCACTAAATCCGATCCCACCTTTGGTGCGCGATAGCCCGCTGTACAGCCAATGGGCTTAAAGGGGTTCACCAATACCCGATGCCCCCCGCCTGTAATCAAAAAGCAGGTGTGCCCCAAAAACTGGATAGACACCCCGCCCGTCTGCGCCTGCGCCTTCTGTCCGAGGTCAGCCCAGTCTGAACCGATGCCCGTGCCGATAGTTGCCAGCAATCCGGCTCCTGCATAGCGTATTAGCTGCCGTCGTTTCATATCGCGTCCTCGCAAAACCACTAGGAATTAGCGTACAGGGCAACTGCCAAAAGGTAAAACCAAGTTGTCTGTTTTTGGGCCAGTTTGTCGTTTTACCTGCGCCGCAGGGATGCCATCAGCGCTCTGTGGCCGACATCGGCACCGTAGATTCTCCGCGCAGTTCGTCAGGGGATGCCCCCGATAACGCCGCAAGGAAATTCCTGAGCAATGGCTTGCCCGACAGCGTCAGCACACTTTCAGGATGAAACTGCACGCCTTGAATATGGGGATATTGGCGGTGGCGCACGCCCATAATCGTGCCATCGGCGACCCAGGCAGTGACCTCTAACACGTCAGGGCAGGTCTGCTGTTCAATCACAAGGCTGTGGTAGCGGGTAGCCGTAAAGGGATTGTCCAAGCCTGCGAATACGCCTACGTTGGTGTGCTCGACGGGGGATGTTTTGCCATGCATGAGGACTGGAGCCGCCGTAATGGTGCCGCCAAACACCTGCCCGATGCTTTGATGTCCCAAGCACACGCCTAGGATCGGCAGTTCAGGGCCGAGGGCTTGAATCAACTGCAAGGAGATTCCGGCATCGTCGGGCCGACCGGGGCCGGGAGAAATGACAATGCCATCGGGCCAGAGGGCGCGCACCTGCTCCAGAGAAATTTGGTCGTTGCGATAGACCTGAATATCAGCGGCAACAGGAAATTCTGTGCCCAGCTCACCGAGATATTGCACCAAGTTGTAGGTAAAGCTGTCGTAGTTATCAATGACGAGAATCATGGAATTGAGCCCTTTGAATGGGAGGACATGAGCGATCGCAATTAAAATCGCAATTAAAAATCTGCTGGCAAGGCGGCCCGGAGTCTTCCCGTTCACACCATCCGTCATTTTTAATTTTTCACGTTTAATTTTGCATTCCTCTATAGTGCGGCAGGCACCACAGGACTAAGCCAGGTAGGGGGCAACCAGGAGCGCGATCGCCAGCCACAGTTTCGGCAAAATCAGAGAGCCCGCCACCCCAACGGCTGCCGCCGCCGAAATCAGGACTGCCGCTGCGGCGCAGTCTTTGGCAATCTTAGCCAACTCGTGGTACGACTGCTTTACCGTCAGATCTACCACTGACTCGATCGCCGTATTCAACAATTCCATCGTCAGTACAGCCCCTGTGGTCAGCCCAATGATGGCCAGTTCCGTTGAGGGGAGGTGCAGATAGAGACTGAGGGCGATCGCCACCGTCCCTAGCCCGACATGGACCCGAAAATTTCGCTGGGTTTGAAAGGCATAGCTTACCCCCGCCCAAGCATACTTAAAGCTAATCAATAGGCTCGGGGCCGTCTGTAGGGCAAAATCTCGGTTGAGGGCATGGGGCTGATGCAGGGGATGCTCTGGCGCAGCTTGTTCCGGTGACGAAGTGGGAAGTTCAGAGGGCATAGACCACAAAAGGAAAACACAATAAAGGTTACATCAGTAAATAATCAAATTCGGGATGAGATCTAAATCCAAATACGATCTACTCAATCTACGTAATACGATCCATTTGTTTGGAGCGGTACGCAGGTAGATCTTATCGACTCGCTAGCGTGATCCCCACGGCATGGAGCAGGGCTTCCTGGCGATCTAACATGTCCTGTAACTGCTCCTCATCGGGGTGATCCCAACCCAGGAGATGCAACAACCCATGGGCAGCAAGCCACGCCAGTTCCACCTCTAGGGAATGGCCAGCCCGATGGGCCTGGGCTTGTGCTGTTTCTATGGAGATCACAATGTCACCCAGGTAGAGGGGTTGAGAGATGGGCCATTCCTCTGTGATGGGGATTTCAGTTTCCAGAGCAGCAAAGGCTAACACATCCGTGGGTTTGTCTTGGTGGCGGTAATCACGGTTGAAGGCTTGCATGTCGCGATCGCCCGTCAACCGCAGGCTGAGTTCATAGCCGCCCTCCGGCAGGAGATCCGATGATAAATCCGGCTCCAAGCTGGTGAGCCAGGTCTGAAACCACTGTTCCCAGGTGGCCGATGGCACCCCGTAAGCCGTGGCATGACTGGCATCCATAATCTCTGTCCAACAGTCCTGCACGCACACCTCAACCCCACGGACAGAGGCGTCTCGTACCCGATTGTCCTGTCTTAAATCGCGATCGCCTAGATCTTGATGTTCTAGGGCTTGAGGCCCAAGCGGTATGCCCACGGGCTGTTGTGCCAAGGTTTGCTGATCCAAAGGTTTTACCCACTAGCGCGTTAAATAAGCCAGTCCCACAAATACTGCCAAAAGTCCTGTGGCCGTCAAAAAAAAGTGCCGCAGCGACTGACCCCGCTTACGGACCATGTTCCGCATTGCCAGTTTGACATAACTCGGGGGTGGCTCAGAAGCCACAACGGGGACAGCGATCTCCGGATCCGATGGAAGCAGTGCCGCAGTAGGGGCGGTGCCGATGTCTTCCGACAGGGGATTTTCCATGTTTAACCAAACCTCATTTGCAGCAATTTTCTGACGTTACGTCCCGACTCTGTGCCCCGAATCTGTATCCCGACTCTCTGGCCATACCTCCCTATGGTAGATCACCCGACAACCCTGGAGCGTGGGCCCGTTGGAATCGAGATCCTATAGGCCCAGTTCTCCTATAGGCCCAGATCCACCGCAATCCGATGGGCACAGGCAAATCCCGAAAAAGCAACGGCGTTTAATCCCTGCCCCGGAAATGTGCTGTCGCCTACGCGGTAGAAGCCCGCGATCGCCGTGCGGTTAAACGGCATCCCCAACAATCCCGGCAATTTGCGGGTGGGGATCGGGCCATAGGTCCCATCTTGCCGCCCCAAAAACCGGCGATGGGTGCGCGGTGTACCCACTTCTTGATAGTCCAGATGGCGGGATAGATCTGGAAAGATTTTTTGAGGCGCGTGATTAAAGCCGCTGCTGCCTCTTCTTTTTTCTCCTGATAGTCCTGGGGAGACAGTCCCTGCCACGATTCCAACCAGGACGGCGTAAACGCATGGATGATGTGGTGATCTGGGGGAGCCAGACTGGGATCCAACAGCGTGGGGATGGAAACAAATATAGTCCCGCTTCGGCTTCCATGCGGGTCCAGTCCTCCAGCAGAATATGGTGGCATTCCGTGCCAGAGGGCAGGGCAGTGGCTTTGACGCCCAAATGCAGACTCAAAAAGCTGGGAGACTTTTGATAGCGCCGCTGCCATTTTTGTTCGGCGATCGGCATTTCTGTAGCGGGGATCAATTTTTCAAAGGTGTCCCAGCGGGTGGCGTTGGAGACGATCCGCTTCGCGCGATAGGTTTCCCCTGAGGCCAATTTCACCCCGATCGCCCGTCCCCGTTCCCGCAGAATTTCGGTCACTCTGGCCTTGTAGCGAATGCTGCCGCCGCACTGGACCAAACCTTCCACTAATTTCTGAGCAATTTGCCCGACGCCGCCTTTGGGATAGTTGATGCCGCCGTAGTGGCGATCGCTAAACACCATGCCCGCATTAATCATCGGGGTGCGATCGGCAGGCACCACCGACCAGCAATAGCACTCCATATCAATAAACCGCAGCAAGTCCGGATCCCGAATGAATCGGCGGGCAATATCCCCGGCATTCTGGGGCAAATACTTCACCAAACCCAGGCAAGCCAACGGATGCTGAAAAAACACCCGAGCCAGGTAGCGCGGCTCCTCCAGGGACAACAAATCCATCACATTCAGACAGTTGAACACCCGCCAGCATTCATCGTAAAACTGGCGAATCCCTTGGGCTTCATGGGGAAACTTGGCGGTCAGTTCGGATAAAAATTTCTCGTAATCCTTATGAACCTTAAGTTCCAGACCATTGGGCAAATGGTAGTGAATCTGCACCGGATCGGGAATGGTTTCCAGGCTCACCTGCACGGCCTCCAGCGCCCGAGTCAGCAAATTTGTTGTCCCCTGGGTACCAAACCCAAAAATCATTGATGCCCCGACATCAAAGCGATAACCACTGCGTTCAAAATAGCCAGAACTGCCCCCCGGAATCAGGTAGCTCTCTAACACCAGTACCTTGGCTCCCTTCGCCGCCAACTGGGTAGCCGTCACCAGTCCGCCAATCCCAGACCCAATCACGATGACATCTAGAGACTCTGTCAAGGCTGTAGTCAGGGGCAGACCAGAATTGGGAGTCACTTCTGACGATGGCGGAGCGGAATTCGGCATAAGTTCTGGAGAAGAGCGCAACGAACAAGACTTAATAGATACTTAAACAAAAATACCAATTTTTAGTGTATCCGGAAGTGCCCCGCCCCAACGCGCCCTGGAGAAAGTTTTGAGTGGGGCTTGCTGTTGTCCGGTGGGAAGCCCGGTGGGGGTGCCAGGGGTCTTGACTGGGGGCACCAGAGTTCTTGAGGTCGGGGTTCTTGATGTTGCGATCGGTAAGGGTTTTGGCGGTGCAACGGTGAGGCTTCCCGGTAAAACTGGCATTTCTGTGAGTGCTGAACAGAGTTAACCGAGTAAAATAAGGGGTCTGATTTGTTTAGCATCACTTCTTGCTATGACCCTCCAACTTCGGATCTATGTCCCCCCCCACCCTTTGGTTAAACATTGGTTGGCTGTCGCACGGGATGAGGCCACCCCTTCCACCCTGTTTCGCAGTGCCATGACTGAGCTAGGGCGCTGGTTGACCTATGAGGCGATTCGAGACTGGCTACCGATGACGGAAACCACCGTCCAGACCCCCTTGGCCCCCTGTCCAGCCGCCTTTATCAATCCCGAAGTCCCTGTGGCTGTCATGCCGATTTTGCGGGCGGGGCTTGCTTTGCTAGAGGGGGCACAGGCAGTGCTACCCTTGGCCTCGATTTATCACGTGGGGTTTGTCCGTGATGAGGAAACCCTAGAACCGTCCTGCTATCTCAATCGTCTCCCAGACCAGCTTGATCCCAACACGCGGATCTTGATTACTGAGCCGATGCTGGCTACGGGGGGCACCAGCGTAGCGGCAATGGCGGAATTGATCCGGCGGGGTGCCGATCCGGCGATGGTGCGGATTATTTCAGTGGTGGCGGCTCCAGCAGCCCTGCAAAAGCTGAGTGCGACCTATCCCAGTCTGACGATTTATGCGGCGGCGATCGATGAGGGATTAAACGAGCAGGGCTTTATTGTTCCTGGGTTGGGGGATGCGGGCGATCGCACCTTTGGCACCTAGTAATCCGGCACCATCGGTGAAGGCTCTATGTGGTTAGCCGGGTTGATTTTATAGGCCCGATGTTGGCGGCCCAATGTTGTCAGTCTAAGCGCCAGGTCTAGAGCTAAGCTATAGGCAGGGAGAAGCCATGCCAAGGGCAATCCGATGGCCTCCTGGATGAACTCTATTTCGGGACGACCATGAGTCAGCAAGATAATTTTTCGGGTGGTTTTCTGTTGGGCACCTTCGTGGGGGGGCTTGTGGGAGGCTTAGTTGGAGCGCTCTTGGCTTCGGGCAAACTGGCGGAGTTGACGGCGGAAGAGAATTTGACCCCGGAGGAAAAAGCCATCCAGGCCACCCAACGCCGATCACTGAAATCGAGTCGGGGCCAGGGCGACATTGAAGCTTCTCGGCGCGGCTTAGAGGATAAAATTGCCCAGCTCAACGAAGCGATTGACGAGGTCCGTCAACAGTTAGGCGGGGTTAACGGCACTTCGCCTAAGAAGTCTGTGGGCGATCGCGCCTATTCCAAAGATGGGTGATCATACCTGTTCCCAGGATGGATGATCATACCTGACGGGATATCCGCCACACCCCATTCGGCACACCCCGATCCAAAATCTACCAATATCCATTACATTGAGTTCAGTATTTATGGACTCTCCATTTAGGCCCCTATTCTAAGTCTCTTAAAGAAGGAAGCACTGCTGCTATGAGTTCATTAGTCGGATTAGTTGTCACCACCCTGTTAACCTTTATCAATATCTACACAGCATTGCTGCTGGTACGGATTTTGCTCACCTGGTTTCCCCAAGTCAATTGGTTTAGTCAACCCTTTGCGACCTTGGCACAGTTGACGGATCCCTACTTAAACATTTTTCGAAGTATCATCCCCCCCTTGGGCGGCATGGATTTTTCGCCCCTGCTGGCGCTGCTGCTGCTGTCGATGGTGGTAAAACCTCTGTTGGGTGCCCTCAGCCAAAGCGTAATGCAAGCAAGCCTTGTTTTCTAGTTTTAGCGATTAAAATCAAAAGTATCCCCGGAATTTCTAGAAATTCCGGGGATACTTTGCTGGGCTGCATGTTCTACCTGAGCAACAACCACAAGCTCCACCAGAGAAAGCCTCTGCTACGATAAATGCGGTTTCTGAGACACTTTGCTGACGGTTTTCTCTCAATGCTTTATAGTGTGGGTCAAAAACATTTGGCTTCCCCACAACGTCTATCGTCGTACTGCACCCGTAAAGCCAGCGGCTTTGAACTGAGTCAACTTCAACGGCGTGGGCTGATTTGCAGGTACAGAAATTCGCATTTCAAAGTCGCTGATGCCTGGGGGAAATTCGTCAACGGAACCCAGGCGAGTGCGGTTCTGCATAACGGAATCGTCATTAGCGTCGTAGATGCGGCCAAAAATATCAGCATTGGTGACGGGTTTGCCCGATTTATTTTCCGCTTTGCCGGTGATGATGAAGCAGTTAGCGGCTGCGGAGCTACCACTGCCCACTGTACCTGCGCCAATTTCTTCGGGACAAATGTGGTAGTCCACGTCAAACAGACGAATTTGAGTCAGGGCCCAGGCGGGCGGGGTCATCCAACTGGTGCAAAGCCAAAAAAAGGCAGTGACTAGGGCGATCGCAACGGCAGGAAACTTCATAGCCAAGGGGGGCGAAGGGGGCAAGAAATAGCGGCGCGTAGGAGCACCTGCGATCAGCTTACCGTGATTTTGGCTTTCCTATCGACCGTCCATCAATGCGCTTCATTTAATGTGCTGATGGAAGTTGGGCAGGTGCCCTGAGCGTCCTAAATCGCCCGTTGCTGTTCCTCCACCCGCCCCATTAGCCTGAGCCGTGGGGTTTCCTAAGTTCTGGGCCATTGATCGGACTATCCCCCCCCCTTTCCCAGGGCAAGTTCGGGACAATGTTCGGGACAATGATGGTAGGCCCAGAGTCTAGATGCCAAGTCCAGTTGTCAAGTCAGGCTGCCAAGCTAATGCAACAGGTTCTAGGGAATGCGCTACTCCCCACTGTTTGGCTTAAAATAGGCGGCAGTGGGTGATGGTAATCGCATGGATCTGGAACATATGGATCTGGAGGACCTATTGCAGGCTGCACGGCATGCGTGTACTGAAGCCGAATGTCCCCTCAGCGATCGCCAACTGGAGGTGCTGCACCACACGCTGCAAACCTTTGCCCAAGAGTTCGCCCAGCTCCAAACCAATCCCTTAGATCAACTGAATCCCCAAGAGCGGCAAATTTTTATCGACTTTGTCCAACGCCAAAGCCAGGAAAATCAATCCTGGAAAACCACCCTGCTGAACGATTGGCTGCAAGGGATCGATTCCGGCGCGGTGCAGGTGATTCGCGATCGCTACGGCATTTCCTGGCTCGATCTCGTGCAGCCAATCCATCTGGCCCCTTACCTGAATGCCCTAGATCGGGAGCAGATGCGGTTACAGGTGGGCGATCGCATCGAAGTTACCAACGCCCTCTGGGAATGGGTGCAGGAGGCTGGACCCTGTAGGCGCGAATGGTTCCCCTGTACGGTGATTGGCCTGAAACAAGTGACTGACTTAAAACCGACAACAGGCCCGCCAATTCCATCGGAGCCAGTGCCACCATTTCCCGCCAATCCCCAAATTACCGGCATCGTTCGCTTTGACACGGGCAGCGAATACGAAATCCCGGCCATCTATGATTGGAACCGGCCCAACTGGCGATGGATAGAATCCTAGCCAGAGGCTCTACGGGTAAAGCTCCTGGCACGGGCATGGGTTAAGAATTGGATGCCTTTAGAGAATGAGTAGACTCAATCTGGAGAACTTGCGGTCAAGTTTTAGCTCGGCTAGGGGCGATCGCACCGTCAAACTCTGGAATCTAGACGGCACCCTCAAAGCCACCCTGACAGGATATACCACCAGCGTCTACGACTTGAATTCAACCCGGATGGCAAAACCTTGGCCACGGCTAGTGACGATCGCCATGTCGTGCTGTGGACATTGGACAGTTTGAGTTTGGCAACATTGGTGAATCGCAGTTGTAGTTGGCTGCACGACTACCTGCTCACCAACCCCAACGCTGACCCCGCCGATCGAAAATTTTGTCAAGACAGCAGGCAACACTAACTGCCCGTAACCCATCACAGCGATGCTGACCGCATCTTTTGCACTTCCTAGACTAGTTGATTTCGCGCTAGATGGATGCCAATGGAGAGAATTTCGCCAACGGCAATAGCTCTGCCGAGAGGGCGTGGACGATTCCCTCTCGGCAGAGTATTAACCTACTGCCTGTTCGCTCCTGCCGTTGGGGGCTAGACTTGCTCCGCCGATGGGGCATCAAAACCCATAGTGTAATTCCACTCCGGATGAGTGCGGCGCAAAATCTGAACGCGGGCTTCCGCATCGCTATGGCGACGAAAACGGATAACTTCCTGGGTTTCGCCACTGGGTAGAACCCTGAGCACACACCAGCGCAGCAGTTGATCCCGATAGGAGCCAACTTTGCTTGAGGGGGGCAATGCTTCGATAGACATCATGGTGGGTTCTCTCTTGAAACAATAAAACAAACTGGATGCGCGAGTCGATCGCGAACCTCCGCTGAATCGAGGCATTCTGGACGCATAAGTCTTGGTAGTGCGGACCAATCGAATCGGCCACACTCAAAACCAACACAACCGCAGATGCAGACCCAATGGGGCTCGGAAAGAACTTTGCTTAATCGCCACTGCGTTTAAACGATCCTGAGAAGATCAGCAAAGGCGTTAATCAACTGTTAATCAACCGTATTTGCAAGCCTGTAGCTCGGTATTGTCAACGACACGATAACTACAATTAGGATTTGGACGTGTCTTACAACCATACCCGTAGTGTAAGGGGGATATGCAATCAATTCAATCTCTGCGCACACAGCTTAATAAACGCTCTAGGTTGTGAACCCCTTCTGAACTACCGTCCTCTGGGGATCCGCCTCGACTCTGGCACATTGCCGTACCAGGCCGAAGTTGCGGAATAGCGATAAGCATCATTAAGGCTTCCGTGAAAATCCGTTCATGCCTTCCATAATAGAAACGTTCAACCCGGTGAAATCAGGGGCACGCCCCCGAGACTCTGGAGTTTGTCAGTCCCCACCGGGATACACCCCAAAACGAGGCTATATGGTTCATATTTGCCCCAGCACAAAATGCTGCTGCCAGTTCATTCCACCCTATGCTGCCGAAAACTTGGCCCGCAACGGCATTGAAAACGCCCGTGTCAGCTTTCAACAAAGCAGCCAATTTCGCATCCAACGGGCCCAGAGTGTCGTCGGCATTGAAACCTTTGCCGGGACCGCCGCCGCCGTAGGTACCGCCAATCGCCAAGTATTCGACTCCCAGCGCACCTGGAAACAGCGCGTCCTTTCCGTCCGCACCGAGGGGCAACCCGCCACGCCTGACGATACCGTCAACCAAGTCTACGACTATGCTGGTGTGGTGCGGGACTATTTAAAAATGTCCTGGATCGCAACTCCGTGGACAATTTAGGCTTGGATCTGATTCTGAATGTGCACTACGGGGTCAATTATCTGAATGCCTTTTGGGATGGCGACGAGATGACCTTTGGCGATGGAGATGGCAAAATCTTTATCAGCTTTTCGCGATCGCTGGACGTCATCGCCCACGAATTAACCCACGGCGTCACCCAATATACCGCCAAACTAGAATATAAGAGCCAATCCGGAGCCCTCAACGAGCACATGTCCGATGTATTTGGTACCGTCATCACCCAGTACGCCGCCGGCCAAACCGCCCACGATGCCGACTGGCTGATTGGCGATGAAATCATGGGACCGGATCTGTACGGAGAGGCGCTGCGCTCCATGAAAGAACCTGGCACCGCCTACGACAACAAACTCCTGGGCAAAGATCCGCAACCGGCCCACATGAAGGACTACTTCAAAGGCCCAGAGGATAATCAGGGCGTCCATATTAACAGCGGCATCTTGAACAAGGCATTTTACCTTAGCGCAATGGAAATTGGCACCGATAAGGCTGGACTGGTATGGTACACCGCTCTGCAAAAGCTATGGGCCACAGCCAAATTCAACGATGCGGTGCAAGTGATTGTAGACTCGGCTCGCAGCCTGACTCGGGATGGCAAAGTGCCCGTAGGCTCTCCCCAAAAGATCAGAGCCGCTTTTCGAGCGGTGGGATTGCCGAGTGCCCCCTGATTGGACACCTTTCACCTAGCGGCAAAATCCAAAATCCTCTAGCGTAGCGGCGCTATCTAAACTCGAGAGATGCACATCTATTTCACCTGTTCCGGTGGGTACGCCAATCTGCAACTCAGCTATGAGGCAGATACAGCTCATTTATCTCCAGATCTGGCCGAGGAACTTTCTCTGCTAGTGGCGACGTCGGGAATCTCGAGAGCGATCGGATGCGGATTTCCCCGCTCCGATCGCCATTCCCGACATCATTTCCTACACATTGGCGATACAGGACGGCGATCGCCAAGTCACGCGATCTCTGAACGACATTACCGCGCCAGCACCGTTGCAGCCACTTCTAACCAAATTGCGCGATCTGGCCTTTACAGCGCGCACCTAATCCTTTTTCCCTTTTCTACCATGCGTTATTCCTTACTGTGGGCGATCGCCCTCACCGTGATCCTTGGGGGCGGGCCCGTCATGGCTACTCCCATTTTTCGGCCCCCGGTCCACACCAGTATCCGCGTGGTGAATCCCGATCAGCCCTTTCAGCTCAAGCTGGGTGAAAAAGCTGTGGTGAAGCAGCGGGGGCTAATCGTACAATTTCTCAAGGTCAAAGAGGATTCGCGCTGTCCCCAGGGCACTGCTTGTTTGTGGGCTGGACAGGCGACGGTGGTCGTGAAGGTGATGCAGAATGGTAAGTCCCTAGGCACCCTCGAACTGACCCAGGGGCCGAATCAGTCCACCGCTGTCAGCAAGCCGCTGGTGGGCCACCGGGTAAAGTTGGTGAATTTGCTGCCCTATCCGGTGGCGCATCAGCCGAGCAGTGCGCCCAGCTATGTGGCCTCTTTTCTGGTGTCTCGGGTCTCTTGAGCGATCGCTTGGCATCTCCAACTCCGGTAATCCCCCCTCACCCATTCGTAAGCGCCGATCCCCGCAATGGTGTCGCATTCCCTACAATGACGTTAAATAGAACTATTACGCTAGGGGGAATGGCACCATGCAACCGAACCAATCCCAAATGACTGAAAAAGCCTGGGAAGCGATCGTCCGCACCATGGAGATTGTTAAGCAGGCCCAGCAACAGCAGATTGAAACGGAACATCTAATGAAGGCGTTGGTTGAGCAGGAAGGCATCACCAACAGCGTTTTCAGTAAGCTCGACGTGAGTGTGCAGCGCGTGCGCGACTATACGGACAGCTTTATTCAGCGCCAACCGAAGGTGTCTGGGAACAGTGCGGGATCTGTCTACATGGGCCGCAGCTTGGACACACTGTTGGACCGGGCCGATGCCGTGAAAAAACAGTATGGCGATGATTTCATTTCTGTAGAGCATGTGCTGTTGTCCTACGGCGAGGATGCCCGCTTTGGTAAAGGGCTATTTGCCGAACTGAAACTCGATCCCGAAAAACTCAAACAAGCAATCACGCAAATTCGAGGTAGCCAGAAAGTGACGGACCAGAACCCGGAAGGCAAATATGAGGCATTGGAAAAATATGGGCGCGACCTGACAGAAGCCGCCCGCCAGGGCAAATTGGACCCGGTGATTGGGCGAGATGACGAAATTCGCCGCACGATCCAAATCCTGTCGCGCCGCACGAAGAATAATCCCGTGCTGATTGGGGAGCCTGGTGTAGGTAAAACTGCGATCGCCGAAGGACTGGCCCAGCGCATCATCAATGGCGATGTGCCCCAATCCTTGCAGGATCGGAAGCTGATCGCCTTAGATATGGGAGCCTTGATTGCCGGAGCCAAGTATCGGGGGGAATTTGAAGAACGCCTCAAGGCCGTGCTGAAGGAAGTCATGGATTCCCGGGGACACATTATTCTATTTATTGACGAAATTCATACTGTGGTGGGGGCCGGGGCCAGCCAAGGGGCCATGGATGCGGGTAATCTGCTGAAGCCGCTGTTGGCTCGAGGGGAACTGCGCTGTGTGGGTGCCACAACCCTGGATGAATATCGCAAATATTTGGAAAAGGATGCAGCGTTGGAACGGCGCTTCCAACAGGTGTATGTTGATCAGCCTAGCGTCGAAGATACGATTTCAATTTTGCGGGGCCTGAAGGAGCGCTATGAAGTGCATCATGGGGTGAAGATTGCTGATAATGCCTTGGTCGCTGCGGCTACATTATCCACGCGCTACATTACGCGATCGCTTTCTCCCCGACAAAGCCATCGATTTGGTGGACGAAGCTGCCGCTAAATTGAAAATGGAAATCACCTCCAAACCTGAACATTTGGATGAGGTCGATCGCAAAATTCTGCAATTGGAAATGGAGCGGCTGTCTTTGCAGAAGGAAAGCGATCGCGCCTCCCGCGATCGCCTGGAAAAATTGGAACGAGAGCTTGCTGATCTGAAACAGGAGCAATCCACGTTTAATGCCCAATGGCAATCTGAAAAAGGCATCATTAATGACATCCAGACCTTGAAGGAAGAAATTGATCGTGTCAACACTGAAGTGGCCCAAGCAGAACGGGATTATGACCTGAATCGGGCCGCTGAGTTGAAATACGGCAAGATGACCGAACTCAACCGCAAGCTGCAAGAAGCCGAAGCCAAACTGGCCGAGACTCAAACCAGCGGCAAATCCCTGCTGCGAGAGGAAGTCACGGAGTCTGACGTTGCCGAAATTATTTCCAAGTGGACGGGGATTCCGATTAGCAAATTGGTGGCCTCAGAAATGGAAAAACTGTTGCACCTAGAGGAAGAATTGCACCAGCGGGTGGTGGGACAGGAAGAAGCCGTCACGGCAGTAGCAGATGCCATTCGAGCGATCGCGGGCGGGCCTCGCTGATCCCAATCGGCCTATTGCTAGCTTCATCTTTCTGGGACCCACGGGCGTGGGCAAAACGGAGCTGGCCAAAGCCCTGGCCACCTATATGTTCGATACCGACGAAGCCATGGTGCGGATTGACATGTCGGAATACATGGAAAAGCACTCAGTAGCTCGATTGATCGGTGCGCCTCCTGGTTATGTGGGTTATGACGAAGGGGGACAACTTACCGAAGCCATTCGCCGCCGTCCCTACGCCGTCATCCTGTTTGATGAAATTGAGAAAGCGCATCCCGATGTGTTCAACATCATGCTGCAAATTCTGGATGATGGGCGGGTCACTGATGCCCAGGGCCACACGGTGGACTTCAAAAACTGTGTGATCATCATGACCAGTAATATTGGCTCACAGTACATCCTCGATGTGGCCGGAGATGAGAATCGCTATGCTGAGATGCGCAGTCGGGTGATGGAAGCGATGCGTAGCAATTTCCGTCCGGAATTCCTTAACCGGATTGATGACACGATCATTTTCCACAGCTTGCAAAAGTCTGAATTGCGCAAGATCGTGCAACTGCAGGTGGCTCGGTTGAGCCGTCGGTTAAGCGATCGCAAGATGTCCCTGAAGCTCTCCGATGCCTCCCTCGATTTTCTCGCCGATGTGGGCTACGATCCTGTCTACGGGGCCCGTCCGCTGAAGCGGGCAATCCAGCGGGAGTTGGAAACGGCGATCGCCAAATCCATTCTGCGGGGCGACTTTGCTGACGGTGATACCATTTTTGTAGACGTGGGAGATACCGAACGCCTGGAATTCAAGCGCCTGTCGTCGGAAGTATTGACCACGCCATAAATCCAGCAATGGCACTGAGCTTGCGGGTTAATAGAGTTCTTGCAACCGGGCTTCGACTACGCTCAGCCCTCATCGATTGGCACGTAGATTGGGTATTGGCCTGTGGATTGAGCGTAGTCGAAATCCACTGCGCTCAGCCCTCGTCGATTGGTCTCCTCATCGATTGGTCTCCTCGTCGATTGGCCTGTGGATTGAGCGCAGCCGAAATCCACTGTTGGTTTTTTGCCCGTCCCTCATAGGTTTCCGCCGCAACCTGTGGATGTGCCATACTTTGAGAGAAGTGATCTGAGCACTTTTTTTATTGAGCACTCTTGCTATTCTTGGGCCATTGCTGGGCCATTGCTGGGTTAACGGATAGCCATGATGACCAAGCGCAACGCCATACTCCAGCGGTGGCAGAAATGGCTCCACCAGCGGTCTCAGTTAAGACGGTCTCAATTAATTTGGGCCTTGGGAATAGCCCTGCTGGTAATGTGGAGCATCATTCCCCTCCGTATTGCGATCGCCCTCCACCAAGCCCCTCTCCCCCAAACCATTCTGGTCCTCGGTGGCGGCCCAGACCGGGAATTTTTTGCCGCCCAGTTTGCCCAGCGCTATCCCCAACTGGACATTTGGGTCTCCTCAGGCACCGCCCATGACTATGCCCAGGGGATATTTCGGCAGGTAGGCATTGCGGATGATCGGGTGCACCTAGACCGACGCGCCACCGACACCGTCACCAACTTTACAACCCTGGTGCCTGATTTTAAACAGCGCCACATTCAACACGTTTACCTGATTACATCCGACTTCCACATGCTCCGTGCCCAGGCGATCGCCACCCTGGTATTTGGCAGTCAGGGCATTGCTGTTACGCCTATGCCCCTGGCCTCCAGTCCAGGCCGGTCCGAATCCTGGGCCCGCACGCTGCGGGACTGTGGACGGTCTATGCTGTGGTTGTTCACCGGGCGGACGGGGGCACGCTTTGGCGATCGCTAACCCGCTCAGGCTACGCAGACTCTATGCCCTAAATCTATACACTGTCAAACAAAACAGTGGTCATATAATAATCTGCCCAATCGGTGCCGAAGGCTTTTTCGAGAACCCGACGGGTTTTGTCGTTTTGCTGCTGCTGCGTGCAGTAATGCCGCTGGCCGCGCAGAAGTTCGGCTTGGCGTTCCGGAGTGGCAGGAGTGGCAATCGCCTGCTGACAGTGCAGTTGCAGTAGCGCCGTCACCCGATCCACAAAGGCCGTTTCCTCAGCTCCACTACTGGGCCGGACAAACAGGCAAAATTCCGAGAAAATATTTCCCCACTCCGGCAGATCCCGAGGCTGGGCGAATGCGATCGGCGGCAACGCTTTCAGGGCGCTCTGGTAATAGACAGGCAGGCGGCGATCTGGATTAGTGGGGGACAGGTCAGCGATCGCCGCACTAATTTGGCCCCGGCCCCCGACCAGATCCGTGCCAAACATGGGCAGGTCATATTCTGGACGGGGAAACATGACGCAGTGCAAGATATCCAAGGCTGTGCCGACTCGGGCCAACTCCAGGTGCAGTTTGCGGAATTGGGGGGTTTGGTAGCACCTATTTTCAATCACCAGCTTTTCGCCTTCCAACCGCCCTTCGACATAGCCCAGTTCAGCCGGGAAGGGATAGGGCGACAGATCTAAATAGCGATGCCATTGCGTCTCAATGCGATCGGCAAGGTGACGAATCGCGGGGTGTTGTTGCTCGCGCAGGGAGGATTTGGAAACAGTCATAAATATAAAGATAAAGGAACAGGTGTTAAGTTTTGCGTTATGAGTTATTAAGGAATAGAGTCAGCGGTGCAGCTTCAACGTTTAGAAATTCGTCGGTCTGTCAGAAATTTAGAGAACGCCAGGGTCTGACCCTGTGCCTGTTCAGAAACTTGGACAGGCTACCCCGAATTATTCCGGTCCGGGGGAAAACGGGTCTGACCCAGGAAATGAGGAGTGCACCGCAATCATGGTTGGAAAAATTTTGGGCGATCGCTACATCGTCCAGCAATATCTGGGGCAACAATCTGGGGGGCAACAATCTGGGCGCTGGACTCTGTTGGCCCTGGATCAGATAACCCAAACCCCCGTGGTCATCAAGATATTGCGTTTAGATGAACACCTAGACTGGGACGATCTGAAGCTGTTTGAGCGGGAAGTAGAGATTTTGCGATCGCTGTCTCATCCAGCCATTCCCCGCTATCTGGATTTCTTTGAGCAGCCGCTCCCAGGGGCCAAGGCGATCGCCCTAGTCCGTAGCTATGTGGCGGGGCAATCCCTCGGTCAGCGGTTGCAACAGGGGATACCCCTGTCCGAGGCTAACGCCATCCAGGTCGCCCGCGGGTTGCTCAAAATTCTGATTTACCTCCATAGCCAGTCGCCCCCTGTGGTGCATCGGGATATTAAACCCGGAAATATTCTGGTGGCCAACCGACGGATTCATCTGGTGGACTTTGGCTCTGTCCGCACGGAGGGACACCACCATCCCGACGAGTTTACTGTGGTGGGCACCTATGGCTATATGCCGCCGGAGCAATTTTTGGGACGAGCCGTGCTGGCTTCGGACCTATACAGTGTGGGCATGACCCTGACGGCGTTGCTAACGGCGACCCAGCCATCCAACTTTCCCCATCAGGGCGGGCGGATTGACTTTAGCCAGATGTCCAACATCAGCCCAGAGTTTGCCACCTGGCTGCAATGGCTGACAGAGATGAATTTGGATCTGCGGGCGCGCTCGGCCCAAGACGCACTACAAACATTGGAGCATCGGTTACTCACCCAGGGCGTACCCGTGGCTCAGCCCCCCAGTACGCAGGTTGTGCTGATTAAGGACGCAGAATCCCTAGAAATTCTGATCCCCGCTCCACTGATCCCGCCACTATGGGGACAAATGCGGCTTTATATTGATGCCCAAACAATTTCTCTTGGCCCAAGGCTAGGGCTGGGGCAATCGCTGACAGCAGCCCGGACTGCTCCCCAGCACCTCAATTATCGCCACCAGGAGGAGGCAAGCGCGCCCCTAGTGGCCCCGCTCTTGACGCTGTGGGCAGGCAATCACGCCTTTGAGCTGGGCGAAAATCCTCCCTTGACGGAGCAAGAATTAGACTGGCTCGCCTATGAACTATCGACCTGGCTCCAGGTTCCTATTCAACACACGTGATGAAAAATTCTGTAGTCTGTAGCGGGGGAGGCAGGCATCTGGTTTGGCATCTGTTTTAAGGTGGAATCTCGCTGTCTCCCGTGAATCTAAGTCCAATGCCTTGACGTAGTTACCTTGAACCCCTTGGCCGGCTCTGTTTTGGGCGCTACAAGGCCCAAGATGAATGCGTGATCACCCTCTGTTGGAGAATTCCCGGCATGACAATTTCGGACGTGAGTCAACCTGTGATCCCGAAACCGCGACGGCGATCGCCCTTACGCCCCCCCACGGCCACGCTGGTGATGGTGGCTGTACTGTTGCTGACGGCGGGCATTTGTGCGGCCTGGTTTGCCCATGAGAATACGATTGGGCGCATTTTCTGGCAACTGAATCGGATGCAGGAGTCCCCGCCCCTGTGGTTAGCCGTACCCATGGTGGCCGGGGAATACTTGATTGCACCAACCGTGATTTTGTTTGTAGTCGCCTGGGGGATTATGAAAGTTTCCCCCGTCCCCCGTCCCTGGTCCCGCACCATCGTCGTTACCATTTTGCTGGTGTTGACCGGGCGCTATTTGCTGTGGCGATCGCTCTCCACCCTGAACCTCTCCAATGCCACAACTGGCCTCGTCAGTGTGGGCTTATTTGTGCTGGAGTTGGTGATGTTGAGCAGCGGCACCATTCAACTTTTTCTGATGCTCCGAGTGCGCGATCGCCGGCAGCAGGCCGATGCCTGCGCGGTCGCCGTCCAATCCGGTCAATTTACGCCCAGCGTTGATATTTTCATTCCGACCTATAACGAACCGCCCTTTATTCTGCGTCGGACGATCATTGGCTGTCAGGCCCTGGACTATGCCCATAAACGGATCTATTTACTAGACGACACCCGCCGTCCCGAAATTCAGGCCCTGGCCGCCGACTTGGGCTGTGAGTACCGGACCCGACCGGATAATCTCCATGCCAAAGCGGGAAATCTGAATCACGCGATCGCCCAAACCGATGGCGACTTGATTGTTGTCTTTGATGCCGACTTTGTTCCCACCCGCAACTTTCTCACCCGCACCGTCGGATTTTTCCAGGATGATACCATCGGCCTCGTCCAGACCCCCCAGAGCTTCTATAATTCCGACCCGATCGCCCGCAATCTCGGCTTAGAAAACATCCTCACCCCGGAAGAAGAAGTCTTCTATCGCCAAATTCAACCCATTCGGGATGGTGCTGGCAGTGTCATTTGCTCCGGCACCTCCTTTGTGGTGCGCCGTAAAGCCCTGGAAGCCACGGGAGGCTTTGTTACCGATTCCCTCAGCGAAGACTACTTCACGGGCATTCGCCTGTCGGCCCAGGGCTATCAGCTTGTGTATCTGGATGAAAAGCTCAGTGCTGGACTGGCCGCCGATGACATGGCTGCCCATGCTACCCAACGCCTGCGTTGGGCGCGGGGCACGCTGCAAGCCTTTTTCATCGAAGCCAATCCCCTGACGATTCCCGGCTTGACGCCGTTGCAGCGGTTGGCCCATCTGGAAGGCTTGCTGCACTGGTTTACGAGTTTGTCCCGCGTCGGTTATCTGCTGGTGCCCTTGGTCTATTCTGTGGGCATTATTCCCCTGCGGGCCACTCCAGAAGAGACGATGTATTTCTTTCTGCCCTACTACTTGGTGCAGTTGACGGTGTTTGCCTGGTTAAACCATCGATCGCGTTCGGCCCTGCTGTCGGATATTTATTCCCTCGTGTTGACCTTTCCCCTCGCGTTGACGGTGTTGCAAGTGTTCCTGAATCCTTTTTCTAAAGGGTTTCAGGTGACGCCAAAGGGGGGCTCCCGCGATCGCTTTTCCTTCAACTGGAATCTAGCTCTGCCGCTGATTGGGCTGTTCGGGATGACTGCCGTCAGCCTGTGGCGCAATCTGGGCCTGTGCATGGTTAAAGGGGCATGGCAAACCACCGTGTCTCCGGACATTGCCCTCCAAGTCAAAGGGATCGGCCTCGGCTGGCTCTGGAGTCTATACAACCTGGTGATGATCGGCATTGCCCTATTAATTTTGCTGGATGTGCCCAAACCCGATCCGAATGACTGGTTTGATTTACGCCGAACCATCTGGTTGCGGGTGGATACGCCGGAACCGATGCCAGCCGAGCAACCGGCATCGACACAGCCCCAACGCCGTCAGTTTTTGGGAATCACCACCATGATGTCCGAGGGAGGAGCCGAAGTGCAGTTGACTCAATCTGGATTCCCCTCCTCTGGCTCCCGGTGCCGAACTGCCCGTAACCCTAGAAATTTTGGAGGAGGATCTGCCCCTGAAGGGCGTCGTCACCCATAGCGGTGTGGATGAGGGATTTCCCTCGGTACGGGTGCAATTTCAAACCGTCGAGCTTGCCCAACAGCGTCGCTTAGTGGAAATGCTCTTCTGCCGTCCCGGACAGTGGCAACGCTATAACAGTCCCGGCGAACTGCGATCGCTGTGGCTGCTCTGTCGCATTTTGCTAAAACCTCGTGTGCTCTTTGATCGCGCGGCTGAGGTGCGGGCGATCGCGGTGGCCAAGGTTTAGGCCCCGAGGCTTAGGCCCGAGGTTTAGAAGCCCCGGTTTAGGAGCCAAGCGCTCGGTGAGGAATGGTAGCCTTAACAGAGGCTGCTGCTGGCCCGCCCCCTTTACCAAAATTGTCATGAAGCGTTTAGTTTCCATCGCCGTTAGCCTTTTGATTTTGGGGGTGATCTACTGGAAGATTGATGCTCGTGGATTGGTGGCTGTGTTGCAGCAGTGCGATCGCCCGTGGATGGCCATCAGTCTGGCTATGGTGATCCCGATTACCCTGATCACAGCTTGGCGATTGCAGCAGCTCATGCCAAATCGGCAACGGGGCAAAAACGCCAGTCTGAGCTTTGGCGAGGCCAATCGCCTCATTTTGGTGGCCAGTGTCCTGAATATGGTGCTGCCCTCGAAAATGGGTGACATTGCCAAAGCCTATTTCATGCGGGAGCGCGGTCATTTGAGTGGCGCTCTGTCCCTGTCGCTGGTGATTTTTGAGAAAGCGTGTGACATGCTATCGCTGCTGCTGTGGTGCGCCTTTGGGTTGGTCCTGTATCCCCACAAGGACTGGCTGTTTGGCGTGATGACGGCCAGTGTGCTGGGGGGATTTTTACTGTTGGCGTTGCTCCTAGGGTCCCAAGGGTTTGCCCGGTTGTTTTTTGATATAGTCCAAGCGATCGCCCCACCAAAAATCAAGCTAAAGCTCTCCAAACTCCGCGATTCTTGGCTCGAGATGCATGGGTACTTCTGGGGCGATCGCCGCCAATTTCTCACCATCACCCTCACGTCGATCTTTATTTGGTTTCTGCATTTGCTGCAAATCTGGTTTTTTATCCTGGCCCTCAAAGCCTGGACGCCGTTTATCACCAATTTAGCCCTGTCGCCGTTGGCGATTTTGGCGGGTTTACTACCGCTAACCTTTGCGGGTGTCGGGACACGGGATGCCGCCCTGATTGTGTTCTATCAACCGTTTTTTAATGCCCAAACCGCAGCCGCTTTGGGCGTGTTGTGCACATCGCGGTATGTGTTACCCGCGATCGGTGGATTACCCTTCTTAGGCCAATATCTGGCGATCGTGCGAAGTTTGAGTCGCCAGCCAGAAAGCAAGTCAGAGACCAAGTCAGACAACTAAACACGGCATCCATAAATTCCCCCATTAGAATCCCCCAGCTAATTCCCAAGGGCTACGATGGGGCTTCCTACCGCGCTCGGATTCCCCGGTACTTCATTTGTCGTTGCAGTGCATAATGCTGTGCAATTTGCGGAATATCCCCCTTATGGCCCATCAAAATCAGCGTATCTCCTTCGGATAGACGAATGGTATCGCTGGGGTTAGTCAAGGTTTTCCCAGTAGCACGGCGCAACGCCACAATAATAAAATTACGCTTGCCCCGCACGAGCAGATCCCCCAGACTGGTCCCCACTAGGGGCGAATGGGGAGGAATGGCAAACTCGTCCAATTGCACGTCGATTTGAGCCAGCAGTTCATCCAGATTGCTCCGGCCATCGTTTTGGTCCAGGAACTCGATCGCCGCCGGATGCGTAATCATGTGAGCCATGCGCAGCGCCCCGATCGTGGCAGGCAGGACGACATGATCCGCCCCCGCTTGCTTCAGCTTTTTTTCAGTAGAAGGAAACTCCCCCCGTGCCAGAATCACCAAATTCGGATTGAGGCTGCGCGCGGTCAGAGTAATGAACACATTGGCCGCATCATCTGGCAATACCGTCGTCAGGGCCTTGGCCTGTTGAATGCCCGCCGCTTCCAAAATTTCTTCATCTGTGGCATTACCGTGACAAACCAAATAGCCCATGGCCGCCACGGTTTCCACCCGGTTGAGGCTATTGTCAATAATGACAAAGGGCTGTTGAGATTCCACCATTTTGTGCGCGAGGATTTGTCCCAGTCGCCCGTAGCCACAGATAATCACATGCTGTTTGAGGGTCGCAATGTCCTTTTTCATGCGTCTGGCTCCCAATGCTCGGTTAATTTCGCCTTCGGTAATCAGTTGCAGAAATCCACCGACGATATAGGCGACGGCGGTATATCCTGACACGATGACAAAAATGGTAAAAATGCGCAGATAAGGACTCATGGGCCTGACTTCGCCAAAGCCCACGCCAAATACTGTAATCACGACCATGTAAATGGCATCCAATAGACTCCAACCCGCCATCCGATAGCCGGTGACGGCCATGCCGAAAATAAGGGCAAAGCAGGTGGCCCCGACTTGAATGCGTTTGAGGGAGTCCTTCATCTAGTTCTGCGATCGCGCCTGTCTCTGGATCATGGCATAGATAATGACGTTGAAAGCGTGATAGTTGATACCCGATAGCTGATATTTGACTCACCAGACGCAGGTGCGATCGCGCTATTCTTAGCGGACTTTCAGATATTCCTCACCACCCATTCAGAGTATTTGCGCATCATTTCATTGAGAGTACGATTGCGCGATTGCGATTGCGTCAGTCCCCGTTGAGTTAGCAGCTAAATTACCCCCTGAAATTATCTTCTGAACCGCAACAGGAACACACTGCCCCATGAAAAGACGATATTTCCTATGGACAGCCACCGCGATAGTTGGCACCGTCGGCTTGTCCCACTATGTACCGCGAAGAGCTAGAGAATCCCTAGCAACAACAGCAAACCCGGCATTCAAAATTGTTAAAACCGAACAGGAATGGCGCAAAATTCTTACTCCAGAGCAATTTCGGGTGTTGCGTCAGCAGGGTACAGAGCGTGCTGGCAGCAGTCCTTTAGATCAGGAACGGGGTCAGGGGACTTTTTTTTGTGCCGGTTGCGAATTGCCACTATTCACTGCAAAAACCAAATATAGCAGTACGACCGGTTGGCCTAGCTTCTATGCGCCGATTGACGGGGCTGTGGAAACCACCATCGACAAATCCTTTGCGATGACGCGGGTGGAAGTGAAGTGTCGGCGCTGCGGCGGGCACCTGGGACATGTATTTGAAGATGGACCGAAGCCCACAGGGAAACGCTACTGCATCAATGGGGTGTCGTTACGGTTTGTTCCGGGCTAAGTTAATTTGACCTCAGGTGTTCGGGTGAGGTGTTGGGGTTAAGTTGTTCGGGCTAAGCAGATAACAGGGCCTAGGCGATCGCCCGCCTGCACTCATCCAGCGCCCCCATTCATTGATAGGCGGTAACTACTCAGCGGAGAAGTCGGGGACGATAAGATCGCCCATAAAAAGACTCGTCAAGGCATCCAACACATCAATGCCTTGTTTCCTGAGAGTAGAGAGATAGCCGCGAATGCGACAGAACATCTGAGCCCCAGCCTGAGAGCGAAACGAACCTGAGATTTTCTGCTTCAACTTCATCATGCGAATATCGCGCTCCGCTTGATTGTTATCAAAGGGCACCTCAAAGTCATATCCCCTACAGACTTCGCACAACCAATACTCGCTTAACTTCACAGCCATCCCCTCTGAGATGACCGCCAGGTGCTTCAAACCCGCATGGCAAACGTCGGCAAAAGTGTCCGGAGTATTGGTAGAGAAAATCGGCACCGGTATAATCCGTCTCAAGCCCCACCGTGACGTTTTGCCTGTTTAATTCAGCTCTGTTGCCCGAGTTGATTGCTCCCGGACCCAGCGACGCAGGGCCTTGGCCCAATGGGTTTCGCCCATCGTGATTGCTTGGCTCAGCCAGGTTTGCAAAACGGCTGGAGTCACCCTGGGCAGCGCGATCGAAGTTTGGATTTCCTGATAGCTACCACCGACAAGGGCAAGCAGCACCATGTTTTCTCCATCAAACCGCCAGACCTCAGGAATCCCCAGCGCTCCATAGATCGGTAAGCGAGGCAGTGACGGACTCGTGATATCAATTTCGATGGCCAAATCCGGTGGTGGGTCGATCGCTAAATCGATGTTCATTTTCCCCCGGATGGTGGCCTCGTTTTGAATAACGACCGGTCCAGCGCTTATAGCTTTCATGAGGGGGTAGGGGCATGAAAATTTCCAGCAGACCCTGATCATAGGTGAAGCGTTTGGTTGGTTGGCACTCAAGTTCGCGCACCAGTGCTTGATAGGTTGCCCAACTAATCCCCCGCAGTACAATACCAGGCGGTCCTGTAATCGGTTGTGGCGCGATCGCGGAAACCCTCTGGAACGAAGTACTGAAGGGAAATCATGCAGTCCTCATGGGTGACGCAAGTTCTGCTGATTCTAGCCCTGCTTATTTTATTCTATCGCCCAAGCGACGCCATCACCCCGAGGCCGTGCAATGGATCGGAGTCTCGCCGCCCCCAACGCGATCGCCTACGCCTCAATTTGGTCATCAATATTAGTCATCAATTTGGTCCGGATCAATGCCGAGCGATCGCAACCGAGCCGCCAATCGGTCCGCCCGTTGGGCTTCCTGTTCCGCCCGCTCCACCGCCGTCGCCAGCCAATGCCCCGCCCCGTCATACCAACGCAACCATTGGCCCTCCACGCCGCTATACCGGCCCGACCACACCCCCAGACCCAACTGCAACTCCGCAAACCAATAGCGGCGATCGTCCAGTGGGAGTTCTTCATAGTGCGTGGCCACTAGCCGAAACAAGCGAAACTGCATCGTGTAGCGGTCAAACACGGCATAGTAAGGAATCCGCAAAATTTGCTCATACACATGCCACTTTGTTGGCGGCTGATTCACCTCGCGCAACGTCTGCCCCAAATCCTCCGCCTCCGTTCCCGGTGACAGCAGCTCCACCACTAAAAATGGGTCAACGCCCTCTTGCCACGTCACATAGCTCAACCGCAAATCGCTTTGCTGCGTTCCCGAGATCACCCCCAACACCAAAAACCAATCCGGGCGTTTATACCAACGCGGATGGCGGGCATCGTAATAAAGATTCAGGTCAGCCCCGATAAACACTGGCTCCACACCCTCCCCGATCCGCTGATACGTCTCACGCAGCAACTTCGGCTGAAAATCATGAAATTCATCGGGCAAACCGGGCTCCTCCGGATCTTCACTGGGCAAATCGTACATCGTGGGCAGCACTTCTGCCGGAGGTCGCGGCGCATTGCTCAGATCAAGATCCTCCGGATCTTCACTGGGCAAATCGTACATCGTGGGCAACGTTTCCGCCGGAGGTCGGGGGGCATTGCTTGGATAAGTCGGTTGGTACATCACAACTCGCTCTCCCCTGCGGGAGCGGAAGGAAATATCAGATCTTAGTCACCTTCAAGTATAGGCCAGTTCTGGCGTACTCCTTTCCCCGAAAGCGGGCGATCGCGCGATCCGCCCAGTGCATTACGGGTGCCGTCTCGCTAAACCCAGCAGTTTAGTTGTTAAGCGGAAAGGACGAATCAGATAGTACAGACCGTACCAAGCATCCGGCAATTGACAAAACAGGCGATCGTTAGCGGTGGGCCGAATCCATTTCTGCACTGAAAAGAACGTCCAATGCCATAGGTAGAGGCGGCTAAGATGTAAGCGCTCTAGCCAATTGTCCATCACTTGCATGTAGTACCAAAACTCATTGGGTGTCACCCTGCCGGGTGGTGTGTTTGTGTTGTGGTATATCTTCTGGCGGAGGTCGCTAGACTACCCGCTCCAGGGAGACATCCGTTCGGATCTTGGCCTGAATTTCAGGAGGGTAAGACTGTGCCTAAAATCTGATGCGCGAGGGCCAGCCCTAAGCGCAGCATCCGCTCTGCCCGTGTTCTTTGGCTTGCTCGAACACTTCATCCCATTGCAGTGTGGGGTGTCTCTCAATCAATTCGGAAATATCACAGATCCAAGTGAGGCGTTGCCAGAAATCCTTGGTGCCATGGATGCATAGATATAAAAGCAAGTCCTCCGGCTTGAGGCTTTCCACCGTTTTTTCTAAGATCGCGATCGGTTTTAGCCGCGTCCAGATCGCATCAAAGTTTCTAGAAAGTCGAAATAAATAGCCCGCGACTAAACGTTGATGCAGGTCAATCGAGACCCGCCGCTCCGGGTGGATGAGGGCACATTCACCAAACCAGGTGATATGGGCTTCTTCTTCTGCTTTGGAAAAATGCCATGATTCACCCGTCCTATAGCCTTGGCTGATCAGGAAGTTCCGGACGGGCAGATAGTCTTTGGTCTGTACCAAAATATCCAGATCGCCAAACATCCGCAGGTTCAAATTTCCATAGGCCGCGATCGCCAACACCGGGCCTTTAAAGGGCACCGCCTCAAACCCCTGTGCCTTTAAGCTCTTCAAGAGTTGGATCAGCTCCCCTGTAAAGCGGAGATTATGCAGTCCGTTTTGTCGATAGAGGCTCTGCAACTCTTGCAGTATGGGCGCGGGCACTAACTCCGGACAAATGGTGTTCAAGTTAATGTACAGCAAGGGCAGCAGGCGATGCTGATGGGCAAGCTGCAACAGCACCGTCCAATCCAACGCCGAGCCACAGAGCGCCCGAATGTGTTGCGCCATTGGATCGGCAATCTGGGTGCGGGCACAGTCGATCAGCAAATTCATTTCTGGCGAGATGGGCGGCTGAACGTTCTGGGGCACTGACTGTAGCCGATCTGGCGAATCTAGATTGGGCGAATGCGGCAAGCAGGGTGTTGGCATAGGATTCACATGACCTGGAGGACATGACCTTGAGGATGAGACGACAGTGTAGCCCGTTTTGTCGATAGAGCCTTTGCAACTCTTGCAGTATGGGCGCGGGCACTAACTCCGGACAAATGGTGTTCAGGTTAATGTACAGCAAGGGCAGCAGGCGATGCTGCTGGGCAAGCTGCAACAGCACCGCCCAATCCAACGCCGAGCCACAGAGCGCCCGAATGTGTTGCGCCATTGGATCGGCAATCTGGGTGCGGGCACAGTCGATCAGCAAATTCATTTCTGGCGAGATGGGCGGCTGAACGTTCTGGGGCACCGACTGTAGCGGGTCTGGCGAAGGTAGATCGGGCGAATGCGGCAAGCGGGTTGTTTGCATAGGATTCACATGGCCTTGAGGATGAGACGACAGTGTGGGGATGGCGGCATGGTTTGCCCGAGAAAACCCTATGGTGAGAATTTTCCGGCGAGATTTTGAGCAGGGCTATTGGCGGTGTCCAGGGCTTCAACTGCTGCATCGGCAGGCGTTTCCATTTGCGATCGCCACGATTGGGCATAGATTCCAGCCTGATCCAACAGCTCACGGTGGGTGCCCGTTTCCACAATTTGGCCCGCCCGCATCACATGGATCACATCCGCCTGCATGGCCAAGGTAAACCGATGGGTAATCACCACCGCCGTGCGCCCGTGGGCCAGGTGACGAAACCGCTTTAACCAGTCAAACTCGGCCCAGGAATCCATGGCACTGGTCGGCTCATCCAAAATAATCAGCGGAGCCTGACGGAAAAAAGCTCGGGCGAGAGCCAACCGCTGCCACTGGCCACCACTCAACTCCGTACCTTCGGGAAACAGCTTGCCCAATAGGGTTTGGTACCCACTGGGCAAACTCAGCAGCTTGTCGTGGATGCCAGCGGCCCTAGCCGCAGCTTCAATGGCCCCGGCGGGCGGTGGCGTGTGAATATCACTGAGGGTGATGTTCTCCGTGGCCGTCGTGTAGTAGGGAATGGGAGACTGAAACAGCACGGTAATGAATCGCCGCAGCGCCTTGACGGAAAATTGGCGGATATCTTGCCCATCGATTTCGATGCATCCAGCCTGGGGATCGTAGAGTCGGCAGAGTAACTTAATCAGTGTGCTTTTGCCCGCGCCATTGTCGCCCACGATCGCCACAATCTGGCCTGCCGGAATCGTTAAATTAAAGTTATCCAAGGTGGGACTGGGGTGCCCCAGGATAGCAAAATCGCACCCCTTTAAACTGAATGCCGGACTGCATGGACTGCGGCAGGGGCAATGGCTGGGGTGGATCGACAATTTGGGGCTGCAGCTTCAGGAAATCAAACAAGTCACCCATAAATAAACTATTTTGATAGAGCTGCCCGAGTCCCCCAAAAATAGCGCTGACCATGCCCTGGCCTCGGGTAAACGCCTGATAAAACAGCGCCAGATCACCCAGCTTGAGCACACCCAAAAGCAATTGATGTCCCATCCACACTAGGGCTAAGCTAGAGAGCGTGAGGGCAATCAGGCCCGCCCCGAATCGGCCTAGTCCTTGGCTCTGAACCAGCGCCAATCGTTCTTGCCGCAGGCGTTTACGAATCCGTTGGTAAGCGGTGCGAATGTAGTCACCATAGTCAAACAGGCGGACTTCGGCGGCTACGGCGCTGTTGGTCAGCAGTAATTCGTAGTACATCAGCCAGCGCTGATCGGTGGTGATTTTTTGGTTCCACTGATACTGCTGCCGATTGAGTCGCAGCACAATATAGAATGCGGGCAGCGCACTCAGGACCAGAATGATCGGCAGCCAGAGGCCATAGGGCAATAAAATTGCGGCCAGGGTGAGCAGAGTAATGCTGTTTTGCACGATGCCCCCGACATTGCCCAGCATGGCCAGCGATCGCCCTGCGGCTCCGCCCCGCGCCCGTTCGAGCTGGTCATAGTAGTCAGAGCTGTCATAGCGAGAGAAGTCAATTTCGACGGATTTTTTCTGAATCAGATCGCTCACATGGTCTTGAATCAGTTCCGACTGGGCCGTATTGACCCAACTGCTGACGCCATCCAGCACCTGCTGCAAAACCAGGACTCCAGCCATCACACTGGCGGGCAGCAGCACCGATTGGATACTGTGCCAGGAGATGCCTGCACCCACGGCTCCGACCAGGCTATCGACGACGTGCCGCGTTAGGTATACGGTCATTCCGGGCAGGATGCCTTGAATCACCAATAGGCCCACCCAGACACAGCTCCAGTAGCGGGCAGCGGCCCAAATTAGGGAGCCAGTGTTGTGTCCCTGGCGGAGGATGGTTTTGGCATGGCGGAGGGTGGCGTTCACGGGGGGCGGCTTCTAGAGAGTGAACTAAGCGAATTGAGGGGTAGGGGCATCTGGGGCCGATGCCTAGGGCACTCCGACCAAATCTGGTTTTACCGATTGCGCCACATCCGCCTCGATCATGTCCATCAGGCGGGGCAACTCTTCCAGGGCGGGCCTGCGGATAAAGCGCGAAACCGGAACCGTTTTCACCAGTTGGGTACAGAGTTGAAAATGCGCGGCCAGAAATGGGGCTTGAGTCAGGCTAATCATGGCCCGGGTGTGTTGCACCAGTTCCATAAATGCCAGTTGTGGGGCAACAGGAACAATGGCATGGCGATCGCCTTTGCCCAAAATATAAATGTGCTGGAGTGGCAGTGGGGTGTGCTGAAATCCATCGGTAATGCTGTAGGCGAGTTTGCCCGCGCCCTGAAAAATGGGTACCAGTTCTTCTTCTTTGCCAAAGGACGCTGCCGCATCCGGACACAATTTAAATTGGGGATAGGATGGCAGCACCAGCGACAACCCTCCATCCATCTGCAAGGGCATTACATCATCCGTCAGCACCGTATTTCCCCGCTGGTGAAAGGCCGTCACCAGGGTTGATTTACCCCAGCCCGATCCCCCTAGAAACGCCACGGCACAGTCACCCATTTTGACAGCGCTGGCATGCAGTACCAACAGCCCCCGCTGCCGGAGCAAAATTGCAAAAACCGGACCCAGCAACAAGGTTCGCAGGTAGCCCGCATCGAAATGTTTCACTGGGTCAATCACAATCTCACAACCTTGACGGATAAAGAATGCGCCCACGCCATCCTCACGGACAAACAAGTAGCTTGGATCGTCTCGCGTGGGGTCAACATAGTGGTCGGCTTCCCGCTGGACATTGCCAAAGCGAATGACGACATCGGCATCGGGTGCAAAGGGCACATCAGTGGCTAGCACGTCAGAGGATCGGCGAGGCCAATCCGTTGATGAAGCTCCAGAATAGGGCGTCAGTTCTGGGATGGATAGCTCTGAATAAATCACTAAGTTATAGGCATGATAAATTTTCATAGATTATTAGTTTTACATAAAGTTACAAGTCGAATTGAGTTTTGATTCAATAAACTATCTAGGGATTAGGTTCATGGCCTCGTGTTATTTGCTTCAATTTTGGAAAGCATCTGTGTTACATCGTCTTCTGTAATGCACGTTGATAACGAATGACTGAGCGATTCAATAGAATCAATAGGGTGGAAAAGAATAGGCTGGAAAAGAACTAATGGAGTGAGAAAAGGGACCAATAAAAGTGGCTCTCTGGCGTTGAGTAATTGGCACGGGGCAAGTGCCAATTGCCTCCCCCAAACTACCCCAATGTATTGGTCCCTGGTCTTGGTTTTGGGTGTATCCGTAGATAACCCTCCAATCCGCTAACGTATTAACGCTTCTAAGGCTAGAAACAGGCTATTTTTTATGGAAGGTGGTGTTGCATTTACGTTACCTGATCCAGATGCTCCAAAGGTTGAGCCTGGAACCTGACCAGTAATATCACCCGTAAAGATAAAGAAATCGTTAGCTGAGCCGTTTCCATTGGCTTGGGTTAAGGTTTCTACGTTGCCGTAGGTCACCAACCGGGGACTTTTGTACTTCTTCATAGGAGTCTCCTAATTTTCGTAGATTGAATGTCAAACATGGTCCGGTAGTGCCCCTTTCTGATTGGACTTACGGCCCAGATCAAGACAGGAATCGCTTCCATGCTTTATTTGGGCCTGCCAAGGGTGCTTGCCCAACTTTTCAAGCGCGCATCAACCGAAATCGCAGGAACCGTTCCGGGGGCGGTGGTCGCGGTCGTGCATTGCTTCTGCCACGAGCGGAGCCATCTCCTTATCATTGTGGTGATCAAACCCTTGCGTGATCGTTTTGGCCGTGCCGTAGACCGTCAGTTGGGGCCGATTGTAGGGTTTCATAGGTTTTTCCTCTTTTTTCTTTTTAAATTGCTATCGTCAATCCATTGTCGTTGAATGGGCAGAGGTTAAATCTAATGAAAACCCTACAGATCCACCCCTGAATCCACTCCAAATACACCCCGAAACTTGAACCCGCTCGCCTGAGCCCATGACCTAGAACATCGAGTCGTGATGCTCTAGCCAAGCGGCCAGACTCGCCCCTTGCCACACCAGGATGTGATCGGCCTCTGGAGCGGGGGACTGAGCCGTAATGCGCTGGTAAGCCGCAGTCAGGACCTCTAAATCCGCCATATCCTGGAGATACGTCAGTTTAGACGTCATGACCGCGTCCAGAAGCTGGCGATCGCGATTCACCAACCCATCCACAAAGTTAGGCGTAGCATTCATTTTGCCGCCCCGCCACTGAATTTCCTCCGGCAATATTCCCTCCAACCCTCGCCGCATAATCATCCGCGTCCAGCCGTCGCACAGCTTTTGCTCTGCCGGGAGCGCCAAGCAAAACTCCACTAGCCGCTTGTCCATGAACGGATGGCGCATTTCCACTCCAAACCGGGCGGCAAATTGATCGACCTGTTCCAGGGTGTAGGCCATGCAGCCCTGGGTCAGGGCTTGCCACTGCTCTTGGCGCACGGTCATGGGGACAGCGGTGTTCAATTTCCCCAGACGTTGCTCCAGGCCAATCCGCTTGGCAAAGGCCCGATTCGCCAAGGGGGCTAAGACGGGCCGGGGATGATGTCTGTCGCCGCTGCCAGTGCCGTTGTAGCCCAGCGGGAATCAAGGCTTTGAGGCCGCATTCCTTCAGGAGTGCCTTGCGTGAAATGTTGAAATGGCGGTGGATTTGATTCAGCGATCGCCCAAACTTCAGCCACTGCCCCCGCCGCGCAAACTGCCGCAATGCTGGAAACCCATGGTTCACGAGTAAGCCCTGGGGCGACGCTCCCAACCCCGCAAAGTGAATCGCCACACTGCGGGCTTCATGGGCAAAGGTCTCCCATTGCAGGTGCAGCGCCAATTCCGTCAGCCGTCGGACGCCATGTCCCACCGCCGTATCGCCATCGAAACCATCTAAGCAGACACGCAAATTGTGTTGACTGGCCAACTGATTCAGATACCAGGGATAGCTATGGCTCGGACCCAGCAGGGCCTCATCTTCATACTCAAACACTTCATCCAGATTGGACAAAGCGCTGAACTGATCGCCATGAATAAAGTGGGGGATCATGCCGCCTTGGGCGAGCACAGTATTGATATAGGAACGCTCATCACACTGTGGCACGGCGTCAAAGATTAAAGACAGCGTATGCAATGGTTGCTGCTCCGCCTGCAACAGATTACGAGCCACACAGGCCACCGACGACGAATCCAAGCCGCCGCTCAGGTGACTGCCGATGGGAAACGCACTCCGCAGCCGACAGCGAACCGCTTCAGTAAAAATATGCCGAAAGGTTTGGGCATAGGCTTCATCAGAGTCTAGACGCAACTCCCGCTGGGGATCCAGCGTCCAGTAGGTTTGCAGTCGGACACCCGCTGCATTCACGATCATGCCAGTGGCGGGCGGCAACCGCACAATATCTTGATAGCTGGTCAGGACCAGATCATCCAAACTCAGGGCCAAAAAGTCGCCCATCCGCACTTCGTTCAGCCGCCGGGGCACTTCTGGCAAACAAAATAGCGCTTTAATTTCTGAGGCAAAAACAAAGAGTTGAGGCGAGGCATAGTAGTAAAATGGCTTCACCCCCAGGTGATCCCGCGCACAGAAAAGCTGTTGCCGATCGCCATCCCAAATGGCAAAGGCAAAGTCACCCAAAAGATATTCGGGACAGGCTGTTCCCCATTTCTCATAGGCCGCTAAAATAAACTGGCTATCGGGCATTTTTGCCAAGGACTGCGGGGATAGCCCTAAAAGAACCTGCAATTCTTCACGATTGTCAATGCGGGCATCGGCGGTGATGACTAAATTGTTGTGGTGATAGGGCATTGATTCCACCAAAGACTCGGGCGTTGTCCGTAGCAGACAATGCCCCAGCCCAATTGCGCCCGATTGCCAGACGTCTGATCCATCTGGCCCCCGATGCTTTAGGGCTGCCACCATGTGTTGCAGGGCCTTGGTGGCGATCGCGGGCGGGTTTAAGCGAGGCGGATTGAAGTGATAAAAGCCAACAATCCCACTCATGGTTGTATCCCTCCCAGCGAGGGTAACGGCAGATAGCGCGGTAAATCCATTACATTGCCCATCACGATGTGACCGTTATAGTCAATCCAGGCATGGGCCTCTAGGTGACCTTGACTGCTCTTGCGGACACCAATTTTCAACTCTGGAACATACCCTTGCTGCTGCATCAGTACCTTTGTGGTTAACGCGCGGGCTAGACATTTCACGCCACCCGGCATGTAGCGACTGCTGCAATTCACCGCCCAAATGAGATCGGCCACCGCGAAGCAAGCTTGGCGGCGCAGAATCGAGAGTTGGCTGACTGTCTCGCACCCCCGCAGCACCCGATGAAAGGGCAACAGCCAAAGCCCCAATCGCACGGCTCCCAGCACGATAAACGCCATCATCAATAGCCAGACACCGTGTCCGCCTATCTGCCGCAGCCGATGCAGTTTTCTACGTAGCTTCTCCATGACTCACCTGAATTAAGCCTGCTGTATGCAGCTCTTGTAAAAGTGTCATCAAGTCGCGATCGCAAACCTCAGAGTCCACTAGATACTCATGGCAAAGCGTCATGGACAGGTCGGCAAAGCGGCGGGGCGATTGAATCAGCTCCCACACCCGGCTGCCCACTTCATTCAAGCCGAAATAGGTGCCAGACTTTAAATTGAGGATGACAGACTCGCCCCCCAAGTCAGATGAAATCTGGTCGCTGGATGCAACCACCGAAGCCGTTTTTAAGAGTTCAAAATTGGATGTTAGCGGGTTCATTTCCAGGTGCTAATGAAGTAAGAGAAGCGTTCTGCGATCGTGTAGCCCTATAGTCGGCTGGAATGAAAGATAGTAGAATGACAAGGCCGGGGTGAAAATGCGTCCAGCGTTACGCTTTTGGGGTAGATGTCTAATCGATAATTTCAGGTTGCGGGCTAGGGATTGGTAGCGATTAACTGGGCAAACAAAGATCTGGCAGTGGTACCCTGTCGTGGGCTTCGACTACGCTCAGCCCACTGGGACAATTAGGGTTGAGTGGAGTCTTAGCTTGCTTCCCGCAGGGTAACCGGGTGCATGAAAAACTATTCCAGGTTAATTCTCTATTTTTGCTGTTGGCTATTTTGTCGTCGGTTAAAAGGTGTTCCCTATTACGTTCATTATGTATATAGATTTCACCCTATCTTGGTAACTTCCGGAAGTTCACCTAAGCTTTAAACCGATTTGGGTTCTAACTCATTGCCGTATATTTTCACGCAATAGTCCGGACTATTTCCTTGGCGGAAAAATTGAAAATATCAAGTCTTCCCCGCGCCGAATGCCGAGGGGTGGATTGAGCGTTGACGAGAGACCTGAAGCTCTGGGGAAAGGGCCTCGCCGATCAGAAACCCCGGATAATATTCAGCAAACTGCCGACGGGACTCAACACCTGACCTAACACCCGCAGGAAGGACGATCGCCCTTTCTCCGGGACAACCAGGACATCTCCTTCCTGGACCTGGAGCGTGTCATTGAGGCGGGTTAAATCAATTGCCTGCGTATCGATTTGCCCCTGGTCATTCAGCCGCACTAACCGCACTTCCCTGGGTCTAGCATCCTTGGTAAAACCGCCCGCATTGGCGATCGCACTCGATAAGGTACTGTCCGGTGAAATCAGCAGTTCTCCCGGTCGGTTGACTTCGCCGACGACGCGCACCCGCACCGTGGCCGGGGCCAAGCGCGATCGCGCCAGCAATCGGCGATCGAAGACCGCGCCCTCGGGTAACTTGGGAACATAAATGGCATCGCCCGCCCGCAGCACCAGATCTTCGGGTTGCTTGTCAGACCAAATTGCATCCCACAGATTCACCGTCACGCTGGTGGTCTGCCCTCCGGGGAGGGTACGCCGCAATATTACCTGACGAATGTCAGCATTGCGGGTCACACCGCCCGCTTCCGTGAGAGCTGAGCTGAGTGTGGGCACGCCCTCCAGTCCACTGGTCACACTACTGCCCGAGGTCTTAAACGTAGTCGTGGTCAGGCTCCGAAGCTGAAGTGGGCCTGGACGTTGCACTTCTCCCGCTACATTCACCACTACGGGACGTAACGTAGACAAGCTGACAGTGACGATCGGATCCACTAAAAATGATCCTAATTTCGCCTGAAGGTCCTTCGCTAATTGATCAGACGTGCGATCAATGGCCATCACCGAGCCGATCACCGGTAAGGAAATCGTGCCATCGGGTAGAATCACGCGGGGTCCGGTAAAATCCTGGTAGCCAGGGACCGAGATTTCAATTTGATCTCCTGCACCCAGCAGGTAACCGGAATAGATCGTCTTTGGTGACGGCTGCTCCAGGGTGACGGCCTGGGCTGGCGGCGGACAAATCGCCGTTGCGCCGAGAACAACGGCGATCGCCCACGCCGAACTTAAAAATTGCTTTGTCTTGACCATTAACCTTTGCTCCTTAACAACCCAACTCCTGAATAACCAAGCTCCTTAACAACCCATTGAATCAGCAAGCAAAACTACCCATTCACGGCATCAGCACTGACTGGAGTCTGCAATTGTTGCTCTTGGGTGTAGTAGAAATAGCTATCGGGTTCTTTTCGCACATCAAAATGATTAATCACCATGCCTAACACCGTTTGGCCGGACTGGGCTAGAAACTGGATGGCCGTTTTGCCAGCACTGGCCTGGATGGCTCCGGGGCGCACCACCAGCAAACTGCCATCGGTCATTTTATTGAGGACTGTGGCATCTGCCGTGCCCGATAACGCCGGGGCATCCAAAATCACAAAGTCATACTGTTCCACTGCTGTGGCAATCAAGCTGGCCATCCGCTGGGAATCGAGTAAGGCAATGGGATTGGGGGGCGTGACCCCTGCTGATAGCACATCCAAATGGGAGGTTACGGACTGGATGGCTCGTGTGAATTCAACTTGACCTACAATCACATTGCTCAGGCCAATCAAATTATTGATATCCCAAACATGGTGCTGGCAGGGATGCCGCAAATCGGCATCCACCAACAGTACCCGCCGTTGTCCCTGGGCCATGGCGGTGGCTAAGTTGGCAGCTACGGTGGACTTGCCTTCCTGACGCATGGTACTGGTGACGACGATCGCTCGCAAAGGCTGATCGGAGGTCAAGAAGCGTAAATTGGCCTGGAGCATTTGGTAGGCTTCCTGTGCCCCGAAATCGGGGCGATCGCGGGTGACCAATTGGGGCATGGCGGAGGCCGTTGCTGCTTTGCTCGCGGTGGCGATCGTCGGAATCACCCCCAATAAGGGATAAGGAAACAGCGTTTTGGCTTCACCCAAGGTTTTAACAGACTGATCCGCATAGTCCAGCAGAAACGCGGCGGATATGCCCAATAGCACGCCCACGATCCCGCCCGCTAGCAAATTAATCAACACCTTCGGCCCAATCGGAAATTCGGGAACATCGGCAGTGGCCACAATTCGGGCATTGCCAATGGTTTGATTTTCCGTGACTTGGACCTCTTGGAGTTTGGTCAAGAGCGTTTTGTAGGTGGTTTGGGCGGCATCGAGTTTTCGTTCGAGTTGTCGCTGGGTTTTTTCTAAGGCCGGAATACTTTGCGATCGCGCCGCAAAGGTCGCCTGGGATTGGGTCAGGGAATCTAGGGTATTGGCTAACCCCAACCGCTCGGTCTCCGCCTGCGCCAGGGAAAGGACGAGTTCTTGACGCGTGGTGCCCAATTGGAGACTGCCGGGATCGACCGTGATATTCTGCCCCACAATGCCAGCGACCCGATCCTGTAAAACAGACTTGGCAGCAGCTTCTTGTCGCTGTAACTGCGACACCACTGGATAGCCATCACGGTACAGCGTCTTTTGTTTAGCCAGTTGCGACTGCACCAACTGCCACTCGGTGAGTGCTTTTTGAACGCCGTCAGACTGGTTTAAAGAATTCAGGGTTAGGGCAGTGCGGGCATCCATTCCCACTTGGCTACGCAGGGCCGAGGTTTGGGCATTGGCTTTGCCGAGGGCCGCTCGGGCTGTGGTGATTTCTTTGTCGAGGGCTGATAGTCCTTGGACTGAAGCGATCGCTTCTTGATCGAGCACCACAATGCCATTAGCTTCTTTAAACTGCCGTAGATTAGCTTCAGCCCGATTGACCGCCGCTTCCGTAGCGGGCAATTGATCGATAATAAACTTTCGGGCGGCGACGGCTTCGGCTCGATTGACCACAACATTGTTGTTGAGATACGCCTTCATAACTTGATTAATCACCGCTGCCGCCAATTGGGCATCATTGGCTGTGTAGTTAACTTGTAAAATATCGGTGCCCACAACTGGCTTAACGCTGAGTCTACCCGCTACAGCCTTTGGATCTAGGCGTTGGCCTCGGGAATTGCGCAAATTTGACCCTTTTAGGGCGGCTTCGATGATCGGCTGCGATCGCAAAATTTCCGCTTCTGTGCTCAGCGGATCGCCTTTTTGGGTCAGGGCTTCCAGTTTGCCGGAATCGGCCTGAATCCCAATCAGGTTGGAGGTTTTGTTGGCTTTAAATAACAATTTCCCTGTTGCTTCGTAAATGGGAGGTTGTCGGAGGGTCCAGACCGTGGCCAATCCTAACGTCGTGCCGGAAATCAATGCAATCAGCAGCCAACGCCGTTTGAGCACGAGCCAGTATTTGCCAAAATTTAATTCTTCTGAGAAGTCAGTAGTATCCATGGGCGTAGTCCGGGTGGTGAGATGTGATGGTAGGATTCAGGGTGATTTAGAGAGAGGGCAAAACAATGGCTCGTTCTTGATAGTCGATGAAGCCATGCGTGGGTACAGCGGCTTGGCCATTGGTCTGCGTTAGCGCGATCCAGGCTTTTTGATATAAGGTGGCTGGCAATCGAAAGACCTGGAATGACGGTAGAGAGTGCTCAGTGGCTGGGGTCTGATTCTGGGATCCTGTCTGATCCTGGGGGCCGCTCTGCTCACCGGTGGCAGGTAGATTCGCTACCATCGGCGCATTGGGTACAGCTAGCGCTGCTTGGGGCGTCAGCGATAGCACCGCCTGGGCGTTTTCGGGGATTTTCTGGGATAGTTTCAGGAAGTCTTGCAACGTCTGGGCCGTGGCGATCGCCTGATGGACCTGTGGCGATGGATTGATTGAGAACACTCCCGGCAGTTTGATTGCGGCCAAAGACGGATTCCCCGTTTGATTTAGGTGGGTTTCGGTGAACTCAGGAACAACGGGTGTGCTGGGCTGTGGCAACACCCCGGAGGCCCCCGGTGCAGCCAGCGTTGGCTGTTTTTCAGTACTCGGCTCTGCTGGGGGGTGGAAGGTGGTGGTGGGCTCAGGCTCTGCCGACGAAGGACTTTGGATGGCATTGAGGCCGCTTCCTGGTGACCATTCTGTCGATGGCATGGCTTGGGGAGTGCCAATGGTCAAGGGGGCACCTATCTCCCGTAATAATGCCGGCTGTGGTGATGCTGTTGTGGATGATTCGCCTAGGGATGATTTTCTCTGGAACGATTCAGGCTGTGGTAATTGTACCGACGATAGATTGGCCTGTGACGATTCAATCTTTGTTGATTTAATCTTTGTTGATTCAATCTTTGTTGACTCAATCTTTGTTGACTCAATCTGTGACGACTGAATTTGTGACGATTGAATCTGAGGTAAGTTGATTTTGGGTAATGCGAGCTGCGGTAATTTTGTTAAGGCGAATTGAGCCTGGGGCAGGCCCGCCTGTGCCACACCAGACGGTTGCTGCCCAATAACTTGTCCAGCGGGCCAGGGGGAGCGAATTGCTGGACTGCTTACTGCCGGAATGGTCAATGTTGGGGCGGGGTCTGCGGCTGTGGCGGTGAAAGACGAAACCTGCGGCAGGACTTCGGCGGGGGCGATCGCCGTTATGCTCGGTAGGGCGGGCAGTGCCACTTGGGGTGAGGAGGTCGCAGAATTCGGTGCGACCGCAGGCGAGGGGAGCTTTTGGGGCACTTGGGCGATCGCGGACACGGTATCCTGTGGCAGCAGCACACTGGCGGCAGTCATGGCAGCTAGCCCCACCATGCCCGCTACGCCCGCCTTAGCCCAGACCCGCGATTCGGTGACCGGGGTATCCTCCACGTAGAAGGGCGGTGTTTGCCAAGACAGCCAATGATCATGAGCCCCATCGACAAAGGATTCATAGTGTTCCAGAAAATCCTGGGCGATCGCCCGAGAGTCGGGTGTGCCCTCAAGATTGAGCGGGACGGCAAGCTGCTCAGGCGCAGGACTGGTCTCGGTGGGCGCGGTCATCATCGCGTCACTGGGAAGCCTTGGAGTGCAATCAGTTGAATCTGTCATGATATTGGCTGAATGGCGATAATGTGGACTAGGCGATAGATTGAGTTGATTTCCGATGGGCTGACAAGCCTGTAGATTGCGTGCTTCCAGCGATGGCGACGGGCGATGCCGATGGCCAATCAATCTAGGAATAAACCCAATCCAGGAATACACTTAATGCAGAAATGAACTCAATCCAGGGATGAACTCAGAGAATGCTTTGGGCGCGTGCTGTGGGAATGTCTTTTGGCAGAGACGGGACGAGGGGAACCCTATGCGCGTAGTGGTATTGGGCAGGAGCGGCAAGGGGCCATCCCCCAGCCCCGATCCGGTAGATGCGGGCTCTTTAGACATGCTCTTTAGACATCTAGTAGGCCCCGGTCTTCTGTAATACGACCTTAACTGTTTGCAGGCAGATGCGTAAATCTAACCACAGTGACCAATTTTGGATATAAGTCAAATCCAACTGAATCACATCCTCAAAGTTAATAATATCTGATCGCCCGGAAACCTGCCAAAGTCCAGTAATTCCTGGCAATACTTGATGTCGGACAAAATGGTGCTGGGAAAACTTCTCAACATCGCGCACCGGCAAGGGCCGAGGCCCGACGAAACTCATTTCGCCTAGCAGTACATTCACGATCTGGGGCAATTCATCCAGGCTATATTGCCGCAGCCACTTCCCCACCCGCGTAATTCGTGGATCAGACTTTAATTTGAATAAGATGCCATCTTTGGATTCGTTTTGGGCTTCTAGGTTCGCTTGCAGTTGATCGGCATTGGTGACCATGGTGCGAAACTTCCAGACTTGGAAAGGTTGGCCATGCAGGCCAATGCGCGTTTGGCGATAAAACACGGCCCCTGGAGAATCTAACTTAACCAATAACGCAATCAGCCCATACAGGGGTGAGAAAATCGTCAATATCAACAGCGCCCCACAGAAGTCCAAGATGCGCTTAATCCAAAAATCACTGTTGGTAATCAATTGCGGCGTAAAACTTAGCGTGGGTGGTGTGCTTAAGGCCCACGAAGTTGAGCTTTGCAACAGCGTATCGAGATTGTCGGGAATCACATGAAGTTGGATCCCGGCAGCCTGAAACTGCCAGCACAAATACAGGCGATCTTGAATCGCGCTCCAGGACACAAAGACCTCCGCCACTCCCAGTTGCCGCAGGTGTTCTAGGGTGGTTTCCTGCTGATCGGCGTCGAGTGCCGCTGCGCCACTGGTGCCTGCCAAGTGATACTGATTCCGGCATTGAATGATATCCACCGATCGCTCCCGGTGCTCCGCGTCGGCAATCAAGAAGACAGCGTAGCGGGCGTATCCCCGTTGGCGTAATTGGTTGATCCCACAGTTGATGCAGAAGCGTCCGGTCAGGACCAAGGCAATACTCAAGATCCAAAACCAAAGGAACTGCGATCGCGAAATCAGTTGACTGGGATGATCAAAATAGAGAAACAACAGCAGTAAAATTGCGCCGAGGGTCAGAGACTTCGCCACGCCGGTATAGTCTCGCCATGCTTCTCCAGGCTTATAAAAACTACCGGCGATCAGCAGCGTGACTTGAATGCTGAGCATGGGAAACAACACGGCTAGGAGATGACTCGGCATCGACCAAGATGTTGACCAAGGTGTTCCCAACAGTCCTGAAATGAGTTCTGCTAGACACAGCGAGAAAATGTCCAGTGCTAGCAAAGCAATCACCCGCATTCCTTTCATGGAAACCGCTTTGCCCAGTTGGCCAAAGGCGGGCGATCGCACATCGCGCGGATACGTAGCCTGTAACGTTAGAGGTACCATGGTTAGGGATTAATCCATTGATGATGTTGATTGAGCAACTCATTGAACGCACCCCTGCAAAGCTGACTGAGAAACCTCGAAGAAGTTCCTGACTCATCTGACAAACCTAAAGTCTTTCACGCCGCCATACCCCACCATGCGCGACTGTCTGCGAGTAAACTCACCGACTGACGGGTTGCCACGGGGGTCCACCACTCCCATGACCTGTTGCCATAGCGGGGATGGCGCGAGAGAGAGTTGATAATCACGTGCCCCCACTTTGTGGACATGAAACCATTCGGTCGATTGGCATTGCTCGCACCAAAACGCTTCGAGCCACTCATCGTTTAAGGCTACGGTGGTTTGGGTGGCAATCAGCATGAGGGCATTGCGGCGACTGACACCCCGTTGCTGCAATTGCATGGCCTGATCCAGGAATAATCGATGCTTCTGGCTCACGCTGTGTAGAGAACAGCCATGAATCGGGCAATTTATGGCCCGCCGCTGCGATCGCTTGCGATTTCGGTCACACCGTCTTTGCAAAGTTACCGTTGTCAAATTGCCCTCCTGATTTGCAGCATAACTTGCTCTGTTCGTTCTTACGGGAATCTGCGGGGTTGCTCAGGATGGCTTGCTTGTTCTTTAACCCACCTTCATCATCGACACCCCTTTCTTCAGCAATTTCTCGCAAAAAGTTTATTGGGAGAAGGGCTAGGGGGGCCTACCTCCGCCAAAACGGACCATTGTGCGGAGAAAAACACAGTTGATTTAAATATATTTAACAAAAATAATTAAATGTTATTGTTTGTATTGTCTAGTAAATAAATAATTCATCTCTGCTTCATATGGATTAAGAAATGATGAGGTTTCCGGAGCGTTTTTGGAGCTTAAGAGCACGTTAGACAGCCCTTAAAGTTGGCGTGGGATTTTCAAACTAATCTCACCTAAAAGCCCCCATGGTTACTACCACTACCGTTCGGTTCTCTCAATTTAATGCCTCCCTTAACCGCAATGCGGTGGGGCAAATCATCAATGATTTCTCTAATCCCGCCATTCCCGACAGCCGGGGCACGACTATTTCGCAGGCCGTGCGGGTGCAACAGGTCAGAAATGTGGCCGAAATCATTCAACGGGCCAACCCCGATGTCCTGCTGATTAACGAGTTTGACTTTTTTGCCGCCAATCCTGCCGAGGCTGTTCGTCTGTTTCAGCAGAACTTTTTGGCGATCGCCCAAAATGGTGCGGCTCCGGTTAGCTATCCCTACTTCTACATCGCCCCCTCAAATACTGGGATTCCCACGGGTTTTGACCTCAACAACAACGGGGCGACGGTCACCACGGTGACGGATGGCATTGGGGCAGCGGGCTATGGCGACGATGCCTTTGGGTTTGGCAATTTCCCCGGACAGTTTGGCCTGGTGCTGCTGTCAAAGTATCCGATTGACGTGGCCAATATCCGGACCTTCCAGAATTTTCTGTGGAAGGATATGCCGGGAAATTTGCTAACCAATGACCCTACGTTGGATAACCCCGCGACCCCCGTGAATGAAAACCTCGGTGGCTTTTACTCTACAGAAGAGCAGGCGATTTTGCGCCTCTCCTCCAAGAGCCATTGGGATGTGCCGATTCAAATCAATGGCCAGACGGTACATGCGCTGGTGAGCCATCCCACGCCGCCCGTCTTTGATGGAACGGAAGATCGCAACGGCAAGCGCAACGCCGATGAAATTCGCTTTTGGGCAGACTACGTTGCCCCCGGCCAAGGCAGCTACATTTACGACGACAAAGGCAACCTGGGCGGTTTAGCGGCGGGGGCCAGCTTTGTGATCATGGGCGATCAAAATGCCGATCCCTACGATGGTGACAGCTACAATCGGGCCGTGCTGCAACTCCTGCAAAGTCCCAACATCAACACCAATTTTATTCCAACCAGCCTTGGCGGGCCGCAGCAAAATGCTTTGCAGGGAGGAGCTAATGCCACCCAGACGGGCAACCCAGCGTTTGATACCGCTGACTTTGCCGATACCACGCCGGGTAACCTGCGGGCAGATTATGTGCTGCCCTCCACGGACCTGACAATTACCAATTCCCGCGTGTTTTGGCCATTGAATACCGATCCCACGTTTACGCCTGTGGGGACCTTTGCGCCAACGTTCTTGAACGGCTATCCCAGCTCCGATCACCGTTTGGTCTATGCGGATATCCAGGTTGGTGCAACTGAAGCAGGCAAAACGGTTGTCGGCACCCCCGGCTTTTTGGGACAGACTGTAATTCCCACGGGCACTATTCCTGCGGGAACTGCTGGCAGTGTCAATGGTGCACCTACTCCCCTGGGGGGCCTGTCGGGCGTTACCTATGATGCTGTGAAGAACCAATACTATGCGATTTCCGACGATCGCTCCGATATTGCCCCTGCCCGCTTCTATACCTTCACGGCAAACCCAGCGACCTTGGGGACTAATGGTGCGACCTTCACGGGCGTGACGACGTTGAAGGATACCAATGGCAATACCTTTCCTCGCTTTAGCCTGGATCCCGAAGACATTGCATTAACCCAGAATGGGACTGTCTTTGTGTCTTCGGAAGGGGAAGTTCGCCCCGATTTGGGCGCGACCCGCGTCACCAATCCGTTCATTAAAGAATTCAATCTAACCACGGGCCAGGAAATTCGCACTCTGGCCTTGCCCACTAAGTTTTTGCCCAAGGTTCAAGACACAAATGGGAATGGTGTGGTAGATTCTGGCGACTTGCAAATGGCTGGAGTCCGCAATAACTTAGCCTTCGAGAGCTTAACGATTACGCCCGACCAAAAGACCCTGTATTCGGCAACAGAAAGTGCCTTGTTCCAGGATGGACCGATTTCGACGCTCACCAGTGGTAGCGCAGCGCGAATCATCCAATACAACTTGGTGACTGGGCAGCCTGAGAAAGAATATCTCTACCCTGTGGCAGCGATCGCCAAAGCGCCGGATCCGGTCACGGGGTCTGCCGATAACGGCCTAGTCGATCTGTTGGCGCTGGATAACCGAGGCACATTTTTAGCCTTGGAGCGATCGTTTGCCGTTGGCAAAGGTAACACAATTCGGATTTACGAAATCAGCCTGCAAGGGGCGACTGACATTAGCGCGTACGACTCGCTCACTCGCCTGACCTCGGCTGAACGTGCTGCTATCCAACCGGTGCAAAAGCGCCTTGTGCTGAACTTGGATGATCTCAAACTGAGCACTGGTTTAGATAACGTTGAAGGCATCGAATTTGGCCCCAAACTAGCGGATGGTCGTCAATCGATTGTGCTGGTGAGTGACAACAACTTTAGCGCCACCCAGTTTACCCAAATTTTGGCCTTGGGCGCTGATTTATACCCACGATCGCTCCGGCGCTGGAAACCAACAAGGCCAACCTGGATGATTCCACCTTGCCCTTTAGCCAACGGGCCGATTCTGATGATCCGGCGATTTACGTCAATGCGACTAACCCGGCTAACAGTTTGGTGGTCACGGCGATCAAGAATGGCGGTCTGCAGGTCTATAACCTGGCGGGCGAGTTGTTGCAGACCATCAATCCCGGCTTGCAGACGGTCAACCCCGTCAGCGTTCGCTACAACAATGTGGACTTGCAGTACGGGTTTAAGTTAGGTGGGCAGGCCATTGACATTGCCGTTGCGAGCGATCGCAACAACGACAAACTGGTGATCTTCAAGATCAATCCCAATGCCACCGATGGCAAGTACCTAGTGGACATCACCAGCCCCAGCCTGGGCACCCTGTTCCAGGCGGCCCCCTTCAACCCACCCTATTCCACGTCAACCCGCAGCGCCTACGGCACTGCCCTATACCGCAGTCCCGTCACGGGCGACTACTATGCCTTTGTCAACCGGCGGCAAACCGGGGATGTGGCACAGTACCGCTTAATGGACGCGGGGAACGGCACGATTGGGGCCGAGCGAGTACGCGCCTTTACGGTGCCTATTCCCCCCAACGCACCGACTACCACCGATCCCCAGCTTGAGGGCATGGTCGTGGATCAGGAAACGGGCTTCCTTTACATTGGGCAAGAAAATGTGGGCATCTGGAAGTATTTCGCGGAACCCAATGGCGGTAGTACTGGGACGCTGATTGACCGCGTGCGTACCCTGGGGGGCAACCGCCTGACCGATGATGTGGAAGGATTGACGATCTACTATGGACCCAACGGCACAGGCTACCTGTTGGCTTCCAGTCAGGGCGACAACACCTTTGCGGTCTACAGTCGCGAAGGCAACAACGCTTACTTGGGACAGTTTGCGGTGGGTCCTAACGGCAGCATTGACGGTGTCCAGGAATCCGATGGGGCCGATGTGATTAACCTGCCTCTCGGCCCGAACTTTCCCTTTGGCTTGTTTGTCACCCAAGATGGCAGCAACCTGCCTGCCCAGATTCTGGAGGGTGAAAACATCAATACCAACTTTAAGTTTGTGCCCTGGGAAAACATTGCCAACGCGTTTCCAAATCCGTTGAATATTGATACCCGCAGCTACAATCCCCGCACGCCCCAAGCTCAATCCTTACTGAACGGCATTGCCAGTGGCGATACTACCCAAACTTCGACGGTCCTGTGGGCTCGCAGCAACTTTACGGGAGGGGTGACGTTTGAATACTCCACCGATGCCAGCTTCAAGACGATTGCTGGGACCGCCACCGCCACTGTCACCAATCCGCTGCAACCCGTAAAGGTGGAAGTCAATGGCTTGCAACCCAATACGCAATATTTCTATCGGGTGACGGATGCGGCCCAGGATAGCGAAGTTGGGAAATTTAGCACGGCAGCGGCGATCGGGACCCAAACGGGTTTACGGTTCGGTGTTTCCGGTGACTGGCGCGGTGAACTGGCTCCCTATCCAGCCATCTCCAATGCGGACGATCGCAACCTTAAGTTCTTTGTGGAGCACGGCGATACCATTTATGCCGATGATGCCTCTCCCGGCCTGCTGGATCCTGCCACTGGGTTGCCGAAGGCCCAAGCAGAAACCTTGGATGAATATCGGGCGAAGCACATTGAAGTCTATAGCGATCGCTTTGGTCAAAACACGTGGGCGGACTTGCGGGCTTCAACCTCTGTTTTGGTTACCTTTGATGACCATGAAGTCACCAATGACTTTGCGGGTGGTGAGTTAGCGGCCTCTGACCCGCGCTTTAAGGACAGCACCCCCGGTCGTTTAATTAATGACACGGCGTTGTTTGAGAATGGTCTCCAAGCCTTTCAGGAATACAATCCGATTCGGAATGACTTCTACGGGAATACCGGCGATCCGCGCACCGCGGGTGAGCGCAAAATCTACCGCTACAACACCTATGGCAATGACGCGGCCACGTTTATTCTGGATACCCGCTCCTTCCGGGATGCAGAAATTCCAGGCCCAACGGATTTCACCAATCCACAGCAAGTTGGGAACGTTTTGGTGCAAACTTTTGCCCCCGGTCGTACCCTGCTGGGCAAAATTCAGCTTGAAGATCTGAAGCAGGACCTGCTGACAGCCGAACGGAATGGCATCAGTTGGAAATTTGTGATGGTGCCCGAGCCTATCCAAAACATCTTCCCCGGCATCAACACCGATGCCTTTGAGGGCTACAATGCGGAGCGTACGGAACTGTTGAAGTTCATCAACGACAACAAACTCACCAATGTGGTCTTTGTAGCCGCAGATGTGCACACCACCTTTGTCAACAATCTGACGTATCAGGAAGTGCCCTTTGGGCCACAAATTGCCACCAGCGTCTTTGAAATCACCACTGGGGCAGTGGCCTACGAACAGCCGACCGGAGCATTCCTGGCGAATTTGTTCACGGCTACCAATCCGCAGTTAAAGGCGCTCTACGATTCCCTGCGGATCGCCCCCGATACAGACAACATCGCCAACGATAAAGATGATTTCGTCAAGCAGGCGGTGAATAACACCTTACTGAAGCCCCTGGGCTTTGATCCACTGGGGTTAGATGATAATTTGCCCCAGGCGAATGGCCTGATTGATGCCAAGCTGTTGCAGGGTGACTACTTTGTTGGACATAGCTACAGTTGGTCTGAGTTTGATATCGATCAAGCCACTCAAAACTCACCGTTACCACCTACGGGATTGATGCCTACACGGAAGCGGAACTGTTGGCGAATCCGGCAGCCATTACCAGCCGCACCCCCCGCATCCTTAGCCAGTTTGAAGTGAATGCCAAACTCACGGGCAATCGCGGTACCGCGAGTAGTGATACTCTGTTTGGCGACAATGGCGATGACACCATCTTGGGTTTGGGTGGCGATGATCGCTTCTTTGCGGGGGAAGGCAATAACACCTTGCGGGCTGGTGATGGCAACGATACATTGTTTGCGGGCAATGGGAACAACCTCATGGATGGTGCTGGCGGTAACAATACCTTCTATGCGGGTGACGGCAATAATCGAATCTTGGCGGGCAACGGCAACAATCTGGTATTGACTGGCAACGGCAATGATGAGATCGCTCTAGGCAACGGTAACAACCAAATCTATGCCGGAGAAGGGAACAACACCGTTACCACAGGAGCGGGTAGTGATTTGATCGTTGCGGGTAGTGGAAATGACATCATCAATAGTGGTGCTGGCGATGACACTATCTACACGGGTGGAGGCAGCAATGTGATTAATACCGGAACGGGAATTGATACGGTGTTTGCGGGTAATGGGAGCGACATTTTCGGACTCAATTCCGGCACTGGTTTTGTCACCATTAGCACCGGGTTTGGGGCGGGCGATCGCTTCCGGTTAGGCACGGGTTTGACCTTCAGCGGTCTTACCATTGCTCAAAGCGGTTTGGATACTACGATTAGTGCGGGTACCGATCTGCTAGCAACGATTAAGGCCGTGTCTGCCAATACGATTACTAGCAGCCAGTTTGTCACTGCCTAATGAACGCACAACCTCCCATCCACCCGATACGTTAGCGCTATCGGGTGGATGGGATCGGGTGGCCCATGCTTGGGCATAGAAAAATTGAGCATAGAAAAATGCTGTACCGCGACTGATGCGGTACAGCGTTTTTTGTGTTTTCTGAGTTAGCGTTGTTGAGGCAAGGGATATATTTGTCGGTGGCGTTTGGGGATGGCGATCGCGGCATACGGATTCCTAAACCGCCAAAAACCGCTGAATCACTTCATTGCTGAGTTCGCGGGTCGGTCCAGAGGCCACAATGCCGCCTTTTTGCATGGCGTAGTACCAATCAGCTTTGCGGACAAAGTGCAAATGCTGTTCTACCAGCAATACCGAAATTCCTGTCTCGCGGGCGATCCGCTGCACCGCTGCTTCAATTTCAAGAATGATCGAGGGTTGAATGCCTTCCGTCGGCTCATCCAGTACGAGCAAGCGCGGGCGGCCCATCATCGCGCGAGCGATCGCCAACTGCTGCTGTTGCCCACCGCTCAAGTCCCCGCCCATGCGCCACAGCATAGTTTTCAGCACCGGGAACAGATCAAAAATTTCCTCTGGAATCTCTTGGCCCTTGGGGCGGTTTTTGCCCAGAGCTTCCCAGCCCAGCAGCAGATTTTCCTTCACGGTCAGCCGGGGAATCACTTCGCGACCTTGGGGCACATAGCCAATGCCAGAACGCGCCCGCTGATCCGGCGATCGCCGCGTAATGACCTCACCCTGAAGGCGGATCTCACCACTGCGCGGACTGAGTAAGCCCATCAAGCTTTTGAGCAAGGTGGTTTTGCCCACCCCATTGCGCCCAATCAAGCACACCATTTTCCCTGGGGCCACACTTAAGTCCACATCCCGCAGAATATGACTTTCACCGTAATAAACATTCAGCCCCAAAATTTCCAGCATGGGCAGAACATCCGTAGCCAAAGGTTGGTGGGCGATCGCCCCATTCGCGACACTCATGGTGTAAATCCGCTGTTTTAGTTAGGGTGTAGTAGTTGAAGTTTGAACAATTGGCCTGTGAATCGAATTGCCCAGCAGTGAAGTGCTAGCGGTATTCTGAAAATTGTCGGCTACCCGAAATTCCTGCTCTTTGATCTGCGATCGCAGAAGTCCAGTGTGGCCCTTCTGCCAGCCTCTCATATAGTCGCCCCATTCGGGAAAGGCGGCATCTCGCCCTGCCCAGCCGTCATTCCAACCCTCTGAAAACGAGTGTTGATTACAAACTAACGGGTGACCGATCGCGTGACTACTCATAAAACCTGCCTCAAATCCTAGATGGATTTGCATAGAAGACTATCTCTAGCTTAGCGCATTGATTTTGAGCAAGATTTCCAGTGGAATACCTCGGAGAGATCCTCCGGAGAAATGCCCCGGAAAGATGCCCAGGGGGAAATAGGCTATTCTTCCTCCTCACTGCCCAGATACACTTCGATCACCCGGGGATCGCTCTGCACCTCGTCCATTGTGCCTTCACACAGCACCGTGCCTTGATGCAACACGGTCACCTGCTGGGCAATTTGGCGGACAAACTCCATATCGTGTTCGATCACCATAATGGCGTGGCTTTCCGCCAGGGCCAGGAGTAGGTTTCCCACTTTCTCCGTTTCTTCATCCGTGAGGCCAGCCACAGGTTCATCCACCAGCAGCAAATCCGGAGACTGGGCCACTAACATGCCAATTTCCAAACGCTGCTTTTCGCCGTGGGACAGTAATTCGGCAGGAATATCTGCTCGGGTTTCTAACCCAATGGTTTCCAGAAGCCCGGAGACAGTCCGCCGCTCCGCAGTGGAAGCGTGCCCCAGTAGAGAGGACACCACATTTTTGGGTTTAGCACAGGAAAGTTCTAAGTTCTCCCGAGGCGTGAGCTTCAAATACACGCGTGGCGTTTGAAACTTGCGGCCAATCCCCATCTGGGCGATTTGATACTCCGCATAGGGCAGCAGGTTCTTACCCTTAAACGTGACCCGTCCCTGGGTCGGTTTTGTTTTACCCGTGATTACATCCATAAAGGTGGTTTTGCCAGCTCCATTGGGACCAATGACCACCCGCAACTCGCCTTCATCCAGACTGAAGTTGAGGTTATTAATGGCCCGAAAACCGCCAAAATCAACCGTCAGATTCTCGATTTCCAACAGTTTCGCGCTCATACTGCACATCCAAATCTTCTTCTAAACTGGGATAAGTTGAAATTCGACGGCGGCGAGACAGCGATCGCAGCCACTCTTTGCCTTCTGTCCGGAACCAGCCGAGGATGCCCTCTGGCAAAACCGTCACGACCACTAAGAACAACATGCCCTGGAAAAACAGCCAAATTTCCGGAAACTTTTCACTCAACAGCGTCCGCGCAAAGTTTACCAGCAGTGTCCCCAGAATTGCCCCTACTAAAGTACCGCGTCCGCCTACTGCCACCCAAATCACCATTTCAATCGAAGCCGCCACACTCATCGACGAACTGGGAGTAATGATGCCGGACTGTACCGTAAAGAGGGCACCGGCAATGCCTGCCAACCCTGCTGATATCGCAAATACGAATACTTTATACCAGGTGGGGTTGTAGCCCGAAAACCGCAGCCGGGGTTCATCATCGCGAATGGCAACGAGAATACGTCCCAGTCGGCCACTGGTCAGCCACCGACAAAGCGCATAGCTGCCCACCAGAAACAAAACGCTCAATCCATAAAACAAAGTCTGAATTTTCGGATCCGCTACCTGGGTGCCCAGGAAGGTGGCCGTATCCGTCTTCAGGCCGTTGGTGCCATTAATCAACTTTTGCTGACCATTAAAAAAGTTGAAAAATACGATCAGTGAAGCCTGGGTCAGGATCGAGAAATAGACGCCCCGAATGCGGTTGCGAAACACAAGGTAGCCCAATAAGCCTGCCACCACCGTCGGAATCACAAAGATTGCCAGCGCCGTGAAGGGCAGTGAGTAAAACGGCTGCCAAAACAGCGGCAACTCCGTCACCCCGTACAGGTTAAAGAATTCTGGTATTTGTCCAGCAGGCAACTGCAACGACAAATACATGGCCAAGGCATAGCCACCCAGGGCAAAAAATACGCCGTGCCCCAGGCTCAACATTCCTGTGTAGCCCCAAATCAAATCGATGCCCAAGGCGACAATGCCCAAGGCCAAAAATCGCCCTAGCTGATTAATTCGGACCCCTTGACCCGTGGCCGCCAAAATTCCTGGAATCACAAACAGAAAAATCAGCGCCAAGCCAACGACAATAGCGACTTCCATCGCCAGCGATCGCCGCCGTTTGCCCCCACGACTCACCTGATCCTCAACCCCCACTGTTTCTACCATACTGCCTCTGCAAGGATTCCAGTCCTAATCAACGCATCAATCTCGGAGCATCGCCCCTGGATCAATTCTCCGCAGTTCTTCCCCGTTGAGGAAACAGTCCTGCTGGACGAAACTGTAGAAAAATCACAATAAAGGTAAAAATCATCACCTTTGCCATTGGCGTCGAAGCAAAAAACTCAAAAAAGCTCTTGAGGAAATCACTAAATCCCACCAGTGGTCCCAACGTATTGGAGCCAATCACATAGGTCAAGGTGCCAATCACACTAGCTGCCACGATGCTGCCCACCAGCTTGCCCACGCCACCAACCACGACCACCATAAACGTATCCACGATATAGGCTTGTCCGGTATTGGAACTTACCGACCCCAACAGCGCGACCGCACATCCGGCTACACCCGCCAGCCCGGAGCCAATGGCAAAGGTAAGGGCATCCACCTGTTTCGTTGGAATGCCCAAACAGGCACTCATTGATCGATTTTGCGTTACAGAGCGAATTCGCAGACCCCAGGGTGTTTTATTCAGAAACCAATAGACCCCCAAGACGCAGGCAATGGTCAACAAAATAATAAAGAGGCGTGTATAGGGAAGCTGGTAAGTCCCCAACGGCAGGCCGCCTCGCAGCCATTTCGGCGCGGTCACATCCACACCCTGAGTCCCAAACCAGGGTCGCGTAAAAGCGAGCTTATAGGTCGTTCCCAAAACATTAGAAACAACGAGAGCGATCGCCCCCGACAAGACAAACAGAGCGGGCGTCGCTAGGGCACGAATCCGTTCAAAATTGGGGCGCTTGGCCAACAGCCAGGATCCGCCAAAAAAGAGTGCAGAAAATAAACCCACCCCCACCACCATTTGCCAGCCAACACTTCGGACAAACTGCTGCAGGATCAAACTCACACCCCAAGTCGCCAAAAGGGTTTCCAGTGGCCTGCCGTACAGATGTCGCACCACCAATTTCTCTAAAAGAATGCCGATCGCTGCCGTCACCAAAAAGGCCGCAATCAATGCCACAAAGATATAAATCTCTGACAGCGGCGTTTTCTTCAAGGCATTCTGCACCAAAAACGTTGTGTAAGCGCCCAGCATCATCAACTCACCGTGGGCCATATTAATCACGCCCATCAGTCCGAACACAATTGCTAGGCCAAGCGCTGACAGTAGCAATACTGACCCGATACTGAGTCCACCAAACAGGGATTCTAATAATGCAGACAATGCGAGATCCCCCTTAAGTTAGGAAACCGAAAACCATCGAGTTGGGAAACTAAAAACTCACCGAACCAATAGCCGTTGCGAACAAAATTATAATCGGATTTTCACAACCAACTATACCAGCCAGGATACCACTCAGATTCGCCTGAAAATGTTTGCGGAGCCATCATGAAAGCTTAAAATGAAAGGCTCTATTACAAACGCCTAAATTACAAGCTTTTAAACGGCTTCTAAACGTATTAGTTCCCAACTTCTAGCTCTGAAAATGTAGCTCTGAAAATATTCAGCTTGAAGCACCTTGTGGGATGGCGAAACTAGAGGAATCTCAGCGGTAATTCACAGAGCGTCTAGCGACTGATTATAGATAGCCGAACTCTGCGATTTCATCAGAAATCGCAGAGCTATCACTCTGTAACCGGACTCGTGAATCCTAGCTCACCTTGTATTTGCCGCCCTTGGCAGGGTCAGACCAATCACAAGAGAAGCCCTTGGTTTCTGCAACGTACTGGTTCCAGGGCACAGGCTTAACAGCCTTTTTGCTGTCATAAACGATGTTAAACAGCCCATCTTCCCGCACTTGGCCAATCCGCACCACCTTTGCCAAGTGGTGATTATTTTCCAAGGTTACCTCTCCTTCCGGAGCCGCAAAGGTTTGTCCCAGGGCCGCCATGCGCACCTTTTCTAGATCCTCGTAGGTTTTGGCTTTTTCCACGGCTTGCTTCCACAGGTACACCATGATGTAGGCCGCTTCCATGGGATCGTTCACAACCCGATCCGCACCGTATTTGGCTTTGAAGGCTTCGACGAACTTCTTGCTTTCAGGACTCTCTACGGTTTGGAAGTAGTTCCACGCGGCATAGTGGCCCTTCAAGTATTCCACACCGATCGCCTTCACTTCTTCTTCGGCAATTGACACGGACATGGACGGATACTTATCGGGACCCAAGCCCGCACCTTGCATTTGCTTAAACAGCGCTACGTTACTGTCACCATTCAAGCTGTTATAAATCACACCGCCATCGGGCAATGCGGCCTTGATTTTGGAGATGATGGGGGTAACTTCAGTACTGCCCAAGGGGATGTAATCTTCTCCAACTACCTTGCCGCCTTTAGCCGCGAGCTGAGCCTTGATGATAGTGTTAGCTGTGCGGGGGAAGACATAGTCAGAACCCACCAAGAAGAAGGGCTTGCCCTTATATTTTTCCAGCAGCCAGTCTACAGAGGGCTCAATTTGCTGGTTGGGAGCGGCACCAGTGTAAAAGACATTCTTCGAGCATTCTTGACCCTCGTATTGGACGGGGTACCACAGCATGTGGTTTTTCGATTCAAAGGTAGGCAACACGGCCTTGCGGCTAGCAGAAGTCCAGCAGCCAAACACCGTGACGACCTTATCTTGATCAATGAGCTTCTTCGCCTTTTCGTTAAAGGTGGGCCAATCCGATGCACCATCTTCGGTGATTGCTTCGATTTGCTTGCCTAGAACACCGCCGGCTTTGTTAATTTCTTCGATCGCCAAGTTCTCGGCATCGACCACGCTCTTTTCAGAGATTGCCATGGTGCCGCTCAAGGAATGCAAAATCCCCACCTTGATGGTGTTGCCACCGCCTGCTGCGGGGGAGGCAGAAGCAGAGGGGGACGCCTCCGGAGAACCGCTGGGGGTTGGAGCACTGGCGCAGGACTTCAGGAGAATGCTCCCAGCCGCAGCAGTCCCAAACAAGATGAACTCACGTCGATTAAACTGATTTGACATTAGAACGTTGCGCTCCCCACTAAAGAATGAGTCCGAAAACCATGACATGTTCTCGGTGATAACTCTGAGTATTATGGCGTGAATTCATCGAAAAAATGTAACTGTCTATACAATTTCCCATTTCGATCCTCGGAACTCGACTCAGTATAATTCCTGTATGGGCGAGGATTGCCCGGTTTGAACCTGCATCTCAGGCTGAAATCTTCTTGGGCAGAAGAAATAGCTCCCCACTTGACCCTAGAATCGGGTGATCGCTCTATCCGTAGTTTCCCTGTCGCCAAACGGCTGCAAACCCGTTATGTAGAGTGGAAATTTTGCACGAAACGCACCACATCCGGCAGTCCCGCTTGGGTCTTTAGATTGGTAAACACAAAGGGCTTCTCGCCCCGCATTTTCTGGGCATCCCGATCCATTACGGCCAAATCTGCGCCCACGTAGGGCGCTAGGTCAGTTTTATTAATCACTAACAAATCCGATTTCGTAATTCCTGGCCCACCTTTCCGGGGAATCTTGTCGCCCCCGGCCACATCAATTACATAAATTGTTAGGTCTACCAATTCCGGACTAAAGGTGGCCGCCAGATTGTCACCACCACTTTCCACAAAGATCAGATCTAGACCGGGAAACCGTTGTTCCAAACTTTCGATCGCCGCCAAATTCATGGAGGCATCTTCCCGAATCGCCGTATGGGGGCATCCCCCCGTTTCCACGCCCACAATGCGATCGCCGGTCAACGCCTGACTCTGCACCAAAAACTGGGCATCTTCTTGGGTGTAAATATCATTGGTCACTACCGCCAGGTTATAGTCCTGCCGCAGCGCCTTACACAGCGCATCCACCAACGCCGTTTTTCCTGAACCCACCGGACCCGCCACCCCAATGCGCACTGTATTCGTCATAAGTCGTCACAGGTGTTTGTCATAGGTTTGATTGCGGTTTTATCACCAACTTTGCCTTCCAGCTTACCGTGCTTATCGTCCAGTTCAACGTCTCGACTAGACATCCAGATTTAAATCAGGATTTCCCTGTAGTATTGAGGAACCTTAGCTCCGAAAGAGCCGACTGTATTGGGTCTCGTGGGCCATGCTCGCCAGTGCTAAGCCCCAACCACAACTGCCAAATTGCTCCTCTGGCAGCACTAATGCCTCGGCGGCGGCGGCGGCGATCACAGGATGCAGATCGAGCAATAGCCGTTGCCCTGCGGTTTGGCCCAGGGGAATCAGCTTAATCCCTGCGCCTACTAAATTGGTGGCCCAACTGTGTAAATATCCCAAGACGGTGGATTGCACGCCCAGATGCCACTGGGCTGCCACTAAGCTAAAGGCGATCGCCCCATTGCACCCGTCAGCCTGTAGCGTGGTCACCAGATCACTATCCAAGCACTGCGGTTCCAAATCGAGAAAAAGCCGCAGCAGCGATCGCCCCATCTGCCAACTTTGCGATCGCATTTCCTCGGCCTCTCGTAAGGCCGACAGCTTTTGATTCCAGGCAATCAAATCCAGCCAGTCCTCCCGTTCCACTGCCCTATAGCCCCGCGCCAAAATCGCTGCCTCCGTCCGCATCGCCCCAACGTTCAACTCCTGGGTCAACCACTCCTGCAAGATCGCTCCTGTGGGCATCTGTCCCGCTTCAATAACGGCCTCCAACCCTTCGGAGTAACTATACGCCCCGATCGGCAAGGCCGAACTCGCCAACTGCAAGAGCCTTAACAGCACCTGATCCTGCATACCTGATCCTGCATCAATGTAAAATCTTCAAGGTTCTTGGATGGCGCGCGGAGGCCAACGCGCTGGGAACGGACGCCCAAAATCCAAAATCGTCAATCTAAAATCTAAACCGGGTAGGGTTACCCGTGGCCATGGCCACCCCCATAGGCCCCTGTCTCCGGGTCAAAGGGCTGAATCTCTTCCATCACCTGCAAGCCGCGATGCTCCAGTAAATCCTTCAGTACGGGATCGGGGGATAGGCGCAAATAGGCCACAGTAATTTCTAAGGGCACATGCCGATTGCCCAGGTGATACGCTGCTTGCAAGAGGGTCAGCGCCGAATCCGCCGTCACCGTGAGCACGGGTTCGGGCTTGGCCACCACCCGCACGATCCGATTTTCCGGCTCCGATCGCAAGAGGTCTCCGTCCTGCAACACCGTACCTCGGGGCAACTGCAAATGCACCACCTCTCCTTCGGCAGTGGCAAAGCGATGGCGCGATCGCGTCCGTTCCTCCGCCGTCAGCCAGAGCGTTAGATCAGCCGTCGTTTCCGTTTCGTTCGTTACCCGCGCTGTCACAGTTGTACTCATGGTCCCAGAACCCATCTGCCAAATTGTACAACTATAGTATGTTCCGTCTGTTTGTCAGTATGCTCCGTCTGCTCGCTCTAATCTGTACATCCTAAAAAGTCACGCCGGTCCTATTGGTCCCATGATTTCGGTCTGTTACAACTCCGGCCTCACGGCAAATGTCAGCACCGTTTCATCCACGCCCTTCAGTTGTAGCGGACTGAACTTGGTAATCTCGTCCTCAGCAAGATAATCTGCCACCGCCGCCGATACCAAAATCGTATCGGGTTCTGCCACGGCCTGAATCCGCGAGGCAATATTCACGCTGGGACCAATCGCCGTATAGTCCGATCGCTCTGCACCGCCAAACATCCCTACCACTGCTGTGCCCTGATGGATGCCACAGCGGAACTGCACGGGGCCAATGCCCTGTTCTTGCCAGCGCTGGTTCAGTAAATTGAGCGATCGCCGCATTTGGCGCGCGGTTTGGACGGCTCGTCGGACCTGCTCGTTGGGGTTCAATTCCTCCGGAGCGCCAAACAGCGCCAAAATCGCATCCCCCATAAACTTGTCGATGGTGCCGCCATTGGTAAAAATCACTTGGGTCATCTCGGCCAGATACTCGTTCAGCAATTCCGCCACTCGACGCGATCGCAGCGTGTTCGACAACTGGGTAAACCCAATAATGTCGGTAAACAGTACCGTCAGCAGGCGCGGTTCCGGACGTAAATCGAGGGATAAATCGCCCTTGGCGGCCCGCTGGACCAACGAAGCGGGCAAAAATCGTTTCAGGACGGATTCGGTGAGGTAGGTGTTCAGTTCCGCTACCCGCTGCTCATTGGCCTTCAGCGCCAACAGATTATGGACCTCCGCCAACAATTCGCGATCGCTAAACGGCTTCGATAAATAGGCATCTGCGCCCTGTTCCACCCCATCAATCCGCGTATCTTCGTCTGCCTTGGCCGTGAGCAGCACCACGGGCGTGCCCTGGAGTGCCTCATCCTCCCGAATCATCCGGATTAAGTCCAATCCCGAAACCTTGGGCATCATTAAATCCGTGATGATTAACTGGGGATGATGCTCCAATGCCCGTTGCAAGCCCTCTGCCCCATTCCGCGCTGTCCACACTTGGTACCCCTTGGTGCGCAAAATGCTGGAAAGATAGACCCGCAGGTCGGGATTATCGTCCACAATCAAAATTTTCGCGGCCTTGTGCTCCCCGTCCCCAGGGGCATTGGGCTGGCCAATCTCGTCAGTGTCCGCTGTTTCCTGATTGTCCTGTAACTCCATTTCTAAATCGGCCAACTCTACCGCTGCTCTCAACGGTTGCACCTCTGCCTGCTCCGGAATAATTTGCTCCTCGGTCAAATGTTCGGAGCCGCTGGGCAGAGAGACGGTGAATGTGGTACCGGAGCCGTAGGTCGAGGTCACATCCACTGTGCCGTTGTGCAGTTCTACCAGCTCCTTGACCAAGGCCAGTCCCAGTCCCGTGCCTTCGTAGCTGCGGCTGGCCGACCCTTCCGCCTGCCGAAACCGTTGGAACAGCAGGGGGAGCTGATCCTCCCGAATGCCGATCCCGGTATCGATCACCTGGATTAGACAGCGATCGCCCACTGCCGCCAAGGTGACGGTAATGCACCCATCGTCTGGTGTGAACTTCATCGCATTCGACAGCAGGTTGTACAGCACTTTATCGAATCGCTCTAGGTCCAGATACACCGTAGGACAGGGCTGTAAATCCGTTTTCAGAAGGATCCCTTTCTTTTCGCAATAGGTCCGGAAGGCATCCACAGTTTGACTGACAAAATCGACTAAGTCGCAGGGTCGGAAGACGGCTTGCATGCGGCCCGCATCCAGTCGTTGCAGGTCTAGCAGTTGGTTGACCAGCCGCAGCAAGCGCCGCGAATTCCGCAGCGCAATCATCGACTGCTCATAGGAGAGTCCTTGCTGCTGCGCCACTGCCGATTCCAACGGACCTAGGGTGAGTGTTAGAGGCGTCCGAAATTCGTGGCTAATGTTCTGAAAGAACTCCGTTTTTTGGCGGTCCAAGGCCAAGAGTTGTTCAGCTTGCAGCCGGGTCGTTTGATACAGGCGGGACTGTTGCACGGCGATCGCCGCTTGGGCCGCCACCGCTTGGGCTAATTCAATTTCTGCCAGTTTCCAGAACCGAGGTGATTTATTTTGCCTCAAAGAAATACTGCCAATAATCTTGCCGTCGGAGATGAGCGGCACCACCAACAGCGCCTGAGATTTCGAGCGGAAGGGTTGTTCGGGACCATCTAGCTCAGGATACTCACTCATATCGTTCAGTACGACGGGCTGCTGAGAATCCATGAGGTGCTTCAGCACAGGGTTTCCGGCGATGGGCACCCGCGATTGAGGCAGCGATCGCGGGTCGGCGATCGCTAAATCTTCTATCTGTTGATCCGTTTGATCCGTTTGATTCGCGCCGCTTGGTGGATCAAAGGGGGTATCCGTGGCTTGCCAAACCTGGCCCTCCACAGTGGCCGCCAGGATTGCTGGCTCCGGCTGACTGGAATCATGCAATCCGACACACTGCACATACTCATCTTCACCGGTCCACAGCGACAGGGCACAACCGTCCACATGCAGGGCTTGTCCCAACTGCTGGGTAATTGCGGCAAAAATATCTTGGGGATCCAAGCTGGAGCGAATCGCGGTTGTGATGGTGTTGATCAACACTTCCCGTTTGGCCAGTGCTCGCACTTGTTCATAGGCGTGGGCTTGGGACAAGGCGAGGGCCGCTTGGTCGGCCACCATATCCATGAGTTGAACCTCTTCATCCTGCCATAGGCGTAGCGTATGGCGCTGATGCAGGGCTAGCACTGCAATTAATTCCTGTTGACAGATTAAAGGCACAATCAGGCTAGAAGCAATGTTGGCTTGCTCGTAGGCTTGGCGACGGCGCTGGGCGCTACTGGTATCGCCTTGGAGGCGATCGTCGGTTTTGACGTCTAAAATCGCTTGCACATGGCGGGTTTCCCAGACGGTTTGGGCCAGGGTCAGCTTGAGGGTATTCAGCAATGTCCCGGTGGGCTGTGGTTCCTGTGGGTTGAGGTAGACGAACCATTGATCGCCCATTTGCCCATTTTGAAACGGACAAACGACACAGGCGCTCACTTCCAGCATCTGGCCAACCGATTCGCCAATGGTTTGCAAGATCTGGTCATAGCTGAGGGCACTGCGAATGCTGTTGGTGACGGTATTGAGCAGAGATTCTTGGCGCAGCGATCGCCGCAGTTCCCGTGTCCGCGCCTTCAAGACGTTGTGGGTATCCACGGCCTGCCGCACCACGCCCTTAAGCTCGTCGTCGTCCCAGGGCTTGGTTACGTATTTGAAGACTTTTCCCGAGTTGATCGCCTCAACTAAATCTTCCACATCGGTATAGCCCGTCAAAATAATCCGAATAATGTCCGGATACTGGGTCGCCGTCAGACTCAAAAATTCTGTGCCGCTCATCATCGGCATCCGCTGGTCAGAAATGATCACAGCGATATCCCCTTCATTCGCCAGAATGTCCAGGGCTGCGGGACCATTTTCTGCTCGAAGGACTTTAAATTCGCGGTGGAAAGTTCGATATAGCAAGTCCAAATTATCGGGTTCGTCATCGACGACCAGAATTTTGGGCTTGAGGTTGGAGGACACTTTCATGCACCGCTCTCCTGCTGGATGGGCACTTGAATGAACACGTGACTGAAGAATCAATGGATTGCTCTTGAAATCAACGGTGGGAGGTTAGGGGGCTGTCGCCTTGAGGTTCCTGTGGATCACAGGGGCCCGAAGTCGCGCCTTGACACTCGATGAATGATCCTAGAGATAGGCAATCTGCCCATTCCCCGGATACTTCCCCAAGTTCAGAATGGATACTGGCGGCACGTGTAACGATTCCTAGTCCTGTCGGGTCTATTGCCTGAACTGCAAAGAATTTAGCCAATCTAGCCGCAGGGGTGGAACTCGTATGCATGTGTTGGAATATACGGAGAACCCTCTCCGAAATAACAGAATCCACGGACTTACCTTGTTTCAGGTTGCCCCCGGAACACAGCGGGCTAACGCTACACCGTTCATAACCGCCTAGGAAAATTCTGCCTCTAGAAATCCCCACCCAGCCTGAAGCCGCTGCATCCCTAACACTCGGTGGCTTCAATCTGCGAAGGGACGATAAAGAAGTTAACTGCAAAAGTTACGGAATATAAATTTTTACGACTGGGGCGACCGAACCGACACAGGTTCTCAGGGCAAGATAAAATAATTCGATTAATGCGGTAAACTCCTCCATGTCGTGCATACTAAATTGCCGATTGAGGAAATTGCTGATTGCCGAGACAATCCTTGAAGCCTAGGGGGCTGGCAGCCTAAGGGGTCTTAAAGTCTCAGGGGCTTTGAAGCCTAAATGGTTCAGCTTGGTGGCGGAATTGTCTTCCTGGAATTGCTTCCCATTAGCCTTTTGTTCGTCGTCGTTCTAACATTTAGTTCTTCCGTGGGAGACTCTTGCCGATATGCGGTGTCCTTTCTGCCAATGCACAGATAGTCGTGTTCTTGAATCGCGGTCAGCAGAAGCGGGTCAAAGCATTCGGAGAAGACGGGAATGCCTCCAATGTGCCCGTCGCTTTACGACCTATGAACGGATTGAGTTTGTGCCAATTAGTGTGATTAAGCGCGATGGCGATCGCCAGTCCTTTGACCGATCTAAGCTGCTGCGCGGTATTGTCCTGGCTTGTGAAAAAACCGGTGTTCCTGCCAATAAGTTGGACTCTTTAGTGGATGAAATTGAAGCCGAGCTGCAGCAGCGATCGCTCAAAGAAGTCACTAGTAGCGAAATTGGTGACTTGGTTCTACAGCATCTTCGCCTGCTCAGTGAGGTGGCCTATGTGCGCTTTGCCTCGGTCTATCGTAAATTCCAGGGTTTCAGCGATTTCATTGACACCCTGAATCAGTTGCAGCCCCAGAATGGCCTGCCTCCCAATGGCCTGCCTCCCACAACGGCACCTCAGAGCAACTATACAGCGGCTGATCCAATTCACTAGCGGTGGTGCATTGCAGGCCGAGCTAGGTTTATTTTTAACCGCAGGGATGAAAATCTCGTCGTGACGATCGCGATCGCAAAACAGTTGTGCTAAGCACCGCATGTTGCGTTATGATTACTATTCCGAACGTCGAGTTCCCCTTCCATTCATCCATTCTCCTTCGTCGGAGAAACGTAGGTGTAGGCAGCATTTTTGCGTCCGTACATCGACAGGAGGCAACCTTAACGGAGATCACTAGGAAACATTCGCATGGTCAATCAGGACACCACAGCTACATTAGACATTGGCTTCACCCACGAAGATTTTGCCGCACTGCTAGATAAGTACGACTATCACTTCAGCCCAGGTGATGTCGTGGCAGGCACCGTATTTAGTTTGGAGCCAAGGGGCGCTCTGATTGACATCGGCGCGAAAACCGCCGCCTATATCCCCATTCAAGAAATGTCGATTAATCGGATTGACACCCCTGAAGAGGTGCTCCAGTCCAACGAAACCCGTGAGTTTTTCATCCTGGCGGATGAGAACGAAGACGGGCAGCTCACCCTGTCCATTCGTCGCATCGAGTATATGCGGGCCTGGGAGCGGGTGCGCCAGTTGCAGGCAGAAGACGCTACGGTGCGTTCGTTGGTGTTTGCGACCAACCGAGGGGGCGCGCTGGTGCGGATTGAGGGATTGCGAGGATTTATTCCAGGTTCTCACATCAGCACCCGTAAGCCTAAGGAAGAATTGGTGGGTGAAGAGCTGCCCCTGAAGTTCTTAGAAGTGGACGAAGAGCGTAATCGCTTGGTCCTCAGCCATCGTCGTGCCTTGGTAGAACGCAAGATGAATCGCCTGGAAGTGGGCGAAGTTGTGATTGGCAATGTGCGCGGAATCAAGCCCTACGGTGCCTTTATCGACATTGGCGGTGTCAGTGGTCTGCTGCACATCTCTGAAATTTCTCATGATCACATCGATACGCCCCACAGCGTGTTCAATGTGAACGATGAGGTCAAGGTGATGATTATTGACCTGGATGCTGAGCGGGGACGGATTTCCTTGTCCACCAAGCAGTTGGAGCCGGAACCCGGTGACATGGTGAAGAATCCTCAGGTGGTTTACGATAAGGCGGAAGAAATGGCTGCGAAGTATCGTGAGCAGGTTCTGGCCCAGCAGGAGGCCAAGAGTATGACTTTAGCACCGGAGCCGGAAATGCCGACTGTGCTTGAGGAAGACTTGCCCTCGGCAGTGGAAGACTAGGGAACTGAAAACCTGTTGCTTTTTAGGATTAAAGAGGGAAGAATCCCTCTTTTTTTATGGCTGAACTGTTTATGGCTGAACTCAACTGGAGAGCGATCGCATGGTGACGATTCGATGCGGTGGAAAGATTTTCTCGAATATCCAAGCGGTGATCTTCGATAAAGATGGCACCCTGGCCAATTCTCAGGAGTACCTGCGAATTTTGGGCCAAAAGCGAGCGCGGCTGATTGATGCCCAGATTCCGGGGGTGCAGGAACCGTTACTTATGGCCTTTGGTTTTGTGGGCGATCGCTTCAATCTCGCTGGACTGATGGCTGTGGGCACCCGTCGCGAAAATGAGGTTGCTGCTGCTGCCTATGTGGCGGAAACCGGGCGGGATTGGATGGAGTCGCTCAGTCTGGTGCGGGCGGCTTTTGCGGAAGCCGATCAAATCTTTCCGCGTAAAGCTGACCATACCCCCTTGTTTGCTGGCGTGCTGCCATTGCTGCAATCTCTCTCCGCGACCCCGATCAAGCTCGGCATCTTGTCTTCGGATAGTACGGTGAATGTGCAGGATTTTGTGCAGCGGTACAGCCTGAGTCCCTATATCCAAATGACCATGGGCAGTGGTGCTATTAGTAAGCCTGATCCTGTGTTGTTTCAGCAGGCGTGCTCCGCTATGGGCTTGACTCCCCGCACAGTCTTGGCAATTGGAGACTCTAATGCTGATGTGGCCATGGCCCGAGCCGCTGGCGCTGCGGGGATTGTGGGTGTGGATTGGGAAGGGTCGATTCAATTCCAGGGAGCCGATGTTGTCATTCCTAATTTTGAGTCGATCCAGGTTGTAGAGGCGTGAGTGCCATGCCATCGGGTGACTTTAGGTGGCTTTATCAGTGATTTTATAGACTTTATAAAGGTGCGATCGCGATCGGCGTACAGCATTCTACTGTTTCTTGATGATTCCTTCGCCTAGGAGATGCAGATGCCGGGTAGAATTACGGGAGTATCTTAAGCTGCGGTTAAGTTACTCTACCCGCAGTCTAGTCGGCGGCGGTCGAACCCCCGGGGATGATTGAACCAGACGTTACCCCGCTGCATCCCAACGGTGCTGATACTGTTCAACGTACTTGCGCTGAGCGTTACGATCGCAGTCTTTTGTAAGTACCCCCTGCCCTAGCTGAAACGAGGAGGCCCTCCCATTGTCCCGTCGCTATTTTTTTACTTCTGAATCGGTGACGGAAGGTCACCCTGATAAGATTTGTGACCAAATTTCCGATACGATTCTGGACGCGCTGTTGGCAGAGGATCCGATGAGTCGGGTTGCTGCCGAAGTCGTAGTGAATACCGGGCTAGTTCTGATTACCGGAGAAATCACCACCAAGGCCCAGGTAAATTATATTGACTTGGCGCGCCAAAAAATCACAGAAATTGGCTATACCGGTGCCGATAGCGGCTTTTCTGCCAATAGCTGCGCGGTGCTGGTGGCCCTCGATGCCCAATCCCCCGACATTGCCCAAGGGGTGAATACGGCCCATGAAGCGCGTGAAGCCTTGAGCGAAGAGGCGCTGGATGCGATCGGGGCTGGCGACCAGGGATTGATGTTTGGCTATGCCTGTAATGAAACGCCGGAACTGATGCCTCTGCCGATTAGCTTAGCCCATCGGGTGTCGCGGCGTCTGGCGGCGGTGCGGAAGACCGGACAACTGCCCTATCTGCGTCCCGATGGCAAAACCCAGGTCACGGTCCTGTATGAAGATAACCGCCCGGTTGGCATTGACACCATCCTCGTTTCGACCCAGCATGCTCCGACCATTGGCGACATTAGTGACGATGCGGCGGTGCAAGCTAAGATTCGGGAGGATCTGTGGTCGTTGGTGGTCCTGCCGATCTTTGCGGATATTGATGTTAAGCCGGATGACAAAACTCGTTTCTTGGTCAATCCCACGGGCAAGTTTGTCATTGGTGGACCTCAAGGGGATTCTGGATTAACCGGACGAAAAATCATCGTTGATACCTATGGGGGCTATTCTCGCCACGGTGGTGGGGCTTTTTCAGGTAAGGACCCAACCAAGGTGGATCGCAGTGCCGCTTATGCGGCCCGCCATGTGGCGAAAAACATTGTGGCTGCGGGGTTGGCTGAGCGTTGTGAAGTTCAGTTGAGCTATGCGATTGGGGTGGCACGTCCCGTCAGTATTTTGGTAGAAACGTTTGGCACCGGTAAAGTGTCCGATGATCTCCTCCTGGAACTGACCCAACAGCACTTTGACCTCCGGCCTGCTGGCATTATTCAAGCCTTTGGGCTGCGCCATCTGCCGTCGGAGCGGGCGGGTCGATTCTATCAAGATGTTGCGGCCTACGGGCATTTTGGCCGCACCGATCTGGATCTTCCTTGGGAACAAACAGACAAGGCCGCCGTGCTGAAAACGGCGATCGCGGAAACTGTGGTGGTAACGCGCTAGTCCAGGATTGCTGGGGGTGCAGCATGGGTTCGGCCCGGTCGGTCGTTTTGATGGCAAGCCGGAAAAATGACTGCTTGATTCCAGGGGACAATCCTGATGCTCCAGAGGACCAACAAGGCTTCAATCCTTAAAGAGGGAGTGGAAATGTGGGCGCAGTGGCCCGATTTCCACTCCCTTTTTGGATGGCCGGGGTGCTCTGGGGTTGCCAAGCAATTCGGGAATTTGTCAGTGGGATATACAGGATCTTGACTAGATAGGATATCCTTATCTACAAGTGACTGTCGTGTGGCTTGCGTCCGATGTTCCCAGTTGTATCAGGCTTTAAATGACTCAGACGATTGAATTTCTCAGCCATCTTAATACGTCCCAACGGCAGGCGGTGGAGCATTACTGTGGGCCGCTGTTGGTAGTGGCGGGGGCAGGATCCGGCAAAACGCGAGCGTTGACCTATCGAATTGCCAACCTTGTGCTGACTCATAAAGTCGATCCAGAAAATATTCTGGCGGTGACTTTTACAAATAAGGCGGCGCGGGAAATGAAGGAGCGGATTGAGCGGTTGTTTTGCGATCGCCAAGCCCAGCACCAATACAGTAAGCCCTTTGATTTGCTAGAACCCTACGAGCAAACCAAGCTCAAGTCCCAGGTCTACAAAACCATCACCAAAGACCTGTGGATTGGCACGTTCCATGCGCTCTGTGCTCGAATGCTGCGGCTAGATATTGAGAAATTCCAGGATGAAAGCGGTCGGAAATGGGATCGTAACTTCTCGATTTTTGATGATTCGGATGTGCAGAGCCTGATCAAAGATATTGTGGTCAATCAGCTTAATCTTGACGACAAAAAATTTGATCCCCGCTCCGTGCGTTATGCCATCAGCACGGCGAAAAATCAGGGTTTATCGCCCCAAGGCTACGAGCAGGATCAGCCCAATTATCGGGGGCGGGTCATTGCCAACGTCTACAGTCTCTATCAAACGGCTCTAGCTGCAAACAATGCCCTGGATTTTGATGATTTGTTGCTGATCCCAGTTCAGCTCTTTCGCCAAAATGCGGATGTTCGCGCCTACTGGCACAAGCGATTCCGGCATGTGTTGGTGGATGAATATCAAGATACTAACCGCACCCAATACGATCTGATTAATTTGTTGGTGACCAATGGGGCCAATCCCAAAACCTTTGAGGCATGGGATTATCGATCGGTGTTTGTGGTGGGGGATGCGGATCAGTCCATTTATTCTTTTCGGGCGGCGGATTTTACGATTTTGATGGGCTTCCAAAAAGATTTTGGCGATGGCCTGCCCGATGATGACACCCGCACGATGGTGAAGTTAGAGGAGAATTACCGCTCGACAGAAAATATTCTCCAGGTGGCTAATCATCTGATCGAGAATAATACCGAGCGGATTGATAAGGTGCTCAAGCCGACGCGGGGGGCGGGGGAGTCCATTTATTTGCAGCGAGCGGATGATGAGATTGGAGAAGGTGATTTTGTAGCGCGGCAGATTTGCCGGTTGATCCATGAGCATCCAGAGCTAAGCTGGAAGAATTTCGCGATTTTGTATCGGACGAATGCGCAATCGCGGGCTATCGAGGAGGCGTTGCGGCGATCGGAGGTGGGCGCAAACTACAAAATTGTGGGCGGCTTACGGTTCTATGATCGCAAAGAAGTCAAGGATGTGCTGGGCTATTTGCGGGCGATCGCCAATCCAGCGGATACGGTCAGCCTCCTGCGGGTGATCAACACGCCCCGCCGCGGGATTGGTAAGGCGACGATTGATAATCTGGTGAAAGCCTCCCAGGAACTGAATCAGCCGTTGTGGAACATTCTGATGGATGAAACGTCGGTTCGGAGTTTGTCCGGGCGATCGGCAAAATCGGTGCTGGGGTTTTCCCACATGCTGCACAAGTGGCGGCAACAGGTGGAGCATGCTGCTGGCCATGAAATTTTGCAGGGTATCCTGGAAGAAACCAGTTATCTCGTGGATTTGCGATCGCAGGGGACTGATGAGGCTGACGATCGGGCTAAGAATGTTGAAGAACTCTACAGCGCTATTCTAGAGTTTGAGGAAACCAATCCCGAAGATCCCAGTCTGCTGGGCTTTTTATCTAATGCTTCCCTAGCGTCGGATTTGGATAACTTGGATGAAAGCGACGATAAGGTTTCTTTAATGACGCTCCATGCCTCGAAGGGGTTGGAGTTTCCGGTGGTGTTTCTCGTGGGCCTGGAGCAGGGTTTGTTCCCCAGTTACCGCTCCCTCGATGATCCTGCCGCAATGGAAGAGGAACGCCGTCTGTGCTATGTGGGGATCACGCGGGCGCAGGAGCGTCTGTTCATTTCCTACGCGCGGGAGCGGCGGCTGTATGGCTCACGGGAACCGGCCAGTCCTTCGCTGTTTTTAGGCGAGTTGCCCAAGGAACTTCTGGAAAGCAATGCTGCGTCGGCGATCCCGAGTCGTTGGACTAAAGCCTCCTCGGAATTCAAAAAGCGGAATAATTCCGAGGCGAGTACGGCTCCAAATGCCCATGCAAGCGACTGGGCTGTGGGCGATCGCGTCGTCCACAAAGCCTTTGGCCAGGGCCAAGTTACCCATATTTTTGGGGCGGGTAACAAAATCTGCATTGCCGTCAAGTTTCCAGGCGTTGGCCAAAAAATCGTTGACCCTAAATTAACGCCCCTGGATCGTCTGGATTAGGCGATTTCTAGGAAAAATTATACCGACCGAGATTGCTCCCTGAGCGAAGTTGAAGGGAGCAATCTCTCGCTGGCTGAGCCGTAGTTCGCTTCCCGCAGGGTAGCCAGCAGCAGGTATATTACTTGTCGGAAATCGCCTTAGTTCTCCGTTGATTGACTGCAAGCCTCGCTGTTGTGTGGTGATCAGTGTGCAGAGTGACTAGATAGGCTTGACAGGCGCAAGTTTTTGCCGAATCCCCAAGAAAAAGCAGGCAGCCTACATCGTGTGAGACTGCCTGCTGAACGTTTTCAAACCTAACTAACCTTTCAAACCTAACTAACCTTTCAAACCTAACTAACCTTCCACGACCTTTTCTTTGAAGAGCTTGCCAGCGCTGAAGGCAGGCACTCGCGTTGCCGGGATCTTAATGGGTTCTCCTGTGGAAGGATTACGCCCTTCGCGGGCTTGGCGATCGCGGGCTTCAAAGGTCCCAAAACCAACCAGAGTCACTTTATCACCGCCCGCTACGGCTTCTAGGATCACATCCAACATTGCGGAAAGAATGGCATCGGCATCTTTTTTGGTGACATCTGCCTTTGCGGCAATTTGATCAATTAATTCGCCCTTATTCATGGTCCTAAGAAACCTCTCGATGATTGCAGTGATTATACTTGAGGGTTTTGCAAGTGCAACATAATTTCCCCAGTATATTGAAATTGGCGATAAACCTTCACTGAGTAACCAGATTACTTAATAACTCAGTTAGGAAATGTGAATGGACTCCATCTAAGACTGGGGTTTTATAGTCACCAAGCTCGACTGCGCTTGATCACAGATTTTCGGCTAACCTGTCTATGCCGTATTGCTGCTTTACGTTCCCAGTGCCGGAGCGGTCTTCACGTGGTCGTGAAAGCCCTGGGCTAGGGAGTCTGGCGGGGATTTGTGGGCGACTACCGGCAGTTCATCCCGCAACCGCGCCGTGAGCTGCACCGTCTTAGCGTCGTAAATCTGCGTCAGTAGCTTGGGATAAAGCCCGATGCCAATGATCGGAATCAACAGCGTGGCAATGATAAACACCTCTCGGGGTTCCGCATCGACCAGTTCCTCGTGAGACGTGAGTTCCTTATTCTCTGGTCCATAGAAGATTTCCCGCAGCATGGACAGGAGGTAAATGGGGGTCAGAATCACACCCACCGCTGCCAGCAGTACGACCAGGAGCTTGAAGGAGAAGGAATAAGCATCACTGGTGGCAAAGCCGACAAACACCATCAGCTCTGCTACAAAGCCGCTCATTCCGGGCAGGGCCAGGGAGGCCAGGGAGCAGGCGGTAAACATGGAGAAGATTCGGGGCATTTTTTTACCAATGCCGCCCATTTCGTCCAGCATCAGGGTGTGGGTGCGATCGTAGGTAGCCCCCACCAGGAAAAATAGGCTGGCTCCAATCAGTCCATGGGAAACCATTTGCAGTACCGCACCGCTTAGGCCCAGGTCGGTAAATGAGGCCATGCCCAAGAGGACAAATCCCATGTGAGAAATGGAGGAGTAGGCAATTTTGCGCTTCAAGTTACGCTGGGCAAAGGACGTGAGGGCGGCATAGATAATATTTACCACTCCGAAAATCACGAGTACGGGAGCGACCACGCCGTGGGCTGCTGGCAGCATCTCCACATTCATCCGAATCATGGCGTAGCCGCCCATTTTCAGCAAAATGCCTGCCAGCAGCATATGTACAGGCGCAGTGGCTTCGCCGTGGGCATCGGGTAGCCAGGTGTGTAGGGGAATGATCGGAAGTTTGACCGCATAGGCAATTAGGAAGGCTCCATACATCCACAGTTGGAAGGTGAGGGGGAAGTCCTTTTGCATTAGGGCATGCATGTCAAAGGTGATCGTATCGCCATAGAAGGCCATGGACAGGGCGGCGAGAAGAATGAACAGCGATCCACCCGCTGTATAAAGAATAAACTTAGTGGCGGCGTATTGACGCTTCTTCCCACCCCAGATGGCGAGCAGCAGGTAAACGGGAATCAGTTCCAATTCCCACACCATGAAGAACAGCAGCATGTCCTGTACCGCAAAGACGGCAATTTGCCCGCCATACATGGCTAGGAGCAGAAAGTAGAAGAATCGCGGCTTCAGAGTAACGGGCCAAGCGGCTAGGGTTGCCAGGGTGGTAATAAACCCGGTCAACAAAATTAGCGGCATGGACAAACCATCGGCTCCCACGGACCACTTCAGGTCGAGTTGGGGAATCCAGGTGTAGCTTTCCACCATTTGCAGTTCGGCGCTGGAAAAGTCGTACTGGCTGTAGAACCCGTAGACCAGGATGGCAAAATCGATCAGCCCCACTACTAGGGCGTACCAGCGAATCGTTTTGCCATCTTTGTCGGGAATGAAGGGAATGAAGAGAGCGGCGACGATTGGCAAGAGGATGGTGGTCGTCAGCCACGGAAAGTTGGCATCTAGCATGTTCGCTGTCGATAGTAATGTGGTTAATCGAGAATGAGGAGCAGGTTTGACGTCAGATCAACCTGTCTTCAGCAGACTTTAGCAAGGCGGGCCAGAGTTTAGTCAAAATTCAGTCAAATCCTTAGGAGGCATAACGCGATCGCTTGCTAGGGATTGTATCGACTGAATCGGGGCGATCGCCCCAGAACTCACAACTTTTTAACGAAGATAGCTTGCCTTCCGTAACGATCCCGTTACAATTGGGGCGATCGGGGCCGACTGAATAGCAACGGCTGGGAACTGAGAGCCCCAGAGACTCATCAATTCCCAGCCGTTGTCCCAGCCGTTGTGGCCTAACGCGGTGTTAGTTTGAGCAGGCGTGGGGCTTTAACTGACCCCGGAAAAGATCACCAATCCCAGCACCGCTGCAAACACAATCAGCGCATAGAACTGGGCGCGGCCATTCTCGAAGTATTTCAGGGCTTCCCCAGACAGCAGCGTTGCCAATCCTGTGAGGTTAACCACACCATCCACCACCTTGTAGTCCACTTCCAGCACTTGTCGGGCGAGACGGCGACTGCCCAGGACAAAGACATTGTTGTAAATGGCATCGAAGTACCACTTGTTTTTGGACAGTTGGTACAGCGCTGGAATTTTGTTGGCGATCGCGCTGGGATCAATCTTGCCCCGCAAATACATCAGAGAGGCCAGGGTAATCCCAATCAGCGCGATCCCGACAGAATTGCCCCCCATAATCAGGAACTCCGTCAGGTTCACCGCTTCGTGCTCCACGACCTCTCCCGGCGCATGGATGAACGCCTCGAAGTAGTTAGCAAAGGGCGTACCCACCAAGCCAATTAGCATTGATGGGACGGCCAGAACCAGCAGCGGCAAGGTCATCGTGATCGGCGACTCATGGGGAGAATGACTATGGTGTTCAGCGTGGGCCGATGCATCATGATCGGCTTCTGAGACCAGTTCTTTAGAGCTCATTGCCCCTGGCCCCATTGAAAGCCCTGCCAATTGCAGTTGCTCAATCCGAATTTTTTCATTGATGGCAGCATTTGTGCCCCGGAACTCCCCTTCAAAGGTAGAGAAATACATGCGGAACATATAGAATGCCGTGATCCCCGCCGTCAGCCAGCCAATCAGCCATAGGACTGGATTCGACTGGAAAGCCAGCCCCAAAATTTCATCCTTGGACCAGAACCCAGCAAAGGGCGGAATGCCGCAAATTGCCAGGGTCCCGATCAGGAAGGTCGCGGCGGTCACGGGCATGTACTTGCGCAAACCGCCCATCAGTCGCATATCTTGGGCATAGGCGGGATTATGGCCCACCGCCGCTTCCATTCCGTGAATTACGGAGCCGGAACCCAGGAACAGCATGGCCTTGAAATAGGCATGGGTCATCAAGTGAAACATCCCAGCACTGTAGGAGCCGACGCCCATCGCCATCACCATATAGCCCAGTTGGGACATGGTGGAGTAGGCCAGTCCTTTCTTGATGTCGTTTTGGGTAATGGCGATGGTTGCACCAATGAAGGCTGTAATTGCGCCTGTCCAAGCGATCACGTTCATTGCCACGGGAATGTGCTCAAATACGGGGAACATCCGGGCAATGAGAAATACCCCGGCGGCCACCATGGTGGCGGCGTGAATCAGCGCTGAAATGGGCGTTGGCCCTTCCATGGCATCCGGTAGCCAAACGTGCAGGGGGAACTGGGCCGACTTGGCCACAGGTCCTAGAAAAACGAGGACCGCAAACAGTGCGGCCAAGCCGCCGCTAATGGCTCCCGTTTGCACTAATTCTTGCAGGCGATCGCCCATGGTCACAAAATCAAAGCTTTGCGTGGCCCAGTACAGCCCCAAAATACCCAGCAGCAAACCAAAGTCGCCGACGCGGTTAGTCACAAACGCTTTTTGGCAAGCATCGGCGGCGGACTTGCGCTCATACCAAAATCCAATCAGCAGGTAGGAACACATGCCCACCAGTTCCCAGAACACATACACCTGGACCAAATTAGGACTGACCACTAGGCCCAGCATGGAAGAGCTAAACAAGCTGAGGTAGGCATAAAACCTGACATAGCTGGGATCGTGGGCCATGTAGCCATCGGTGTAGATCATCACTAAGAACGCCACAGTGGTGACAATCACCAGCATGAGCGCGGTTAGATGATCCACGGTATAGCCCATGCTGAGGTGAAAGTCCCCGGCGGAAGCCCACTCAATCATATGAGTGTAGGGTGCGTGTCCTTGAAACTGACTCCACAGAATTGCGAAGGACAGGACCATGGCCGTACCGATCAACGACACGATGAAAATTGAGTTGACCTGTCGGAGTCCGTTAGTAGCCTTATTAAACGAAATCAGTCCGATGCCGACAATCATCGCGCCCAGAAGCGGTAAGACTGGAATCAGCCAGGCATACTGGTATATCAGTTCCATTGTTTGCGCCTATGTCAATGTTCTTGATGGAGGTTGAAAAAACCCTTTACATTCTGACATAGGGATACCGTCAGCACTCAAGAGCCACAGCAACATTTCAGGATCACTTCTGGATTGTGTCAGGATTCCGTTGCAATTTAGAGAGAATGGGACGGATGAAGCAGAATTTTTTACCCCTGATTGCGATGGATTCATTCTTGCAGGTTGGCCAAGGTTAGCGGTTCGGCCAGGGTTTGGTGCGTTTGGGTCAAGAGGGCGGTGAGGTGGCTTTGCAGGCGATCGCCCGCCTCCCGGTGGATCTGATACTGGTTATCTACTTTAATAAACCCTGCGATAGGTTCCGCTGCAACCGATGCCTTTCCCCCATCCGTAATCAAGGCTACGTCTTCTGGTGCAGAGGTCAGCCCCGTGGGTAAATGTCCTTCCAGTAGGCGCAAAATTGCGTTCTGGCAGAGGACTGTATTGATGCCGCGCTGTTCTAGGGTTTTAAGAATGTCTGCCAGAGAGAGTGGCCTTGTAGGCAATGCCGTCAAAATTTCCTTGGTTAAAAACAAATTACTGTACTGATGTGGCTGTGTGCGAAACAGTTGTGGATAGAGGGGCAATCGGGCCAAGCCGGTAGCGATGTTCGTTGTGCCTCTGTTCGTTGTGCCCACCGGTAGGCAAATGGGGCTAGCGGTGGGAAATTTTTTCTGCATCCAGTGGGAAATTGTTTCCTGGCTCGCGATCTCGCCACTGCAAATCACCTGCTGGATCTCGCTCGGAATGAGATTGGCTTGTGCCATGACTCGGTTGATTGCTGAATTTATTCGTTGCAGATAGGGTTGCAATACCGCTTGGTTAAAGTCTTCGGGGTACACTGTGCGGGTTTCCCCGTGAATGTGAAAGTCCAGTGCGCCGGGTTGGCGAAATGCCTGGTGGAGTGTGGTTGCCATCTGCAATAAACTGCGCCCTAGGAGCGTACTCTGGAGGCGTTGCTGGAGGCGATCGCGGATCACGACATCCGGCTGCCCCGGCACGGGCAGTGAGGCGACGCCTAGATCGGGGTGCGATAGCGCTCCATAAAACATTTGACACAAAATATCCTGTGCCATCGCCATGTCTCCATAGGCAAAACTCAGCAAGTGCCGCTGGGCAGAGTCCACCTCCTCTATTCCCAGTGGTAGTGCGATGACTCCCAATTCTGTGGTTGCCGGGTTTGTGTGAATGACAAAGGTGTGGCTGGGGTGCTTGGCGTCGCTGGGCCATGGGGTGTGACTGGGTAATGGGGTGTGAGGGGGTAGCGGCGCGATAGGGGGCTGGCCTCCGAGCCATGCCGCGATCGCTGTTTCCACAAAAAAGATTTGGTCCGGACTCTGGACGAGATTTGCTTCCAGAACGGCTTCCCGGAGATTGAAACAGTAGCAATCGGATCCTTCCCCTGGTATACCCAAAACTACCCCCCGAAGGTTTTTGAGAATACCGGATAGGGGGAGGGGCAGAGCGGCAGTCGCGCGCATCATTGGGATCTGCAACAATTGCTGCGCGAGTTGCTGGCGCAGGGTCGAAAGTGATATCCAATGATCCTGGGCGTAGTGCAATTGCGGCGATCGGGCATCATCCCCCGGAATCCCTTGTTTCAAACCCCGATGTTGCCACGCCCAGTTCACCTGGGGCTGATCCCCTAGGGCGCTCCGAGTTCCTAGGGCTAATTCCCCTGCGGGCCACATCAGGGGGTAGACCATTCGAGTTTGCCGATGCAACAGTGTGGCAGAGGGTCCTGCCGCGTTCAGATCTAGGCCAAGATACCAACTCACGAAGCGGGATCATCGGAATTGTCTATTCCGTCTCCCTTGATGAGTCTGGCATCAGGGGTGCCAGTCTGGGGCGGGGCCGTGGTTGGGACTTCGAGGTACAAGTTCCCAATTTGATCGAGGGTAAAATTCATAGGAACATTCTGGAAATTACTGATGCCTTGCGCTGGGACATCTTGCACTGGGATGTCTTGCGCTGGGCTATTTGGAGTCAGGGCCGCTTCGTGCGGGACGCTGGTATCCAGCGTGGGCACTTCCACAAATAAATCATTGAGGCGCTCTACCGTGAAGTTAGCGGGTGCGACGCTAGCTGGCGTGGGAGTAGCGGGTGTGGAACTGGCTGGCGTGACGTTGACGGAGGTCAAGTCGTGCGCGATTAAATTGTTGGCGATTAGATCGTTAGCCAGTAAGTCATCTGTGGCAGGTAAGGGGCTGGCTGACGGGGGACTTACTGGGGGCGCATCGGCAAAGAGCGCTGCGATATCAGCGAAGGTAAAAGACGTCTCGAGGGGGTTTGCCTGAACTGGATTACTTTCCGTTGCGGCTGCTCCCTGGGCGAAACCAGTCAATACTTCCTCTGGTGCTGCGGCATCTGGTGCTGCGGCATTTACTGCCAATAGGGTGGACTGCGGGGGAGGACTACTGGGCCTCACCTCTGTAAACAGGCTGTCTAGGTCATCCAGGGCTGGGGAGAATCGGCTCGGTGATCGCTGCTCTTCCAAGTTTGCCGCGATTACCTCAGTAAAATCATCCAGCTCTAAATTGCCCCAGTCCTCTAGCTCTGGAAGGTCTGACGCAGGTGAATTCGCCTGAGGTGATGAGGCTCTTTCACCGGAATGGACCCTTCCACCGGAATGGAGAAAAGGCTCTGGAAAGGGCTGTGCTGATCCAGATTCTCGTTCTAGATTGAAGAGATCCTCACTTAAGCTACTGAAGGTAATTTCATCCAGCTCTAGATCCAGATCACTTCCCGGCTCTGGGGTGGTGCTGGGCAAGAGTGTTTCTTCGGGAGAGGCCGGAATAAAGAATTCCTCGGGCTGATGCGTTGGTTCACGATCGACAGGGGGTGATCCATCAGCATCAAAGCTGAGGGCGGGGTGATCCGCTAGCGCTATGCCGCTGTCATCGTTGTTGCCCGTGGACAAGGGGGGGACATCGGCAAACAAATCAGTCAGGGAAGTGATGTGGTCGCGTTTGGCCGATGTGGGTAACTCCGATGTGGGTAAATTTGGCGCGGTGATCAAGGAGTCTGATGTTGGCACCGTCGGAGGCTCGGTTCCAGCAGAGCCAAATAGGCTGTGGTAGAAGTCATCCAATTCAGCCGTGGACTCGCTTGGTAGACTCATCACTGTCGCGCTACTGGCCGCAATACTCGGTATAGGAGTGTCTAAAGGTGCCACCGGTGGCGAAATTTCCGAAGCGAGCAGATGGTCAATCTCCTGAGCTTCTAACTGGCTGAGGCTCAATTCTGCGAGATTTAGGTCTGTAAATTCTGGGGGTAAAGCGGCCTGGGTTGCCTGGTCGGCTCCTGTGTCACGAATCCAGTCATCAATGGCGGCATCAATGGGCTCGGTGGCTGCCCTGGGCGTGGCCATTGATGGTACTTCACTTCCTGGATAGGGGAATGCCGCATATTGTGGCGGCGAGGCAGGAACTGGCTCAGGTTGAGGCGATGAATTAGGTTGAGATGAATTCGGTTGAGAAGATGGGCTAGGTGGAGTTGTTTGAGCAGAGGGTCCAGAAGATTGATCAGACGATTCATCAACAGATTCGTCAACAGATTTTTCAATATCTTTGTGGGCAGGCTCGGGAAGGGGGGCCGCAATCGGGGGCCATGTGCCCCCTAGAGGTGCTCTGGGGATTGCGGGACCTGGGATTGCGGGATCTGGGATCGCTGCTTTTGGGATGATTGAGGACTGAACCGCCGATTGGTTCTCAATCGCAGCAGTTGACTCGATTTGCTGAGCCATCTGGCCCAGCAGCGCACTCACGATGCCCTCACTTTGCTGTCCCAGGCCGTACAACCGATTCAGTCCTTGGGCAAGGGAGTCCTGGTAGGCTTTGACGTCCCGCTGGAGCGATTCAAAAACGAGGCGAAGCGATGCCTCTAAATTAGAGAGTTGGAGATTGGAGAGTTGGAGTGGGTCTGGACTGGTCCCTGCCGATAGGGCTAAAGGGGCCTGCCCCTGGAAGCTTTGATTAATTTGTTGGGAAATTTGTTGGGAAAGGCTTTCCTGTAGGCGACCCATCCACGCTTGGAGAAAATCGTGCAGCGTGGGCTGGAGGCTGGCTTGCTGGTGCAAGAGTGTGTGTTGGAAGGAGGCTTGCTGTTGCAGAAGTGCGTTTTGCCGCTGTATTTCGAGTTGCCTTTCTAACTGCCGCACTTCGGCTTGGAGGGTTTCCCGCTGTTGGCGTAGGGTGGCTAGTTCTGCCTGTAGGGGCTGAACCAGGGTGGTTTGCCACTGCACCATTTCCTGTCGCAGCAGTTGAACCATTTGTTGTGATGCTAGGGCGGCGGGCAGGCTCGGTGGTAATTGGGGCTGTCCCAGGACGGGCTGCCCTGCGGTGGGCGGTCCTGCGGCGGGCTGATAGTAGATGTCATAGGTCATCAGATCCCCTGGGGTAATCCCGGGGCGATCGCGGGTTTCCGCTCCGATTTGTTTGTGTAGGGCCACCAAGTGATTCCGCACGCGCTCCAAGATCTTACGCTGCTGGCTGGCATCGCCGGACAGAACCCATGGCAGACGGGATGTTGTCTTTTGCAAAACGCCATCGATTTCAGAAATGAGGACTTGGAGTTGTTCCTGGGGAGCAGTCACGGGTCGGACCCCTAAGTAGTGAGAGAGAAGGCTGAGATGTCAGTAATACGCACAAAGTGTACGTCACGGGAATTAAAAAAACGACAAAACCTCAGAAATTTAACGGGTTTAGCTGGGCCTACGGATTGTTTTAATGATTCAGGCTGGGCGTAGGCAGAATGCTCAGGATTCCGTGGAACTTTCGCGCGGTTTCTAGTCTAATATTCCGGTATGCTCTGGTCTAATTTGGCATAATCAGTCGGGGTCACGGCGATCCACTATGATAGTGATTCAGCCGCATTTATTCTAATTCGGGAGTTTATTCCGGTCAGTGCAATGGAAGGATACAGCCTGAAAGACACCACCGCTGATTTATCGATTCGATCTGCGCCCTTTTTCGAGGGGTTGCCAGACTCGGTTGTGGATAAGGTCACATCCAATGTCGTGCTGCGCAGCCATCCGGCTAACCAGGTTATTCTTCTGGAGAACGATTGGGGTAGCTCTGTTTATTTCATTCTGAACGGCTGGGTGAAAATTCGCACCTACAACTTAGAAGGTAAAGAAGTTACGTTCAACATTCTGGGTAAAGGTGAATTATTTGGGGAAATGGCTCCCCTTGATGAAGTGCCGCGCTCTACGGATGTCATTACGCTAGTGCCGACCGTGATTGGCAATATGCCTTCTCAGGATTTTGTGCAGTTGCTACAGGTGGAGGCCAAGGCGGGGATTCGGCTGGCACCACTTATGGCACGGCGCTTACGCCAGTCAATCGGCGGCTGCGGCTGCGGGAGTCGGATAGTACGTCGCGAGTGGCGGATGTGCTGCTGTTTTTAGCGGATGGGCAGGGTAAAAAGGGGCCGCAGGGGACCGAAATTCCTAATCTGCCCCATCGCGAGTTGAGCAGTTTGAGCGGATTGGCGCGAGAAACGGTGACGCGGGTGCTCAGCAAGCTAGAAAAGAAAAATTTGATCCTGCGCGATCGCGATATTCTCCTAATTCCTGATCCCCATGCCCTAGAGCGGATGATGATTTAAAGCGCTCTGGCCCGTTTTCTGTATAGATTCCTGCATACATCCCGAGCTCCCGATTTTCACGGGAAAGGCGGCTAACCCTTCAAATCGTATCCAGCGTTGTCCCATCGGAGAAATGATCTTGCTAGGATGCACCGTAACCTGAATTATCCTCAGTGCAATTAATCTTGCAACTATCTTCAGTTTAATGCCTGCAGCGTCGCCTGATTGGTAGGGTGCGATCGGTGCAAGGCCATTGGTGCAAAATTCCTCTGTGCAAAGTGGAGCGTTTGGTAATGAATGGGGTGGATCCAGATCAACGGCTCAGGGAGTATCAGAACCGCTGTTTGGAGCGGGTAGAGTGGGCGGTGCAGCAGTTAGGCGGTACCTTACAGCGGGAGTCGCTGGAGCGGATTGCTGATCTCATTATTCAAACCATGACGGGTCCGTGGCGGTACTTTCATACGCCGGAACATATTTTTGAGGTGGGTGAAAGCGGTGATGCGATCGAGGTTTTAGCGGCGCTGTTTCACGACATTGTGTATGTGCAGGTGGATCAGGGCATCAGTGTGAACATCAGTCGGTTTATTGCGGCCTTTGTGAAAGAAGCCAATGGACTGCTGGTGATTCGGGAAAAATCAGAAATCTCAGATGCGCCGATGTTTCCCATGTTTGAGATGGTGGAGCAGATTTTTGGGTTTTTTGAAGGGCAAGCACTGCTGCCGACGGCTGGACAGAACGAGTTCTTGAGCGCGATGATTGCTGCTAAGTCCTTGGAAATGGTGCTGTCGCCCCCGACGATCGCACAAATTGCGGCCTGTATCGAGGCGACGATTCCCTTTCGGGCGGTCTCGGCGGCGGGGGAAAGTCCCAGCGATCGCCGCTATCAGAATCTTGCCAAAACCAATGTCATATTCGGCTTTGGCTGGACCGAAGCCGACCTGCAAGAAGTGGTGCGGCGATCGGTCCGACTGGCTAATCGGGATGTGGAAAACTTTGCCTATCCCAATTCTGCTGATTTTCTGGACAATACTTGGAACTTACTGCCCGAAACGAACCACGACCTCAAGAATGCCAACTCCTATACCGTGCATGGCTATCGTGAGTCGCTACAAAAAATGGAAGGATTTATGCATTTGCTAAGTCCAGAGACGGTGTTTCAGCAATTTCAGAATGAGCCCCCGGCCAGCCACTATCGTCTTCTGATTGCGAGAACCCAGAAAAATTTGGAGGTTGCCCGCCTGTATCTGGGGAGTAAGCTGTTATCCATTGCCGTGATTGAAGCGTTGGCGCGGCGCATTGGTCCGGATATTCCCCTGGCTACCATGATGGGGGAATTGCCATTTTTAGGGCGATCCGTCGCGCAGTTGGAGAATTTTTTGCCTAACGTGGAGATGAAAATTCCGCCGGCTACCCCGCTAGAGTACGAGGTTCTCGGATTGCTAGAAAAAGGCCGCAGTCAATCATCGTCCTACGACATTAAAAATTCTCCGGTGGCGACCTTTATTATTAAATCCATTGGGTTTGCTGAAGCGCGTCGCCTACTGGGCTATGCCAAGGATTTTTTCGCGGGGGAGTTGGAAACGGAAGCATTTTTGGCCCGCTGCGATTGCACGGTAGTCCACACGATTACGGACGGCGTGCTGCAAGTCTTTGAAAGCCGCAAAACCGCGATGCGGGGCGAGTTGCCCATTGGCAGTCGGCTGTAGCGCAGCCTTTGCACCTGGCTTAGGGATCAATCCGGCAAATTCCCCATAACACCCCACAACAAGCGTAGGATAGGAAGGACAGCCTTTAGAATGAGTCGTTACCTGTCGGGAGAGCAACGGTATGAATTTGGTTAGACTCCAAAGTGTTTTGGATAATGCGGCCTTTGCGGTCCTGTTTGCCACTATGTTGGCCTACTGGATTAGCACCGCCTTTCCCCGCATACCTTATCTCTCAGCCCTGGGCACGGTGGGCATGGCGATCGCCAACCTTTGCATTACGGCTCTTCTGGGGCTCGATGGCTCGATGCGGGGTATTTCCCCCTGAGTAACCTCTACGAGTCTTTGTTTTTTCTCACCTGGGGCATTACGGCCATCCACTTTGTGGCTGAAACTATGAGCCAGAGCCGCTTGGTCGGTGCTGTTACGGCTCCTGTCGCGATGGGCATCACCGCCTTTGCAACCCTGACCTTGCCCACAGATATGCAGGCATCCGAACCGCTAGTTCCCGCCCTTAAGTCGAACTGGCTGATGATGCATGTCAGTGTCATGATGCTCAGCTATGCCACCCTCATGGTCGGGGCCTTGTTGGCGATCGCGTTTCTGGTGGTTACCCGAGGCCAGTCTATTGAACTCAAGGGCAGTTCTATCGGTACGGGTGCCTATCGGGACAAAGCCTATAAATTGCACCAGGCCGGATCTCCGCAGGACGCAGGAATGCCCGCTGCTGCCGCTGGTTCCACCCTCCCGAGTGCCGGTGGGGGCACCGCTGTGCTCGAAATGCCTGTTGTTGCCACCGCTGCGCTCTCCCCGCAGCGGCTCAGCCTTGCTGATACCCTCGATAACATCAGCTACCGCATTATCGGCTTGGGCTTTCCGCTGCTAACCATTGGTATTATTGCTGGGGCGGTCTGGGCCAACGAAGCATGGGGCTCCTACTGGAGCTGGGATCCCAAAGAGACGTGGGCGTTGATCACTTGGCTTGTGTTTGCGGCCTATCTCCATGCTCGGATTACTAAGGGTTGGCAAGGTCGTCGCCCCGCTCTGCTGGCTGCTGCGGGCTTCCTGGTCGTTTGGATTTGCTACTTGGGTGTTAACCTACTAGGCAAAGGTTTACATAGCTACGGATGGTTTCTCTAGAGCGTCATGGGCTGCTGAGTGATGGGACAGGCGTCAGGGGCAGCATTCTGTGACCCATGTCCCATCCTGGATAGCCAATGACTAAGGGCCTGTGACCAATCAAGGACGGAACGAATGAACGATCAATTTCAACCGCTGGATAACGATGAAGTTCTTTTTATCAGCGTCGGGCGGGTGCTGATGCCTAATCCCACCTTTAAAGTCGGTGAGTTTTTGGATGCTTTGGCCCAGGCCGTTAGCGATCGCGAGCAAGACTGGACTGAAGACAATGAAGGCTGGTTTAGTGATGGGCTAGACTGCGAGGCTCTGCGCTTCAGTACCCAGGGTTGGCAACGGGGCCGGGTCCGGATCCGCTTGGAGTTTGCGCCGGAAGAGCGGACGCCCAAGCTGTTGAATATGCGCCGAGAGGATCGGCGAGAGCGGGAAGATCGCCGCCCAGAGGGTAGACCGGACACTCGCCCGGACACTCGCCTAGATAGTCGTCCTGATCGCATCGATAGCCCCCGCTATGACGATGTGTATGGCAAGGAAGACGATTATTAGGCATATTTCTAGTCAGTATTGAGTCGGTATAGGTTCGCTCTAGCCTGCACAGGGGTTTAGGTATCGATAATTTAGGTGTTGACAGCGCTGAAATGATAGTGATATCCTCCTTTAAATCTGAGTTAAGTCAGCTTAATTTTCGTTCTTCAGTGTGTATCGCTGCGCAAGATGAAACGAAAAGCGGGGGAACCAAGCTCTTTAAGCTCACGGGGGCGAATTTTCAGAGTGACATGCTGAAAAAGGACATCTCTCAGTCCTAGCCCGTCAGCTAACCTCGTCGGCATTGAGGGAAGACTGTTATGGCGCGATCTTTAAAGGCTAAGGCATGTCCTAACGTTTTTAACAGATGGCACCGGTTTCAACAGGATTCTTATTTGGACTCTCAGTTGCGTCAGTCCATTTTGAAACAAGGTGCGATCGCTCATGATTTTGATGAGTCCGATTCTGCATGGCAGCACTTCGCCTATGAGGCATTTTCGAGGCTTATTTAGAGCCAATATCCTACTGCCCATGGCTGGGTTCGCCGGTGTGATTGCGGTTTGGTGGCTGATTGCCCTCTTTCGGCATGAAATGATGCCCACGCCACCCGAAGCACTCGTCAAGAATTTAGATTTTATTTTACATCCGTTTTATCATCGCGGTCCTGGCGATATTGGTCTTGGGTGGCTGTTGTTGGCCAGCTTACGCCGAGTTTGCATTGGCTTTTTGCTAGGGGCCGTGGTGGCTATTCCCGTTGGTTTTTTGATTGGGTTATCGCACAATGCTTGGTTAGCCCTGAATCCGATTATTCAGGTCTTTAAGCCCGTTTCTCCCCTGGTGTGGTTACCGATCGCCTTGGCGATTTTCAATGCAGCGGAGCCTTCGGCAATTTTCGTGATTTTTATTACCTCGCTCTGGTCCACTATCATCAATACGGCGGAAGGCGTCAGCAACGTACCCAAAGATTATCTAGAGGTGGCGCAGGTCTTAGAAATGCCCCGCTGGAAGCAACTGATCAAGGTTGTACTGCCCGCCAGTTTGCCCTACATTTTCACAGGCTTGCGCATTAGTTTGGGTATCGCCTGGTTAGTGATTGTTGCTGTGGAAATGCTCACCGGGGGCATTGGTATTGGCTTTTTTGTTTGGGATGAATGGAACCGCTTGAATGTGAGTTCTGTGTTTTTAGCGGTATTTGTGATTGGCTTGACGGGGCTGATTTTGGACTATGCCCTTGCTAAATTACAAACAATCGTGACTCACCGCCCTTCACGCTCTTAAGCCTCGGAGACTCCCATGAATACACCGCGGACAAGGCGAGCCTTCCTGCAAGGGATAGGCACTACTGCTTCAGCGATCGCATTTTCGAGCTGTAGCCCACAACTCTCTCGAAATCCAGTGGGGTTGCCAGAAGCAGCCCTCGCTGTGAAGCCAATTATTGACCCTGCCAGCCTAGAGAAGCCTAACCTTACGGTTGGCTACGTTCCCGTTAATGACTGTGCTCCGTTTGCCGTTGCTTGGGAAAAAGGCTTTTTCCGAAAATATGGCTTAAACGTCACCCTCAGTCGAGAAGCCAGTTGGGGCAATTCCCGAGACGGCATTATCTTTGGGCGATTGGATGCTTCGCCCGTGGTCTCTGGCGCGGTCACCAATGCCCGCACCGGCGCAGAAGGAGCACGGCACTTTCCCCTCTGTGCGGCGATGACCATTCACCGCCACGGCAACGCGCTCACGATGAATCGCCAACTCTGGGAGGGTGGGATCAGACCCTGGCACAGCTATGGTGGTAATCTGGAGGCATTTGGTCGCGATTTACGCAGCTATTGGGAAAACTCTCCCTTTGATGATCACATTTGGTCGGTGGTTCAGAGTTCTGCGATTTACGAGTACTTTGTCCGCTACTTGCTCGCGGCGGTGGGCATCGACCCGTTAAGCAAGCTGCGGCTCATTATTACGCCGCCGCCCCAAATGGTGAGCAACACCCGCATTGGAGCGATGCAAGCCTACATGGTGGCCGAGCCGTGGAATACGCGAGCCATTTCAGGAAACGAAGGGATTGGTTTTACTTTTATCCAAGGGCGGGAAATTTGGCGGGGGCATCCCGATCGCCTCTTAGCCGTGCGTGAATCTTTCATTCAGGACTATCCCAAAACCTATCGATCGCTGGTCAAAGCGATGATCGAAGCCTGCCAATATTGCGGCAACCCTGCCAATCGTGAAGAGGTTGCCACGATCATTTCCCAACGCTCTTTTACTGGAGCAAAGGGTAAATTTACCCGACCTGGAATTGTGGGCAACTTCAACTACGGCGGATTTGACGGCCAACCCCGCATGATCAATAGTCCGGAGACGACTCTTTTCTTTGATATGCCCACTTCAGCGATTCCCCATGACCACTCCACTTTTCTTTGGCAGTCGCAAAGCCTATGGCTGATGACCCAGGCCACTCGATGGGGGCAACTCGCGGAGTTTCCTAAAAACGCGGATGAAATCGCCCATCAAGCCTGGAGAACAGATTTGTATCGAGAAATTGCTGCCGAGATGGGCATTCAGTGTCCGTCGGAGAATCACAAAGTTGAGCCGAGCGCTGCTTTTATTGATGGCAAATCCTTTGATCCGAGCGATCCGGTGGGCTATCTTAAAAGCTTTGAAATTCGCGCCAACGCTCCCCAATCCTATTTCTTTGCCTAAGTTGACCCATCTTTGAAACCAGGAGACGTGGATGATGCCCTCGATGCCGTCGGTCAATCCCAATAGCTTTTATCCATCTAAGACTGAGTCTTTTCTCACGATTGAACAGGTCGTGAAGGCTTATCCAAAACCAGATGGCAGTCAGTTTGTCGTGCTGGATGGCATTGACATGACGATCGGCAAGCAGGAATATGTCTCGGTCATCGGTCACTCCGGTTGTGGCAAATCAACCCTAATGCGCATTGTTGCAGGACTAGAGAAAGCCACGTCGGGTTTAGTCACGTTAGAGGGTAAACCCATTCGCAAACCCGGAGCGGAGCGGATGATGGTGTTTCAAGGCTATGCCTTACTGCCTTGGCTCACCGTCCGAGAAAACATCCGCATGGCAGTGGATGAAGTGTTCAAAACTGCTAGGCAGGCCGACAAGATCTCGATCGTGAATGAGCACATCGACATGGTGAAGCTAACGACTGCTGCCGATAAATATCCCCACGAACTTTCGGGCGGCATGAAGCAACGGGTGGGGGTGGCACGCGCCTTGGCCACCCGTCCTAAAATGCTCCTGCTGGATGAACCCTTTGGGGCGTTGGATGCTTTGACTCGTCCGAAATTGCAACAGGATGTCCTCGAAATTTGGGGACATCATCCCCAAGCGGTGATGATGATTACCCACGATGTGGATGAAGCGATCTTTATGTCTGACCGGGTGGTGATGATGACCAATGGCCCCAGTGCGACGATTGGTCAAATTTTGGACATTCCGTTGCCTCGTCCGCGCGATCGCCATGAACTGCGAGAATCCAAGGAATACTACGAACTTCGGAATCAGGCTTTGGACTTTCTGGAGCGATATCAATAATTTATTTTATTGTTGTGACCATATATTTTTTAATTATGAATATATAAAGTGGTGAATAGTTTGCCGGGGGCAATTTTAGGCAGCAGCAAGACCGAAAAGGATGAAGAATAACCCAGGAGGGGATGCGCCTAATGGCTGGACGCCTTTGCACGCGCACCTGCATCACACCCTCAAACATCGCCACCTCATTCCACCGACAGCCTCTTTGCTGGTGGCGGTTTCCGGCGGGCAGGATTCTTTGTGTTTGATCCAAGTCTTGCGGGATTTACAGCCCAAATGGGGGTGGACCCTGGCGATCGCCCACTGCAACCACAATTGGCGCATCGATGCCGCCGCTAATGCCGACCATATCCGCCAGTTGGCCCAATCCTGGCAACTGCCTTACCATGAACGCACGGCGGCGGGGATTGGTACCAGCGAAGCCGCAGCCCGCCTATGGCGCTACCAAGCTCTGACAGAAATGGCGCAAGCTGCAGGCTGTCCCTATGTCACGACAGGACACACGGCCAGCGATCGGGCTGAAACTCTCTTGTACAATCTGCTGCGGGGTAGTGGAGCCGACGGCCTCCAAGCGCTCTCTTGGCATCGTTCCCTGGCCCCAGAGATTCACCTCATTCGTCCCCTGCTGGCCACGTCCCGCTGTACTACGTTCCAATTTTGCCGGGATCATCATCTGCCCGTTTGGGATGACGCGACGAACCAAGACCTCACCTATGCCCGCAACCGTGTCCGGCAGGAACTGCTGCCATATCTTAAGGACCATTTTAACCCCAATGCCGAATTGGCCCTTGCTCGCACCGCGGAGCTGCTACAAGCCGATGTGGCCTATCTAGAGGCCCAGGCCACCCAACTGTTTATTCAGGCTACCCATCCCAGTCAGGGGGGACTCAATCAAGCTTTGTTACAAAGTGCGCCTCTGGCCCTGCAGCGTCGGACGATCCGGCAGTTTCTCCAGGCAGCATTACCCATTGCTCCCAATTTTGACCACATCGAAAAAGTCGTTGCTTTAATTCATGCACCGCAGCGATCGCAAACCGATCCCTTCCCCGGCGGGACTGTTGCTCAGCTTGAAAAAGGGTGGATTGTTTTAACTCCCTTGCCCCAGACCGTCACTTCACTGGGAAAAAATGAGCAGGACATCGCTTGAGACACAATCAGCACCTAAGATATAGCGCCTAAGATATTTGTCAACTTGTCAGCGTCTAAGATACAGCCAGCGCCTAGGATACAGCCAGCGCCTAGGATACAGCCAGCTCCGCTGTGCCCGTTAAGCTGATGAGCACTTGGCGCATCTCAGCGATCGCCTGCATCTGATGATCCCCGGACTCCTGCACCTGTGACATGGCATCAGACAAGCCTTCAATCCGATGTCGCAGTGCATCCACCTGATCCTGTACGGGTTGCAGCATTTCCTGATACAAACTGATTTTGCCCCAGGTCTGCGCTGCGACATCGCGCCGCTCCACTAGGGTTTGCTCCATTTGCTTCAACTCTTGCCGCCGTTGCTCCTGTTCCAGCGCCCGATGGGCAATTGTTGTCTGCTCTTGCTGCATGGCTGCGGCCATCTGTTCCAGTTGATCTGCCAAATTCTGGAGATCTGCCGCATACTGCTGGCGTTGGGCCTCTAATAAACTAATTACGGGACTCAAGTCAACCCCGCCATCCGGATTGGGCAGTTCAGCGTAGCCCTGACGGCGATTCAAAATTGACTGGTGCGTATGGACAATCCCCTCGCGTTCCCGCAGGCTCCGTCGCTGACCCACCAGCGTTTCATTCAGCATTTGGTAGCCATCCCGCTCATCCGCCAGTTCGTTTTCCAGATTCATGCGATCGAACTCATTCGCCGCTTGAATCTTGGCGGCCAACTCATCCAATTCCTGCTGCTTAGCCGCGAGTTCTTCCTCCTGACTGGCCACAAACTGGGACAGCTTTTTTAAATCCTGCTCCAAGTCATTGGCCACCCGTTGCAATTCATCAATCGGCATTTTTTCTAGGGCGCTAACATCCAGCGGATGCTCCAACTTGAAAGAATCTCCTGCCCCCGCCAAGCGAGAAATCTGCTGATATAACTCTTCCTGATTCTGAAGCCGTATCCCCAGCATGTGCGCCTGCTCTTGCTTCAAATTCAACACCCCTGCTTGCACCTGAACCGCCGACTTCGCCTGATCCAAGTTCTCCTGGGCCTGGTGCCAGTCCTGCCAACGCTGCTGCAAATCCTGGACTTGGTGGTCCACTTCGCCCTGCATCTGCTGTGCGGTCACCTGCTGCTGCTCCAGCGTTTGCCAATGCTGGGTTAAGATGCCTTGCTTGAGGTTCAGAATCTCCAACAGCACCGTCACATGCTCGCGCAATACGCCTACGGATGGCGTCACGGTTGTCAACCGGTTCAGTAGATTCTGGACCTGCTGCGCCTCTTCATCCCCTAAGACAGCCGACTGCTGAATCTCTGACTGCCGTTCTTCTAACCGCCGCATCTCCCCGCGCAAGTGGTTCCACGCACCGTCTAGCTCCTCACGATTGCGCGCGTACTCAGTCTGCTGCTGGGCAATCTGTTCCCGTTCAAGTTGGAGTTCCTGTCGCTGTTGCTCCAATTGCTCCAAGTCGGACTCCATTTGCTGGAGTTGTTCCTGTCGCGCCTCCAAATCTCTGCCACGCTGCTCCAGGGCATGGCTTTGGTAAGTCAACGACTCCTTCCACTGTTCAATTTCCTCTTCCTGAATCTTTGATTTTTCTTGTAATCGAGAAAAATTCTGTAGGATACTGACCAGTTGTCGGGCAGCGGGCTGCACATTCCGCACTTGCTTATTATTAGTCAAGTCAACTAGCACCAAGGCCCCTGAGGCGTAATCATTCGCTTCATCGGCTGGCAGAGATTCATCCCCCGGCACAGCACTCCAGCTTTGCTCAGATCGCTGGCAGGCAAGCAGTTTGATCTCTGCCTTGCCGCCACCCAGCAATCCACCACTTTTCTTTTGTACTTCGGCTAGATAAAGCACGCTGCCAATCCCCTTATGTATCTGTGCTCTGTTTCAAGTCTTCAAATTCAAGTCTTCAAATTTATTACTTGCAAATCGCTCTGGTTCAAATCCTAGCTTTGCTGTGACCAAAGCCCCACCATGAGTCCATCCCACTATTCCATGACCCAAGTCCCGATTGTCATTAGAATCTAGTGTATTCAGCCTGACAGTTCAGCGCAACGTTCACGGATAATTACCCCCACTCCAATCTGACTTTTCTAGCTTCCTAGCGTTAACCGGCTGCCCCATGGGCCCATAAATGCATAAAACCTGAGAGGTAGAAAATCTGATTGAAGACTAAGGTGTCTCCTATCCTAGCCCGCGAGTTCGGGTAGACAGGAATTGCCGATGCTTCCCTATTATGAGACAGTGCCGCAGAAATGAGAGGAATTTCTGGATGCTCATCCAGAGTTCTGGACGCGGCAGCTCAGAATTCAGTCGAACTGTTCCTGCTTTCTTCAGGAGGATTTTGCAGTCAGAGTGGTTGCTCTGGCTTTTCTGCAAACCCGATGCCGCCAGCATGACGAGCTGATCCATTCTGATTATCAGGAAATCTTCAGAAATTATTTCCTCTGAATTAGGTGTAGGAGTATAAAGGGGGTATGGCAAGGTTGCCGTCAAACTTGGATCAGGCTGTGTATTCTGCAGAAATCCGGGATAACTGAGTGCATCATTCAAAGGAACGTCAACTTGTTGGGGGCTGCCAACCGTTCCAAGTAAAGTTTTAGTAACATTGCGAAAACATAAAATCGTTGATCGCCTGAGAGCTTAATGTCGAGTCGGTTGCCAGTTCTAGAGCCGGAGTGGAATGCAGGGAAAGCTATCCGAAATCGATATCCGTAGTATTTTCCAGCTCATTGAGCTAGGGCAGCGGACTGGTGAGCTTTTTGTGGAGGCTTATCCAATGGCTGCAGGCGGTGTTGGATCGACTCCGGGCGTGCGCCACTTTTGGCTGGTTTTTTTCTTGAATGGTCAAATTATTTACGCCACTGACAAGAGCACGCATCTGGCTCGGTTGTCTGATTACTTGCGGCGATACAAGGCGGAGAAGGCGCTGAATGATTTGGAGGTGGCCACTATTGCCTCCACGCTGCCGGAATACGATGCGCTCTGGACGCTTTTAGAGAAACAGCTTCTCACTCCTGCCCAGGGACGGGCCATGATCGAGGGCATGGTTCAAGAAACCCTGTTTGACTTGCTCAGTCTGCATCAGGGGACCTTTGTGTTTGAGTTGAGTTCTGCCCTTGCCCCTCAACTAACGACCGTGGAGATTAGTCCCCTGTTGGCCCAAACGGTGAAACAAGTCCAGGAGTGGAAGCAGTTTTATCCGCTGATCCAGTCTCCTGATCAATGCCCCGCGATCGCCCACCCCGCTGCGCTGAAAGAGGCGATCGCCGCAACCACCTTCAATGCCCTCGATCGCTATGCCGATGCCAAAACCTCTATCCGCCAAATTTCTCGTTACCTCAATCGCGATATTTTGACGGTGGCCCGGGCCATCTATCCCTATGTCCAACAAAGCATTATTCAAATGGGCGATCGCGCTCTCGTTGATGCGATCGTCGTCGGCAAGCCCTACTCCATCAAGGAATTTGACCGATGGCAAACCACCCGAACCTCGCGCATTGTCTGTATTGATGACGGTCGCACCATCCGGGAGACCATCGCCCAAATCTTGCAATCCCAAAGCTACGAAATCTGGACGCTGGAAAATCCCCTAGACGCCCTCAGTCAAGTGTTTCAGATCAAACCTGACCTGATCCTCTGTGATATTTCTATGCCTGAACTCGATGGCTATCAACTGTGCGCCATGCTCCGAGAATCTACGGCTTTCCGCCAAATCCCCATTGTCATGCTGACTGGGCGCGACGGCTTTATCGACCGCGTTCGGGCCCGCATCGTGGGTGCCACAGACTACCTCACCAAGCCCTTCGGGGCCACGGAACTATTAACCCTGGTCGAAAAATATATCGGCCCCGGCGTCGTTCAGCAAAGCCTCCCTCCAGAAATTTTGGATAAAACTGGGCAAGATGAGATAGAAGAAGATCAAGGAGAAATTGAGAGGTCCACAGCAACTTCGCCATTGCCAACAACATTTAATTAGGAATTGAGGGTACCTTATTTAAGGTGAGTAGCGTTGGGAGCTTCCCGTTAACGTGTCAGTCGGAAAGCAGGTAAAGGGATTATGAGTACAGTTCTAGTCGTGGAAGATAGTGTTACCCAACGGGAAATGATCACCGACCTCTTAAAGGGCAGTGGTCTGGATGTTTCCATCGCGACTGATGGCGTTGAGGCGTTAGAACAAATCCAAGGACATCCTCCGGATCTCGTGGTGTTAGACATTGTCATGCCCCGCATGAACGGCTATGAAGTCTGTCGTCGCCTCAAATCCGACCCCAAGACGCAAAATGTCCCCGTCGTCATGTGCTCTTCCAAAGGTGAGGAGTTTGATCGCTACTGGGGCATGAAGCAAGGTGCTGATGCCTATATTGCTAAACCCTTCCAGCCCACGGAATTGGTGGGTACCGTCAAACAACTGCTTCGAGGTTAGAGATTATTATGGTGGGAAATCCAGACTTCTTAACGGGCAGAGGCCAAGACCAAGCCCCAGAATTTCAGGAATTGGAAAGCCCTGAAGGTGAGTTGCATTTGCGCTTCTATATTTCTTCGGGGAGTGAGTTTGCGCTGCCTGCGACTGGAATTCGGGAAGTTATTTCCCCCTCTCCTGACCGAATTACCCCTATCCCCAATGTTTCTCCGCTGCTTTTGGGAACCTTAAATGTCCGAGGTCGCGTAGTCTGGGTCGCGGATTTGGGGCAATTTCTGGGGGACGTTACTCCCCTTAATACTGATCGCCCCGAGGTGCCGGTCATTGCCGTGGAGGACCAAGACATTATGCTCGGACTAGCCGTTGATCGGATTATGGGCATGGATTGGCTTGATGTTGAGGAAATCCATCACATGTCTTCCAGTGTGCCGGATAGTGTTGCGCCCTTTCTGCGCGGGGAATGGGTGATGGAGAACCAACCCAACAAATTTCTTCGTCTGCTGGATCAGATTTCGATTCTGCGGTCTGCACGTTGGGCAGCCTAGGAGAGAAAGAAATCGTGAAAAAAATAGAAATTGACAGTAAAACTGAGACACGAGTGACGAAGATATTGTAGATCTAGAGTCGAAATCTATCAATCCAAAATTAGCGAAACCTCTACGCAGTCGAGGCTACAGCACTCAAAACTCAACTGGGAGAAGGCAAATGGCATCAGGTACTGAATACGCACAGGGCTATCAACATGCGCAAAAGGCATACATTCAAGGCAACTACGAAGATGCCGCTGAAATTGTTGACCGTCTGATTCAGGATTATCCCACTGATCCCAGTGCCTGTCTCCTGCGAGGTCATATTTACTGCTACGGACTGCAGCAGTATGACATTGCCCGCGAGCAGTATCAGCAGTTGCTGGGTTTGACGAGCGATGCGGAGCTTCTACGCTATGCCAATGAGGGACTGGAATATATGGGCCCTTCTCAGGGCGGGGCTCAGGGCACGGCAGATCGGATAGCTTCTGACTTGAGTGTTTCTGAGAATGGCGTGGCCGATTCATCTGGTTCTGCCGCGTATGATTTCTCCGAGCCGGAGGATTTTGCTGCCCAAGACTTCCTGGATTTCCCATCCGCAACTGATTCTTGGCAAAACTCTGATTCTGGGGCGATCGCGACTCATCCAACCGATGAAGCCCTGAATTTCAACCCGCTGACCGACGGGTTTAGGTCGGATGCCAGCGCCTCTCCCAGCTATGACGAGTTTGCCGATCCCTTTGCCATTAGCGGTGACTCTTTCTCCATCGGCGATATTGATGAATCCGGTCCCTTTGCCGATCCCTTTGCGCTGGATCAGTTCAGTTCGGGCAATGGTAACGGTGAGGCGATCTCTACCCCGAATTTTGAGGACGCAGCGCCCATCCCCCCCCTAGGTGCGACGACCTACCTGCAGACTGAAGAAGATGCCCTGTCCGACCCCTTCTCGGTGGGTGCTCTCGATGAGTTTGATGACGCCTTCGCGTCCCTGGATGCGTCGGAGAATCTGGTTCAGACGCCTTCCTTTTCCATGGGGGCGGAGTCAGAGCCAGCCACGCCGTTTGCTGCTGCTGACTTTGATGCCTTGGCCGATGATGGGTTTGACTCCTTGGGGGATGGTGGATTTGATTCTTTGGATGTGAGCGGCTTTACCCCCCCCAGTGGCTCTTTTCAGCAGGCTGATCAGCCCGATAGTGCCGCACCGCGTGCCAATCTTTCTAGCTATGGTTCGGGGGATGATGAGACCCTGTTTATGGGAGCCTCTGGGCTGGCGGATCCGATGAGTTCTTCGTTTATGGATTTCCCGACCCATAATCAAACGCAAACCCCATCGTCTGGATTGGGGCGCGAGACCGATGAGGACGCGAGGCTCTACGGTAATCAAGGCTTTGGGGCGGAATCCCGGGGTGCTGGGCTCGCAGGCAATGTTGATTTTATGGATGAATTCGACGAGTTTGACGATCTGGGCAATCTCTCGGATTTTGATCTGTCGGAAAACTCTGCGGGTTTTACCAGTCCAGCAGCCAGCATGAACTTTATGGCGGGCAGTGGTTTGGGGGCTGTGACGGAATCCTCGTTTGATAGTACCGCTACGTTTTCTTCGGATTTGGGTGGTGGGACTCTGGATCTCAGTGATGAGCGCGATCGCGCCTTGATCCGTGATGACGAAATCTTTAGTTTGTCCGGTACGTCGGATCAAGTCCCTTCCTTTACTGGCCACCTAGATAGTAAAGCTATTGACCCTAGTCCCACCGTGGAGCAAGGGGGGATGGCTTGGTTTGAAAATTCTCCTTTTGCGAAGAAGCATCTGTGGATTGCAATTGGCACGGCAGTGGTTGCTGCCGTGGCTGTGGCGGGGGTGGGCTCCCTGGCGGCCAGCTCCTTGTCTAAGGAAGATGGCGCAAAGACAGGTCATCTTCAAGGCGTTGCGGGTCTTTCGGCCTTGGCTGCCTTGCTATCCAGTGGCGGCACGGCCTTTGCTCTGGGCCAAATGGCGGCTAAGCAATCCAGGCGGGCAACCGATGACTTGCAACGGCAGTTTGATTTGGTCTGCCAAGGAGACTTCAACGCTCGGGCCACGGTCCACTCCGAGGATGAACTGGGCCGCCTGTCTGCGGGCTTTAACCAAATGAGTCGCGTCATTCTGACTACTACGAGCGAAGCCCAGCGCAAAGCTGAGGAGCAGGAGCAAGCGAAGGAAGATCTGCAACGGCAAGTGATTCGCTTGCTGGACGACGTGGAAGGTGCCGCCCGTGGCGACTTGACGGTACAAGCTGAAGTCACGGCTGACGTGTTGGGTGCAGTGGCCGATTCCTTTAACCTGACGATTCAAAATCTACGTGAAATTGTCCAACAGGTGAAAACTGCGGCCCGCCAAGTTAGTAAAGGGTCTACAGATAATGAAATGTTCGCCCGCAGTTTGTCCTCTGATGCGTTGCGACAGGCCGAGGAATTAGCGGTCACCCTCAACTCTGTGCAGGTGATGACAGATTCGATCCAACGGGTGGCCGAAAGCGCTCGCGAGGCTGAGGAGGTGGCCCGCTCAGCTTCTGCCACGGCCCTGAAGGGGGGTGAAGCTGTGGAGCGGACGGTGGCTGGGATCCTGCAAATCCGAGAAACTGTGGCGGAAACAACCCGTAAGGTGAAGCGCTTGGCGGAATCTTCTCAGGAGATTTCTAAAATCGTTGCGTTGATTTCGCAAATTGCTTCGCGGACGAATTTGCTGGCCCTAAACGCCAGTATTGAAGCGGCTCGGGCTGGAGAGGCGGGGCGTGGATTTGCCATTGTGGCGGATGAAGTGCGACAGTTGGCAGACCGGGCCGCTAAGGCGTCGAAGGAAATTGAGCAAATCGTCTTACAGATTCAAAGTGAAACGGGATCGGTTATGACGGCGATGGAAGAAGGGACCCAGCAGGTGATCGAGGGGACGCGCTTGGCTGAACAGGCGAAGCGATCGCTGGAGGACATCATTCAAGTGTCAAACCGAATCGATGTGTTGGTTCGGTCCATTACGGCAGACACCGTGGAGCAGACCGACACCTCGCGGGCTGTGGCTCAGGTGATGCAGTCCGTTGAATTGACGGCGCAGGAAACCTCTCAGGAAGCCCAGCGGGTGTCAGGCTCTCTGCAAAATCTGGTGGGTGTTGCCCGTGACTTGCTGACTTCGGTGGAACGTTTCCGCGTTGAAACCGTGGAGCGGAAGTAAAGTTAAAGCAAGAGGCTTTAGCAGATACCCGTGCTGATGTCAATTCTTGATGAGTTCGATACAGTTAGAAGCAACCAATATTCTTGAGATCGGTGGGCGTGTCGAACACCAATCTGGGATCCATGAACAAGTCCAAAGGAATGGGATACTACCATGCAGCCTGAACAGCAACAGCGAATTATGGGCTATTTCATTGAGGAGGCGAAAGACCACCTCAACACCATTGAGCAAGGTTTGCTGAACCTGCAAAGTACCATTGATGATCCGGAAATGGTCAATGAGATGTTCCGGGCCGCGCACTCAGTGAAAGGGGGGGCGGCCATGCTGGGGCTCAATGGAATCCAGCATGTGTCCCATCGGTTAGAGGACTTTTTCAAGATTCTGAAGGACAGCGCCGTTCGGGTTGATCAACGGATGGAGAGCGCTTTCCTGCAGATGTTTGATGCCTTGAAGGACCTGGTTGAGCAACTGCAAACTCCGTTTGGGTTGACGGATGAGTCGGCGCAGTCTACCCTTGCTGCGGTTGAGCCTGTTTTTGTGGAATTGGAGCAGCAGTTGCATGCTGCTACTGGGGGGGCGCGCCCTGATGCGGGGGGCTTATCGACAGGGTTGTCTGGGGTCCTGCCAACGGGCGTGGTGAATCTCGATGCCCTAGGGCGGGCTTTCCGTGAGGAAGTGCCTGCTCATTTGCGGGAAATGCTGGCGTTGTTTAAGCAGTCGGATATTGATGGGGGCAGTCGTCAGCAGTTGCAAGTAATTTGCGATCGCCTGCACGTCACAGGTGCCCAATATCAGTTGTCCGCTTGGTGTCACTTGGTTGAATGTGCGAAACGGGCGATCGCTACTCCAGCCAATTCGTACCGCACCCTTGCCCCAATTATTATCAGGGACATTAAGCAAGCCCAGGATTTGGTTTTGGCGGGACGGGCCGTGGACATCGCGCCTGGCTCTCAACTTCTAGAGCTTGTGCCGCTCACGGCGGCTCAGGCTCCGATGGAGCCTGATTTTGGCGATATTTTTGCTAATGTTGATGATTCAGCGGATTTTGATTTGGGTGGGTTTGGTATCATCCCTAGTCTAGGCGGCGCTGTCTCTGCCGATGGCCTCATCCTGGGCGAATCCGAGCTTGCTAGTCTTGGCAATCTGCCGATTGACGAATCTGAATTCGACTTGGACACTGCGTTTAGTGACGCGTCTGCCAGCACGAATGATTATGATGGCGATGGACCTGAAGTGGGTATTGAAGAATTAAATACCCTGGCAGACCTGTTTGAAGGAGAAATGCCCGATCTAGGTGCCACTTGGCAAGAAGAAGAGCTGCTGGGTGAAAACAGAGAGGGGGATGCATTCAACTCGGCGTCTCTGATAGATTTAGATGAGAGCGGCGATTTCTCTGACCTCCTGTTTGAAGAATTGACTCCTAGCCCCCGCGCCTCTCAAGTCAGTTCAGAAGATGATCTGAATGATTTGTTTGGCGATGTTTTGGACGATGAACCGACTTCTCCAACCGATAGCAACGTAGCCGACGCCTTTGGAGCGGATTTCTTTGGACGGGATGCTCTGGCCCAAGACTCGTCTGTTCAGAATGATTTGAGTGAATTTCTGTCGATGTCTGGGTCGGTAGATGCGTCACTCCAGGCAGAGCCTGATGCCGAATTGGATGATGTTTTTGGGATGTTGGACGGCGATCTAAGTGTGGCTGAAACCGCCTTGCCTAATTCCACCCATATCCAGGATGTCAGCTTTGAGTCTCCGACCGCCCAGGATCCTTCCCGCGATGATTTAGGGTTTGAATCCTTAGATGACACTCGTACGTCGTTGGATGATTTAGATGATCTATTTAATGATGACCTATTCAATGGAACAGAGATTCAAGGGGGAATCGACGACCCCGAGCTTTTTGAGGTTTCTGATGCATTGCCGGTACCTCTGACTGCCGATGCGGTTTCTACCGACGCGCTTCCTGTCAATGAATTCACCGCCGAAGAATTCGTTGGTGGTGAATTTACCGCAGAAGACAGCAGCATCACCAATGCTGCACCTGCCCTAGGGGCTGTGCTTCCATCTGGTGACGAGGCTGCGGCTGGAATTGCTGATCCTTGGGAGGATTTGTTTGAACCCAGCCGTGAGGATAGGTGGGATGCTGCTACTTTGGCTTCCCTGGAGGATGCTCGCCTGACCGAGGATGACGTTGATTTGGCTGCCTTGGGCCTAGAGGGCGATTTAGTGGAGCAGTCGGATCCAGAATCAGCTTCCCCAGAATCAAATGTCCTGGATTCAAATGTCCTAAATCCAAGCTTCTCTGACAGTGCTGACTTTGACTTCGGAGATTTTTCCGATGCAACTGATGGATTGGGTCTTGAGTTGGATTCTGTGGCCGTTGAAGCTCTAACGGATGATGGGCTTGATTTATCTACAGATGACTTCCTGGGAGCGCTGTCTTTCGATGATGACGGGGACGCTCCGTTAAATCGTGAAACCTTTATCCAAGGCGAAATTCCCGATCCGTGGGGTGGGGCAGATCTAGGCGGTGGGGGTGGAACAGATCTAGGCACCCTTCCCACTGGCAACGATTTTGAGGATTTTCTAGGTGGCTCTAGCGATGCCAGTGGGGGTGCGGCCTTTAATCGGGATGTACAGGATGACTTGTTTAGTGTGGATGGTTTGAATCTAGAGAGTCCTAGGCCAGGCAGTCCCACTCCACGCGATCTGGGTCTAGACGATCTGGATCTAGGCGATGGTTTAGACGGGACCGCTATTGATTTTAATTTCGCTGCGGCTGAGTCCACGGGCATGGAAGATTTTGCCTTCGCATTAGATGACTCGGATGCCGGTTCCCTTGAATGGGGGGCATTGACCGAGCCTCGTTTGGACGAGGACTTGGGGACGCGTAACGCTGATGCCTCTGATTTCAACGCTGCTGATTTCAGTGCTGCGGGCTTAGACGATTTGGGATTCACGGTAGCAGATGACGTAGATTTTGCGGCGACTGATGCTGAATTTGATTTTGATACAGTTTTTGGTCAAGAGGCCATCGGTGCTGCTGAACCCTTCGGCGATGCAGTGGACTTAGACAACTTCTTGACTACGGAGACTGAGTCCACCTCTGCAATGGCAGACTTTGAAGATGCCATTGCCGGAAATGCAGCGCAATCTGATGATGATTTTGGGGACTTGGGTGATTTGCTGGGGACAGGCGGTGTTCCTGAGGCTGAGGGGGGTGACTTTGATGATTTATTAGTGGATAGCGCCTCGGCACCCGGGCCGGATTTTAATCTGTTTGCCGGTGTGGGCGGGGTGATGGCGGTAGGCGCCGCTGCTGTTGCTGGCTCCAGCTTTGCTCAGAGAGAGACGGCTGCATCTGATCCAGTCGCAGATGATGATTCGGATGAAGATTTCTCTGACCTTGATGCGCTACTGGGTAGTGAAGAGTTGGATTTTAGGGAGTCTAATTCTTCCGCAGAGCTGATGACCAGTCCTGATTCTGGTTTTGATGAGCTGGATGATCTGCTGAAGGATGCCGAAGAAAAAATGGGGGGTACCCCAACTGCCAAGGGGCGAAATATGGTGAACGCGGTCCGCCGGACGACCCGCTCAGGCCGTGGATTTAGCGAGCAGACGATGCGGGTGCCTGTGAAGCATCTGGATAACCTTAGCAACTTGGTCGGGGAACTGGTGGTGAATCGCAACAGCTTGGAGCAGGACCAAGAGCGGTTGCGGCAGTCTTTGGATAATTTGCTTTACCAAGTGCAGCAGTTGAGTGATGTGGGGCAGCGGATGCAAGATTTATACGAGCGATCGCTGCTCGAAAGCTCCCTCTTGGCCAGTCGCCAAAACCATCGTTCTCCCTTTAGTGCTCGGGAGGCGATCGTTCCTGACCCCAGTGCTACTGGTATTGAATACGATCCCTTGGAAATGGATCGCTTTACTGGATTCCACAGCTTGTCCCAGGAGATGATCGAGCTGATTGTCCGAGTACGGGAATCCTCCTCAGACATTGAATTTATTGTCGATGAAACTGACCAAGTCACTCGCATGTTCCGGCAGGTGACTACACAGCTTCAGGAAGGGCTGACCCGCTCTCGGATGGTGCCCTTTGCCCAAACTGCCGATCGCTTGCCCCGGGCTGTCCGTGATATTTCTATGAAAGTAGGTAAGCAAGTTGAGCTGGTGATCGAAGGTCGGGAAACCCTGATCGACAAGATGATTCTGGAACATCTCTACGATCCGATGACCCATCTTGTGAATAATGCTCTGACCCACGGCGTGGAATCCCCGGAAGTCCGACGGGCTGCGGGCAAGCCTCCGGGTGGGCGCATTACCGTGCGGGCATTCCACCAGGGGAACCAGACTATTATCTCGGTGTCGGACGATGGGGCTGGGATTGATGTTGAGCGCATTAAGGTCAAGGCCGTTGAGAAAGGCTTAGTCACTCCAGCCGAGGCTCAACAAATGACTCGACTAGATGCCTACGATTTGCTCTTCCATGCCGGTTTTACCACCAAGGACCAAGCCGATGACTTTGCCGGACGGGGCGTAGGCATGGATGTGGTCCGAACGAGTCTCAGCGAAATTCGGGGTGTGATTAACACCGACTCCCACGCGGGCAAGGGTACTACCTTTACTATCCGTTTGCCGCTGACGTTGAGTATTTCTAAGGCGCTGTGTTGTATCAGCGATCGCGCCCGGATTGCCTTCCCCATGGATGGGGTCGAGGACATGCTGGATTTGCCCAAAGAGCGGTTACAAACTAATGAAGAAGGGAAACCCTGTATTGCGTGGCGGGATACTCTGCTGCCGTTGCATCCGTTGACGGATTTGCTGGGCTATAACCGTCATCTCAGTCGGGGCAACGTATACGGCGGTGCCCAGGAAGATGACATTATTTCCGTTGTGGTGCTTCGCAGTGCGGGCAACTATCTGGCTCTACAAGTCGATAATGTGTTGGGCGAGCAGGAAATTGTAATTAAACAACTGGAAGGCCCCGTACCTAAGCCTGTGGGTGTCGCGGGGGCAACGGTTTTGGGGGATGGCCGGATCATGCCCATTGCCGACGTCCTGGAACTGATTGACCTTTCTATGGGCCGTATCCGCAAGGATGCCAGTGGTGCTCTCTGGGATCAGGATGGTTCAGCGGCTGTTCTAGAACCGCCTGTGGTTAAGACGGAGCCCATGGTGCTGATCGTAGATGACTCGATTACGGTGCGGGAGCTGCTGTCGATGACATTTAACAAAGTAGGCTATCGAGTGGAGCAAGCCCGCGATGGCCAGGAAGCTTGGGAAAAGCTGCGTTCGGGGCTGCCCTGTGACATTGTGTTCTGTGACATTGAGATGCCTCGGATGGATGGCTTAGAGTTGCTCTCTCGAATTCAGAAAGATCCCAACCTGAGCACGGTGCCAATTGCTATGCTGACGTCTCGAGGGGCAGATCGCCACCGCCAAATGGCGGCATCTTTGGGGGCCAGTGGTTACTTCACCAAGCCGTACTTGGAAGAAGCCCTCTTGGATGCGGCCCAGCGGATGCTCAAGGGCGAAGTGCTGATTACTAACCCTGGCAATCCTTAGCTCGACTTTGTCCATTTCTACTGAACGCTACTCGTAGCGTTCAGTCAAGAGATTTTTGTCTACCTGTAGCGGCATTTTGGCTTCAATTTAGGCCAATTTGGCAAATTTGGTAGTTAAGGATACAAAATAGACCCCAAATGGATAAAGTCGAGCTTAGGAATGAGAATTTATTAACATCCATAATTCTGCCCGAACCGGGCGAAGCATTTGGCAGCGAGATTCCCATAGGAGCAAAGCCTATTGCCAAATGCTTCGCCCCTACCGCAAATCTGGATCTTATTTAATCCATATTCCTTAGGATCGTGGATTAAATAACCTGTAATTCTTGCGTAGCAATTGTCCTTTGCCGTCACCCCACCGTGCTTTCGCGCTCCGGCGCAGGTCTTTGATGCACGCCCATTGGTCATCGCGTAGCGCATAGCGCTGAGTCATGATCCTGCTTTACAGCCTTAGGGTAGGGATTATACTCTCCGCCTTATTAAATCTCTCTAATTCTCTAATTTCCCTAATTCTCTAATTGATGACACGCCCTAGGGATTCCACCTCAAATACAACGTCGAAATGGACCGGCCCGTGCACTGGACGCGTTGGAAAAAAGTTGACATCAAAGAAATAGCCCATTTCAACATAGTCATAGAAAATTACGTTTTCCATGCTGACGCGATCGCCCACATAGCGCTGATGATTCCGGTAGCCTTGAATGGCCAAGGTCGTGTAGTAGCTCCCAGAGCGCAAACTCATCTGGGTTGGTACAGAAACCTGCATCACTTGGCGTGCTTGGAGGGGCAGCAAATTTTTGCCCTCGAGATCGTAAATCGAGAAAATTTCATTGCCTTTGATGTCCTTCACAATCATGCCCAGCTCGTAAACTGGTACATCAATATTGGCTTGAATGATATAGCGTGCCGTCACGGGCTCATGGTAGTCAAAGGTGACTTGGGGTTTCCCGTGGCGATCGCACAATTGAAAATCGAGGATGCGCATTTCCCCAGTCCCTGAGCGACTTTGAGCAGCGCGTTCAGCAAAAACCGAAGATACTGGCGGCGAAGCATCCACCAATGGCTCGAGAGGCGCAGAAAAATCTGCGTCTAAATGGACAAATTCCTGCAAACGCTTGGTTTCGGTAGCATTATCTAAACCGCCATCGGCTGGGTTGCCATCCTCTAGGGCGTCCTCCTCCAGGCTAGAAAAGAGTCCTTGCTGATTCCATGCTTGCCGCTGATAGGCTTCTGCCAGGTCGCGGGGAGATCCGAGCGCAACTGGTTTGCCCTGTTCCATCCAAAGGCAGCGATCGCACAGCGCCTTCACCATGGTCAAATCGTGGGAGACAAACAGTACGGTAATGCCGCGATCTATCATTTTGCGCATCCGCTTGAAGCATTTGGCCTGAAAGTAAATATCTCCCACAGCCAAGGCTTCATCCACAATCAAAATATCCGGCTCAACGCTGGTCGCGACTGCAAAGGCCAACCGCACAATCATCCCACTGGAGTAGGTTTTGACGGGCTGATCGATAAAGTCGCCAATATCGGCGAAGGCGGCGATCGCATCAAACTTGGCCATTACCTCCGCCTGACTCAAACCCAAAACGCGCCCATTAAAAAACACATTTTGCCGCCCCGTAAACTCTGGGTTAAAGCCACTCCCCAGTTCCAGCAGGGCCGACACTCGGCCATTGACTTGGACGAGCCCCGCTGAGGGCGTGAGCGTCCCGGCAATCATTTGCAGTAGCGTACTTTTGCCAGAGCCGTTTTGGCCAATGATGCCCAGGGTTTCGCCCCGATGCACCTCCAGATTAATATCCCGCACCGCCCAGAACTCCTCTGCAAGGCTTTTCCCTGGCAATAAAATTTCTTTAAGGCGATCGCTGGGATGCCCATAGCGCTTGAAGCACTTGGACACCTGCTGAAGGGATATCGTGATTTCTGCTGCCATAGGTTTCAAACACGTCCGCAAAACAGGGACATCAGTGCTGATATCCCGTCCACCCACCACAAAACTGCCACAAAAAGCGATCTCGGTCCTAACCGACTCGCTCTAGCGGTAGACGCCCCTAACAGGAATGCCTGATTATCTTACTGCATGGGGTTACTGCATGGGGCGGACTTCCATCGCGAGTTCAAGGGAGGCGTTGCAGCACCTGCCATCCGTTGCCTTGACTGAACCCTCTCCTAAAGAGACGCAAGCGGCGCACCCTAGCGACCTAGTAACTACTCAGGCAACTCCCCAAATTCAGCTCGATACTTTTGGAGGAGCATAGCCATCTCCGTGGACCGCTGCCGTTCGCGCTCAGCGTTTTGCCGTTCGCGCTCAGCGTTTTGCTGTGCCTGCAACGCAGCTTCCTGTGGCGTGGGTATCAACTCTCCACTAATACTGAAATAACGCAACTGTCGCGATTCAATGCCTAAGTATAGGCCCAATTCTTCGCTCCAACGCCAGCCTTGATCATTGGGGATGATCGTCTCATAGCCCATTGCCCCCCGCCGAAATCCTTCAAACTCCAAACTATTGGGCGAAAACCAAAAGTACTCGGCAGTGTGGAAGCGATCTTGGTACAGTGCTTTTTTAAGGGTGCGGTCAATCTGGGCGGTTGAGTCCGATAGCAGCTCAATGATCAAATTGGGATAGCGCCCCTCTTCTTCCCACACCACCCAGGAATTACGGGGATGTTTTTGCACATCTTTGACCAAGAAAAAATCAGGGCCACGAAAGTCTTGGGTACGCAGTTGCTGGCGACTGTAGTAAATCGTCAGATTGGCCCCAACAAAAAAATTTTCGCGATCTCGCCACAGCCATTCGAGGCACGTGACCAGCAACAAAAGTTGCATATAGTGCAAAGAGCTTTCCATTTCAGGCTCGTTACTGAGCAACTTTGTGGCATCGGGCATATGAGCATCTAGCTCTTGACCAGTCAGGTACATAGTATGAAGTCCTAACGTAGGAGTCCTAACCAACAACTCAACCCTATGACTCCCATAATACATGAGCGCTACAAGACATGAGCGCTACAGCACATCGGCAAAGCCGGGGCGCAGGCGTTGATACATCTTAAAACCACTCACAAACAGCAAACTCGAAATCAGCCAGGTCACGCCCCACTCGCGCCCATGGTGGACGGCACCCACCAGGATTAAGTCGCGGTAGACTTCGGCGATCGCTGCCATCGGATTGAGCCAAAATACCCAATCTCGTAATCCTGCCGGAATCACTGAGGCGGGATAAATGATGGGTGTGACATAGAACCAAAGGTTCATCACCACAGCGATCGTCTGCGGAATATCCCGCAGAAACACCGTCAACCCCGCCGCCCAGTAGCCCATCCCCGCAGTAAAGAGAAGCTGTGGAATCCAGATCAATGGCAGCAACCACAAGGTGCTGTGAATTGTCTGTGCCGTAAATGCCGTAAAGACGACCAAGGCCATCATGCCCAAAGTGCTTTCCAAAAAAGCCGAACCAATCGGCACCAATGGCAGTAGAGCTAAGGGAAACACCACTTTCTTTACCAGATTGGGCTGAGCAATCACGGCGGTCGAGGCTTGAGTCAGTCCCATGACAAAGGCAGTCCAGGGAATCAGTCCTGCAAACAACCACAGCCCAAAGGTGAAGTTATTCGTGGGCAAGGTTTTGAGGCTGAGCTTGACCTGAAGCACAATTGAAAAGACATAGGTATAAACCAAAAGCTGGGCTAATTGATTGACTAACGGCCACACATTGCCTAGCAGTGAGCCTTTATAACGAGCTTCCAAATCCCGCTGCACCAAAGTTTTGAGCAAATCTAGCTTGGCCCACGTCTCTGGTGCAATAGGTAATCGCTGTGCCAACTGTTTAACGGAGTGTCTCAGGGTAGGTCCAATGGTTTGGATACCTCTGTGGACAATTCTGGGGACAGATCGCGTATTCAACCTAGACATGAAACACTTTCTCCAGAAAGAATGCTGAGGCGCTCTGCTTAACAGCCATCAGTTTAAAATGAAGAGAGTGCCATTGTAAGCCGAAGCGATCGCGAAACGAGTATGACTCCTATGAATACTACAACTTCGATTGATCCAAATTTGTTCTATCCCGAAAATGACGGCAACCCCATGTCCGACAATACGGAACAATTTCGCTGGATCAATACGGAACAATTTCGCTGGATTGTGATCATCAAAGAGAATCTAGAAATTCTGTTTGCTGAGGATCTGGATGTTTTTATTGCCGGAGACTTGCTGTGGTACCCCATCGAAGGGGACAACAAAACCCGACAAGCCCCCGATGTCATGGTAATTTTTGGGCGGCCCAAAGGCAAGCGGAGTTCCTATCAACAGTGGAAAGAACGGCACATCGCCCCACAAGTGGCCTTTGAAATCCTGTCTCCCAGCAATACTCAACGGGAAATGGCCACCAAGCGGGACTTTTACGAGCAGTATGGGGTGGAAGAATATTATCTCTACGATCCCCAACGGCTAAGGCTCAACGGCTGGATTCGCAGTGGCAACGCCCTGCTCCCCATTGCCGCGATGGAAGGCTGGGTTAGTCCCCGCCTAGGGATTCGGTTTACCCAGGTGAATGTGGAACTGGAAATCTACCGTCCCGATGGACGGCGGTTCTTAACCTCTGTCGAGTTAAATCGACGAGCCGAGTTGGCCGACCAGCGAGCCGAGTCCTTACAGGAACAAATTCAGTCGGGGGCGATCAAGCTGTTAGAGATGGGCCTGTCGGTGGAGCAAGTGGCGATCGCCCTCGCTCTCTCCCCCACCACAGTAGCCACCATCGCTCAAAATCGCCCCCAGTCTTAGCCACTCCGCGAGCATGGTTAATTTGGCACGGTTAATTTTTAATTACTTTAATTTTTAATTACTTTTGCTGCCAATATTGATAAGCCGCATAGGCCAAGGTCACGACCCCAGTTACAATCGCCGCCTCGTCCACCTCAAACTGCGGATGGTGCAGGGGATAGTTGCGCTTGTCCGTAAAGCCGACCCCCAGGCGAAACATGCTGCCCTGGGCCTGTTGCAGATACACTGAAAAATCCTCCGCGCCCAGGGAAGGTTCCTGAATAATTTGCACCCCGCTACTGCCCCACGCTTCGCGGGCACAGGCTTCCAGCAGTTGGGTTAACCCCATGTCATTTTGGACGGAGGGCACACCGCGCCGATAGGTGAGTTCGTATTTAGCCCCAGAAGTCTGGCAGACGTTGGCGACAATGTTTTCAATCCAGGCGGGCAACATGGCGCTGGTTTCAGGATGGAGCGATCGCACCGTCCCCAGAAGCTGAACCTGATCGGCAATCACATTGGCGGCCCGCCCACCCGAAATTTTGCCAATTGTTAGCACAACGGGGCGCAGGGGATTTTGGGTGCGGCTAATGGCTTGCTGTAGCGTAGTAATCACCTGGGCCGCAATCCAAATGGCGTCAACGGCCTCGTGGGGGCGCGCCCCATGCCCCGATTCACCGATAATCGTAATTTCCAAATCATCGGCGGCGGCAGTCAGCGCTCCATAGCGAATGCCCACCACACCCGCAGGGATAGTGGGAAACACATGCGCTCCCAAAATAGCGGAAACATCTTTCATTGCGCCGTCTTGAACCATCCACTGGGCCCCCTGGGCAATTTCTTCAGCGGACTGAAAGAGAAAGCGGAGGGTACCGGGTAAGGTGATGCCCAGTTGCGACAATACCATAGCCGTTCCAAGGCCCAGCGTGGTGTGAACATCGTGGCCACAGGCATGCATAATGCCGGGTTGGCGCGAGGCAAAATCGAGACTAGTGCGTTCATGAATCGGCAGGGCATCCATGTCAGCTCGGATGGCGAGGAGGCGATCGTCGGTGCCATTGCCAGGAAGCTCCCCCACTACGCCGACTTTACCCACGCCTTCTTTAACGCGCAACCCACAGGAAGACAGGACGCCCGCAACATAGGCAGCGGTTTGATATTCTTCGCCACTCAGCTCAGGATGGCTGTGAATATGGCGACGGATTTCGATCAGGCGGGGAGCCAGGTTAGTTGCCAGATCTTTAATGTGAGACAGCATGGATAGAGGGTGTTGCAGGTCACATCCCATGATACGGGGTGTCAGCAGAGTGGGGAATCAAGGCGGGAAGAAAGTAATCAGGGGGACAATTCAAACGATCAAATGCAGCAGGTGCCGGGAATCCTATTTCTAAAATATCTATAAAATGAAAAACTCATACAAAAGGAGGCGTACATTTGTACGCCTCCTTTTGTGACTCTCAAGATTTTAGGTTCTGGGGCTTTTAGGTTCTGGGTCAACGATTCGCTAAACCAACCACCCAGCTTAAGCTCGGCTTAGAGCTTAAGCTGGGCTTAAACCCGGAGCAGCTTTATTTCGAGAGGGTCCGCCGCTTGGAAACCATGCGGAACACCTCAATGACATCGCCCAATTCCCAACCGTTGAAGTTATCTACCCCGATGCCGCATTCGTATCCAGCATTGACTTCGCGAGTATCTTCCTTCATCCGTTTTAGGGAATCGAGATTGCCATCAAAGACCATGGCATTGCCACGACGTACCCGAATCCGGGAGTTGCGGACAATCTTGCCCGACAGCACGTAACAGCCTGCCACAGCTCCACGTCCCACAGGGAAGACGGCTCGAACTTCCACTTGTCCCAGGGCTTCCTCCACCATTTCGGGATCGAGTAGACCTTCCATGGCGGCCTGAATATCGTCCAGCAGATTGTAGATGATGTTGTAATCGCGCACATCCACACCGGCCCGGTCCGCCGCCTGCCGTGCCCCCGGTGCCAGGGTTGTATTGAACCCGATAATCACCGCCGAGCTGGCCGCTGCCAAATCGACGTCTGTTTCCGAGATCTCACCCGGCGCAGCAAACAGAACCCGCACTTGAACTTCTTTTTGGGGAAGCTGTTTCAAAGCACCTAGAATTGCTTCCACAGAACCTTGCACATCGGCTTTGAGCACCAAGTTCAGTTCCTTCAGGTCGCCTTCTTGAGCCCGGACTGATAGGGTATTCAAGCTAACCCGGCGTGAAGACATGGCCGCCATCAACCGCGACTGGCGCTGTTGATCCTGCTTGGCTTCGGCGATCGCCCGCGCTTCTTTTTCGTCGCCAAACACCTGGAACTCATCTCCAGCCGCTGGCACATCATTCAGACCCAACACCTCTACGGCAAAGGATGGCAATGCTGCCTTCACTCGAGCACCGCGATCGTCCATCAAGGCCCGCACTTTGCCTAGGGAAGAACCGGCCACGATAATATCGCCAACCCGTAATGTCCCGTTTTGAATAATCAGGGTAGCCACTGCCCCCTTGGCTTTATCCAAGTGAGCTTCGATGACCGTACCGCGCGCCAGACGATCCGGATTCGCGTGCATGTCCTCGATTTCGGCTACCAACAGAATCATCTCTAGCAGCGTGTCCAAATGTTCGCCCGTCATGGCGCTCACGGGGACCATAATTGTGTCGCCACCCCAATCTTCAGCGACCAAGCCGTGTTCGGTGAGTTCCTGCTTCACCCGGTCAGGCTGTGCCTGCTCCTTATCGATTTTGTTAATGGCGACAATAATCGGCACTCCGGCAGCTTTCGCGTGGCTGATCGCTTCAATGGTTTGCGGGCGCACCCCATCATCTGCCGCGACTACCAGAATGGCAATGTCCGTGACCCGTGCTCCCCGTGCCCGCATGGCCGTAAACGCCTCGTGACCAGGCGTGTCCAGGAAAACCACGGGCTGTTTTTCACCATTGTGCTCCACCTCTACGTGGTAAGCACCAATGTGTTGGGTAATGCCCCCGGCCTCGCCCTGGGCAACCTTCGCACGGCGAATGGAGTCCAGCAAGGTCGTTTTACCATGGTCCACGTGCCCCATGATGGTGACAACCGGTGGACGGCGCTGTAAATTGTCCAGATCGTCCGCATCGAGCATTTCTGTGATCTTGCGGGCCTCTGATTCCTTTTCACCAGCTTCCACCAGGATGCCAAGTTCTTCAGCCACCATGGTGGCTGTGGCTACATCCAGGGTTTGGGTAATGGTAGCGGCAATGCCCTTGAAGAACAGCGCGCGAATGATATTGGTTTCTGGAGTCATCAGCAAAGCTGATAGTTCCTGAACGGTGACGCTGCCCGTAAGGGTGATCAACTCTGGCTTTTCGACCTTAGTGTCTTGGTCACGGCGATCGCGGCGATCTCGGAAACTACCCTGACGCTTTGGCTTCGGTGCTGCTGCTTGTGGAGGTTTAGGCTGTGCTGACTTGGCCGACTTAGGCTTAGCCGGACGCACCAGGGACAAGCTAACCTGAACCGGTGAATCTTCATCCGGATCCAGTTCATCCTCATCCAACAGCAGTTCTAGATCTTCATCCTCGTCGTCTACCTCCGAACGCCGCTTGTTCTTAGGCCCCACCTTGGCCTTTTCGGGAAATTCGACGACTTCTTCCTCTTCGTCGTGGCGTCCACGTTTTTTGCTGCCCAACTTCGGCAGAACAGGCTTGGTCTGCAATTGAACCGTATCGCCCGCCGCAGCGGATCCCGGCGGACCGGGCTTTGGACGATTGATTTTAAGAACGGGAGCCTCGACAGAGGCTAAATCGCCACCGCCCCGGCTGGAAATTCCACCGGAATACTCTGACTGTGCCGGTTTCGGACGGCGCAACTCCACAATCGTCGGTGGACGCGCTGGACCTCGGTCTTCTCCCGGCTTGCTTCCCGGCTGACGGGAACCAGCAGGTTTTCCCGCTACGCCTGCCCGTTCGGACGGACGGGCACCCTCGGTTCGCGGTGCAGAAGCTCCTGCACCGCGCTTTAAGACTGGGCGATTGGGATTAGCGGGCACCGCAGTTCGCATCACCGTAGCACTGGGGCGGGGTGGTGGACCAGAAAGCTCTGGCTGCGACGAGTCAGGCAGAGCGTCAACTTGTACCACCTCAGTGCCCCCTATTTGCTCTTTAGGCAGGTCGCGAGCAGAGGGCTCAGGAGTAACTTCGACGGGGGCTAACCCAACCTCAGGGGATTCTGGCTCTAATGCGTCTTCTTCGACTTCCGAAACGTCCAGCGCCGGAACCGTACCGGGACGATTGAGAGCAGCGGGCTTGGCAGCAATCTGGGTCTGTGAAAAATTAGCAACCTGCGCGTTGCCGTTGGATGCTGCAGGGGGTTCGGGACTGATCGGCTGCCGAATAATCGGCTTGCTGCGAATCTCCAGGATTTGCTGCTTTTTCTGCACAGGGGCGGGTTTTCGCATTGAGTCGGCTTGAGATTGAGATCCTTGGCGAGCGGGCGCGGACTTTTGGGCAGGATGACTGGCAACGTATTTTTCAGCGGCAGCACGGATACGCTCGGCCTCGGAGTCGGTGATGGTGCTGCTGTGGCTCTTGACGGAAATATCCAGTTGTTCGCAAACTGCGAGTAAATCTTTATTATCCAAATTTAGTTCTTTTGATAGCTCGTAAATTCTAACTTTTCCATTGTTCATCCAGTCTTCCCTCTCTACCTATAGCCTGCTAATGTCACATAGTTACCTGCCGTTACGACGACTAAACTACAGTTGATTTCGCCGAATTCTCCTCAAGGTTGGATGTATCTCGTCTTTCTGAGATCAGAAGCCGATGGCTTTGAGTGCGGGTGGCGATCCCGCAAGCGTATTGCTTAATGTCGGGCACTGAAGTCGGACATTGAAGTAAATACTCCTTTATTGTGCACGAATCCGGGTCGGTAATGGGTCAATTTGCTAGTAAAACATTACAGAACTTCAGAGGCATTCCTGAGGAATATCCCTGAGCTGCTCGCTATTCCTAACCCATTGCCGAATCCAAACTCGAACGTCCAGGGTAAACTTACTCCCGTAAATCAAGGGACTCTCATAATACCCTATGGTTTCGTGGATGGGAACCCGCGTTCAAAATGGCTGCCAATTCACTGGGTGGGGGTTAGGCGTTGGGCCAGCGCCTCATAAATCGTAGGCGGCAGGGCGGTTTTCAAGGCCCGTCCGAGGCGATTTTTTTTCTGGGCGGCTTGTAAACAGGCAGGGGTGGGGCAAAGATAGGCGGAGCGTCCCATGCCGTGATCGAGGGCGATCGCCCCGGTGTCATGCAGCCGCACCACCCGCCAAAACTCACGTTTATCCGCTACTCGCCGACAGCTCAAGCATCGACGTTGATTCGGCAGCACGCTAGGGCCGCTCCAGCGCCGCGCTGCCCTCGGTGCCCGATCCATCGGCAGCAGCACCATCAGACCACTCGGATTTTGAGGCAGTTGTCTCGACTTCTGCCAGATCTTCGGCTAAATCGTCCGAGGCGGCGCTGGCGTCTTCATCGTAATATTCTTCATCGTCGTAATATTCCTCGTCTTCTTGGGCATAGGCTTCTTGGGCAAGACGACGGGCTTCGAGGACTTCGGCCATCTTTTCGTCTTCGGCATCATAGTCGTACTTCGCAGAATCCTTGATATCAATTTTCCAACCCGTTAACCGGGCCGCAAGACGCACATTCTGGCCTTCTTTCCCGATCGCCAAACTTAATTGATCCTCCGGAACCAGGATATGGGCCTGTCGGCCTTCCGGATCCACAAGGCGCACTTCATCGACGCGGGCAGGACTCAGGGCATTAGAAATATAGGTAGCGGGATCCGGTGACCAGCGGATCACATCAATCTTTTCACCCCGCAACTCATTCACCACGACCTGAATCCGAGAGCCCCGTGCCCCGATGCAGGCGCCAACGGGATCAACATCCCGCTCTACGGTGTCCACGGCGATTTTGGTGCGGGGACCCACGTAGCGGGAGGGGGGATTGGCTTCGCGGGCCACAGCCACAATCCGGACAATTTCATCCTCAATTTCCGGGACTTCGTTGGCAAAGAGATAGACGACCAAGCCCGCATCAGTTCGAGAAACCTGGAGCTGAGGCCCTCGCTGGGAGCCTTCCATCACCCGCTTCAGGTAGACCCGAAATGTGGCGTTGGCCCGGTAGTTGTCGTTGGGCAGTTGATCTTTTTTGAGCAGTTCGGCCTCTACTTCGGGTTGGCCAAAGCCACTGCTGACAGACATAATCACCGATTGCCGCTCAAATCGCAGAACGCGGGCATTGAGAACGGTGTTTTCCAGCTCTTGGAATTCTTCCTGGACGAGCTTGCGCTGTTGGTCGCGCAGCTTTTGCGCGAGGACTTGCTTGGTTTGGATGGCCGCCATACGGCCAAAGTCGCCTTGATCAGGGGTGACATCTAGCACCACACTATCGCCGGGTTGAGCTTCGGCAGCGACTTCTTGGACCTCTTGCAGGGCAATTTGATGGTCGGGATTGTCCACTTCTTCGACGATGGTTTTAGTGGCAAGGACGCGGAATCCTTCATCATCGATGTCTAATTCAACTTCAAAGTTGGCGAAGTACTCCTCGTCAAAGGCCGGATTGTCCATTCGTTGGGTGCGCCGATAGCGTTCGTACCCTTTCAGCAGGGCTTCGCGTAGGGCCGCTTGGACAGAGGTTTTGGGCAAATTGCGATCGCGACTGATGCCGTCGATCATCTCTCTGAGTCCGGGTAAGGCAACCATTGACATAGAAAGGCTCCATTTCGCTAGGGTCAATTAAATTCAGAAGTTCAATAAAACGTGTGGTCTATCTCAGGAGTTCGGGCCGGATTCGGGCAATAAACAACCCTCCCGTGCCGTGAAAGCGCTCCGTGAACCCTGGGGAGATTGCAGAGATTTAGGCATCGAAATTGAGGCATTGGAACCGTCAACCGAATGGGAGGGGCATACCGAAACTGCTACTCCGGCACGTCCTGTAACTGAACGCGGCTGATCAGGGCGCGGGGAATGGCGATCGCCCGTCCTTTTAGGCTTAAATGCACGGCCTCGGCATCCCGCTTGATCAAGTTTCCGACCCACTCCTGCTGCCCATCCACCGCAGTGGCAGCCAAGACGGCCACCGGAAATCCTTTAAAGGAAATGAATTCGCGATCGCTCTCCAACTGCCGCGACACGCCGGGACTCGAAACCTCAAGGACGTAGGCTTCCGGGACGAGGTCTGTCGCATCCAGGGCTAATTCCAAGGCCCGACTCATCCGTTCACAATCCGCCAACCCGGTATCCTGTTCCAGGTTGCGCACATCAACGCGCAGGACGGGGGGACGCTGGTGGGTATGAAATACTGCCGTTACGACTTCCAATCCCAAAGCCTCGGCAACAGGGGCTGCCAACTCTAAAATTTTCGGCACGAGCGGATGAGTCATAGCCACAAAAAGTAAAGATGAACCCTAAAAAACAAAAAAAGTGGGCGGTGACCCACTTTTCATGAAGTAGTGATGACGTTCATGAAAACTCGACGCAATGCGGGGACTCCCCGCATCCGTCCACAGTGTAGCGCAAGTTTTGGCAAGTGGACGGGAAGTTTCCCTTACAGGGCGGACAGGCCCATCACTTGGCGGTAATGGGGAGTGGCTTGGCTGACGCCGGGAGAGGGGATCTCGCGGCCCCAGGCACTGTGGTCAAACAGTTGCTGGCGCAGTTGGTCTACATTGACGGTGGTTACTTGGCGATCGGCGATCAGGCACTTACCTGCAACCCAAGCGCTATGGACCGCTTGGGTCGGACGCCCCCAGATCAGCAGATTCAGGGGATCAGTCCGGGGCAGTAAAGACAGGTTGGTCAGGTCATACAGCACCAGATCAGCCTGTTTGCCCACCGTGAGGGAACCGATCGCGCCGTCCATTCCTAACCCACTCGCGCCGCCCAACGCCGCCATTTCCACGGATTTTCGGGGGGGAATCCAGTTTTGATAGTCAAAATCCGTGGTGTTGTGCAGCAGGGAACCCACTTTGATCGCTTCCAGCAGATCCTGGCCGTCGTTGCTAGCGGCACCATCGCAGCCAAAGGTGACGTTGACTCCAGCTTGCAGGTACCGCAGAATCGGGGCAATGCCACTGCCCAGCCGCAGATTACTGAGGGGGTTATGGACCACTGTGGATTGGGTCGTGGCCAATATCTCAATATCGGCAGTGGTCAGCCAGACGCAGTGGGCCAGGGAAGTGCGGGGCCCGAGGAAGCCGAGGGTCTGCAAATGCTCGACGGCACTGCACCCGTACTTTTCCTGGGCCAGCATTTGCTGGGCCTTGGTTTCTAACAAATGAGCGTGCAGACAAAGGTCGTAGCGATCGCGGAGCGCCACACAGCCTTCAAATAAGGGATCAGAGCACAATTGAATGCCCGTAGGTGCGGGCACGATGGCAATCCCGTCCTGGGGCGCATGGAATTTGGCGATCGCCGTCTTCAAGAGATCCAGTACCGCCGCAGTGTGTCCGGGGTCGATTTTGGCACGAATCTGGCCGTTGGCGGGCACCCCAAAGGTCAGCGGTTCATCTTGCAGGAGGGGTGCGACAAAAGCCCGAATGCCAAGCTCGCGGTAGGCCCGGACGACTGCCGCGATCGTCTCTAATTCCTGGCCGGGAATCAGCACGAGATGATCGACTAAGGTCGTCCCACCGGATTGCAGGGTCTCCACGGCGGTGCCTAGGGCGCTGAGGTAGGCTTGCTCCGGCGTTAGCGGGGGAAAGTCATACAAATTGGCCAGCCACAGTTCCAGGGGGTAGGGCGGAATCAGCCCACGTTGCCACAGTTCCGTGGAATGGGTGTGGGCGTTAACAAACCCTGGAAGCAGGAGTTTATTTTGGCCATCGACAAGGGTGCCCTGGGGGGGGAGATTGGGGGCGATCGCCGCAATCTTGTCTTCGGCAATCTGTACATCCACTGTGGAATACCCCGCGCGATCGTCGGGGATTAAAACATTCTGAATCGTGAAGCCCACTGGAAAAGCCCTTGCTAGTGTTAAACGGAAACAGACTCAGGGGTTGGCATGCCAACCCTGCTTGTTCTGCCTGCCCGTATTCTACGAAGTTGACCCCGCTTTTGAAAGGAGATTCACGCGATGGCAGTTCTCAAAGTCGGCATTAACGGTTTCGGTCGGATTGGACGCCTAGTATTTCGTGCTGGGATGAATAATCCCAACATTGAGTTTGTCGGCATTAATGATCTAGTGCCCCCGGACAACCTAGCCTATTTGCTGAAGTACGATTCTACCCACGGGATCTGTAAGGGTGAAATTGAAGCCAAGCCCGATGGCATTGTGGTGAACGGCAAGTTTGTTCCCTGTTTTGCAATGCGCAATCCATCGGAGTTGCCCTGGAAACAGCACGCCACCGATTATGTGGTGGAGTCTACGGGCCTGTTCACCACCTTTGATGGAGCCGAGCAGCATGTGCAGGCCGGGGCCAAGCGGGTGATCATTTCGGCTCCCACCAAGGATCCCGATCGCGTCAAAACCCTGCTAATGGGTGTGAATCATGAATCCTTCGATCCCGCTACGGATGTGGTCGTTTCTAATGCAAGCTGTACCACGAATTGCCTTGCTCCCATTGCTAAGGTGATTAATGATAATTTCGGCCTAGCGGAAGGACTGATGACCACGGTGCATGCGATGACGGCAACGCAACCGACGGTGGATGGTCCCAGCAAAAAGGATTGGCGCGGTGGACGGGGCGCGGCCCAAAATATTATTCCGGCGGCCACAGGCGCGGCCAAGGCAGTGACGCTAGTACTGCCCGAACTGAAGGGCAAACTGACGGGCATGGCCTTTCGGGTGCCCACGCCGGATGTTTCGGTGGTGGATTTAACCTTCAAAACCGTGCAGCCCACCAGCTACAAAGCCATCTGTGCGGCCATGCAGGCGGCTTCCCAAAATGAACTGGCGGGGGTGCTGGGCTACACCGAGGATGAAGTAGTTTCGACGGATTTTCAGGGCGATGCCCATTCCAGCATTTTTGATGCCGGAGCGGGCATGGAGCTAAATGCCAATTTCTTTAAGGTGGTGGCATGGTATGACAATGAGTGGGGCTATTCCTGTCGGGTCGTGGATCTGATGGTGGCGATGGCGCAGAAGGAGGGATTGCTTTAGCTCCACCGGGAATCGAAACTTGTATCGTATGTGCTTTTAGGCATTGTCAAAAAATAAGGTAACTACTCAGCTCGTGCCATCCGTTGCACCCACCCCTAACCCCTCCCAGGAGGGGAATGCTCGAAAATGTCCCCTCCCAGGAGGGGTGCCCGCAGGGCAGGGTGGGTCAAACTCGGCAACCACAGAGAGGCGATCGCGATTACTGAGTAGTTACAAAATAAGTTCACAGGTTTCAGGTCGTTGAGCGGAGTCGAAACGACCGACCGCTCCCTTCGACTCCGCTCAGGGAGCTATATTCCACTCAGGGAGTTATATTCCGCTCAGGGAGTTATATCTTGATGTTATTACTTGGCATCGCCTTTAGTCTGCCGGTAGCCAAGCTAGATCGAGGATTGACTCGAGGACATAAGGACATGTCTCTGGAAAAACGGCAATATCCAGGCGGGTTTGTGCCACAGCTTGGCGGCGGGCGCGTTGGTAACTCTCGTGAAGTTGTGCGGCGGGATAGGGTTTGAGACTGGGACTATCGGCGATCGCAAGTTCAATTTGAGTCCGGGCATCCGTGATGGAATCAAGCCAGCTATCTGATCGCCGCTCCGGTTGATAGTGCCATTTGAGCAAATGCAGAAGGAGGCGAGTCAGTTGGCTGGCAATGCCGCGTCGTTCACTTTTGCCCAAATCCTCAACCTCCTCAATCAGATGCGCGACATCAATTTGATGCCAGTGCTCTTCCCGGAGAAGCTGGACTGTTTGTTCAATCCAGGCGTGAAAATCTGCCTGATACGAAGTATCCATACCCTAGGCTCTAACGGTTGCCGTCATCCTATCGCCAATCCTGTCGCTAAGCTTTAATCCTAGCTTAAGCTGCTGGGGGTGGGCTGATAGCCATGTTGAGGATTTCTAGGGCAGCGCGATCGCACACCCCCACCGTCCCTAGGGCCTTTTGCATCGATGCATATCCCGCCAGCATGGTGCGTCGGCGATCGGTATTGGTGAGCAAATCGATCGCTTCGTGGGCGATTGCGGCTGGCGTTGCGTTGTACTGCAACAGTTCTGGCACAATCGGCTGCATTTCCACCAGATTGGGCGGAGAGACAAAGGGCACATTGAACTTGAGAATGTGTTCCATGATCCAGCCGGTGATCGGATTCATTTTGTACAACACCACCTGGGGCACGTTCAACAGAGCGATTTCCAAATTCACCGTGCCGGATTTGGTAATGGCCAAGTCGGCGGCGGCCAGGACGGTCAGGGCTGCTGGGTCAGGACAGTCGGCATCGCTAACGAGGGTGGCGTGGAGGCCATAGTTCTGGATGGCGGCGGCGATCGCAGGGCGATATTGTTCCAGAGCCAGGGGAATCCAAAACTGCACGTCGGGCACCTGGCGCTGAATTTGTTGTGCCGCCTCAAAAATCGTGGGCATCAGGTACTGCAACTCCTGACGGCGGGAGGCCGGGAGCAGCGCCACCGCAGGGCGATCGGCAGCAATGCCAAGCTGGGCGCGGGCTACTTCACGACTGGGGGCAGTTTGCAGGCGATCGACGAGGGGATGACCCACCCAGGTGACATTGCCACCTTTTTTGCGATAGTAGTCGGCTTCCTTGGGAAAAATGGCCAAAATGCGATCGGTGGACACCACTAAATCGGAACGAAACAGCTTTACCCCCCATTGCCACTGGTCGCCCCAGACCCATTCCTGGGGGGCAATATAGTACACTACGGGCACGTTCGGCAAATGTTTTGGCAAGTACTCACACAGGGCTATATTTGGCCCCATGTAGTCAATCAGGACAACAATATCCGGCGGATTGTCCCGGAGGTGGTCCTTGGCAAGGCGCTGCACTTTTAACGTGGGCAGCACAAAGGGCAGGGATTCCAGTAAACCCATGGAGCCGATCGCACTGGTATGGCCCAGCAGGTTGGCTCCAGCCGTGGCCATGCGATCGCCCCCCAAGGCCAGAATTTCCAGCTCTATGCCCATGGCCACGGCTTGCCGCTGCAAAGCCAGCACTAGCAGTGATCCCTGCAAATCGCCAGATACTTCGCCTGTGCTAATGAATACCCGCTTTTTCATCAGTCTTCTTCCCCATGCCGCACCGGACGTTTCCCCGGCGTGGGACCCCGGCGGCCCTTTTGTTGCGAAGCAGAGAGAAAGCGGTGAAGATAGTCCAGTGGGTCGCTCGGGGGCAGGGCGGCGATTTGGTCGAGGGCGTCGTCTAGGCGTAAGCCAGAACGGTAAACCAGCCGGAAAGCTTGGCGCAGGGATTTAAGGGTAGTGCCGCCATCCAAGTCACCAAATCCAGCGCGCTTGAGGCCGACTAGGTTCAGCGATCGCACCCGCAACGGTGCGCCCTCTAACAGCATAAACGGCGGCACGTCACGAATGATCCGACTAAAGCCTGCTGTCATCGAATAGCCGCCGATATGAACAAACTGGTGGACCGCCACGACTCCGCCAATGCGGGCATAGGAGTCTACGTGCACATGCCCCGCCATCGCCACGGCATTGGTGATGATTGTATGGTCTTCAATGATGCAGTTATGCCCAATATGGGCACTCACCATCAGCAAATTGTGATTGCCAATGGCCGTCACTTCTCCCTCTGCCGTGGGGCTATGGACCGTGACATATTCACGAAAGCAATTATCATTACCGATCCGGACCAGCGCCTCTGCCCCCTCGTACTTTAAGTCTTGGGGTTCTAGCCCGATCGCCACCCCGGGAAAAAATCGATTGCGCTCTCCAATTTCGGTCCAGCCATCGATCACGGCATGGGCACCCACGGTTGTCCCCGCCCCAATCTTTACCCTAGGGCCAATGACCGCATAGGCTCCCACTTGCACAGTAGGGTGAAGCTCAGCCGCAGGATGAATGACCGCCGTTGGATGGATCAAAGTCAGCATAGATAAGAAGGATGGGGTACGAATGAGGCGGTCTAGTGCGGTGAAGCTGAATTAAAAATTGAAAAACTGAGTGTGTCTGGTTTTTGCGATTTTATAGCGGGATGGTTATTTCACCAAGCTGCCTCGGGAGTGGGGATGTGTTAGAGGAGCGGTATGACTGAACCCAAACTTGGGACGCGCGATCGTGGCCAGCCGCGATCGCCAATCACCCATCACATCATCCAAACCTCTGCCGGGATGCCCAATCGGGCGATAAATCCAAAGTCGATTTAGTCTACCAACGAAAACATCAAGTCGCCTTCACAGACCAGCTTGCCATCCACTTCAGCCCGCCCATGCATCTTGCCAAAGCGCCGCTGCTTCACCCGTACCAGTTCCACCGTCATCACCAACTGGTCCCCCGGAATCACCGGACGACGAAAGCGGACCCCATCAATTCCCGCAAACATAAACAGCCCATTTTGCACATCTGCCATCCGGGTCAGGACCACGCCGCCCACTTGGGCCATGGCCTCGACAATCAGCACCCCCGGCATAATGGGACGACCGGGAAAATGCCCTTGGAAATGAGGCTCGTTGAAGGTGACGTTTTTGATGCCGATCGCCACTTCGCCGGGGATATATTTGATAATCCGATCCACTAGCGCAAAGGGATAGCGGTGGGGGAGCAGGGCGTGAATTTCCTCAATCGTCATGCTGCCCAGACAGTCATCTTGAGGCACTTCCTCGCTGGCTGGAGGTTGGTCTAGGGCAATGGGGGGGATCTCAACGGCAGATACAGGGCTGGCAGTGTGCAAATCTGTAAGAATGGACATGGGCTAGGTCTCTTAAATGAAAGGGCTAATGAATCGGGGAGGGACTTGGACAGACCGAAAAATGGCCAACAGGAGCATCGCAGACCAACGCTAGTCTCGCAGACTCTCAAGGTGGCGGGCGAGCTGAGTATGCAACTGATGACTGGCCTTGTACGCCAAATAGTGGGCTATCGGAATGTCGCCTAGCAAACTTAAATCCCCTACTAAGTCTAAAAGTTTATGACGCACTGGCTCATTTGGAAATCGCAAGGGTGGATTAAGCCAGCCTTCTGGACCACACACCAGGGCATTATCCAGACTTCCCCCCTTGATTAAGCCGCGATCGCGCAAATGGTCAATTTGGTGCAGTAGCCCAAAGGTCCGGGCCGGGGCGATCGCCTGCGCAAAGCTGGCGAGAGCGTCCGCACTGCTCGGTGACCAACTGTGCCACTGATTGCCAATGGCGGCGAGGTCAAAATCAATGCCATAGGTGAATCGCGATTCGGTGGCGGGCAGGGCGGCCACAAAGGCATCCCCTTCCCGAATCCAGATCGGTTCTGTCACGGTCCGGCTGCCGCGCAGAGCAGACTGAGCCTCGGTGCCAACCTGGGCAATCGCCGCCACCCACACCTGGGCCGATCCATCGAGCAGTGGCACCTCTGGTCCATCGATTTCAATGCGGGCATTGTCCACACCCATGCCCGTCAGCGCCGCTAGCAAATGCTCCACCGTGCGTACCGTCGCGTTGCCCTGCTTTAGCTCTGTTGAGAGTAAGGTTTGATCCACCGTGGTCACCCGCGCCACCACCTCGGGTAAATCGGGTAAATCGGTGCGAACGAAATAACGCCCACGTCCAACAGGTGCAGGCAACACCCGCACCTGCACAGAAACACCAGTATGTAGGCCCAGGCCCGCACAACAAAACTCGGCTTGTAACGTGTGCTGATGCAACAGGCCCTGATCCAAGAGACGCTGATCCAAATAGGGCAGAGGCACTGCGGGCAGCGGTCCGTCGCTGGCCTCTGCGGCGTCGGCAGTTGGCCGCTGACTAGCCCCAGGCGGGCTGGCAACGGACCGCCGACCACTCACGGATTCTCCCATCAAAACCGCTCCCCAATCCCAAAGTGCAAGCGACTGTCGCCTTGGTCATTGAAGCCATAGTCAATCCGGATTGGACCGAGGGGGGATTGAACTCGCACGCCCAGCCCATAGCCAAAGCCGCTCCCCGGCTTGTTGCGGACGCCGCCCGGATTGCCAGGCACATTGCCCTGCGTGCCAAAATCGGTGGCCGCATCTACAAAGAGCGCCCCCGAAATCACTGAGAAAATCGGGAACCGATATTCAGCCGTGGCCTGGACAAAGGTGCGGGCAGCAGCCAGCTCGCCTTCGTCATAGCCTCGGACGGAGTTACTGCCCCCGATCGCAAAGGCTTCGTAGGGGGGCAGGTCACCCAGCACCGTTCCCCCTTGCACGTTAAAGGCAAAGGTCTGGGGACAATCGGTCACACTGGGTTTCCGAGTTTCTGTAGTGCCAATGATCCGCTGGGGCTGACAGCCTTTGCTGAACTTCAAAAACTGCGTTGGTTTGTAGAAGCTGTAGCTGGCCCGCAGCCGATTCATGAAGATACTGCCGTTACCAATGGGAATGGACTGCTCTGTGCCAAACCGCAGCAGTGAGCCGCTGGTCGGGCGCAGGCGATCGTTGCGGCGATCGCGCACTGCCCCCAACTGGATTGTAAACAAGTCATCTTTCCCGCTGCCACTGAAGCTGAGATCGTTGCCCAAGGCATCCTTCGGAGCAAGGTCACCATTGGCATCGCGAATAGAAATGGCTTGATACTGGAAGCCCAGGGAGGCATTCCATTCCGCTGGTTTGAATACATCTTTACTCAGCGGGCGGGAAAAACTGAGAGAACCACCGGTTCGGCGAACGCGGGGGCGATCGCTATCGCCATCGCTATTAATCGGCAGGCGGACCTCCGGGTCACCCCCATCAAAAATCAGGGAAATTGTCCGGCGACGGAACAGGTTAAAGGTATAGGAAGTGCGGTAGGGATCCCCCGCAATCCACGGATCCGTAAAGTTAAAGTCAAACAGCAGTTCCCGCTCGCCCACTTGCAGCTCGGCGCCCAAGCGCTGGTTGTTGCCTCCCAAGTTTTGCTGTTGATAGCTGACCGTCCCAAACAGGCCGCTGGCCGAACTTACCCCAGCCCCAGCCGCCACGGATCCGGTATTTTTCTCCGTGACATTGGCCACGACGATCACCTTGCGGGGATCCTGGCCGGGATTCAACGACAGCTTGACATCTTCAAAAATGCCCAAGCCAAACACGCGCTGCAAGTCCCTCTGCACAAGATCACGGTTGAAAACGGCTCCGGGCTTCAATTCAAACTCTCGCGTCACAATAAACGCGCGGGTACGTCCTCGAATCGGATTGCCCTTAGCATCGGTTTCCTGCCCTTCTTTGTTCAAAAAGCGGACCTGGATCGATTCCACCTGACCTTCGGCCACTTGCAGGGTGACTACCCCATCGCTGGAAATCTGCGGGGCATCAATCACCTGCGCCAAAACGTAGCCGTTTTTTTGATACCACTCCCGCACTTGCTTAATCCCAGCATCTAAGTCCACGAGATTCAGGACATTGCCATACTGGGGCTTGAAGGCCGCATCGACCACGGCATCCGGCAAGACCGTTTTTCCTTCTACCTTCACGGCTTGCAGGACGGGGTTGAGCTGGACTTCAAACGTGACGCGCACCCCGAGTGGAGTGTCTTCGGGAACGGCCTTGACGTTGGAGAAGTAGCCGGTTTTAAAGATGGCGTTGATATCTTCCTGGAGCAGGGTGCGGGTGGTGGTGACTCCCGGTTGGGTCCGAATCGCTGCATACACTTTGTCTTCAATGGTGCGCGCCAGCTCAGGATCAACGCTGCCAGTCACCCCTTTGATCATCACTTCGCTGACCAGGACGCGCGGCTCTGGAGTAGCCGTTTCAGTAGGGGTCGTTTCGGCGGGGCTTGGCGAGGGTGAAGTGGGTGAAGCGCCAGAAGGCGGGGTGGGCAGGGGGGCAGACGGCGCAATGGGGGTAGAACCGGGGCTGACCTGAATTCGATCCGGGGTTTCTTGCCCTGATTGCGCTAAAAGTAGGGGCGAAGCTGATCCAGCCAAAACCTCGGGCAACACTAAGTCCTGAGCTGAGGCAATGGGTGTTGATTCTGGCTGTGCTTCCGGGAGATCGTCCACGCGGCGATCGTCCACACCCAGAGTGCCCAACGCCATGGCCCCATCTGCTTCTAGGGTGGCATCAGGGGTGGGCCGCGCCATTGACGAGGCATCTGCTGCACCGACTGTCGCAGATGGGGCTTCCCCATGGGCAGAATTTGACAAGCCAAGCGTAGCAGTGGTGGCTAAAAACGCCACCAGGACAGGAGATAACCGCATGTTTTTCACGTTATTTGAGGACATCCACACACCATGCCCGACTGAAACAGGGGCTAGGAAAAGATTAAAGCAGAAGGAGATTTGAGGCAAACTGTGCCATTTTACCCTATGGGCAAGCCCAAGCCGCGTGTCTCGATGAACCGTACTGGGCAGAGTCCGATGGGAGGATGGGCAGGAACAGCACCAGGGGGCTCGCTGAGGGGTGACGCAGGGGCAATGAATTTGTTCCGCGACAGGTATGGCCCACGCAACCTGGCCTACTCAACGCTGCCCTAGAACGCGGTCCATGACTTGGCGATAGCCGTCGGCCACGTTGCCCAAATCCAGGCGGAAGCGATCTTTGTCCATGATGCGCTGAGTGGGATCAGATTCCGCCTGGTTCCAAAGCCGACAGGTATCGGGACTAATTTCGTCAGCCAGAATTAGACGCTGCTCGGCGTCGATGCCAAATTCCAGTTTGAAATCCACGAGGGTAATGGCGCACTGCTGGAAGAAGTCGGTGAGCAGAGTGTTGATTTGCAGGGCCATGGTCCGTAATTGGTCCACTTGTGGGGGGGTGGCCAGATTCAGGATGCGGATGCGATCGCCCGTCAGCAAGGGATCCCCCAGGGCATCATTTTTGTAGTAGAACTCGACGATGGGTGGGTTGATCACCGTGCCCAACGGTAAGCCGGTTTGCTTGCACAGGCTGCCTGCGGCTAGATTACGAACTACCACCTCTAGGGGCACAATCTGCACCGCGCGCACATGCATTTCCGTCGGGCTGGGCTGGTCAATGAAGTGGGTGGGAATGCCCGCCGCTCCCAAATATTGGAAGAGGTGCGTGGCGATCGCACAGTTCATTTCCCCTTTATTGGCAATGCTGCCGCGCTTTTGCGCATTAAAAGCGGTGGCATCATCTTTAAAGACGGTGAGCAACACCGACGGATCATCCGTGGCGTAAAGAATTTTCGCTTTGCCTTCGTAAAGCTTTTGACGAACAGCCATGGAGCAATTATGGTTTGATAGGGCAGGGGTGGTCTAAGGCAGCAGGCACGCTCAGGGAAGCCTACTGGGAAACCTACTTATATTAGCGCCCCGTTGCGCTCTCCTTCGGAGGGTTTTCGGGTGTATCGTCTGCATTGATTGCGTGTTCCTTCGCTTCAGCCTAAATTATTCCATGAAGTCTTTTCCCCTGATGGTGGCCTGTACTGCGGCGCTGGCGCTGGCTGGCTATGCTACTACAGACTTGCTGCGGGAGGGCATGACGGTATCCCAGGCCCCTGTAGACCGCATAGACCAGGCATCACGGCCCCATGCGAAAGCCACCTACGACGCGGCGCGGCAATTGGCATGGCAAGCCGCGGTGAGTGTCCAAGGCCCGCCCCATGAAATCGCCACCTGGCAGCAGGCTCGCGTCACCTGGCGAAAAGCCATGCGACTGCTGGAATCCATCCCTGCCGATAGCGATCTGGGGGCGATCGCAAAACAGCGGCTAGCGGTATACCGGCGAAATTATCAGGCCATTGGCGATCGTCTGGCCGCCGAGCAAATGGCAGCCGCCAATCTAGAAGCAGCCCAGGGAAAAGCATGGCAAGCCGCCTTTATGGTCCAGAATCCGCCCCATTCCCTGCGCCTCTGGCAGCGGGCCAGCCAAAAATGGCAGGAGGGGATTCAGATGCTGGAAGCGGCCCCACCCCAATCTGTTAAGGCTGTGGAAATTCGGCGTAAGCTGCAACTCTATCGCCAAAATCGCGGCATAATTCAGCAGCGCATCGTCACCGAAACCGAGGCGCTGAAGGTTCTACAGAAATTTACCGCCGTGGATACGCAGCTTAAAACCCTGGCCGATCGCGCTTTGTTAGGGGCGACGCTCCACCCCGTGGGGCTCAGTGAACCGGAGTATGCTGCCCTAATCGGCACTTTAGAACAGTCCCTGGCAGGGCTAGCCCTGCAGAGTCAAGGCCCAGCGCATCCCGTCTATGGAGAGCTCGCCGCAACGCTGGAGGACTATAGACTGGCTCTAAAGCTGTGGCGCAGGTATATTGCTGAACACCGAAACGATCCGGATTGGACCCCAACCTATGAAAGGGTGTCGCAACGTGTTTCCCTTTCTCTGGACGAAATTCATCTCCTGACCCAAAAATACAATGTCAAACCCAGCTTGGGCAGCACCAAGGTATTGTTCCGGT
>CAVYAN010000071.1:0-38638 GCA_963766075.1 uncultured cyanobacterium | reverse complement strand
TGGGGATGAGCAGATAAACTATTGCTTATCAGTATTCATAGCCTCGGAACATTAATCCGGACGATTCGCTCCCGACCTTCCCAGTTTTTATGGAATAGGTGAACAGTATATTTGTTGATGTATCAATCCCTTTTTTCCCTGGTTGCCCATGCCCTCTGGTCGTCGCCATGACAGCATTACCCTCTGGACGTTGCCCCTTGTCGTCGGAGTTGCTTTTGAGCGAACGGGCAACGGGACTCTAACCCTGCTGGTGTCTGGGGGCTATCTGTTCAGTGGCCTCATGTTTGGGCCAGATTTAGATATTTATTCGCGACAGTACCAACGATGGGGACCGCTCCGCTGGATTTGGTTGCCCTATCGGCGACATCTGCGACATCGCTCGTTTTGGTCCCATGGACCTCTGGTGGGAACGGTCGGTCGGGTGCTTTATCTCCTGGTATGGCTGAGCTTGGGCGGATTAGCGATCGCCTTAGGCGGGGCGATCGTGGCCTATCTTCTGAGTCGGTTACCCGGTTGGCATCAGGTTTTACAGCAGGGCCTCAGCTTCAGTAGTCAGTGGGTGGGTCAGTCGCTCCAGCAGGATTTTTCTCACTGGCTGGCCGTTCTGATTGGTCTGGAATTGGGAGCCATTAGCCACTCCCTCTCCGATTGGCTAGGTTCTGCTTACTATCGCCTGCGGCGGCCTCGACGCGCCCGTGTAGTAGCTCCAGTGCGCCCTGCGGTTTCACCGATTTTTCCGCCATCCACGACGCGGAAACCCTTGGAGCGGAACCCTGTAGAGCGGAACCCCTTGGAGATGCACTCACCAGAGGGGATGCGGCCCCTAAATCGACCTGCACCTCTCCCACCTCGGACTGATGCACCGTCCTCCCGGGAGCCTCAGTTGCCTGCCTTTGGCCGTTGGCTTCGGCGGCCTGGGAGTTAAATCTGGGAATAAAGTCCAAAGCCTAAACCTCTCTGAAACCCTGTAAAACTTAGAATAATCAACGGTGCTCCTTGTAATGTCTATGGACTTTCAGTCGGCGCGTTCTGTGCCTCTCTCTACCTCGGACTCGGAATTATTCAATGCTATTCAGCATTTGGTTGATGTGGTGGCGCGGTTGCGATCGCCCACCGATGGCTGCCCCTGGGATCTGGCCCAAACTCCCCAAACCTTAATTCCCTACGTGATTGAGGAAGCCTATGAAGTCGTGGATGCGCTGCGAACAGGGTCATCGGCAGCCCTGTGTGATGAATTGGGAGACTTGCTGTTGCAGGTGGTATTACAGGCCCAAATGGCCAGTGAGGCCAACCAATTTAGTCTGCGGGATGTGGCCCAAGGCATTACGGCCAAGCTGATCCGCCGCCACCCCCATGTGTTTGCTGGGGCTTCCGTAGACAGTCTCGACGATATCCATCGCAACTGGGAACAGATTAAAGCCGTCGAACGGGGAGAAGATCCCCAGGTGGAGCCGTCTCTGAGCCAGAAGTTACGGCGCTATGGGCGATCGCTGCCCCCGCTGTCTGCGGCGGTCAAAATTTCTCAGAAAGCTGCTGCCGCAGGCTTTGAATGGGAAAGTGTAGACGGCGTGTGGGATAAATTTCGCGAAGAGTTGGCTGAGTTTCAGGCGGCGATCGCCACCGAATCCCCTGCCCATCAACAAGCCGAATTGGGTGATCTGTTCTTCACCCTGATCAACCTTGCCCGCTGGTACGATCTGGATGCCGATGCCGCTATTCACGGCACCAATCAGCGCTTTATCCAGCGTCTGGAGCAAATGGAAGCCGTTGCTGATCGCCCGCTTTCGGCCTATAGTTTGGCAGAGCTAGAAGACCTGTGGCAGCAGGCAAAGCGAAAATTGCACTTGAAAGAAAATTGCACTTGAAATAACTGCCCAGCCAACCGCCCAGCCAACCGCCCAGCCAACTGCCCAGTCAACCGCCCAGTCAACCGTCCAGTCAACAGGCTGCGCCAGCGATGCGTGACCTGAATTTTCAATTCAGCCGCACGCTCACCATCCCATTCCCCCAAATTCTCCGCCTTGCCTAAACAACGCCTCGACACTCTACTGGTAGACCTTGGACTCTGCGATAGCCGCCAGCAGGCCCAGCGGCTGATTCGGGCCGGGGAAGTGATGGTTAATCACCAAGTCTTTGATAAACCCGGCATGGATGTTGATGTGGCTGCTCAGATCCAGGTGAAGCAGCGATCGCCCTATGTGTCACGAGGCGGAGAAAAACTAGCCAAGGCGATCGCTCATTTTGGCGTTGCGGTTTCTGGACGCATTTGTCTGGATGGCGGTATTTCGACGGGGGGATTTACAGACTGCCTACTGCAAGCCGGAGCGCAACATGTGTATGGCGTGGATGTGGGCTATGGCCAAGTGGCGTGGTCTCTGCGACAGGACGATCGCGTCACCCTGCACGAACGCACAAACCTCCGCCGCTTGACTGTGGAGGCACTGTATGGCGGGCCGATGCCTTTGGCCGATCTATGCGTGGTGGATGTCTCGTTTATTTCTTTGACTAAGGTGCTGGAGGCGCTGTGGCAGTTGCTGCGATCGCCCCGCGAGGCCGTGCTGTTGGTCAAACCCCAGTTTGAGGTGGGCCGCGATCGCATCGGTAAAAATGGCGTGGTTCGGGATCCCAAGGATCAGGCCATGGCCATTGAACAGGTGCTAATGGCCGCCCGATCCCTGGGCTGGTGCGATCGTGGAATCACTTGGTCCCCCCTCGTGGGTCCGGCGGGTAATATTGAATACCTGCTGTGGCTGACCGAAGCTGATGCCAGCCCTGTGCCGCCGCCCGATATAAAGCTGCTATTACATCTGACGCAAGATGCCCAGCAAGCGCTCAGTCCCAGCAGAAATTTTTAATGTTGAACTGTAACTACTCAGCGATCGTGATCGCCTCTCTGTGGTTGCCGAGGTTGACCCACCCCGCCCTGCGGGCACCCCTCCCAGGAGGGGATATTTTCGAGCATTCCCCTCCTAGGGGGTTAGGGGTGGGTGCAACGGATGGCACAAGCGTTGCCCTTTAAATTTCCCCTGTTCTTCACTGGCCCTGTTACTGCATCTTAGGCTGGGCTTCAGGAGGCTGTGGATAGGGAGGATGCTCATACAGAGATCCTAATTTGCGAATTTCGGGAAAAACAAAGGCGGCAATAATCACCACAGCAATTGTGCCGATCCCACCCCCCACTACAGCTAACACAGGCCCAAACAACGCAGCGGCCACTCCAGACTCAAAACTGCCCAACTCATTGGATGTGGTAATGAAAATGCCGTTGATCGCAGAAACTCGGCCCCGCAACTGATCCGGGGTGCGAATCTGCACCAGCGTTTGCCGAATTACCACACTAATGTTGTCCAGTGCGCCGAGCAGCACCAACATTAATAAGGACAACCAGAGCCAGCGGGATAGCCCAAAGATAATAGTGGCGATGCCAAAGCCAATCACCGCCCCCAACAATGTTGGACCAGCGCGCCGTAGGGGCGGGAGGTGCGCTAACGTCACGGCCATGAACAAGGCCCCAATCGATGGTGCGGCTTGCATCCATCCCAGTTGTGCTGGCCCAACCTGCAAAATATCCTTGGCGAAAATGGGCAGTAAAGCCGTGGCCCCGCCCAGCAAAACGGCAAACATGTCGAGGGTGATGGCAGCTAGAATCGTTTGATTTTGCCAGACAAATTTTGCGCCAGCGGCGATCGCGGCGATCGACAAGGGTTCACCAGAATACCCAGTTTTAGGCGGTTTGATTAGGGCAATCAGGGTGAGGCAGAGGAGGAAAGAGAGCACCACCAGGGAATACACCCCGGTCGCTTTTCCTTGTAAGGCAATCACAAGTCCCCCGACGGCGGGTCCCAACATGGAGGCCAATTGAAAACTGCTGCTACTCCAGGTGGCAGCATTGGTGTAAACCTGGGTCGGGATCAACTGCCACATCAGGGCATCCCCCGCTGGTTTGTTAAAGGCGCGGGCCATGCCCGTCACCAGCAAACAGCCATAGATCAATATCAACGGGCCCTTGAGCACCGATAACACCGCGATCCCCAGGGAACAGAGGGCTAGGATCAGAGCCATCACGAGAACGGTGCGTTGGCGATCGTAGCGATCGGCCAGATGTCCGGAAAACAGCGTCAGCAGCAACACAGGTAAAAATTGCACTAAACCAACGGTGCCTAACACTAAGGCAGAACCCGTGCGCTCGTACAGTTCCCAGCCGATCGCCACGCTTTGCATTTGAAATCCCATAAACAACAGGATGCGTGCGGCAAAAAACAGGCGAAAGTCTCGAAACCGGAGGGCTGCAAATGCATCCTGACGCGGGGAATTACGTGATTTTTTCATCGAATAGTTTTGCGATAGATGTAATCTCAAGACCCGCGATCGCGAACTGCTGCTTGAATGAGAAAGGATGAGTCGGGGAGAACGCGGGGCGATCGCTATACTAGACCGAGTCGTGCCATCTTCGCATCATGAAAGTCAACGTCTTCAAAATTTCCCAAGCCAGTCCTGACGATCTGTCTGGATTGGAACGTCTGATTCAAACTCAGGTCTTAGATCCCACAACACTGGTGGCCATTCTTGGCAAGACCGAAGGAAATGGCTGTGTCAATGACTTTACACGAGGTTTTGCCGTCCAAACACTGAAGCATTATTTAAGCGCCCACATTGGCAAAGAGTCTGCTGAGCAAATTGTTTATGTCATGTCAGGCGGAACAGAGGGCGTGCTGAGTCCTCACCTGACGTTATTTACCCGCCAACCCTCGCCACCCGAGGCAACACCGCACCGGGGGTTAGTTTTAGGCATTAGCCGCACGCGGGATTTCTTGCCCGAAGAGATCGGCACCTTGGCCATGGTTGATGCGGTCGAGATCGCCGTTCAAGCCGCTATGACGGATGCTGAACTCAACCCCCAGGATGTGCATTTTGTGCAAATTAAATGCCCCCTAATTGCCTCTTCTCGCACCGGGTTGGACTCTCAACCGTTGCGAACCCAGGATAGCTATAAATCAATGGCATACTCACGCGGAGCATCGGCCTTGGGCGTGGCGGTGGCCTTGGGGGAAGTTGCCCGCGCTGGGCTGCAAACCTCAGATATTTGTACGAACTATTCGCTCTATTCCTCAGTGGCTTCCACTTCGGCGGGCATTGAGCTCCGGAATTGTGAAATTATTGTGCTCGGGAATGCAACTACGTCTACCAGTGAGTTTGTGATTGGGCATAGTGTCATGCAGCATGCGCTCGATGCAGCAGCCGTCAAACAGGCGATCGCCAACACGCAGCAGCCTGTAAGCCAGATTGTGAATGTGTTTGCCAAAGCGGAAGCCGATCCATCCGGCAGTATGCTGGGATGCCGGCATACCATGCTGGATGATTCAGATATTAACCATACCCGCATGGCAAGGGCAGTGGTGGGAGCCGTGGTGGCTTCTGTGTTACAGGATCCAAGGGTGTATGTTTCGGGTGGCGCAGAGCATCAAGGCCCTGCTGGCGGTGGAGTAGTCGCCGCGATCGCGGCCCTATAAACTCTTGATCACCGCATGCAATCACCGCATACAAAAGCGTAGTCGAAACCCTCCTAGATTTCGCTGGCACTCCGGCAGCTGGGCGCGTGCGGGGTTAGCAATCATCCGATATGATTTCAAGAGTTGCTCTCAACCCAAGTTGCTCTCAACCCAAGTTGCTCTCCATCCATCCTACGCTGGTTAATTCCTGTGATTCCTCTCGTTACCCGCGCGCACGAACATGGTGAAAGAATTGCGATCGTTACCGCTGAGGGTCAACTGACCTACCAGGCTCTCCTCTGCCTTTCTGGCCAAGTCGCGACTCAACTGCTCAATGGAACTAACGATTTACAAGAACAGCGCGTTGCTTTTCTGATTCCCCCCGGCTTTGAGTATGTCGCGATGCAATGGGGCATCTGGCGGGCGGGCGGCGTTGCGGTCCCCCTGTGTCCCTCCCATCCCCGCCCCGAACTGGAGTATGTCATTACCAACGCTGGTGCAACTATTGTGGTTGCCCATCCTTGCTTTGAAGCAATTTTGCGTCCGATCGCCGAGGCGCATCAACTACGCTTTATCCTCACTTCGGAACCGCTTCCGGTGGATACAGGCGATCTCCCAGCCATCGATCCCACCCGGCGGGCTTTAATTCTCTACACCAGTGGCACCACTGGCAAACCCAAAGGGGTCGTGACCACCCACAACATCATCCAGGCGCAGGTTACAAGTCTAGTGGCAGCATGGGAGTGGACAGCGGACGATCGCATCCTGCATGTCCTGCCGTTGCATCACATTCACGGCATTGTCAATGTGTTGACCTGTGCTTTGTGGGTGGGAGCCGAGTGCCACATGCTGAGCAAATTTGAGGCTGAGACTGTCTGGGACCGTATTAGCGCGGGAAATTTAACGCTGTTTATGGCTGTTCCCACCATCTATGCCAAATTGATTGCGGTCTGGGAACGGGCTCCCCGCGATCGGCAACAGGCCCTGTCTCGCGCCTGTGCCGGGATGCGATTAATGGTTTCCGGTTCAGCCGCCTTACCCGTGCCTGTATTAGAGCAGTGGGCAACCATTAGTGGGCACTTCCTGTTGGAGCGGTATGGCATGACCGAAATCGGCATGGCACTCTCAAACCCCTTGCACGGCCAACGCCGCGCAGGCTATGTCGGGACACCTCTCCCTCAGGTCGATGTGAGGTTGGTGGATGAAAGCGGGGTTCCTGTGCCCGCCGGAACCCCTGGAGAAATTCAAGTGCGGGGGCCGGGGGTCTTTTTGGAATATTGGCAAAAACCGGAAGCAACCGCCAAAGCCTTTCAAGAGGGCTGGTTTTGGACGGGAGATCTGGCGATCGTTGAACAGGGTAGCTATCGCATTTTGGGACGGATTAGCGTTGATATCATCAAAACGGGAGGCTATAAAGTCTCGGCGTTAGAAATTGAGGCCGTGCTCCGCACCCATCCTGATATTCAGGAGTGTGCCGTGGTGGGAGTAGCTGATTCGGAGTGGGGTGAGCGCGTCTGTGCCGCCTTAGTTCTAAAATCAGATTGTGATCTGACCTTGGAATCTTTCCGCAGTTGGGCAAAAGAATATTTGGCCGTTTACAAAGTGCCAACCCGAATTTTGACTCTTACCGAACTGCCCCGCAATGCCATGGGAAAAGTCACCAAACCTGCCGTGGTCAAGCTCTTTGGGGCATAGCTATCGTTAGAACACAGATATCTATTTTGAGCATAGCCAATTGCTAAATTGGGACGGTCAACGTCCGATCGCGCGCCTTTTCCACTGCCCTTCTTTTTTCGGTGCCGATGAAACTACTCGTGATTGAGGATGATGCATTAGTGGCACAGGCACTATCTACAGTGCTGACCCAGCATAACTACGCGGTGGAAGTTGCGGCGGACGGACAGGCGGGTTGGGCGCTGATCGAGGCGTTTGATTATGACTTGATCTTGTTGGATGTGGTGTTGCCCAAGCTGGATGGCGTTCAACTCTGCCAGATGGCGCGATCACAGGGCTACACCATGCCCATTCTGCTGCTGACTGGCTGCGACAGCCACCATGATAAGGCGATTGGCCTTGATGCCGGGGCGGATGACTACGTTGTAAAACCCTTTGATCCAGAAGAATTGGTGGCGCGGATTCGGGCCTTGTTGCGGCGGGCGGGGGCGATCGCTCACCCTCTGCTCACCTGGGGGCAACTCTGCCTGGACCCTCGAGATTGCAAAGTGACCTATGGCGAAACTCTGCTGGCCCTGACGCCTAAGGAATATGCCCTACTAGAGCTGTTTTTGCGCAACAGTCGGCGGGTGTTTAGCTGTGGCGCAATTTTAGAACACCTTTGGGCCTATGAGGAGGCTCCAGGCGAGGATGCGGTGCGCACCCACATCAAGGGGCTGCGGCAGAAATTAAAAGCCGCAGGTGCCGCCACGGATTTAATCGAAACGGTGTATGGCATCGGCTATCGACTCCATGCCTTAGAGCCGTTGGCATCCTTGGGATCGGCAGCGCTTGCCGAGGTCACCCAGCAGCAAACCCTGGCCTTGATTGCTGGCGTATGGCAGCGGATGGGCGATCGAGTCAGCGAGCAAGTGACGGTGCTGGAGACAGCGGTGACGGCCCTCGGTCAGCACCAACTGTCTGCGGATTTGCAGCAGCAGGCCCAGCAGCAGGCCCATACCCTGGCCGGATCCCTCGGTACGTTTGGTTTGGCCAAAGGTTCGCAGATTGCTCGCGCTATCGAGGATCTATGGCAGTCAGAACACCGGGACACTGCAAAAACCCTCAAAAAGCTGCGAAAACTCGTGATTGCGCTGCGCCAGGAAGTGCAGCGGGCAGCCAAGGCGACCCGTCCCGTCCCGGTTACTAGTGGGGAAGAGCCCCATCCTCTGATCTGTCTGGTAGATGGCGATCGCGCCTTTACCGCTGCCCTAGTCCAGACGGCGGAATCCTATGGCCTGCGCACCACAACGGCGAGCAGCAATGCCGATCGCCATGGCGCGACTGCCCCTCCTCTCGACGAGGCCCAAGTCATTCTTCTGGACTTGGATCAGCCCAATCCTCTACCGGGCTTAACCCTATTGGCAGAGCTGAGTCATCGAGTGCCCCCTGTGCCCGTGGTCGTGATGACTGCCCCGATCCGCTTAACGGAACGCCTGAATATTGTTCGCCATGGGGGGCGGATTGTCCTTCAAAAGCCCGTTACCCCGGCGCAAGTCTGGGAAACAGTGCTACAGGTTTTGAAACAGGCCGATAGCTTACAAGCCAAGGTGCTGGTGGTGGATGATGATCCGGCACTCCTCGCCGCCTTGAAAACCTTGCTGACGCCCTGGGGCTTAAAAGTCACAACCTTAGCCGATCCTCAGAAGTTTTGGGAAACGTTAGAGGCGTGTATCCCGGATTTATTGATCTTGGATGTGGCATTGCCCCAAATCAGCGGCATTGAAATTAGCGGGATTGAATTGTGTCAGGTGGTGCGTCATGATTCCCGCTGGGCGGGCTTGCCGATCGTGTTTCTGACGGCCCATGCCCAAGCAAAGGTGATCAACCAGGTGTTTGCGGCGGGGGCAGATGACTTTGTGAGTAAGCCTGTGGTTGGCCCCGAATTAGTAACGCGGATTCTGAATCGTCTGGAGCGCATTGCGCTGCTGCGGCGACTGGCAGAAACTGATCGGCTCACCGGCGTGGCCAACCGCCAAAAATCGACCCAGATGCTCGAAGAATTTTTGGGCTTTGCCCAGCGCTATGATCAACCCGTGACCTTGGCGGTCCTTGGGTTGGATCAGTTTCAGCGGGTGAATGCCACGATGGGTCATGATCTTGGGGATGATCTATTACGGGCGCTGGGACACTTATTACGGCAAGGGTTTCATGGCGAAGATGTGGTGGCGTGCTGGCGCGGGGACGAATTTGTGATTGGCATGTATGGGATGACGCGGCAAGAGGGGCGGCAGCGTTTAATGCTGACCCTGGCGGGGTGGCGGCAGCACGTCTTCACAATGGCAGCGGGCGATCGCCTCTCGGTAACCTTGAGTGCGGGACTGGCGCAGTATCCGGAGGATGGCGCGGATCTGCAAGCCTTGTATCGCGCGGCGCGGGAAGCATTGGATTGGGCACAAACCATGGGAGGCGATCGCATTGCCCCACTAGACGATCTATACCCAAATTGAGGCTAATGGGGTGGCGGGTTTTCTGAGGGGCCGTTTCTGGATAACTTGAAGGCAATGCTCCGTGATTTTCGGGATTGCTTGAGAACAATTGCTATCATCGATACAGGGTTCATCTCTCCATAGTCTGAATGCAGATTGCTCAGAAGTGCTTTTCTATAGGAGATTAAAGGAGTTATTGCGTGTATTCTCCGCCAAACCCTGGAACTTATGTGGAAATTTTTGATACCCAGGGGCAACGGCGGATGTCGCTGACCCAAAGACGCTATGTTTTGGGTGATGATGCCAACTGTGATATTCGACTTTACCCAAGTTCAGCCTTAACCTATCAAACGATTTTGGTCTGGCATGTGGCGACCTACCGCGCCCTGGATGTAGACCTCAATCTTCCCGGTAAAAGAGTTGTTGGTGTCGATCTCAGGGATGGCGATCGCATCATTTTTGCGGAGGATGTGACTGTCCTGTATCGCTGCTCTAGCTATCCTCCTGATGGGTCAATGCGGCGGCTGCGCCCGCCCCCACCTCCACCGACGGCTTCTGGAACAGCCCAACTTGCGGCTTCTCGTTAGACGTAATGGCGAATTTGGGCGGATTTTAGCGTGCTATCGCCTTTCTGGGGGAGCACAGGCTAAAGCAGTCTGACATCTATTTCAGAGGCTTTGGCGCTGTGCTATCCCCCACAGATCCCTCACAAGTTCCCCATCTTAAAGTCTTATTGTGAAGGATGGAAGACATCCTGCAACAGCGTTGAAAAACGGAGTGGAAACATGATCTTAATCAAAAGTCTAATGGTTTGGTTTGTGTTTATCCTGGCTGAAAGTCTGAACGGGACAGTTCGCATCCTGTGGCTGGTGCCAGCGCTCGGAGTGATGCAGGCAGAGCGTCTATCATTTGCGATCGGGTCGCTTTTGGTATTGGCGATCGCTACTATGTTTAGCCCGTGGCTCCGCGCTACTGGAACCGCTCAACTCCTTAGCATTGGCGGGCTGTGGCTGGTCTTAACAGTTGGATTTGAGCTGGTTTTGGGACACTTCATTTTGGGCAATTCCTGGGAGCAAATTGCCGCACACTACAACGTGTTCACCGGTGGATTAATGCCCCTTGGTTTAGTCTGGCTCACCCTGGCTCCGTTGATTGCGACAAAGCTGCGGGGCATGCGGCCCCATCACAATCAACGTACTGAATCCGTTACTTAACCAGTTGCTCAGCAGAATGAGGCAACGGGTTGTTGAGCAAAGACCGTAATCGGTTACTGGACAACCAGCCGCCATTAAATTGCAATATACTCAGCATGCTTCCCGCACTTAAAACCGACAAAACTCCGCCAACACTGAAGACACTCAGCACACTAGCCGCGCTACCAAAACTCAAAATACTCCCCGCACTGCCAATACTGAGGATGCTCCCGGCACTACCAATGCTCAAAATGCTCCCCGTACTGCCAATGCTCAGAATACTCCGATGACTCATCCAACTCAGGATGCTTCGTTCGGAAACCCGCCAGTTTTCGCCCATACTTACCTCACCCCTCTGAGATAACAACGCTTGAGATCATGCCCTCTTGAGATCATGATCCTTAAGATCAAGGCCCTTACCTCTGCCGTTATCATTGCGCAAAAGCTTCCATCTCTCCCATTTTGATCCCTGTCCTCTGTCCCCATGACGGTTTAGGCGGTGGAAGCCAAAAAAGTCAAGATTAAGGCGGCCAGGTCAGCGGCGTGATTTTGGGGCAGGCTATGGTCCGCATTGGCAATAATCGCCAGTTGGGCATTGGCAATTTTTTCCGCATAGGTTTGACTATGCCAAAGTGGGATGGTGTCATCGCGATCGCCCGTTATGACCAGCGTCGGCATCGTGATCGCCGCAATCTGGGTTTCTACTGTATCGATCGCATCCTCGGGCCGCAACCGATCCAGCAAAAATGAACAGGCCGCTGGTTCCGCCATGAGTTCGCGCCGAAACCAGGTCAATTGGTCTAAGCCCGGTCGCTGTCCCACCACCGTCGCTAAGGGACGCAGCATGAGTTAGCAACCAGTCAATCACTGGCGTCCGCCACAACAACGGACGCAAATGATCATACCGCCCGCAAAAGCTGTCATCCCGAATTCCTGCCGGAGCGGCCAAGAATAGGCCCTGCACTGCCTGCGGATAGGCCAACCCATAGGCCGCAGCCACCCAACCCCCAAAGGAATGCCCCAGAAAATAGCACGGCCCCAAGTCCAGCGCTGCCACAAACTGCCGGACAAACGCCACTTCCTGGGCAATGTCATAGCGAATTTGAGGCTTAGACGAGCCGCCAAAGCCCAGTAAATCCAAGGCAATGCAGCGAAAATGGCTCTGCAACCGGGCTATCAAGGGACTCCAGGCCGTGGCATTGCCTAGAAACCCGTGCAATAGAATCAGTGGCGGCCCACTACCCTGCTCCACATAGGCGGCGTGATAGTCAGCTACTGACTTGTGGTCTTGCGGCGATCGCCGCAAGACCACAAGCTTTTTGGTCCCCAGTGTTTGGGTGTCTTCTACGGAAGCAAATGATTGAGTCAATTACGCATGCACCATGAGAAACTGTCCGTTCCCATTGTATTCCCCGTCGCAGGTCGCAAAGTTTGTCCCTAGCCACAGCAAATAAAATCGCCACATGCGGCGGAATTTGGCATAGTCCATGCCATAGTCCAAATGTTTAACCACATCCTGATGCGCGTCGAAGTTATCCAGCCACGCATAAAAGGTTTTGTGGTAATTGATCCCATTCATATACCAGCGGTTGACGGTCTTCAAATCCCGATTGTGGCGTGGGGGCTGATCGAAACTCCAATATCGTCCGTGGGGAAAAATGTATTTATGGGTAAAGGGACTGGAAATATTATTTGGCGTGCGCACCGTGATGATATGGAGGAAAAACACGCCTCCCAGTTTTAGAAGGCTCGCCACTTTGCCGAAGGCATTCGTCAAATTGCCAATGTGGCAAAATACGCCCACCGACAGGATTTTATCGAAGTGATTGGGCAAATTAACATCGTTAAAATCGCCTTCAATCAAACTAAATCGCCCAGAATTGAGATAGCTTCGAGGATCCTCCATTTTGCGTCGCATATAGGTACATTGCAAACGACTCAGATTCACGCCGGTAATTTGTAGATTGGGAAACTTGGACAGTAAATAATTGGCAATGCAGCCCCAGCCACAGCCTATATCCAGAATATGATCGCCATCTTGGATATCCATTTTTGCAATCATATCGTCAATCATATGCTGCTGCGATTCCAACAAATCCTGGGCTCCGTTTTCCCACAGCCCCATGCTGTACTTGGGATAAATCAGCTCCCCATCGCCCAGCATGCGATTCAGCATTTCCTGGGGCAAATCATACTGAAGTTCCATCAACTCGCGGGATCCTTCCGCCAGATGGTCGGTTTCCTGGAGTACCCATTTATAGGGCGCTAATAGCGACGGAAAGTACTTAAAGAAAACCGGCATGCAGGTATTAAACAGCGCTTTTAATGCGACATCGGGTACCTCTAACCCCTGCATATAGGCTTCGGCAAAGGCCATTTGGACGGCATTCACTGCCACGACAGCACCGCGAGTCGCCTGGTATGCGATCGCATTTTTATGATTTACATCCCCAATCAGCGGGATATACTTTTGAATGTCATCCAGAACCGGGGTAGTGGTCATCGATCCACCTCCAATTTGGTTGGTAAATTTGATGGGTATTTCAGGTCTGGTATCAGGCTGAGAGAATCGGCCTGAGAGAATCAGGATGAGGGAATCAGGCTGGTAAAATCGGTCTTAGAGGATTGTTGAAACGTAATGAATGCTGCGGTCTAGGACTAAGCACCTTTCCTAAGATTTTGGCGAAATGACTCAGAGAGTGAGATTGATCTAGAGGTTTGCTCTCTAGAAGTTTGCTCTTAGCCCATATTTGCTTTTAGCCCAGATTGAAGAAATCTGCGAAACATTCTGTTCAATTCACGGTCTTGACTGCAACGACACTCAATTGCTGCTCTGATTCCTTACTGAATACCACAGAAAAAAATCAGCGCCAAAGATTTGTAATGTTCCGCAGCGATGCCGCTATGTCTGGAAACTTGGGTGTGGGCGAGGAACGCCCCTATGGCTAGCGCTTTAAACAAAAAAGATGCCGTTAACACCTCTACATGCACAATAGTCTAACGAGATGATTTCGCCAGCGATCGCTGGGACTTCTCAGACTTGCGTTACAGTTGTTATAAAACTTCATGAATCTATCGACATCCTCGCCCTTAATCCGTCAGGCAGACTACGCTCAAAAGCTGCGATCGTTACTGCCACCCGAGGCATTCTTGCCCGATCGCCAGAAAATTGTCATTCTCGGTATTAACTTGGCTATTTTGCTCCTGGGGTTTGGCATGGCCTCCTACCTGGATCGCTACCCCTGGTATCTGCTTTGGCTCTATCTGCCCTGCACGCTGATCATGGGCAACAGCGTCGTGGTGTTGCTATTCAGCTCCCACGATGTCATGCACAGTCGGATCATCCCCAATCGCTATGCCCTCTGGCTGGTCAGTCTTTTGGGATTGGCTGCACTATGGATGCCTCCGACCCTGTGGAAAGCTGTGCATAATCGGGTCCACCACAATCACACCAATAGCTACGATGATCCCGATCGCAATTATTTGTTCCAGCAGCCCGACACCTGGGGCAAATGGATTCAGGATTTATTTGTGCCCTCGGTTACCGTACATCCCGTTTGGTTCACCCTAGGCATGACCATGGCCTGGGGCGTACATACCTTGCGGAATCTCACCTCTGTCGTACTGTTTAATACGGGAAACGTGGATTATGTACCCGCTGCTTTTCAGGTGAAGCCGAAAGAGCGCTGGGCGATCGCCCTGGAAACTCTGATTCTAATCGCCCTCCATTTCGGCGTAATGGCCTATCTGGAATTCCACCCGATCAAATTACTGCTGGGCTATTTCTTGCCCATTGGCTTGGGCTATGCCGGAGTCATTTTTTACATCTATACCAACCACATGCTCTCACCCATGACCGAGGTGAATGATCCACTGGTCAACAGCCTGTCCATTCAGGTCCCCCAATTCTTTGACACCCTCCATCTCAACTTTTCCTATCACACGGAGCACCACATTTTTCCCAGCCTTAATTCCGATTACTATCCCCTGGTACAGGAACTGCTCAAAACCCATTATCCCGAGCGCTTCAATCTGCTGCCGGTGCAAACGGCCTGGACACTGCTGCTGAGCACCCCCCGTCATTACAGCGGTCCCAATACCTTTACCACCGCCACGGGCGATCGCTCTACTCCCTGTCCCTGTGGACATCGCCCGCCGATTGACTATAATGGTGAAATAGACCATAAATCGGCGGAGTTCGTTCATGACCAGTCAGACTCGTCCCCCCCTACCCCTGCCCGCCCACTTTGACCCGGCTAACGTTGGGTCGGTCTGGCGTGTACCTTACCAGCAGCGGGCCGCTGAGGCCGCTGCTTGGGCACGGCAGCACCAGCTATCCCCCGCCGCCGCCGATCAGCGGCGGGTCTGTTTGCTGGCCATTGATGTGCAAAATACCTTCTGCTTGCCCGACTTTGAGCTGTTTGTGGGGGGACAATCCGGAACAGGGGCGATCGCTGACAATGTTCGGCTTTGCGAATTCATCTATCGTCACTTGGACGTGCTCACCGACATTACGCCCACTCTGGACACCCACACGGCCATGCAAATCTTTCATCCCTTCTTCTGGGTGAACGCCGCTGGAGAGCACCCGATCCCCGCCGCGACAACGATTACCCTAGAGGATGTCGAAACTGGCGTGTGGCAGGTCAATCCGGCCATTGCCAATAGCCTGGGCAACTATGACGCCCTCAGCCGTCATGCCCACCACTACACCGCCAAACTCACTGCCGCAGGCAAATTTCCCCTAACGGTGTGGCCTTACCACTCTATGCTCGGGGGCATTGGTCATGCCTTGGTAGCCGCCGTAGAAGAAGCGATCTTTTTCCACTGTGTTGCCCGCAGTAGCCAAACCCAGTTTGAGCTCAAAGGCAGCAATCCCCTCACTGAAAATTATTCTGTTCTACGTCCTGAAGTCCTCGATAGTGCCGATGGAGCGATCGTCGCCCAGAAAAACACCGCCCTGATCCGCAAACTGCTCAGCTATGATGCCGTGATTATTGCCGGACAAGCCAAAAGCCATTGTGTTGCCTGGACAATTGACGATCTCCTGACCGAAATTCAAGCCACGGATCCCACTTTGGCCCACAAAATCTACCTACTGGAAGATCGCACTTCCCCCGTGGTGGTGCCCGGAGTTGTAGACTTTACCGCAGCGGCCAATGCTGCCTTTCAGCGCTTTGCGGCGGCGGGCATGCATTTGATCCAATCCACGGACGATCTGGAATTTTAGAGTTTTGGCCTATGGATTAAATCTAGAATTCCCTAAAGTTGAAAGAGATTTTTCCCAATCCACGACCTACTGGCTACCCTACGGGAAGCAGGCTACGATTATCTTCAGCCAGCCTGCTTCCTGAGCGGAGCCTAGGTGCTCTAAGCAGAGCCGAAGCGCCCTGAGCGGAGCCGAAGGGCAAAACCGCCAAGATAGATCCTTTCTGAAAATCGCCTAACTGGAAATCGCCTAAGGCATGAAGCACTCATCCGGGGACTAAAATCCCAAATCAAAGATTACCTGAGCACGATTACCTAAGCACAATTACGAATAACCAGAGATACTAATCTCTAGTGCAATCCAAAATCTAAAATCCAAAATCAAATGTTTTAGCATGATTGAAATTTTGGCGGCCCTTTCGGCCTCAGCAGCAGCAGGTATGCGGATTGCCCTCCCCCTTTTAGTGATTGGTTTGCTCTATGGGGATCTTTTGTGGTCCCAAGTGCCAGTGCTTTCAGGGATTGCTCCACCTGTTATCTTAGGTGTGTTGGTCAGTTGGTCATTATTTGAGGTGTTTGCCTCCAAAGTTCGACTGGGCCGACGACTGCTGCACAGCGTAGAACTGATATTCAGTCCCTTTGCCGGGGCGATTTTGGGCATTGCTGTGGCTCGTGCGGCCCTGTTGCCGGCTTGGGTAATTGCGACGCTGGGCCTGGTGGGTGGGTTGCTGGCCCTCGTCCTGCAATTGGTCCAGATTGGTGTATCCTACCGCGTGCGGCAAATTCCCCTTTGGACCATCTTCGTTCAGGATATCCTGTGTATTATCCTGGTCCTCTTTTCGTTTGATGCGCCCCGCCAAGGCGGATTAATTGCCCTCATGCTGCTCTGGATGGCCATTCGCACTTCAAAGGACTGGCACCGCTGGTATACGGCGCAAGCGCACCCAGCCCATAGCAAAGTTCCCCGGCGCGGGAAGCAGGAACCGGATTAACGGGACTGACTGAGAGAAACTCACTGAAAGAAATAGAACGGGTTTTAAAGTGAAAGAATTGGGTGAGGGCATTCCAGAAGCGCCCGATCGCAGGGTTCCCAACCGCAGGATTTTAGAGTAGCCCGATCGCATGGAGTGGCCCGTTCCCCATCACCATTTCTAGCAAAACGGCCAAGAAGCCCAGCATTGCCAAGCGCCCATTCCAGACTTCGGCGGAAACGGTTAACCCCCATTCCCATTTTTCGGGCGGGTACATCTTGGTTTCCTTGCCGGGGCGCACCGCCGCCGAGAACTTGACGCTGGGGGCGGTCACCGCCGCTTGTACCATCGCAGCCAGGGCAGCAATAAAAACGGGATGGGTATTGAGGGCAGGCACCCGTTGGAATCGCTCAATCCCAGCTTCCTCGGCAATTTCGCGGTATTCCATATCGATTTCTTCCAGGGTTTCGATATGTTCCGAGACAAAGCTGATGGGGACAACCACTAAATCCTTAACCCCCTGTTCGGCCAATTCCTTGATGGCATCGTCGGTGTAGGGCTGTAACCATTCCACTGGACCTACGCGGCTTTGGTAGGCCAGGGTGTAGGGTACAGAGCGGTTGAGAGTCTGCATCACGAGGGCGGCACAGGCTTGAATTTCTTTTTGGTAGGGATCGCCCGCCTCTTCGACGTAGCTAACGGGAACGCCATGGGCACTGAAGAAGACGTGAGCCTGTTCGGGGTGAGGCAGTTGATCGATTTCGTGGGCAATCAACTCGGCCATGGCTTGCAGGTAGCCCGGTTGATCGTACCAGGAGGGAATAATGGTGTAGTCGATCGCTTGGAGGGCCAAATCCGCATCCCAAAGTTGCTCCAATAGCCGGAAGCTCGATCCACTGGTACTAATGGAAAAGTGGGGATAGAGGGGCAGGATGACCAATCGCTCTACTTGATCGCGCTTGATGCGGGCGATCGCCTCTTCGGTAAAGGGATGCCAATAGCGCATGCCAATATAGACCTCGGTGGCATGGCCTTGCTGTTGAAGCGCGACCTGAAGAGCCTGAGCTTGCTCTTCGGTAATTCGGCGTAGGGGCGAGCCACCGCCAATCTTTTTATAATTTTCCTGGGATTTTCCGGCCCGCGAAGTGGAAATGACCCACGCCAAGGGTTTCTGCAACCACGGAAATGGCAGACGAATAATTTCTGGATCCGCAAATAGATTGAACAGGAACGGGCGGACATCTTCTAATCTGTCCGGTCCACCGAGATTGAGTAACAAAACTCCGATCTTTGCCATAGCCCCAACCGTTTCCCGTTTTCTAATCTTTTTAACCGATTTTAACATTGAGGTTCCCCCCCGAGACAAGCCGTTGTCATCAGGTCAGGATTTCTGCGCAACGCTGGGAGAAGGAATTGGACCGCTAGGGTGTACATCTGTTTCATGAGATCAGTACAATCACCTTAGCGGATGCTTGAACGGGTTCCAGGACGAGCCGAACGGAAACTACCGTAGCAGGAATTGAAGACGTCTATATTTAGTGTGCCATGACCGATGCCTATTCTGCCCTGGATGCCAAAATTGTCCAGGTGAATCACCGCCTCAAGGTGGGTAAGCTGGGGTTTCAAATTGAACGGCGGGGCGATCGCCTAAATCTGCGCGGCATCCTTCCCCCCCGCCCCGGCAGCATCAAGCTTAAATCTTCCCAGCAGCGCCTGAGCTTGGGCCTGCCCGCCACCGCCGCCGGACTGAAACAGGCGGAGCAGGAGGCTAAAGTCATTGCGGCCCACTTGATTCAAAAAACCTTTGACTGGCGCAATTATCTGGAAGGGGTGGGCTGGGGGCGATTGGACCAGTTGGGCCTAGAGCAGCAGATCGCAGCGTTTGAACGCCACTTCTTTCAGGCTCCTCAGCGCTTGGTCCATCCCGCCTCCGCCAAAACCACCTGGGAAACGGCCTATCTGCCCTATTTACGGAAATGGGTGGCGATCGCCCAAACCCATCCCAATCTCACCCCAGCAGAAGCCATCTATGCCACAGTCCAGGCAACCACTGCCAATACCCGCAGTCGTCAGATCTGTTGCACCGCCCTAGGGGCGATCGCCCAATTCCTGAATCTAGAACTGCCCCTGGACTTAAAAACGTTCTGGGGAAACTACGGCACCACCCGCACCCAGGCCCGTGACCTGCCCACCGACGAGCTGATTCTAGAAAGCTGGGAGAAAATTCCCAACCCAGCTTGGCGCTTTGTTTACGGCATCATGGCCACCTATGGCCTCCGCAACCATGAGGTCTTTTTCTGCGACTTTACCGCCCTCCGTCACGGCACTGCCCCCGCCACGGTACAAGTCCTCAGCAGCACAAAAACTGGCTCCCACGAGGTTTGGCCGTTTTTTCCCGACTGGATTGAGCACTTCCAGTTGGGCAACATCCTCCTGCCGCCCATTGAAACCGACCTAACCAAAACCACCCTGCAACGGATTGGCCAACGGGTGACCAGTCAATTCCGACGCTATGGTTTGCCCTTTTCTCCCTACGATCTCCGCCATGCCTGGGCCGTCCGCACCATCCATGTGGGTCTGCCGGACACCGTCGCCGCCAAGATGATGGGACATTCCGTCGCCATCCACACGCGCACCTATCACCAATGGCTAACCCACCGCGATCAGCAGCAGGCCGTTGATACCGCTTTGGCCAGAAGCCAAAGGGGAACAACTCCCAAATCAGCCCCGCCGTGAACCCAAATCAGCCCACCCTAAACCGTTCTTCTGTCGTTCTCTCTCCTAATCTTGATCCCATGGCTACCTTTCTGCGCGATCTCAGCTACCGTTATTCCTGGTTCTACGACAGCATTGCGCGACTGGCGGCGGTGAGTGTGGGCGGGGAACGGCGGTTTCGCCAACTGGCTCTGGAGGGGGTGGCGATCGCCCCGGAAATGCGCGTGTTGGATCTGTGCTGTGGCAGTGGGCAGGCAACCTGGATGCTGGTCCAGCACTCCCACCATGTGACTGGCCTGGATGCCTCACCCAAGGCAATTCAGCGGGCCAAACATAGGGTGCCCCAGGCGGAGTATGTGGAGGCGTTTGCGGAAGCCATGCCTTTTAGCGATTGTCAATTTGACCTCGTGCATACCAGTGCGGCGCTGCACGAAATGAAGCCCGCTCAGCTTCAGCAGATTTTGCAGGAGGTGCGGCGGGTGCTGAAACCCGGGGGAGTCTTTGCCTTGGTGGATTTCCATGCGCCGACGAATCCCCTGTTTGTGCCCGCGATCGCTGTTTTTTTGCTGCTGTTTGAAACGGAAACGGCGTGGGCCTTACTGCGCATGGATCTGGCTGCTAGCCTGGGGGATGCCGGATTTCGGATTGTGCGCCACACTTTTTACGCAGGGGGCAGCTTACAGGTGATCCAGGCAGAAAAATGGGCAGAATCTGAGAAATGAGCGCACTCCAACTCGAGGCGGCGGGGCGGCGGCCAAACTCTGAGCTAAACTCTGGCCCAAATCCTGAGCCAACTCCTAGGTCAACTGTCGCCGTTCCGCTTCTAAGAGATAGATCAAATCATGATCGCCCCGATCTTGAGCCGCTTGCAGGCGGCGTTCTAAGTTTTGGCGCAGGTGCTGTTCATGGATGCGGGCAGGGTGGTTCAGAAGGGTGGACGTTAGGACAACGGGGGAGGCGGGATGTGCCGACGGCGGCGGGGCGATCGCCACTCGGCCAACGGTAACTTGCCCTGCTCGATCGCTGGTGGTGTAGGGCGCGCTCCGGCAGATCAGGTCATAGCTGAGCTGCGGCACGGGGGGCACTCGCAAAGCCGGACGGTGATCGGCCACTCCGCGATAGTTGCCCTGAATTTCGGCCTCGATGACTTCCAAAGTGGGAAAATGGTAGTTATGCTGGACGCCACGATAGAGCAGTTTCATGGATTTAGTGGATTAATAAGAGAGCGTATTTCAACTTGATTTCTGTATCTAATTTTACCGTTACTGCTTTAGAGCTAACTTTAAGAATGATTTACCAACGTTTCCTGACAAAATATCGGGAGTGCGCCTCATTCTGAGAGCGCTCCCCACCCATCCTGAATGCTATTTTTCTGAGCACCGTTGTGAACGTGATTATTTTTGACTTTGACGGCACGATTGCCGACTCCTTTGGCACCTTTGTCGCCATTACGAACCGCTTGGCGATTGAATATGGTTTCCCGACGATTGGCCCTGAGGAGGTGCAACATTTTCGCAGCCTGAGTTCTCGCGAAATTATTAGACAATCGAAGGTGCCCCGAATTCGGTTGCCTTTTTTCCTGCGGCGGTTTCGGCGGGAATTTAACAGCGAAGTGTGCAATCTGAAACCCATTCCGGGGATGAAGGAGGCATTACTGGCATTGAAGCATCGGGGCGATTGCCTCGGGATCGTCAGTTCTAACTCCGAGGAAAATGTGCGGAGTTTTCTTAAAACCCAAGGTTTAGAGGACTTGTTTGACTTTGTGGGGGGCGGGCTGTCCCTATTTGGCAAGGAAAAAGTTTTGCGCCAAATTATCCGCAAAAATCATCTCAATCCGGCTCGGGTGATTTATGTTGGCGATGAGACGCGGGATGTGGAAGCCGCGCGCAAAACTGAAATCAAGGTGATTGCCGTGGGCTGGGGATTTAACACGAGTCAGGCGTTGGCGCGGCATCAGCCGGATTTTTTAATTCAGCATCCCGGCCAGCTAGTGGAGGTGCTGAGTAGCCACTGAGGGGTCTTGAGGGGGCCAGAAGGACTAAAGGCGCTGGCGGCAAAGTTCTGCGGCTAGTTGGAGGGCGGCTTTCATGCTAGTGGCGTCGGCGATGCCTTTGCCCGCGATCGCAAAGGCGGTGCCGTGATCCGGGGAGGTGCGGACAAATGGCAGGCCAAGGGTGGTGTTGACGGCCCGATCAAAGGCCATGAGTTTAACGGGAATTAAGCCTTGGTCGTGGTAGAGGGCGAGGTAGGCGTCAGCGAGGGGAGTGTGGCTGTGTGGCGTAGTGGGGGCGACGGCGGCAAAGGGGGCGGTGCCGAACCAGGCTTGTCCTGGTTGCACCCAGAGGGTGTCTGGTGGGACGGGGCCGATCAGGGTGAGTGCAGGGTGGCGATCGCCCATGGCTCGTATCCATGGGCTGAGCCATTCGACTTCTTCTTGACCAAGCTGTCCCTGCTCGCCGCTGTGGGGATTCAGGCCGGCGATTGCGATCGTGGGCTGTGCTAACCCAAAGTCCCTCTGCAAAAAGTCCACCAGCAGGTCCAGTTTGTGGGTCATCAGGTCTGGGGTGAGGATATTGGCCACTTGGCGGAGGGGAATGTGGGTGGTTGCTAGCACTGTCCGCAGTACCCAGCCTGTATGGGGCGATCGCGCGACGAAGGCCATGCCAAATTTTGTGACGCCTGCTTTTTCTGCTAGCAGTTCTGTTTGGCCGGGATAGAGATGGCCTGCGGCTTTCCAGGCCGATTTGGCGATCGGCCCGGTGACGATGCCTTGAATATTGCCTTGTAGGGCTTGGTCGATCGCCCAGGTCAAATACTGAAAGCTGGCGGCTCCACTAGCGGCTGTGCCTTGGCCTAGGGGCAAGTGGGGAGTCAATGTAGCAGGGCAGTCCAAATCTACCAGGGTTAGGTGGTCGGGATGGGCCAGGGGGAGATCGGGGGCAATCTGTCGGAGGTGGGTATAGGTCTGGTGGAGCTGGGATCGACTACCGACGACCACAACGTCGCAGGTTTGGGTGGCGAGGGGATCGGCGAGGGTTTTGAGGATGACTTCTGGACCAATGCCTGCTGGATCCCCGAGGGGCATGGCCAAGCGCGGACAACGTTTAAGCATGATGTGCCATCAAACTGGTTTAGAATACTTTATGCAGGTTTGGCTGCCATTCTCATCTGTGCTTAGCGCATGGTGAGTGGATTGAAACTGAAATTTATTTATCGCGATGCGATCGCATAGGAGAACGGGTCATGGGAGAAATGTTTAACGCCGCCCTGCTGTGTATTGTTTTAATTCCCCTGGGCCTTAGTTTGGGCTTTTTGCTGCTGAAGTTGCAAGGTGGCGAGGAGTAGGCGGGATGGGCACTTTGAGTGGGCAGGGATTTGGCTCTTCGCCCACTATTCCGGCTCTCGTGATGATTTAACTCTAGTAATAATCGAATAGTGATGGCCCTTGGCATGGGCGCATTTCACGTTGCCTTTTCTTGCTGGCTTCGAGCTTCGCTCAGCCAGCAAGAAAAGGCATTGCTCCCTGAGAATTGCTTTCTGAACGGAGATTCATCCAATGGGCATGGGCGAGTCATCTGGGTTGAATCGGCTATTGGTTAAGTCGGATCCTGATTGCCTCGTCTCTAGTCCCTCCGGACCTTAGTCGTCTACCTCGTCCAGATGCTCGGCGACTTCTTGGTAGAGGGTGAGCACGTGGTGATCTTTGAGCGAGTAGAACACTTTGCGGCCTTGTTTGCGATAACCGACGAGACGGAGCGATCGCAGCATTCGCATTTGATGGGATACAGCAGATTCGCTCATTTTGACAGCGGCGGCTAGGTCGCAGACGCAAAGTTCCTGGACTGCGAGGGCTGACAGGATGCGCAGGCGATTGGCGTCCCCTAGGAGGCTGAAGAATTCGGCCATGCGCTGGGCTTTTGTGACACTCAGTAGGTCGCGATGGAGTTGTCGGACACTGCTGAGGTCAACGGGATGGACCTCTTTGCAGCGGGGTACTTCGGCAGGCAATGTTCGGGGTTCTGAAGGCGTTGTGTCTGTTGGGTTCAGGGCAACTACATCAAGGTTAGACATGGAAGGCTGAGCCGAAGTAGGCCGGGGAAGGGTGTAGAAGGGGCACAGAGTCCGCATGCAGAGCGAAATCGTCTATGGCTTCTCCTACAGCCTACCGTAAGGATCGCGCGTTGGATGATCGGAAATTTTTCTTTTGTTGACCTTCCTACTCACTTCCTACTCATTTCTACCCAACGGAGCCAGTACCTTCGTGCCCACGGGAACAGCTATTTGACAAACAGCCATTTGACAAACAGCCATATTGATGACGGGCGCTTGACTCTCCTGTTGGCTGGAGATTTTATACTGAAGATGCGTTGAGAAGGCAATCATGATGCTGGCATCGGAACAAGTGGCTTTAAAGATTGGTGAACTCTCTGCTCACAGCGGCGTATCCGTTAAAACGATTCGCTACTACGAGGAACTTGGGCTATTGAAGGCCTGTGGCCGCACGGAGGGACATTTTCGTCTGTTTCAGGCTGATGCAGTGAATCGGCTTGCGTTCATTAAACGCCTGAAATCTCTGGGCTTAAGCCTTCAGGAAATTGGTGAATCACTTTCTGTATACGACCACGATCAGCTTCCTTGTCAGGATATTCAAACGAAGCTGGAACAGCATGTGAAGGAGATTGATCGGCAAGTGGCAGACCTGATGGCCTTGCGCCTCAAGCTCACTGATACGCTCCAACGCTGGTCGGCAGCGCCGCCGCCGCATCCTGGGGCCATTTGTCCGAACCTTAGGGTATAGCACTACGAGGTATGGCCCTACTGAGGGTGCGTCATTGCGAGTTGCTATTTGGGAGTTGCTATCTTAATTCACAAGGAAAGTAATTATGGCTAATGTTAATGTGCCCGCGACTCAGATCACGCTCTATCGGATGTCAATGCCGGAACAGGAATGTCCCTGGGGCTTAAAGACCGTTAATTTGCTGACGGAACGAGGGCTTGTGTTTGTCGATATGCCCTTGCGATCGCGGGATGCCGTAGATGCCTTCAAAGCGAAATATGGCGTGGCCACGACGCCGCAAGTTTTCTTTGGGGATGAACGGATTGGTGGCTATACGGACCTGGCCGCACGTTTAGCGGTCACAGCAAGCAAGGCGGAGTATTCCTACGTGCCAGTCATGGCGCTGTTTTCCACGGCAGGACTCATGGCCCTGGCGACATCGTTGGGCATGGTGGGGTTTATGGGGATTTCCCTGTCGATGTTGGCTTCGTTGAAATTGATGGATCTGCCCGCATTTACGGCCAGTTTTCAGAAGTATGACTTGATGGCGCGGCGGTTTAAGCCCTACGGCACAGTTTATCCCTTTGCAGAATTATTAATTGGTTTGGGATTGCTTTCGGGCATGGTGCCCCTGATGACAGGTATCAGTTCATTCCTGGTGGGTGTGAGCGGCGCAACTTCTGTGGTGAAGGCGGTGTATATCGACAAAATGGCGCTGAACTGCGCCTGCATTGGGGGGAACTCTAAAGCGCCCCTAGGCATTGTTAGCTTTGCTGAAAATGCGATGATGACGGCGATGGGGGGGCTGTTGATTTTGTCTGCTCTCTATCCCGGCAAAGTCGGGAGAATGAAGCTGTCGATGATATCTCCGCCCGAGATCACACGCCTGGTCCAGACAGAACCTAGTGCAGTGGCGGGCTAATGAGGTGAGGACTTTAGTCCCTAGCGGGTGGGGACTCTGGACTCTGGTGGGAGAGGGGGCAAGCAGCGTTAGAGTAAATACATGATTGCCGTAATACCCACTATGCCCCCGCTTGCCGCTCGCTCGCAGTCACTCCGCTTTCTGCTCTATTTAGAATGGGTATTGCTCGCCATTGTGGCCCTGAGTGAACTGCCGTTGGGGCCTCGGTTTGATGGTTCGCGTCATCCTGGACTTAATTTGCTCTGCCTGGGTATTTTTGCTGGATTGGGATGGCGATTGCCTCAGCGGATGGCCCACAAGCTCTGGTTTACGGGGATAGAGTTTGGTCTGATTGGCCTGATGTCGATGGTGGGAGGCATTCGGTTGTTTGTACTGCTGTACTTGGTGGTAGTACTGCGGAATTGTTTGTTGTTTGCGCCGGGGGAACGGCGATCGCCCCAGATTTGGCCGCGCTGGGGCATTACTTTACTGGCGCTGCTCTGTGGCTTGCTTACCCAGGGCGATCGCCTGTACAATCGGCTGCTGCCCTGGGGCTGGCGGTTACCTGCGCCTTTGTGGAATCGCCGTTCTCCACCGGAATTTATGGGGGATCAACGGTTACAGGTCTTGTTTATCTCTTTTGCATTGAGCTTTGGGCTTGTGGTGATTTTCCTGCAACTGCTGGTGGGGGCTGTGCTGGCAGAGCGCCAAAGTCGGGAGCAATTGGCGGCAGCAAATGCTCGTCTGCGGGACTATGCGTTTCAAATGGAGCATCTGGCGACGATGCAGGAGCGCAGCCGCATTGCCCGCGAAATCCATGATTCTCTGGGCCATTCGTTAACGGTATTTAATGTGCATTTAGCGGCGGCATTGCGATTGCTAGACTCTGAACCCCAGGAGGCGAAGGCATTGATTCTGGAGGCAAAGCAGTTAGGGGCAACTGCGCTGCAAGAGGTCCGGCAGTCAGTCACAACCATACGCTCGGACCCGTTGCAAGGGAAGCCTTTAGATGCGGCGATCGCGACGCTGGCCATGGAGTTTCAGCGATCTACGGGTGTACAGCCAGAGTGTCAGATTGTTGTGGGGCGATCGCTGCCTTATTCTGTTAAGACTGCTATCTATCGTATTGTGCAGGAATCCCTAACCAATATTTATAAATATGCCGAAGCCACTCGTGTGGCCATCAATATTACAACTCAATATGTGACAGCTTCGCCTGTGGCAGCTCAGGACATGGCCATTCAGAAAGAGGTGATTCACGTCATCATTACTGATAATGGTAAAGGCTTTGAGTCCGCCCAAAATACCACGGGCTTTGGCCTGCAAGGCATGCGGGAACGTATCCTGGGTTTGAACGGCAAATTTGAACTGCATACGGCCCCCGGCCAAGGTTGCCAAATTCGGGCCTGGATTCCTTTACCTCAGTAGTTCGTCAGCAATCGGTCAGTAATTTTTCCCGGCGTTTGTATGATTCGTTTATTACTCGTAGATGACCAAGATCTGATTCGGCGAGGCTTGCGGGCGCTGCTGAAGTCTGATTTCGAGTTAGAAATCGTCGGTGAAGCGGCAGATGGACAGGGGGCGATCGCCCAAACTGCGGCCCTTCAGCCTGATGTTATTTTGATGGATATTCGCATGCCGGTGATGGACGGCGTGGGGGCTACTCAGGTGATTTGTCAACGATTTCCCCATGCCAAGGTGCTGATTCTGACGACGTTTGGAGATGAGACGTATGTCACCCAGGCAATGCAGTCCGGAGCCTCTGGCTATTTGCTCAAAGATACACCCTTTGAGGAATTGACCCAGGCAATTCGGTTTGTGCATAAGGGCTATACGCAAATCGGGCCGGGATTAGGCAAAGCGGTAATGGCCCCTAGACCCGTGGCGGCACCCCAGCAGTTTCCTGACGGATGGGAAGAGTTGACTCCCAGGGAACACGATATTCTGCGGCTGATTGCAACGGGGGCCAGCAATCGGGAGATTGCGCAGGCATTGTTTATTGCCGAAAAGACAGTCAAGAATCATGTAACCAATATTTTGGCGCGTCTGGGCCTACGCGATCGCACCCAAGCCGCAATTCTAATGCATACGCTGGGAATGAACTCTTCTCAGATGAGTTTCCTCCCCCCGGATGGGAGTGCCTAGCTCATGTGGAGGAAGGGGATTATTTTGTGCAACCCGGTGAAAATAGCTGCTTAACCCTTAGGGACTTACAAACAAAAAATCATCTCGGGAGGCTGGGTTACCCTGCAGGAAGCCAGCTACGACTACACTCAACCCGCGATGGCGAAGATTGAGCGCAGTCGAAACCTGGTTCACAGGCGGGTTATTTTCATAGAAGTATCTTATTGAGTAAATTGACTTTTTCAGGCATATTGCACCCTTGTGTCTGCAGCCTTTTTACTTCTGACTTTGCAAACTAGCGTGCAGACGATGATCTTGGAAACAGTGCTAGAAAGGTTGGTATTAGCGGGATTCGGGCGTTTCCATAGTCAGATTACTGGTCAGTAGCTGCTTTAGCGCTAGCCATAGAAAGATCGGAATCGTGCTTGTATAGCGCTTCCACAATCGGGCGGGTTCTTGGCCGAGTCGATACAGCCACTCGAGTCCGGAGTTTCGGACGAGTTTCGGGGCTCTAGTCATGAGTCCAGCATACAAGGGAAACACGGCACCAATCCCGAGCATTACTGCTTGCACTTGCTGGTAGTGTTGCGCCATCCAGCGTTCCTGTTTGGGACATCCTAAGGAAACAAAAACGATCCCCGCACCACTGTCATTGATGGTTTGCACAATGGATAGGTCTTCTGCTGGGGAGAGGGGACGAAAAGGGGGGGACTCCATACCTGCAATTTTCAGTGTTGGGAATTCTTCCACTAAACGTGCACGGATTTTCTCGAGAACGGATGGCTCTGATCCCAGGAAAAAAACACTGATTCCGGTTGCCGCCGCCTGTTGGCAAGTCGCCAAAAACAAATCCATACCGGCCACACGCTGCGATCGCTGAGAGCCTAATAAGCGCAGCATCCAGACCAACGGCATTCCATCTGGGGTCACTAAATTGGCTTGTTTTAGGACATCGGCAAAACTAGAGTCTCGATAGGCTTCAATCAACATGTGCACATTGGCAACACAAACCACTTTACTCATGCGGTGCTGTGCCCAACCTACCAACAAATTAATTTGTTCATCAAATGATAAAGCAGACACCGGACAACCGATCAATGTGCGTACGGGAAGAACTTGTTCCATTTCCATAGTCCCATCTTCCATAAATTTCTTTCCCCTAGAAACTACTCGTAGATCTGTGCAAAGCCAAAAATTTGCGCAGACTAAAAATCATCGCAAGATGTTTAGTACACGAACGATGTATCTATGCCCTCAATAGCAAAATCCACTGGCAGATCCAACATGGACCCACTTAACGTCAGGCAGGCTCTACTTCTTCTTGAGACATTTCAGGCAAAGCATCCGGCATGACTTGCACGGCATTACACGATCAAAAAATTAATCTCTGGGTTCAATACCCCAGCCGTATCAAACAATAATTAATTGCGAATCATGGCAGAAACAAGAAAGTTTTTATTTCCAATCTTTTTATTTCTAATCCGAATCGCCTTAGAATCAACATAGGTCATCTGCAAAAATACAAACGATACTGTCTTGAACGCTGATGCAAAACCTCTTATGACACTTTAAGTTCCGGCACATCATATCCACTAGAGCACCCTACAGATCACCTCAAAGATTTGGAAAGTTCCAACTTGACAACATCTCCCTGTGGAATGTACCTATGAAAAAATACATCTACAGAGATAGTGTGCTTATTAGAGGCTTTTTCACTTATTACACGAGATATACTACCGTATTCATACGTAGGATCAATTCGCCTCCACTTAAGTTTATGAACTCTTTAAATTCACTAGTCGGCCTTTCATGCCTGAGAAGCCGCTTGAGTCTGGGGTAAAGGTTGGTATAAATGTGACGCAGTGAACATACACAGCTTGAAAAGAGTCCAGGTAGTGTATTCACGGGTACACCTTTGTCGTTCTGGGCCGTCCCACTGCCTAGAACTGGCTTCTATGCAGAATGTGGGCATCGATGAAAAGAGACAGAAAAGTAGGTTAAAAACCAAGTTGGCAGAAAAGCAGGATAGAAGAGTGGAAAGAAAGATGGCAAAGCCCCAAAAGATGGTAAAGCGAGAAAAGCAAGGGGGTAAATACAAAAAGGACTTCCCAAATTGTTTTGAGAAGTCCTTATGACAATGTCTATTGAACTAGTTAAGCATTCAGAACTAGTTAAGCATTCAACTTGGAAATCTATTCAAAGGTCAAATTTGTATTACAAAGAAACATGAATTAAATCTGGGAGAAATCAGATATGCCTTCGCCGCAAAGTATGCCCATGTACCCAGAACTGAGGCGAAAAGCCAACCCGTTGTCACTACGAGAGTTACGATAATCATGTGATCCACCTTGAGGCGAGATTGCCCGTTGTTTGGTTTGAATTGAATACTCTGTGCCAAGATTCAGCACCCATTCAAAGTAACAACCACGAAAACAAATCGCAACGTTTCTGAGAGGTAATTATTTATCTTAACAATCCGTAATTATTGCCTCATAAACTGAGTCTGGTAGGAGTATCGTATGTTAATCCTTCTAGTCTTAAGCGTCACTTAAGTCGCGAAAGATTATAGTGATTGTTGGCAATAGCATACTGTATGAGAAATGCTGCAATTAGGTCTAGAAATCTGAAATAGCCTTAGCAAGGACAGATAACGCAATCGGCAATATCCCTGCTATGAGTAGGTTTTACCCTACACAAATTTACGCACTGAAATATCTATTCTGAAAAAGAATATTCTGAAAATTCTGAAATCTGCCGCAGTGCATACCCGCAAATTTACAGATATTTGAGAGGCATAGCACATGTTGCTAAGGAACTTGCCTCCCCATAGCTAAATATTGGAGCTTAATCAATGTTTTTTCCCGCTAAGAACTGCCGCATGTGCTGCAAATAAGTTGGGGGATCTTCTAGCATGGGAAAGTGGGCTGTATCAGCCATAGTAATCAGCGCCACGTTTTCGTTGAGGGCAGCCGCATTTTGAGCGAGGCTTAGGGGAATGATAATGTCGCGATCGCCAGAAATCATTAGCGTCGGCACCGACAAGCGGGCGAATTCTCCCGGCATGACCATTGCCGCCTTTTTACTAACACAGGTAAAAATTGTACCCAAGGCCGCTTCATAGTCCGCCATGACAAAGTCATCTAGAAACGCACGGCTAATGGCTCCGGGTAAAGGACGGTGCAGAAACCGCTGCATAAAGAGTCGGTCCATGAAAGGCAGGTCATATAACCACTTGGGGCGAAATCTAACCACGTAGCCGCCAAATGTATAAAATGCTTCAAAAGCTGCCTTGTCGTATTCAAAAATGCCGCTACAGGTCAGGATAGCCCGCTCTACCCGCTCTGGATATAAATTCAGAAAAAACGTAGCCACGGAAGCACCCATGGAGTGTGCATTCAAATAAATCAGGGACACCCCCAAGCGCTCTAGCAGAGTGGCTAGGTCCTCGGCATAGGTTTCTAATTCGTAACTAGACTCTGCAGCGTCAGGGTCTTCAGGGCAAGGAGCCTGCCGATCGCGCAATCGACCAAAGCCCCGCATGTCATACAGCAAACAGTCAAAATCATCCTTCACGGCCTCAGCCGTGCTCTCCCAATACCGTGCCGAGCCGCCCCAACCGTGAATAAATACCAAAACAGGCTTGCCTGTCGGATCCGCGCCCGTGGCCGTCAGCCATTCATAGTAGTGATTGCATCCGCGGATGGGCAGATAGGGCATGAGCGATCTAAGCAGATTCAGGTTTAGGTAAAGACGAGGGGTGAACCAAGAGTTCTGCGGTTGATCGCTTCTCTACCATCTCGCGGGTGATCATACAGCGGGTGACATCTTTGCGGGAGGGCAATTCGTACATTACGTCCAACATCAACTCCTCAACAATGCTGCGCAGGGCGCGGGCACCCGTTTTGCGGCGATAGGCTTCTTGGGCGATCGCCCGGACAGCATCGGGCTTAAACTCAAGATCGACATTGTCCATCTTCAGCAGCTTTTGGTATTGCTTCACCAGCGCACTCTTGGGCTCGGTCAAAATTGCCGTGAGGGCATCTTCATCCAACGGATCAACCACCGCCATGACCGGAATCCGACCGATGAACTCTGGAATCATGCCAAACTTAACCAAGTCATCTGGTTCGAGCTGCTTGAGGGTATCTGCTGTCCGCTTTTCCTTAGGGGAAACCGTACTGAGCTCTACGCCAGGTTGGACAAAGCCCATGGACTTCTTACCGACCCGTTGCTCGATCGCCTTATCCAGTCCCACAAACGCGCCACCGCAGACAAACAAAATATTACTGGTATCAATTTGGATGCAGTCCTGATACGGATGCTTGCGTCCTCCCTGGGGCGGGACATTGGCAACGGTTCCCTCCAACATCTTCAATAGCGCCTGCTGAACGCCTTCTCCGGAAACATCGCGGGTAATGGAGGGATTCTCACTCTTGCGGGCAATTTTGTCAATTTCATCAATGTAGATAATGCCCCGCTGCGCCTCCTCTACATCCAAATCAGCGACCTGGAGTAAGCGCAGCAAAATATTTTCCACATCTTCACCGACATAGCCTGCTTCTGTGAGGGTCGTGGCATCGGCAACAGCAAAAGGTACATCGAGAATCTCAGCCAGGGTCTGGGCCAGCAAGGTTTTGCCGCAGCCTGTCGGCCCAATCAACAGAATATTAGACTTCTGCAGCTCAACATTATCGTCCGCCGTTTTGCTGCTGCCCTTGGTTTGGGTAAAGCTGAGCCGCTTGTAGTGGTTATAAACGGCCACAGAGAGCACCTTCTTAGCTTCGTCTTGGCCGATCACGTACTCATCAAGATACTTTTTGATTTCGCGAGGCTTCGGAATTTGATTCAGCGAAATATTGGATGATCGCGTTTTCCGCTTTTCGGGAGACTGTTCACGGCGCGGCACCGGCTGCGGTGCGGTTGCACTGGAGTCAAACAGCTCCTCGTCTAGGATTTCGTTACATAGGTCCACGCACTCGTCGCAAATATAGACTCCCGGCCCAGCAATTAGCTTGCGGACCTGCTCTTGCGACTTGCCACAGAAGGAACATTTCAGATGGGAGTCATATTTGGACATATCTGCCTCGTAAGCTTAGACGGCTGCAATGGCTGGCTCGGTCTTGGGAGAACGTGCAATCACCCGGTCAATCAATCCGTAGTCGGTCGCTTCGGCAGCGGACATAAAAAAGTCCCGCTCCGTATCCGTTTCCAGTCGCTCTAGTGGCTGTCCCGTGTGATGAGCCAGCAACTCGTTCAGCGTGCGCTTGTGGTAGAGGATTTCCTTTGCCTGAATTTCAATATCCACTGCCTGACCCTGGGCACCCCCAAGTGGCTGGTGAATCATGATCCGGGAACTGGGTAAAGACATGCGCTTCCCCTTTGCACCCGCTGCTAGCAAAAAAGCACCCATACTTGCAGCTAAACCATAGCAGATGGTAGCAACATCGCAGCGAACTTGCTGCATTGTGTCATAGATTGCCATGCCTGCGTAAATGGAGCCACCAGGAGAATTAATATAAAGCTGAATATCTTTCTCGGGATCCTCGGCATCCAGAAACAGAAGTTGCGCCACGATGGAATCGGCAACGGTGTCATCAACAGGCGTTCCCAAAAAAATAATTCGTTCGCGCAGGAGGCGAGAGTAGATATCGAAGGCACGCTCTCCCCGCCCGGACTGCTCGACCACCATGGGAATCGTGCTATGGGGGGCGAGGGAGGAGATGCAGGCTAGGGAGCTCAAGCTTTGAATTCCATAGTGGGGCGATTGAGAGTTGAACATAGGTTAAGCGATCGCTGGAAAATCACGGCAAGGCTGACAAGTGGACGTAACTGCACTGGGATCGGGTTTTGGAAGCAAAACCGCTGTCTTTCTGTGAGTCTCCTGGCACCATTATGCCTCAACTAATCCTGGACTTACGGGACGACCTGAAAAAGACTGGGGCATATCGAAATGTAGGTGGGGACATAGCGCCTACATGCCCCCCTTGAGCATGATCGCGTGATCAGTAGGATGCTTAGGCTGGCTCAGAGTCGTCTTTGGCTTTTGATTTAGCGGTAGACTTAGCCGCAGACTTTTTGGGCTTGGTGGAAGGCTCGGTTTCAGTGACAACTTCTACTGTGGCTTCTACTGCCGCCGATTCAGATGAGGCGTTGCCTTCTAAGTCTTCCGCTGGACCTTCTGGAAGCGCTTCGGTTGCCAGCTCACCTGAGAATTCATCTGGAATCTCTGCCGGGGTGAGGCTGCCTTCGGGGACAAGATCAATGGTGCTATTTTCTAGGAGCCAGTCCATAATCTTTTCCTTGAGTAGATCTTCTTCCACCACGCTGACAACGCGATCGCGGCTTACCTCCATATCTCCCAGGCTTTCGAGCATTTCCTCAACCTTAAGGTTGAGTTCCGCTGCCTCTGTCTTAATGCTTTCCTGTTTTGCCACCTCCCCTAGGGCCAACGTACGCTTGATGCGATCAATGGCCTCGGGGCGCGATCGCTGCTTCATCATGGCGACGGTGTCTTCGGTAAAGAATTGGCGGATATTTAGCCCTTGATTCTGCAACTGCATCGCTGTCTGGCGCAGCATGAAGTCCAACTCGCGATCAATCAACGTTTCGGGGAGATCGACTTCAATGTGTTTTAAAAGCTCATCTAGGATGGCCTGCTCCTTGTTAGCTCGGGTCTTGTCTTCAGCCTCTTCGGTAAAGCGTTTTTCCAGAGATTCCCGCAGAGCGGCCAAGGTTTCGTACTCTTCGTTGACATCCTTAGCAAAATCATCATCGAGTTCGGGCAATTCCCGTGTTTTCAGCTCCTTCATGTCTACCGTAAAGATGACCGCCCGACCCGCCAGTTCTGCCTGGGGATAATCGTCGGGGAAATTTATAGCAATTTCTCGTGTTTCCCCAGGTTTCATGCCAATGATTCCTTCCGTAAAGCCAGGAATAAACTTGCCGGCGGTGAGTTCTACCTGAAAGTCCTCGGCTTGATTGCCCGGAAAATCCTCAGGTTCGCCGTTTTCCACGGGCAGGATACCCTTGAAATCCACAACGGCAATATCCTTGTCTTGAGCTTCCCGATCTTCCACCGGCACAACGGTGGCCAGTTGGGTGCGATAGTTTTCGATCACCTCATCAACCCGCTCTGTTTTGAAGAGAATTTCCTCTGCCGCCACTTTCAAATCTTTGTATTTTGCTAGGGTGACCGTGGGGGGTACATCCACAGAGGCGGAGAAAGTCAGAGGCGTACCGGGTTCGTAATGGGTAATTAGATCCTCGAAGGGCAATCGCAACTGATAATTGCCCAAGGTCTCAAGGCTTTCCTGCTTGATGGCTGCTTTCAAACTCTCGTCAATTAATTCTTCCAAGGCTGCTGCCTTTAACTGCATCACCCCAAACCGCTGCACCAATACTTGACGCGGTACCTTACCTTTGCGGAACCCAGGAATATTCGCCGAACGGGTGAATTTTTGGATCACCTGCTCGTAAGCTTTCTTGGTCATTTCGGGGGTGATTTCAATTTCCAAGCCAACTTGACTGGCAGGGAGCTTTTCCTGAGTAACTTTCATCGGTATACGGATTCCCAAACTATGTGGAGAGTGGATTTTAGACAGCAGTTAGCTATGGTAACTGATTCTGATTCCGGTTGGCAGATTCATTAAGGCGAATCTTAACGTTCAGGTCGGGTTCAGGTCGGAAGGTCGGGACGAATCAAGGCGATGTGGTGTTTCCGGTACTTTCAGCGAGGAATCCCAATACCCATAAACAATCCTGCAAATTTTATGAAAAATGTATAAAATGCTATGGCTGGACTAGACAAGCGCGGCTGACAGGCGTAATCTTCAGAGCGTACGAGGCAAAAGAAGTTGAAGCCTAGGAAGTATAATTTTAGTCAACGGTGTGCTCCTCGCTGTGAGATTTGGTATAGGGTGGTTTTAACTTAGCAGACTTAAGAAGTTATTCTTGCTTGAAGAATTAATCATCGAGGTTTTCTAGGGTAGAGATATCATGGCCAGGTATCTAGGATGCAACGGACTCTGGGCTTTCGGGCCTCAGAAAATTGGGTGGGCCTCAGGAAATTGGGGGATCTGGAGTCATTGAATGGCTTTATTGAACGCAACCATAAGGGGATCTCTGGGATCGGATAATTTTATAAGAGCTAGGCCAATTGGAAATGGTGACAGATGCCCAGTTCGTCCCTCTTATCCCTTCAGTAGATATTTTTGTTTTTAATTTTTTTAGTTATGACTTGATTTAATGCACTGTTTTTATTGGTATTACTATCAGTTTATTAGTATATTTGTATTGTCGTCGGGGATTAATAATCTGCTGAATGTATCTAGACTCCCAATGCCGGAGATTTGAGCGGCTAGGGTGCGACCCTCAAGATCTTCGTCTTCATGGACCTGTATTCATAGGCCATTTCAGGCATAGGCCATTCCGCTTGCTGCATAAGCTGGCTTGATAAAATCGGATTAATTGATTTTTTGGAGGAGTATTTGTTTTGGCCCAGTTGTATCGCGTTGCCATTCTGGGTGCCACGGGAGCTGTCGGCACCGAGCTATTAGAATTATTGGAGTCTCGAGATTTTCCTCTGTCAGAGCTCAGATTGCTGGCATCGCCTCGGTCTGCAGGTCAGAGCCTAAGGTTTAAAGGTGATGATTTGGTGATTGAAGCGGTGAGCGATCGCAGTTTCGACAATATTGATATTGTGTTGGCTTCGGCGGGCGGGTCTACCTCTAAGGCATGGGCTCGTCAAATCGTGGCCGCGGGGGCGATCATGATCGACAACTCCAGTGCCTTTCGGATGGACCCCACCGTGCCGCTGGTTGTGCCAGAGGTAAACCCAGGGGCAGCGGCTGGGCATCGCGGCATTATTGCCAATCCCAACTGCACCACAATTTTGATGGCTGTGGCCATCTACCCCCTGCACCAAATCCAGCCGATTCGCCGCATTGTCGCCTCTACCTACCAGTCTGCTAGTGGAGCCGGAGCCAGGGCGATGGAAGAAGTGAAGCTGCAATCGCGTGCCATTCTTGACGGGGTTGCTCCCATTGCTGAAATTTTTCCTTACCCCCTCGCCTTCAACCTATTTCCCCATAACTCCGCCCTAAGCCCCAATGGCTACTGCGAGGAAGAGCTCAAAATGGTGAACGAAAGCCGCAAAATTCTGGGTGAGCCCGGTTTGCGGATTACGGCTACTTGTATCCGCGTGCCCGTCCTGCGTGCCCACTCTGAGGCGATTAACCTAGAATTTGAGCAGCCCTTTCCCTTGGATGCTGCTCGTGAAGCTATCCGGCGGGCGGATGGGGTTAAGCTTGTGGAAGATTGGTCCACGAATTATTTCCCCATGCCCATGGATGCCAGTGGACAGGATGAGGTGCTGGTGGGCCGGATCCGGCAGGATTTGTCTAATCCCAACGCGATTGACCTCTGGCTCTGTGGCGACCAAATTCGCAAAGGTGCCGCCTTAAATGCGGTGCAAATCGCCGAGTTATTGATTGAGAAAAATTTAGTCAAGCCAGAGATGGCCGCTGCAACATAGGTTTGGGATTGCCCCCTAGCCATGTCCTCATTATTCTTGTGTTCCCATATCGTTGTCCCCATTCCCCCTTGCCCCTGCCGTGACTGATTTTGGACGTGTTTTAACTGCCATGATTACGCCGTTTAACCCAGACGGCAGCGTTAACTTTGCTTTGGTGGAAAAATTGGCGGTGCATCTGGTTGAAAATGGCACTGATACACTGGTCGTGTGTGGGACAACGGGGGAATCGCCGACACTTTCTTGGGACGAAGAGTTTGAAATGTTTCGCGTGGTGCAGCAAGCCGTGGCGGGCAAAGCCAAGGTGATTGCAGGCACGGGATCAAATTCTACGGAAGAAGCGATCACAGCGACCCGAAAAGCGGCTACACTAGGGTTAGATGGATCGTTACAGGTTGTCCCTTACTACAACAAGCCGCCGCAAGAAGGGCTTTATCAGCACTTTCGGGCGATCGCAGAGGCAGCGCCTGATCTACCGGTCATGTTGTATAACGTGCCGGGTCGGACAGGAACTAATTTGGCTGCAGAAACCACAATTCGTTTGGCAGAAATTCCAAATATTGTGGCGATTAAGGAAGCCAGTGGGAATATTGATCAAGCGAGTGAGATTCGGCGATCCACTTCTGCTGCATTTTCCATCTATTCTGGAGATGACTCGATTACCTTGCCCTTGTTGGCAGTGGGTGCGAAGGGCATTGTGAGTGTCGCCAGCCATTTGGTGGGGCCTCAATTACAGCAAATGATTCGTGCTTTTGAGTCTGGACAGATCCAAGTTGCTACTGATATTCACCTAACGTTGTTTCCTTTGTTTAAAGTCTTGTTCGCGACTGCCAATCCGCTCCCGGTTAAAGCAGCACTGAAGCTTCAAGGTTGGCAGGCGGGTTCCTGTCGTCTACCATTGCTCGATTGTCCAGAGGACATCGTGTTATCTGTACGTTCTGTGATGACAGCATTGTCATTGCTGTAGTGGCTTGGGCGCGGTATGTCTCAGAGCCGACGCCAGCCAAGAGCAATCTAAGGGCTATATCCTTCCTAAAGTTTTTGACAACTGAATATCTACCGTACCCACGTTTCGGACTGAAACACTTTTTTGACACGTTTTGAAATGCCACTGAGCCGCCTATGTATTTTCAATATTTACCGTTTTTTTCGACACAATTTATACCGTTGAGGAAGTTTGTGCAGGCGATTGCCACGCTGCACTGCCATTTCTCGCCTGCCACTCTTGGTAATGACGCGCAGACGGGCTAGGCCATCTTTGCAAGGCCACCTTTAAAAATCGACTAGATTCGCCTGATTTTATTTACTCACCGTTCGTCTAAGGAACTCTATGACCCAATCCAAATCATCCCCTGTCCTGAAGGTAATTCCTCTGGGTGGCTTGCATGAAATCGGCAAAAACACCTGTGTATTTGAGATTAATGATGAAATTATTCTCCTAGATGCTGGACTTGCCTTTCCCACGGATGGAATGCATGGGGTGAACATTGTTTTACCAGACATGACTTATCTGCGGGAAAACCGCCACAAAATCAAGGGCATGATCGTGACCCACGGGCACGAAGATCACATTGGCGGCATTGCCTTTA
>CAVYAN010000070.1:0-4954 GCA_963766075.1 uncultured cyanobacterium | reverse complement strand
AGCCAATAATGTTCATCAGCGTTGATTTCCCAGAACCGGAAGCGCCCATAATGGCAACGTATTCGCCGTTGTTGCCGATCGCATAAATCAATCTCTTTCAGCACAGGTACATCCAATTCGCCTAAGTGATAGGTCTTTGTAATGCCTTCCATCAAAATCATGGTTGCCATCGTGATTACTCACTATTCACTCTCGCTATGTAGGGCGGTGATGGGATCTAATTTGGCAGCATTACGGGCAGGAATACCACCTGCCAGAACGCCAACGAGAAACGATAGCCCAAACCCAGCGCCGATCGACCATAACGGCACGATAAAGGGAAATTTGAACAGGGTAGCAGCAGCAAAGGCGAACCCAATGCCTAAGACCACGCCAATCACACCGCCGACTGTGGAGATGACGATCGCTTCCGTCAAAAACTGGCTTAAAATGGTGGTACTGGTGGCACCGACCGCTTTGCGAATACCGATTTCTCGTGTTCGTTCCATCACTGAAACCAGCATGATGTTGGCAATGCCAATGCCGCCAACGACGAGAGAAATACCTGCGATCGCCCCTACCATCAAGGTAAAGGAACCCATCACATTGGTGAAAGTGCTGATAATATCCACTAGATTGGTAATCCGAAAATCATCGACGGCTGAGTGGACGAATGCCGTGCCGGAGACGCAGAATATTTGTCACCTGAAATTGAGCCGAGTTAAGTTGATCGCCATCGCGCGCTTCAAGCCAAAATCCATTAATTGCCACACCCGTTAAGGCATTATTGCCGACAATTTGGGCAGACATATTGGTCAGGGGGATATAAATTACATCATCCAGATCCTGTCCGCCTGCTGTGCCCTTTGATTCCGCCACCCCGACGACGGTATAACGTTTGCCCCGAATCCGTAAATCAGCCCCAAGCACGGCTTCATCGTTGGTAAACAATTCATCGCGCACCTTGGAACCGAGAAACGCCACCGATCGCCCTGCATCCAAATCTCCTTGACTAAAAAAGAGTCCCACTTGAGGCTGAATGTTTTTCACCGTGGGATAGTGCAAATCCGTGCCTAAAAGGGTCGTGGCAATATTGGTATTGCCACGGACGACCTGAATGGCACTGCGTTGTAAGAAGGCTGAAACGGCTTTAGCAGCAGGCACCTGTGTGGCGATCGCCTTCGCATCTTCCCACGTCAGCGTACTGGCTGAACCCGCGCCCAGACTGATGCCGCCAGTTCTGGCTGCCCCTGCCGTGACGACCATCACGTTCGTGCCCAGCGCTTGAATTTGTGACTTGATGGAGTTTTGCACACCTTGCCCCACGGCGGTAATGGCAATCACTGAGGAGATGCCAATAATCACACCCAACATGGTCAAGCCAGTTCGCAGCTTATTACTCCATAGCGTTTCGACCGACATGATCAGCACTTCACGGAGCGAAACCCTACGCTTGCGTGGACGGCGCGACCGATCGATTGACTGTCGTTTAACAAGTTTTGGCATCAAAGAATCAAGCCTCCTTAAGAGGACGTTTTAAAAGTCCATATGCTTGTAGCCTTGGCGACTGAAGTCGCGGCTACACGAGACAAAACCTGCCTCCGCAGGTTACAAAGCCCTTGCGTTTCGGTAGTCCGCGTCGGCGGACTTTGTTTACGTAGTCGCGGTTTTAACCGCCAGACACTTTTCAAACAGCCTCTAAGGGTCTACCGCCAGTGGAAACCTTACGGGTGCCAGTGGGAAAGCTGAGTAAGACCTGTTCGTTGCCAGCCAAACCAGACTTCACCTCGGTTTTATCATTCACCGTTGTCCCCACCACGATGGGCACGAAGATGGAATCACCCTTGCCTTTTGCCACAAACACGCCCTGAGCGTTGTCTTGCTGCACGATCGCCCCGGTTGGCACCATCAGCACGTCTTTCAATTCCCCAGCCTGGAACGTCACAGTCACATTCATGCCCGATCGCAGCCGCTGTTGGGGATCGGGCACCGATGTTTTCACCTCAAAGCTCGTCACATTTTGCACGACACTCGACTGGGTAGCGATTTGTGTCACCCGTCCAGTAAAGGTTTGCCCCGCATAGGCATCTGCCTGAATGGTCGCCACCAGCCCCAGGCGAATCTGGGCAATGTTCGCTTCTGCCACCTCAGCAACGATCTGGTTGGTAGAGGCAAGCGACAAGATGGAAGAGGAGGTGGCAGAAGTCACCGCACTGCCTGCTGTGGTCGGGGTCACAAACGAGCCGGGATCGGCAAACTTCCGCGCGACAATGCCACTAAAGGGTGCCCGGATCACCGTATCGTTGAGATTGGTTTGGATCATTTGCACTGCTCCTTGAGCCGCCGCTACCTGAGCACGGGCTTGATCAATATCTTCCTGCTGTGCGCCTGCTTGCGAGAGCGCCAGCGCTTCCTGATTTTGTTTGACCTGTGCCTGAGCGCGATCGCGGGTGGTCAGTGCCGTGTCGAATGCTTGTTTAGAAATGGCACTGACCACCCGCGATCGCGTTTACAGGTCAATCAATATCAGGAAGCGCTGGCGCTCTCGCAAGCAGGCGCACAGCAGGAAGATATTGATCGAGCCATTGCTCAGGTAGCGGCCTGGGACGGAACAGTGCGAATCAATCCAAACCAATCTTGATCGATACGGTAATCCGGGCACCCTTTAGTGGGCGTTGTCGCGCGGAAGTTTGCCGATCCCGGCTCGTTTTTTTCCCCGAGCCACGGCGGGCAGTGCGGTGACTTCTGCCACCTCCTCTTCCATCTTGTCGCCCCGGTGAACAGGCAAATAGTTTCTGAGGTGGCGGAAAACGAAGCATTACCCAGGATTGGCCTCAAGGGGCTGGTGGCGACCCATTCAGGCAGATACCTTGTGCGGGGCAAACCTTTACTGGACGGGTGGCACAAATCGCTACCCAGTCGAGTGTCCGGCTCCAAAATGTGACGAGCTTTGAGGTGGAGATCTGGTCATTTTATCCCCAACAGCGGCTACAATTGGGCATGGAGTCTGACTGTGACGTTCCAGGCTGGGGAATTGAAAGACGTGCTGATGGTGCCAACCGTGAGCTGTGTTGCAGCAAGACAACGCTCCAGGCGTGTTTGTGGCAAAAGGCAAGGGTAATTCAATCTTCGTTGTCATGGTGGTAGGGGTGACAAGCTGACGCAGTGGTAGAAACCAAGGAGTGAGGCCAGATCTCTCGTCAGCTAGGCAACGAACAGGTCTCTTCGAGCCCCTTCCCGCTGGCACCCGTGAGGTTTTTTCCATCGCGACACAACCCTCTAAGGAGGCTGTTTGAAAAGGTGTCTCGCGGCAGTTAAAACTGGCGACCACGTAAACAAAGTCCCCCAAAGCAGATTCTACCGAAAGGCGAGGGGTTTTGTTGAGCCTGCGCAGGGCAGGTTTTGTCCGTGTAGCTGCGACTTCAGTCGCCAAAGCTACAAGAATCGGGACTTTTGAAGCGTTTTGTGCAGGCCAGGCTTGAGTATTTTTTGATGCCAAAACTTGTTAAACGACAGTCGATCAAAAATTGGTCGCGCGGTCCACGCAAGCGTAGGGGTTTCGCTCCCGTAAAGAGTCTCATCATTGACAGTTGAAACGCTCTGGAGGGATAAGCTGCCAACTGGCTTGGACCATGTTGGGTGTGATTATTGGCATCTCCTGCAGTAATTCCCATTACCGCCGTGGGGCAAGGTGCTCCAACAGACCATCAAGTCTCACGAATTAGAAAGCACTAGCCCCGGGCTGATGGTCGTCACGGCAGGGGCAGCCAGAACTGGGCGGCAGCATCGGTCTGCGGCGCGGCTTCAGCCAGTACGCTGACGTGGGAAGATGCGAAGGGCGATCGCCACACAAGTGCCTGCCGCTAAATCCGTTTCAGCATTCTTACAACGCGGTTCAATTCAATGTCGTCCGGCAATACCAATATTGCCACCACCCTTTTAGGAACGGATTTGAACTACCCAAGCGTGAAAAACATTCAGCCCCAAGTGGGACTCTTTTTTAGTCAAGGGGATTTGGAGCAGGGCGACCGGTGGCGTTTCTCGGTTCTAAGGTGCGCGATGAAATATTTACCACGGATGAAACCGTGCTTGGGGCTGATTTACGGATTCGGGGCAAACGCTATACCGTCGTCGGGGTGGCAGAATCAAAGGGCACAGCAGGCGGACAGGATCTGGATGATGTGATTTATATCCCCCTGACCAATATGTCTGCCCAAATTGTCGGCAATAATGCCTTAACGGGTGTGGCAATTAATGGCTTTTGGTTTGAAGCGAGCGATGGCGATCAGCTTAACTCGGCGCAATTTCAGGTGACGAATATTCTGCGGCTCGGCACGGTATTCGTCCACCCACCGTCGATGATTTTCGGATTACCAATCTAGTGGATATTATCAGCACCTTCACCAATGTGATGGGTTCCTTTACCCTGATGGTAGGGGCGATCGCAGGTATCTCCCTCGTCGTTGGCGGCATTGGCATTGCCAACATCATGCTGGTTTCAGTGATGGAACGCACACGCGAAATCGGTATTCGCAAAGCGGTCGGTGCCACCAGTACCACCATTTTGAGCCAGTTTTTGACGGAAGCGATCGTCATCTCCACAGTCGGCGGTGTGATTGGCGTGGTCTTAGGCATTGGGTTCGCCTTTGCTGCTGCTACCCTGTTCAAATTTCCCTTTATCGTGCCGTTATGGTCGATCGGCGCTGGGTTTGGGCTATCGTTTCTCGTTGGCGTTCTGGCAGGTGGTATTCCTGCCCGTAACGCTGCCAAATTAGATCCCATCACCGCCCTACATAGCGAGTGTTGAATAGTGAGTAATGACGATGGCAACCATGATTTTGATGGAAGGCATTACGAAGACCTATCACTTAGGCGAATTGGATGTACCTGTGCTGAAAGAGATTGATCTTGCGATCGAACAACGGCGAATACGTTGCCATTATGGGCGCTTCCGGTTCTGGGAAATCAACGCTGA
>CAVYAN010000069.1:0-31390 GCA_963766075.1 uncultured cyanobacterium | reverse complement strand
TGGCCTATCGCCGCGTGTTCATTCGCTTATTTCCGTCTTTTTATCGGCGGCGGATTGATCAGATTTTGAAGGAATGCGAAATCGCTCTGGGGCGTTGGATGGTGGGGGCGCTGATTAGTATGAGCGTTGTCGCTATTCTCAGCACCATTGGATTGTGGATTATTGGGGTCCCAGCGGCCCTGGCCCAGGGGATCTTGGCCGGATTGCTTAACTTTATTCCCAATATTGGGCCAACGCTGAGTGTGGTGCTGCCAATGTCGATTTCCCTGGTGGATGGGATGTGGTGGAAGCCCGTTGCTGTATTTATCCTCTACTTTTTGGTGCAACAGTTTGAAAGCAATTTGTTAACTCCCTATGTGATGGCGCAGCAGCTATCGCTATTGCCTGCTATTACGCTGATGGCCCAGGTGTTTTTTGCCACGGTCTTTGGCTTTTTGGGGTTGGCGTTTGCGATTCCCCTGACGGTGGTATCCCAGATTTGGCTACGGCACACCCTGTTAGAAGATGTGCTGGACGAGTGGACCCATGCGGGGGTAGACCAGTTTGGCCGTAGAAAGCGCGACCTGATCGTTGCAGTGTCTGACCCATCAGCGATCGCTTCAGGGGAGTCAGAACCTGAACCGCTTTGCTCTGAACTGGGTCCTGCCGATACGCGACCCCAGGATGATGCCTAAAACAGGATGATGCCTAAAAATGTTGCGACCGATCCCCAAACTCCGCAAAAATGAGGAGCGTACCTTTACCGTGGAATTCCCATGCCTGCCCTACAAGCCTTGATTTTTGATGTGGATGGCACCCTCGCCGATACCGAACGCGACGGCCATCGCGTTGCCTTTAATCGAGCCTTTGCAGAGGCGGGCTTAGATTGGGAGTGGTCTGTGTCCAAGTATGGCGACCTGCTGCATGTGACCGGGGGCAAAGAGCGGATTCAGTACTATCTCAAAACGGACCATCCCGGCTTTCAGCCTGCTGCTGATATTCCCGCTTGGGCTGCGGCGCTGCATCGGGCCAAGACCCAGCACTATAAGCAATTAATTGCTGATAACGTTGTGCCCTTGCGTCCCGGTGTGCGGCGACTATTGACCGAAGCGCGATCGCAGGGCATCCGATTGGCGATCGCCACCACGACCACTCCCGAAAACGTCTCCGCGCTTCTAGAAACAACCCTAGGCCCAGACAGTTTGCACTGGTTTGAAATTATCGCAGCGGGTGATATTGTTCCGGCGAAAAAGCCCGCCCCTGATATCTACCTCTATACCCTCGACAAGCTGGGGCTAGATCCCGACGTTTGCCTTGCGTTTGAAGACTCCTATCCCGGCTGGAAGTCCTCTTCCCAAGCCCGCTTGAAAACTGTGATTACGGTAAATGATTATACCCGTCATCAGGATTTTTCTGAGGCAGATCTAGTGCTGGACCACCTGGGCGAACCCGATCTGCCTTTTCAGGTGCTCCGAGGCCAAAGTCTTGGGACTCCCTACTTCGATATGGCCCAGGCCCAAGCGCTGCTTTTGGCCTGAGGGTCCTGCAACTGCGGCCACCCCAGTTCCTACCCTGCTTATTGCGGTTGAGTTTGGCTCGGAATGAGAATCAACGCCCAGTAAGGGACCGTGGTGGCATCCACTTCAGCGATGGGGCGAATCACCTGGTTGGGCATGGTGGCGCGTTCGATATACAGGGCGCGATCAAACTGGCCCAGGGTTTGCAGCACCTCCCGAACTTTGGCAAAGTGGCGGCCCAGTTTAATAATCACGGCCGCATCGGCCACCGCAAGGCGATCGCGCAAGGTCGCCGCATCCAGGGTGGCTGGCATAATGCTCAGCACATCATTACGGTAGGTCAAGGGTGCCCCCAGCATGGCTGCACTGGCGTAGGTAGAGGAAATTCCCGGCACCACCTCCGTCTTAAACTGTCCGGCCAGCCGATTAAAAATGTACATAAACGACCCGTACAGCATTGGCTCGCCTTCGCACAGCACCGCCACATCCCGGCCTGCCGCTAAATGCTCGGCAATCTTAGCGGCAGCAATGTCGTAATAGGGCTGGGACGATCGCTCTACACTAAACGGCAATGGCATCGGCAACTCAATCTGACGGGGAGAAATAAAATCACTGACGATCGCCCGCGCCAACACCTTGCCATTTTCCATCGTCGGATAGGCAATTACGGGTACGGAGGTCAAAATCCGATGGGCCTTGAGGGTCAGCAGTTCCGGATCGCCGGGGCCAATACCTAAGCCATACAGCCGTCCTGGGGTTTGGGTGTCTGCCCCTTGGCTTCCTTCCAGTTGGCTTTCTTCAGGCTGAGTTACTTCAGGCTGGGTCACTTCAGGCTGGGTCACATTGCTCATATCTCGCGCTCCTGGGCTAATGCATTGACAGCAGCGGCGGCCATGGCACTGCCGCCGCGTCGTCCATGCAGGGTGATAAATGGGACGCCCCAACGGTTGGCCGCCAAGGCTGATTTGGACTCGGCAGCCCCCACAAAGCCAACGGGAAAGCCCAGAACCAGAGCAGGTTTGGCAACCCCTGTCTCCAGCAGTTCCAACAGGCGAAACAGCGCGGTCGGCGCATTACCAATGGCCACGACAGACCCCCCAAGCTGCGATCGCCACAATTCCAGGGCGGCGGCGGAACGGGTATTTTGCAGCGTTTGAGCCAAACCAGCCACCTGGGGATCGTTAAGCGTGCAGAGTACTGGGTTATTGGCAGGCAGGCGCGATCGGGTGACACCATTCGCGACCATTTGGGCATCACAGAAAATAGGTGCGCCTTGGGCCAAGGCCAGCCGACCGACTGCCGCCGCGTTAGCCGAATAGGCTAAATCCTGGACAATATCGGTCATGCCACAGGCGTGAATCAACCGCACCGCAACGGGTTCTAGACCCTGGGGTAGAGCGGCAAGATTGGCCTCGGCGCGAATAATGGCAAAGGAGTTCTTATAAATCTCGGTTCCGTCACGGATATAGTCGAGCATGCCAAAAAGAAAATTCTGAACGGGATAACTGGCGAAAAGTTTGAATATCCTTAGTAATCAGGAGTAATAAAGGCAGGAATCAGGGTTAGGGTAAAGCCCCGACGTTAGGGTGAAGACCTGACTAAAGATCTAAATCTGGCATCTAAACCGGAATTGAGCTCTTACTCAATCTGCCTCCAGTGCGCTAGCCAAGACTCTATAGAGTCAGGAATTTGGCCACTTGGACAGAAAGGGTGGAGGATTTGACCAAAGGGCGTGGGGCGATCGCCCCCATATACGCGGTACCCCGAGCCTTCTTCCAGCTTTATCCCCACAAGGGTGATGTCGGCAGGGTGGTGCTGGGCACAGGATTTTTCACAACCCGTGACATGAATAGTAATGAAGCGATGGGGCGAGCCTGAGGAAGTCATGGGTAGGGCGCGTGTGAATTCTTTGCCCATGTCCTCTGTCTGCCTGCCTGCTTCATCAGCGGGGGCTGGGTATCGTGTCTCCAGGCACCGAGCCAATGCCATCGCATCCGCCTGGGTATCCGTGGCCGAGGCATAGCATCCTGTACTGCCAGAACACGCCACGATCGCTCCCCAGGGATGGTCGGCCCGCGTGGATAAGCCTAAACGGCCTATACCCTCGCTCACCGGAGTACTTTGGTCATGGGGGACATCGGGAATCAGCAGATTTTGCCATGGGGTCAATCGGATATGGCCACTGCCATGGTGCACCGCCAGGTGGACAATTCCCCGCAGTTGCTTGCTGGTAACCTGCCCCAGGGGCAAGGCCACGCCCCAGTAGGATAGTCCAGTTTGCTGCTGGGGATGGTGACCCAAATGCGCGTGGATTGGGAGGGAGGGAGGGGGCGACTGGATCGGACAGCGCCGCCACGGCACCGGCAACTGTTGGGCAACAGCGTGCAATACGGCCTCCACCCCCCAGTCCCGCAGCAGTTCTCGCAATCGGGGAGAACGCGGCGCATTTTGCCGCTGCGTATAGTCGTGGTAAACCTGAGCAAAGGCCGCAAGGGCAGGCAAGACTTGATCTGGGGCCAGTTGAACCCCGACATCCTGGGGAGCCGCCCGCGATCGCCCAAACTCAACCGCAGGCGCAAATTTAGCCTGTCCTCTGCCATTGTGGCGATTAGGCTGATATCATTGGGGCGATCGCTGATGGTGGCTGCTTCTCCACCGTCGAAACCAATACTAAATTTGGCTGAGAGAATTGCCAGTTCCGGATGATCTGCTAAATAGGCTTCCCATTGATGGGCCACGGGGCGCGGATCCCAAAGACTCTGGACATCAATCCCCGCTGTTGGGCTCAGCATGATATTGCGGAGATGATCGACTTCGGCGGTGCGAGAGGCTAACCCGAGGGACTGCAAGACGGCCCGTGCCTCGGGGGGCAGGGCTTGCTGACCCCGGATTTGGATATTAGCTCGGTTGGTAATTTGGATGCGGCCTTGACTGAAACGATCGGCGAATTGAGCGATCGCTTCTGCCTGCACCGCCGTCAACAGCCCTCCCACCACACGGAGTCGCGACAGCACACCATCGGGAGCCGGAGTGGGGTGTAAGACACTCGGACAGAGCGAGGCTCTAGCCGCCTCACTATCAACCGTCTCACCCACCTGAGGGACAGCTTGGGAAAAGTCCGTTTCAGCGATTGCCCTTGCGGACGGAGAAATTTCAGACAACATAGCGTGACCTGCTCCCCGTGCAACGCAGGGAATAAGTGAAATAGGGACAGCCCCGGATACCCGCTAAATCGGTGTTCTGACTTGTGAACTGAGGGGCCCTGGCCCGCTGGACATCCAGGTGATAACACGTGAACTCCGCCCAATTGCCCAATCAACCCACATTACAGTTGCGGCACAGTACCGGAATCGCACCGGACTTTCCCGATTTTGAACCTTGGATTCTTAAAAGCCCTAGGCTCCGAGTCCCCGTAATCTAGCATGGTACGGCGATCAAAATGTCAGACGTCCGATCTTTCTTAACTAAGCCCATCCATTAAACGGTGCCCGCTCACGACCAGATCAGCAAAAAACCAGTGCCTCTGACATCGCAGAAACACTGGTTTAAAGCAGTTTTGAATCAGTGGTTTAGACCGAAGTTAACCTATAAGTTAACCTAAGTCATGACGCAAACATTTGACCTGATTAATCCTCTTCGTCGTCATCCATTAGATCATCATCATCGTCCTCATCCACATCCCGTGCGGTTTCATCGCTAATCAGTTCATCATCATCCAGGATGGGTGAGAAAACAGGTGGGGTGGCATCACTCACCGTTCCCACGCCAAAACCGTAGGAAGGACGCTCATCAAAGGAATCTAGTCCGTAAACCCGGGCCGTGCGATCGTCCAGCACCACATCCTGAAGATCAGCGTCGTCGTCAAACACGCCAATCCCCTCATAGGAGAGATCTACATCCGGACTATTGGACTCTTCATAGGCGTTGAAACCCGTACCAGCGGGAATTAAACGCCCGATAATTACGTTTTCCTTGAGGCCGCGCAACCAGTCAGACTTGCCTTCGATCGCCGCTTCCGTGAGCACCCGCGTGGTTTCTTGGAAGCTGGCTGCCGAAATAAAGCTATCCGTATTCAGCGATGCCTTGGTAATCCCCAGCAGCATCGGCGTATAGTCCGCCGGGGCACCGCCAGTAATCGCCATTGCCTGATTGACCTGATCCACTTGGTACATTTCCACCAATTCACCCGGGAGCATCGTGGTATCCCCACCATCATCCACCCGAGCCTTAGAGGTCATTTGTCGAACCACCACTTCAATGTGTTTGTCCGAAATCTCAATTCCCTGAGATTGGTAGACCCCCTGCACTTCATTCACTAGGAACGTCTGTACCTTCTGGATGGCTTCCTGTGCGGCATCGTGGGTACCCACAATTTCCTTGCGGTATTTGAAGTAGGTTTCCAATAATTCGTGGGGATTTGGCGGACCATCCGTCAACGGTTCCGATGCCGCCACTTCTTGACCGTCGGAGACAATTACGCTCTGACCAGGGCCAATCAGATACTCGGTCATCACCCCATCGGCTTCAATCACTTTAACTTCCACCGACTCATCTTCCGCATAAACCACCTGGGCCGTGCCGGGACGCGCCGCCAAGATACAGCCTTCTTTCGGTTTCCGGGCTTCCAGCAGTTCTTCAATCCGAGGTAGCCCTTGGATAATATCCCCTGTTTTGGCCCGTTCAAACACCAGCAGTACCAGGTTGTCCCCCCGTTGCACTAGGTCGCCGTCACTAATATGCAGCACGGCTCCGGCTGACACTCGGTAAGGACGCGCAACGCGCATCGTCACCAGATTTCCGTTCACCTGTAACACCTTGCCAGATTCCTCTAGCACCAATCCTGGTGCCAGCTCCGAGCCTGCTACGACAAGATCATTGGGTACCGCTGTGGGGGTCTTGCCTTGGGTATCAATCACCAACTGGTCGGCATCCCGAACCACTAGAATCCGACGAATCGCCTCCATCCCCTCGCGAATCCCCTGGACCTCACCCGATTCCTTACACAGAATCTCGGTGCGGGCGACAACCGCCCCAGGAGCAATCTGATCGCCGTCTTCCACCAAAATTCTCGTGGAAGTGCTGCCCTGCGTAGTATCTGCCGAAATATCCCGACGAATTACCAGGGATTCCAGAATCACTAGCTGAAGCCGCATAATGTCGGCCTCGGTTTCATCGGGAATCAACTCAATATCGGCAGCCAATTGGGGCGCATCCTTGTCAATTTCTAGGATAAGCTGGGTTTTTAATAGTTCCAACCCCTCCACAGACTTGACCCGTTCTCCATCCTTATAGGGCAATCGCTGAATGGCCCTCAGACTAATGGAGCGCCCAGATTCTTCGCTGGTGGACTCCTGGCTAGGTACAGAGGGTTCGTCGGGAATGGTAAATTCCGTGACGGGACGCAGGAGTAGGGCCGGACCTTCCGGGGTTTCTACGTACTCAACATAGCGAACTTCATCAAGCTTGAGTCCCGGCATCACTTCCTGACCAGGATTCGCCAACACCGCTTCTCGGGTAATAATACCGTCGGTACTGTCAATCATGTGCAGGTCACCGGGCTTGACAACGATTTCCCGCAGAATATCGTTCTTCTGCGTCACCTCGATCACGCCACTGCTCTGGCAAAAGATATCCTTAACGACCTCGGTACCTGCTTCTACAAATTGACCATCTTCGACTAAGAGCAAGGAAATATCCTTGTTGACCTCATGGGCCTCTTCGGGAATCCACAGAAGAGTACCCCCTTTAATCACCTCGTAGCCCTGCTTGGCCTTGCCCCGCTTGCCCACTTCCACACCGGAGTATTTAATAATTCCACCCGTTTGTGTGTTGTAGCGGTCATCGATTAATTCGGCCACAACTTGGTTGTTGGTGACCTTGGTGCCGGGGGTGGCCTTTAGGGAAAAGGTTTGGTTGTGGGCCGTTTCAATCAGGTAATGGTCACCGCGTTGGCTGGTTTCCGCTCGGACGCGAGCTTGGTCCAGTAGGACAGAAGCCGTAATAATTTCAACCTCTCGTCCCCCTTTGCCTTCAGTTTCCTGCAGGGGTAAACGCACAGTACCACCGTGTTCGGTGACCAGTTTGGTCTCAGCCATGACCCCGTTCGCGGCAATGCGATCGCCATTCTTGACAATCGGCTCGGCCCCGGGTGGCAGGTTATACACTTCACCGGAAAGAATCCACAGCAACCCACCCCGCTGGGCAATTCGAGTGGTGTTGCCCTGCCGATCCTTCTTGTCTTCTGAGACTAAATCCGCAAAAAAGACTTCTCCAGCCATGTCCGAAGACACGTCTTTGGTCGCTTTTTCCGTGGTCTTGCGCGATCGCCCGGTCAAGGGCACTTCCGCTAAGAGCTCTCCCGCTTTGACTTTCTGGCCATCATGCACCAGCAGGGTGGTACCTTGCAGCACCGAGAAAGATTGCTGCCCTTCTTTGCCACCGTCAAGAACGATTTTGGAGGTAGCTTCCACGGAATCGACGATGTAGGCATCTTCCCCATGGCGGGTCCGCAGGGCGCGGGTCCGCAGTTTCTTGGGAAACTTGACCGTACCATCAAATTTAGCCCGCTCTTGCTGGGCCAGTTCCCCAGAAAACACGCCGCCCGTGTGGAAGGTCCGCATGGTGAGCTGTGTTCCCGGTTCGCCGATGGATTGAGCCGCAATAATGCCGACTGCTTCACCGATATCCACCAGCTTGGCATGGGCCAAACTCCAGCCATAGCAGTGTTGGCAAACGGAGCGTGTCGCTTCGCAGGTGAGGGGCGATCGCACCATCACATGATCCACGCCACACTTGCCAATCTCTTCGGCCAATTCATCAGAAATATCTTGGTTCCGGGCTGCGACCACAGCACCTGTTTCGGCATGGATCACATCTTCCGCCACTACCCGACCCAACAGGCGGTTTTTCAGAGGAATCAGGATGCGATCGCCATCCGTCATAGCCCGTACAGGCACACCGCGCTGGGTACCACAGTCTAACTCTCGAATAATCACATCCTGAGACACATCCACCAAGCGCCGAGTCAGGTAGCCGGAGTCAGCCGTCCGCAGAGCGGTATCCACCAACCCTTTCCGCGCTCCATAGGAGGAAATGATATATTCCGTAACCGTCAAGCCCTCCCGAAAATTTGTCTTAATCGGCAAGTCAATAATTTCACCCTGGGGATTCGCCATCAAGCCCCGCATCCCCACCAACTGCCGCACCTGGGAAATATTCCCCCGAGCTCCTGAAAAAGCCATCATATAGACCGAATTCAGGGGGTTGTTGGCGCGGAAGTTTTTCACTACCTCATCCTTCAACTCCTCGCTCGCCCCGTTCCACGTATCAATCACCTTCTGGAAACGCTCAACCTCGGTAATTTCGCCTCGTGTGTAGCGATCTTCCGTATCCCGAATTGTCGCTTCCGCCGCCTCCAAAAGCTGGCGCTTAATCGGCGGCACCTGCAAATCATCAACACTGATCGAAACCCCAGCCCGCGTTGCATAACGGAAGCCCAGATCCTTAATCCGATCCGCCATCTGGGCCGTCCGGGCCGTCCCGTAGTGGGTAAAGGTCCAAGACATCAACTTGGTGAGCTGCCCTTTGTTGATAATCTTGTTGCGAAACAAAAGTTGCTTTTCGTTCTCTGCCATGTCTACCCGCCTATGCCAATGGTTGATTCAAGCCCGTCACAAAGTCCCAAACTCCCTGCCCGACATCAGATGTCCTACATCAATAGAGTCTCGTGGATGGTTTGGTTATAGATAATCCGCCCTGCCGTTGTTTTGACGTATTGGGAAATTAACTCGCCTTCGGCGTCTTGCCGTACCCGCCGAAACTTATAGAGAAGCGTCACGCTGCCATCTTCTGACGTGTTTTCTTCCAACACATCATCATCGGCCTCGTCATTCTCGACAATCCCATCGAACCGCACCCAGATAAAAGAATGCAGGTCAATTTCGCCCTGCTCATAGGCTGTAATAGCATCCTGCAAACCCGAGAAATAATGGCCTTCGCCTTTGTGAGCATCAGGATTAATCGCCGTCAGATAGTAGCAGCCCAACACCATATCTTGGCTAGGTGTGATAATGGGCCGCCCTGTTGCCGGAGATAGGATATTATTAGAGGCCAGCATCAGCAGGCGCGCCTCCGCCTGAGCTTCCAAGGAGAGAGGCACATGCACCGCCATCTGGTCGCCATCAAAGTCAGCATTAAACGCGGGACAAACCAGCGGATGCAGTTGAATGGCTCGCCCATCCACTAGAATCGGCTCAAAAGCCTGAATCCCCAAACGGTGCAGCGTCGGGGCTCGGTTTAACATCACGGGATGCCCTTCGATCACATCCTCCAGCACGTCCCACACGGTCGGGTCATTCCGCTGAATCAGCTTCTTCGCCGCTTTAATGTTATTCACCAGTCCCTGACGGATCAACCGATGAATCACAAAGGGTTGGAATAACTCGATCGCCATTTCCCGAGGCAATCCACACTGATGAATCTTCAACTTGGGACCAACGACAATAACTGATCGTCCCGAGTAGTCAACCCGCTTGCCCAGCAAGTTCTGCCGGAACCGCCCTTGCTTCCCTTCAATAATGTCGGACAGAGACTTCAACGGACGGTTATTCGCGCCTACCACAGTACGCCCCCGACGACCATTATCAATCAGGGCATCCACCGCTTCCTGCAGCATCCGCTTTTCATTACGGACAATAATTTCCGGAGCCAGAATTTCCTGTAACCGGGCCAGCCGATTATTCCGGTTAATCACCCGACGATACAAATCATTCAAATCAGAGGTGGCAAACCGGCCCCCATCCAAGCTGCACCATTGGGCGCAAATCCGGCGGAATCACCGGAATCACCGACAGCACCATCCAGTCAGGCTGTGATCCAGTTGCCACAAAATTATCAATTACCCGCAAGCGTTTAATCAACTTCGCTCGCTTTTGCCCCTTAGAAGTCGCAATTTCCTCGCGCAGTCGCTCGGCTTCTTTCTCAAGCTGAATATCCTGCAACAGTCGCTGCAGCGCTTCCGCACCGATACCGACTTCTATGCCCTCCAGCTTTGAGTCTTCGCTGTAGAGTTCATCCTCAATTTCAATCCACTGGTCTTCCGTCAGCAGTTGCTTATATGTCAGGTTTTCCGCATTACCAGGAGTCAAAACCACATACGCGTTGAAGTAAACGATCTGCTCAACATCCCGCAACGGCATATCCAGCAGAATTGCCATATAGCTGGGAATACCCTTGAGATACCAAACGTGGGCAACCGGAGCCGCTAGCTTGATATATCCCATACGATGCCGCCGCACGCGGGACTCTGTTACTTCAACGCCACAGCGTTCGCACACAATGCCCCGATGGCGCACTCGCTTATACTTACCACAATGGCATTCCCAGTCCTTCGCAGGACCAAAAATACGTTCACAGAACAGTCCATCCATTTCGGGCTTTAGCGTTCGGTAATTGATTGTTTCTGGCTTGGTGACTTCCCCCACAACTTGCCCGTTGGGCAACGTGCGTTCACCCCAAACCCGAATCCGCTCCGGCGATGCCAGACCAATTTTCACATAGTCAAACCGCTGCTCTAGCTTCGGCATTACGACTGTCCCTCGAATTTAGTGTATGGCTTTGATCAATTTTTAGAAAACGTTGGCGACTCGCGGCTTTGTCCAGAGGCCCGCGAGTCGCGCTGCATAACGATTGGCGCGAATGCCGGAGCGAAGGCAGACTAACGCTCTGCCCACAACTCCCTACTCGTCATCATCCATTTCATCCCGAGAAATCGACTCATAAGTTGGCCGGGATGGTGCCCGACGCACGACCGCATCGGCCATCAAATCGACCTCGGTGTCACGGTTATCACCATCCTCGCGGGTATCCAATTTATGAACAGCCACATCGAGGCAAAGGGATTGTAGCTCACGCATCAGCACCTTAAAGGACTCCGGAGTACCAGGGCGCGGGATAGCTTTGCCCTTAACGATCGCATTCAGCGCTTCATTTCGCCCCTGCATGTCATCTGACTTCACAGTCAGCAATTCCTGCAGCGTATAGGCAGCCCCAAAGGCTTCCAGCGCCCATACTTCCATTTCCCCAAAGCGCTGTCCACCCTGCTGTGCTTTGCCGCCCAAGGGCTGCTGCGTTACCAGAGAGTACGGCCCCGTGGAACGAGCATGAATCTTGTCATCCACTAAGTGCACCAGTTTCAGCATGTAGGCTTTACCTACAGTCACCGGACGATCAAAGGGCTCGCCCGTGCGCCCGTCATAGACCTGAATTTTGCCGGGATTCTTGGGGTTATAGAGCCAAGGCTTTGCCAGGATTTCCTCGGCTTCCTGGAGCTTGCCATGAACCGTTTCCCGCGACTTCTCCTCGCCGTGCATTTCATCGAAAGGAACCACCTTAAACCGAACGTCCAGGTTTTCCCCAGCCCAGGCCAGCAGGCACTCATACACTTGACCCACATTCATCCGCGAAGGCACCCCAAGAGGGTTCAGCACAATATCGACGGGCGATCCATCGGGGAGGTAAGGCATGTCTTCCAGAGGCAAAATTCGGGAAATAATCCCCTTATTCCCGTGGCGACCCGCCATCTTGTCCCCAACTTGAATTTTCCGCTTCTGAGCCACATAAACCCGGACAACCATATTTGCCCCAGGGGGCAACTCGTCACCCTGCTCTCGGGTAAACACCCGTACGTCAACGACGCGCCCCTTCTCACCATTGGGCACCCGTAGAGAGTTATCCCGCACATCTCGAGCCTTTTCTCCGAAGATGGCCCGCAGCAACTTTTCTTCTGGGGGCTGATCGGATTCGCCCTTAGGGGTAACTTTACCCACAAGGATATCTCCAGACTCGACCCAGGCTCCTTTGCGGATAATGCCCGTTTCATCCAACTGCCGGAGGGAATCTTCACCCACGTTGGGAATTTCCCGAGTGATTTCCTCAGGGCCCAGCTTGGTTTGACGGGCTTCGATTTCGAACTTCTCAATGTGAATTGAGGTGTACACATCCTCGGACACCAGCCGCTCACTGATCAGGATGGCGTCCTCGTAGTTGTAGCCTTCCCAGGGCATGTAGGCGACCAAAATATTTTGACCCAAGGCCAATTCACCTTTTTCCGTCGCCGATCCATCCGCCAAGATCTGGCCAGCCACCACCTTGTCACCCGCAAAGACGATGGGTCGCTGGTTCAGACAGGTATCTTGGTTAGAGCGCTGGTACTTTTGAACTTGATATTCGATTTCGCGCCCTTGGGGGTCACGAACGCGGAGGCGATCGGCTGCCACATAGGTCACTTCTCCATCGGTACGGCTAACAATGACCATCCCCGAGTCACGGGCCGCCTGGGCTTCCAAACCAGTCCCCACCAAGGGCCGTTCGGGGCGCAACAGCGGTACTGCCTGCCGTTGCATGTTCGAGCCCATGAGGGCGCGGTTAGCATCATCGTGTTCCAGGAACGGAATCAGTGAAGTGGCCACAGAAATAATCTGCACTGGGGAAACCGCCACATAATCCACTTCATCCGGCGTCGTCGTTGTGAATTCCTGGCGGTAGCGGACGGGGACTTGTTCACCCTGAAGGTTACCCTCTTCGTCCATGGCCACATCACCTGCTGCGACGCGCAGATCATCTTCTTCATCCGCCGTCATATAAAGCGGCGCAATGTCGCGGCGCACTTTGCCGTTCTCTACCTTGCAAAAAGGGGTTTCGATAAATCCGTAGGCATTCACGCGGGCATGGGTCGCCAGCGACCCAATTAGACCTGCGTTTGGACCTTCCGGCGTTTCAATTGGGCAAATCCGGCCATAGTGAGACGGGTGAATATCTCGGACGGCGAAACCTGCCCGTTCTCGCGTTAACCCCCCTGGGCCGAGGGCACTTAACCGCCGTTTGTGGGTCAACTCAGCGAGGGGATTTGTTTGGTCCATGAACTGAGAAAGTTGGGAGGAACCAAAGAATTCCTTGATGGCCGCCACTAAAGGCTTAGGGTTAACCAGAGAGGCCGGAGTCAGCGTCTCAGCATCTGAAACAGTCATGCGTTCGCGGATAATCCGCTCCAAGCGATTTAAGCCGACACGCACCTGGTTTTGTAGCAATTCACCCACGGAGCGAACACGTCGATTGCCTAGATGGTCGATGTCGTCGATCGTGCCGATGTCAAACTCTAGATTGATCAAGTAGTCGATCGCCGCCAAAATATCCGTTGGGGTCAACACGCGTGTCGGCTCCGGCACACTCAGCCGCAGCTTGCGGTTCAACTTATACCGCCCGACTTTACCCAGGTCGTACCGCTTGGGATCAAAGAAGCGCGAATCCAACAGTTGCTGCCCTCCAGAAACCGTCGGCGGCTCCCCGGGCCGCAGTTTCCGATACAGTTCTAGCAGGGCTTCCTCTTCGCCAAACTGTCCTTCTTTTTCGATGGTTTTCTGGAAGTATTCCGGATGTCGCAGGGAGTCAAAGATTTCGCTATCACTCAAACCCAGCGCCTTTAGGAGGACTTGCGCGGAGAGCTTGCGGGTTTTATCAATCCGGACCCACACCAGATCGTTTTTATCCGTCTCAAACTTTAGCCACGCCCCTCGGTTGGGGATCAAGCTTGCATTATAGGTACGTCGTCCGTTTTTATCGGTTTCAGACTTGTAGTAGACCCCAGGGCTGCGCACGATTTGGTTAACAATGACCCGCTCAGCCCCATTGATAATGAAGGTGCCGCGATCAGTCATCAAGGGCAGGTCACCGATGAATACCTCTTGTTCCTTGATTTCCCCCGTCTCCTTATTAATTAAGCGGGTAGGGACGTACATCTGGACGGCGTAGGTACTGTCGCGGCGCTTGGCCTCATCAACATCGTACTTTGGACGCTTCAGCTTATAATCTTTGCCAACGAAGTGCAGCTCTAACTTTCCCGTGTAGTCAGTAATGGGGGAAAAGCTTTCTAGCTCTTCGATCAAACCTTCCTCCAGGAACCAGCGGAAGCTAGCCCGCTGAATCTCAACCAGGTCTGGTAAAGTGAAGGCGGGGGTGTTGAATGTCTGCTCTGTCATGCGTCTCCTCTAGCGGGCCACCTTAACGCGGTCCCAGATTTTACGTGGTTTTTACGAATAAGTCAACACAAATTCCCTCGATTCACGGGAACCTAGGAAAAACAAGTTTTTTAGATAGCAGATAAAATTGAAGCGTGGCTCAAAACCTTCAGGTGCTTAGACAAGCTTTTGCGATATTCCGACAGGGTATGAATTGCCATTCCACCTGAGTCATGGGGAGTTACAGACTTCTACGGGACGAAACCATCTCAACAGATAGAAGGAATCAAGTCAAAGAAATGGCAGACGGACGACTAACTGGCCTTGCCAAAATTTCAAACGCAGGTCGTTTCAGCAAAATTGATCTACCCATAGTGACACTTGTACTTATTATGAAGCAAAGGTACGCATTTTGTGAGCTTTTCCATAGCAAAAATCCTTAACTCAGTCAAGATATCAGCTTTTTGTAATAATCGCGTCGAGAGCAATTTTGGGTAAGCGGAAAAGCTGGTAGGCGTTTTCAGTAGTTTGGGCAGCCAAGGTAGAGAGGGGCATATCTCGGAGCGCAGCAACTTGTTCAGCCACAAATCGAACATAGGCAGGCTCATTACGTTTCTCGCCCCGTTTTGGAACCGGGGACAAAAAAGGACAATCCGTTTCAATTAGTAGGCGATCGCTCGGAACCATTTGGGCCGAAGCCTGGATCTGCTTCGCATTTTTGAATGTCACCGTACCGCTAAAGCTAATAAAAAGCCCCAAATCCAAAAACCATTGGGTTTCCTCCGGTGTGCCGCCCCAACAATGCATGACCCCACGAACGGGCCCTTGGTCGGCCCAAAACTCTCGCATCAAATCGGCCATCGCCACCGCAGCATCTCGGCAGTGAATAATGACGGGCAAATCCAACTCACGGGCGATCGCCAACTGGGCCAACAGAGCTTGGTGCTGGGCCTCGATATTGGTCGCCTTAAAAAAGTCCAGTCCCATTTCACCAATGGCAACTACCCGCACGTCAGACTGGGCCAATCTAAGGATTTCTGATGCCGACTGATGCGTCCATTTTTCAGCAACATCGAGAGGATGGAGGCCAACCGCAAAAAAAAGTTCCGGAAAGCGGTCTGCCAGGGATTGCATACTTGGAAAATCCCCAGGCTCAACGCAAGAATGAACCAAACGGATCACACCAGCTTCTCGCCATCGCAAAGCGACAGCCTCTATATCAGGCTGAAATTGATGAAAATTGATATGAACGTGGGTATCAATCAACTGCATTGACAAGGCTAAACCCAACAGGGAAATTGCGAGGGACTGCTGATGGGATCAGTCAAAAACCTTCGGCGACTCTGCCGACTCTCGACCCGATCGCTCATTCTAAACTGACCTCGTGGCGTAGAAAAATAGATCCCACGACCAACCATCAGGACTAGCTAACCGCTGTGAGCTTGAGCTTGACAAATTTAGCTAAGCGCGCCTTCTTTCGAGCCCCAGTATTGGGATGCAGCACACCCCGCTTGACAGCTTTATCAATCCGACTGTAGGCAGAAGACATTGCCGCCTGAGCCGCTTCCTTGTTCTCTGGAGTAGGGGCAACCGTGTAACTCAGGGTAGCCGCCATACACTTCTTCATCAGGGTCTTGACGGCAGACTTGTAACTCTTATTCCGGAGGCGATTGCGCTCAGCAATCTCAACGCGCTTGATGGCAGACTTGATATTAGCCACAGTTAACTCTCTGAAACTCTACTACAGCAGGACAAAATCAATGGACCGAGCTTTAGAAGCAATAGTCTATTTCGGACAGATTGCTCAGGTATTGCTCTTTATGCAACACACTAGTTGCCAGGATAAATAATATAGCACTTCGTTCGGTGGATTACGCAATCCTGAAAAAATCCACGTTAAGCTAGAGTAACGAGTACAGATGCATCTTGTGACTGGCGTTGCCATAATGATCTGAGACATCATAATCTGAGAATATCTGACCACTCTCCTATTTCTACTCAGCTATTCCCTAAGACTGGCTCTCCTAACTCCATGCTGCGAATCATTACTCAGCGGTCTGAGGCACTGATTGAATTGCGACGACTTTGCGATCGCACCCATGACGATCAGGTGCTCCACAAAGAAGCCACGGTTCGAGAAGTCTTGCAGACGATCAAACGTCAAGGCGATCGCGCACTCCTGCACTACACCGCCGAATTTGACCATGTGACCTTCAAGGCCGAAGAACTCCGGGTGAGTGGTGCAGCCCTGGAGGCCGCCTACCAGCAGGTGCCCAAGGAGTTACTGGATGCCATTCGCCTCGCTTGCCACCAAATTGAGGCATTTCATCGGCAGCGTGTACCCAAAAGTTGGGTCCATTTCGCTGAAGATGATGTGGTTTTGGGCAAGCGCTATACCCCGGTGGATCGGGCTGGGCTTTATGTTCCGGGCGGGCAAGCGGCGTATCCTAGCACGGTACTGATGAACGCGGTACCAGCGAAGGTGGCGGGCGTGCCGCGGATTGTGATCGTGACGCCGCCTAACGCGGATCGGGGTGGGATCAATCCTGCGGTGTTGGTGGCGGCGCAGGAAGCCGGAGTGGAAGAAATCTATCAAGTGGGAGGGGCTCAGGCGATCGCGGCTTTGGCCTACGGCACGGAGACCATTCCCAAGGTCGATGTGATTACCGGCCCCGGCAATATCTATGTGACCTTGGCTAAGAAGCAGGTTTATGGCACCGTTGGCATCGATTCGTTGGCGGGTCCATCGGAGGTACTGATTATTGCCGACCGGACGGCTACCCCGGCCCATGTGGCAGCGGATATGCTGGCTCAGGCGGAACATGACCAAATGGCCTCGGCGATTTTGCTAACCAATGATTCGGTGTTAGCCCGTAAGGTGGTGGAAGAAGTCGAGCGGCAGTTGGTGGATCACCCCCGGCGGATTTTGACGGAAAAGGCGATCGCGCACTATGGACTTGTCGTTGTGGTTGAATCTTTGGCGGAAGCTGTGGAACTCTCCAACGAATTCGCACCGGAACATTTGGAGTTGGAAGTTGAGGATCCGTGGAGTCTGGTGGACAAGGTTCGCCATGCTGGCGCGATTTTCCTCGGATGCTCCACGCCAGAGGCCGTTGGCGATTACCTGGCAGGACCGAACCACACCTTGCCCACGTCGGGGGCGGCCCGCTATGCCTCAGCGTTGAGCGTAGAAACGTTCTTGAAGCATTCCAGCCTGATTCAATACTCCCCTACCGCATTGCAGAAAGTGGCGCGGGCGATCGACGTGCTAGCAACAGCAGAGGGCTTACCTTCTCACGCAGCGTCCGTGCGGTTGCGGGTTCAAGGGGATTAGTGCTCGTGCGGGTGTTTAATTGGGGTCGTCAGATGTGCTGCGGCAGATATGCCAAAAAGGAGTTCCCAGGGGCAGACCTGCCCTTGGGAACTCCTTTGATAAGCCCTAGTCCGACTATTGTTATGTTTACTTATTCGGCTGGGGAGTCATCCGCAGATAAGGCTTGATCTCTTTTACGCCTTTGGGGAATTTCTTCACCGCTTCCTCTGTCGGGATAGAAGGCACCACCACACAATCTCCACCGTCCGTCCAATTGGCTGGAGTCGCCACGCTGTAATTATCCGTGAGTTGCAGGGAATCAATCACCCGCAGCAATTCGTCAAAGTTACGGCCTGTGCTGGCGGGATAAGTAATCGAGAGCCGCAGCTTCTTATTGTGGTCAATAACAAAGACCGAACGCACCGTTAGCGCCATGCCGGTGCTGGAATTAGGATGGATCATGTCGTAGAGTTCCGATACTTTCTTATCCCCATCGGCCAAAATCGGATAGTTAACGCTGCAAGCTTGAGTTTCATTAATATCGCCAATCCAGCCTTTATGGGACTCAGCATCATCCACGCTGAGGGCAATGCATTTAACATTGCGCTTGTCGAATTCTGACTTGAGCTTTGCTACCATGCCGAGTTCTGTGGTACAGACGGGAGTATAGTCTGCCGGGTGGGAAAACAGTACAACCCAGCTATCGCCCGCCCACTCGAAAAAGTTAATCGTACCTTCCGAAGAGTCCTGCGTAAAATCAGGGACCGTATCACCAAGTCGAAGAGCCATAACTGAATGTCCTATTGCGTTGCAACAATTTTAAAAGTTTAGCCGGATTAGAGCCTTATAGATCTTGCCATAAATTCTCCGGTTTTCCGGTCGGGGTTTAGATCTATTCACCAATATTTTACTGAAATTGTAAAGCGGTCATACGGCGCGTATATATAGATATATAGATCGTTGTGCAGATCGTCACGCCGGAATCACCCTAGACTGTGCCAGTTCAGGATTAAAATAAAAATGCCGTAATGAAAATCGTGTGAAAAGTGAGCAAGGATGTCTCTGGCTTTCCTACCACCCATGCTAGGTTTAGCATCCGGATCCTGACTTTATATAACCCCTCGGCGTAGTTTTACGGATGTAGTGCCTTTGAGGTCCCTGCCACTAGGGTCGCCCGCTGCATTTTAAGCCAAGCTTACGTGGGATTACGGTAGCCACTATCCTTAATTTCTCGGAGAGTCTGAGAGAGATTTGTGTGAGGTTCCCCGTAATCTTGGGCAATATAGTAATGACCCCTAGAACCCTACCGAGTTAGATGTACCCATGGAATCGAACGCCCCCCTATCGAACGCCCCCTCCTCAAACGCCCTGCTGCTGATTGATGAAACGCCAATATCTTTACGGCAATGTCTGCGATATTTACAGTCTGCGGGTAAGCTGCAGGGGTTTATTGGCGATATTTTGCGGCAGCATGTTTTAGAGTCCGAAGTGGCTGCGCGCGATGGTCTTGACGTTAGTAGCGCCATGGTTGAGCAGGCGGTGGTGGACTTCCGCCTACAAAATCAATTAACCGATGCTAAAGCGTTTCAGGAGTGGTTAGGGCGGAACGGCACAACCTATGAAATGTTCCATAGCCAAATTACCAATAGTTTCAAGCTAGAAAAGCTTAAGGCGCAGATTGTTGATGCTCGCCTGCAAGAGCATTTTATTGATCGGAAGATTTTCTTTGACCGCGTTGTGCTGTCTCGGATTGTGGTGCCGAGCCAAGAGTTGGCGGAAGAGCTGCATACCCAAATTAGCGAGGGGGCGAGTTTTGAGAATCTGGCACGGGAATATTCTACCGCTGACGAGCGAGTGGCCAATGGCATGATGGGACCGGTCAGCCGGGGTACCATGCCGGACTTTCTGCGGGCGGCGATCGACTCTGCTAATGTAGGTGACTTGGTTGGTCCGTTAGAATTTGGTGCCGAAAAATACTGGGCGATTTTCCGCGTAGAGCAGTTGATGCCTGCAACTCTGGATGACGCTCAATTGCGCCAGGTCATTCAAACCGAAATTTTCGATCGCTGGCTGTCCGAAAAAATCCAAAGCATGACGGTGAAACTACAGGTGAACGAATGATTGCCAATGACCTAACCCTCGATCTGCCCTGGGGGGTTCCCCCCCTATCATTCCTCAGCCCAGAGCAGCAAGTTCAGTTCAAGCAGGCGGCCAAACTGCGGCGTTTCGGTTTGGGGGAAATGCTGTGGGCGACAGACAACCCAGGCACCCAGATGCTCGTCATTGCGGGCAAGGTGCGTTTGGTCCCTGAAGAAGGAGCCTCCACGCTGATTAAGCAGGGCGACTGGTTAGGCGACTTGATCCATCTACCGGGGTATTGGAAAGCTCGTTCTGCTGACAAAGATGTCCAAGTGGCGGTCTGGCCGACGGATCTTTGGCAAAGCATTGCCTCACCTGAGTTAGATCGCTACTGGGCATTGCAAGCGGGGCGCTATTTGCCGCAAGCAGCTACTGCACCCGAGCCGATTTCCGGCTTTCCCTTTGTCCCCAGTGTCAATACGGCGGCGGCCTGCCTCACGATGGCGGCGAATCACCTGCAGAATTCCACCCAGATTGATTGGGTGCAGCGCCAGTTGCGCGGACAACGTCCAGCGGAGGTCGTAGAAGCTTGCGATAAGCTGGGGTTGCAGCTCCGCCGAGTGGAGGTCGCTTGGCCTGATTTCCGAAAACTGAGTTTTCCGGCGTTGATGCAGTGGCGGGGCGGAACGACAGCTCTCCCTGGCGTAAGTAACGGTTCAAGTAATGGGGCAACTTCTGGGGTAGTTCCAGAGCCTCCTCTGAGTTGGGTGCTGGTGTACGGCGTCAAGGGCGATCGCCTCATTGTTGCCAATCCGCTCAACCCCGCCCACACCTGTGAAACTATCCCTCGTCCGCTGATTGAACCCCATTGGGATGGCCAGTTGTGGCTAGTGGAACTGGTTCAAAAGCAAGAGCGCTTTAGTCTGGCGTGGTTTTTGCCTGCGGTGATGAAATATCGCAAGCTGCTGCTAGAGGTGTTGTTGGCCTCTTTTACCTTGCAGTTGCTGGGCTTAGCCACTCCCGTCATTACCCAGGTGGTGATTGACAAAGTTATGGTCCAAGGCAGCATTCCCACCCTGGATGTGATGGGGATCGCTCTGCTGGGGGTTGCCTTCTTTGAAGCCTTCCTGGGGATTCTGCGCCTATTTATTTTTACCCACACGGCGCGCCGCCTGGATCTGAGCCTTTCTGCCCAATTGTTCCGCCACCTGATGCGGTTGCCCTTGTCCTATTTTGAAGCACGGCGGGTGGGGGATACCGTAGCCCGAGTCCAGGAGTTGGAAAATATTCGCCAATTCCTCACGGGCACCGCCCTCACAGTGGTGTTGGACTCCATTTTTGCGGCTGTCTACTTGACGATTATGTTCTACTACAGCGCCACCCTTACCTGGGCCGCGTTGTCTGTAATTCCTTTATTTGTTCTGTTGACGTTTATTTCTACGCCGATTCTGCGGAACTGGTTGAATGAAACCTTTAATCGCAGTGCCGATAGTCAGTCGTTTTTGGTGGAAACGGTTACGGGAATTCATGCGGTGAAGGCCCACGCCGCAGAACAGGTTTCCCGCGATCGCTGGGAGGGCCTCTTCGCCCGCTTCATCCGCACCGGGTTCAAAGCCTCCACGACTCAAAACATCAGCAGCAACATCGCCGACTTTCTCACCAACCTCTCTTACCTAGTCATTCTGTGGTTTGGGGCTGGATTAGTGATTAGCCAAAAAATCACCATTGGTCAACTGGTTGCCTTCCAGATGCTTTCTGGTCGCATGACCGGCCCCCTTCTGCGCCTAATTCAACTCTGGCAGACCCTACAGCAGGTTCTGCTCTCGGTCGATCGCATCGGCGATATCCTCAACACTCCTCCAGAAGCCGAAGCGGGCACTGGCCTGGTTCTACCGCCGCTCAAAGGCAAAGTCACCTTCGACCAAGTCTTTTTCCGCTACCAGCCTAATCTGGAACCCGTTCTGCGCGGTATTTCCTTTAATGTGGAACCCGGCATGCTGGTGGGTGTGGTCGGGCGCAGTGGTTCCGGCAAAAGCACCCTATCCAAACTGCTCCAGCGCCTGTATACCACCGAGTCTGGTCGTATCCTGATTGATGGCTTTGACATCAAGAGCGCAGACCTCGTTTCTCTGAGACAGCAGGTGGGCGTCGTCCTCCAAGAAGACTTCATCTTCAACGGCACTATCCTGGACAACATCAGCCTCAGCAATCCCGAAATCACGGCGGAACAAGTAGTGGAAGCTGCCCGCTTAGCGGTGGCCCACGACTTTATCAGCGACTTACCCAACGGCTACGAAACCAACGCCGGTGAACGCGGTACGGCCCTTTCCGGGGGACAGCGCCAGCGTCTGGCCCTAGCCCGTCTTTTCCTGTCCAAAGCCCCAATCCTAATTTTGGATGAAGCCACCAGCGCTCTGGACAGTGAAACCGAACAGCAAGTTCTACAAAATCTGCAAAAGTCCACCCAGGGGCGCACCGTATTTCTGATTGCCCACCGCTTTGCCGCCCTAAAACGTGCAGACTTAATTGTTGTGCTTGAAAAAGGCATTGTCGTGGAGAAGGGCACCCATGATGAGTTGCTCCGCAACCGAGGACTGTACTGGTCGCTCTATCAGCGTCAGCAAGCGTCGGTCTAGGCCAATCTCAAAAGGCCAGTGTCAAAGGGTCATGCCTTTACCAAAGCTGCGGGCTTAGCTTAGTCTAAACCCGCAGCTTTGGCGTTTTAGTAACCTACCGCTCCCTTCGACTCCGCTCAGGGATCAATCTGCCTTGGCTACGACTCCGCTCCCTTCGACTCCGCTCAGGGAGCAATTTGTCGCTGGCTAACCTGCGGGAACGGATTACGACTCCGCTCAGCCAGCGGATCTATTACCCAGTAGGTGTATTATTTCTGGGAAATTGCCTTAGTCCAGATCGCTTTGGAAAACGGTGGCGATCGCACCTTTGGGCGGTTGTCCGAAACTCCTTCAGATCCAAGCGGCTGAGTAGGGCGATCGCCCCCAACATGCCTATCGCCTGTATCCCAAACACAAGACCATAGGCCCCCAACACATTGTTGCCAAACAGCCCTTTGCCCAGATCCAGCAACGAGCCGCCCAGCACCGTCGCAAACCCCCGCGCCATGGCTTGGGCCAGTCCCCAGGCCCCAATAAACGTCCCCGCTGTTTCCGCCACCGTTAGATCCAGCATCAGGTTCAACGCCCCCGTCGTCGTGATGCCCGACGCCAAACCAAACAGCAACACCGCGCTCTTGAATAGCGTTTGGTTGGCAGCAACGCCCGCCAAAATCAACAATCCGGCACAGAGGGCCACCCCAATGCAGCCCAGCTTGGCCGTCCGTTCCTTGCCCAATTTGGGCACTACCACGAAGCCCGCTGCGGAAATGCCGATCAGCGTGCCCGTGCCCCAAAACGCATTCAGCTTTGTCGTATCGCCCACGCACATGCCAAACACCTGGCCGCCGTAGGACTCCAGCACTGGATCCTGGATAAACAAGCTAATCGTCATAAACAGCAGGAAGCTGAAGAACAGCCCCGTCTGGGGCGAGGCCGTGAGGATGCGAAAGGCCCGCCCAAAGGTGACTTGATCTTCTCGCTCCACCGTTATGATCGCTGCCCAAAGCGAGAATACTTTTTCTCAACGCCCCAGGTGGCCAGCAGTGTCAGCCCAAACACGATTCCTGGCACCACCGCAAACAGTCGGTTCATGCCTGCGCGCAGGGTGGTGAGGTCGGCTTTCCCCAGCTCGTAGCAATTCACCGCCCCCGGCAGCAGTTTTGAACTAATGATGGCCCCAATCACAATACCCACCATCAGCATGGACCAGACAATGCCCACCAGCTTGGAACGTTGGTCTTCGTCGGATACATCCACCAGCAGCGCGGCAAACGGCGTAGACCCAGAACTAAGGGCCAAGCCATACAGGGCAAACACCAGACCCAATAACAACGCCCAGAGTTGCGTGGGCAACGCCCAGCCCACGGCTTGCAGACTGTCGCCCAGTTGCCACATGACTTGGACGGCGAGGAAGGCCGCGATCGCAAACAGTGCCGACCCAATCCACACATAGCCCGTGCGGTGGTATCCCCAAAGGCGCTGGGCATCAGACAGTTGCCCAAACCACAGGCGGGCCGGGGCCATGAACTGGTGGACGGCGATCGCCCCCGCCGCGATCGTCGCGGGAATCGCGAGCTCTTTAATCATGACCCGGTTCAAGACGCCGAGCAGCAGCACAGACATCATGCCCAGGCCCATTTGGAATAGCCCCAGTTGCCCCATCGTCAGCAGGGAGAGGCGGGGCAGCGGGGTACTGGCTGGGTTTAGCCCTTCTGGATTTGACACTTCTGGATTTGGCACTTCTGGGTTGGGTGAACGATTGTCCATAACGGGGGATCCGGCTTTTCTAAAGGGCAGACGACACGAGGGATGAACGGTATTCTCCAAACGTTATTCTCCAGAATAGGGGCAAACGTTTTCAATGGGGCACGGGAAATCAGGCGGGTATCAGAAATTCGGGCCGCATCCGAATCAGAATGGCACTCGAAACGCGCCTCCGCATCACTTTAGGAGCGATATACTCAGAAAATGCATCAGAAAACGCAGCCTCCTGCGGCCCCCGGCGTGCGGCCCCCGGCCACTGCACGCATCACCCAAGATTCAGGATATGTCCATGCCAACTCCCATGCCGACTCCCATGCCGATCCCCATGCAGACGATTCAACTGGGCCACCAAGGACCGACGATTCCCGCCCTGGGAATTGGCACCTGGGCTTGGGGGGACAACTTGTTCTGGAGCTATGGCAAGGACTATGGGGGAGAGCAGGTGAAGGCGGCCTTCCACGCGGCGGTGGCGGCGGGCATTACCTTTTTTGATACGGCGGAAATTTATGGCTGGGGCGAGTCGGAGCGGCTGTTGGGCCGATTTATGCAGGAAACGTCGCAGCCTGTGCAGATTGCGACCAAATATTTTCCCTTGCCGTGGCGCTGGCAGGCGCGATCGGTTTCCGAAGCGCTGACGGCTAGTTTGGCGCGGCTCCAGGTGGCTTCGGTGCCGCTCTATCAGGTCCATTGGCCGTTGGATTTTTTGATGGGTCAGCCGACGTTGATGAATGCCTTGGCCGATGAGGTGGAAAAGGGCCGGATTGGGGCGATCGGGGTGAGCAATTATTCCGCAGAGCAAACCCAGCGGGCGCATGCCCTGTTGGCGGCGCGGGGCATTCCTTTGGCGGTGAATCAGGTGCGTTATTCGCTGCTGACCCGGCAAATTGAGCGCAATGGCGTGTTGCAGGTGGCGCGGGATTTGGGGGTGACGATTTTGGCGTACAGTCCGCTGGCGCAGGGGTTGCTGACGGGGAAATATCGGAGCGATGGTTCGATTAAGGCCCAGGGGGCGCGGCAGATTGATCCACGGTTTAGTCCCCAGAATTTAGACAAGCTAAGACCCGTGCTGAATGCCTTGGAAAAAATTGCGGATCTGCACGATAAGACCATGGCGCAGGTGGCGCTGAATTGGCTGATTATGCAGGGGAATGTGATGCCGATTCCGGGGGCCAAAAATGCGGAACAGGCGCGGCAGAATGCGGGGGCGCTGGGATGGAGTTTAGCGCCCAATCAGATGGAGCAGCTAAGCGAGTTGACGAAGCGCCTGGACTAGGAGATGCGCGGTTGCTGCCCTGGGTTTGGGACAGGGTGGGGGGCAGGCGTTTTTTGAGAATGTCGTCGGTGGGGCGGAAGCCGTAGGCGCTGAGGGTGATGGGGTTGGGCACCCGCCTAATCGCGCCGGGTGGCGAAGTGTTCTTGGAGGGTGCGGTGGATGAAAATGTAGCTGCCGCCGGTGCGCTGGATGAACAGGCGGTCTTCGGCCTGCTGGAAAAAGCGAACAAAGTTCCAGGGGATGAGGTGGTTGCCGTAAAGGACTAAGCGCAGGGCGAAGTGCTGGATGCAGGCTTGGCCGCCGCCCAACAAGAAGGCAAACAGGAAGGGTGCAGGAAGAGTGGCAGGAATGACAAAATCGACCATCGCTTGATCGACAACCCAGGGTAGCCCATAGGCCAGAGCTGGGTATAAAAGTGGGGTTAAACCCAGCGCCACTCCGCTCAGCAGCAGCGTGTTATTGCGGGAATTCAAGATTCCCTGATTGGGCGCAGTCCGAGTCTGAATATCCGCCTTCAGACCCCCTATCAGCCCCCTAATCAAACCGAAAATCAGACCAAAAATCAGACCAAAAATCAGACCGAAAATCAGACTCCTAATCAGACTCCTAATCAGAAACCAAATTAGACCCCTAATCAGAAACCAAATTAGACCCCTAATCAAACCCCAAATTAGGCCCCACATCAGACCCAAAATCAGCCCCCACATCAGACCCAAAATCAAATTTTGTTTTATCTGCCTAAAAATTTTTCGTCTCGCCCCGATCTGCATCGAAATTTGAAGCGCTTCGACCAAATCAATCGAGTCCAGACCCCACATCAGACCCCACATCAGACCCCACATCAGACCAAAAATCAGCCCCCACATCAGACCCAGAATCAGACCGAAAATCAGACCCAAAATCAGCCGATATTGCCATTGATGGCCCGATCGCCGCAACCAATCCCTGGGCTGCATCCGTTCGATCAGGAATTCTTTTTCGCTGCCCATTTGCTGGGCCACCTGGCAGAGCCAGCGCCGCATCTGGAGTTGTTCCCTCGGCGGCAGCGGGCGCTGGACAAACATCTGCTGGATGTAGCGATCAAACAAGATCTGCATCCGCGCCGCCTCCGACAAATTCACCAACTCAGCGGCGGCGTGATCCTTGTAGGCCAGGGTGGCAATGGCCAAAAACAGCGGTTGGCCCACCAGCTTTTGCAAGTCGGCATCCCGGCGCAGCGTTTGCCGAAAGCCCGCCAACGCTGGTCCCGCCTGCTGCAAATAGTCCTCCACCCGCGCCAAATCCAAGGGCCGAATATAAATCGCCGACCGAAACTGGTCTAGCCCCGTGGTCAGCGCTTCGTAGTCCGCAATCCGGCAACAGACGACGATTTCGATGGCCCCATGATTCCGCTGGAACTGGTTAATGGCCGCCACACAGTCCTCTCGCCGCTCCGCGAGGACCTCATCCAGACCATCCAGCAGCAGCACCAGCTTTTCCTCTTGCAGCAACGCCGCACCCACTTCCCGCCGCACGCTGTACTTGCCATAGAGCTCTGCAATCAGCCAATCCTGCAAAGTGGAGATCGGTTGGCGATCTTTCTGCACCTTGTCCCAGGAGGACAGGTTCAGCACCACGGGCACGGGTTGCTCCGGATCCGTCGCCGCCGTCGCCGCTAACAAATCCCGCGCCAGTTCCAGCAGCAGCGTCGTTTTGCCGCCCCCCGGCTCCCCCACAATCAGCAGCGTGCCCCCTTCCCCCAGGTTGACAAACTCGTCAAAAATTCGCGTGCCCACGGGCAGCGATCGCCAGTGCTGCTGCTGCCGAGATTCCAAATGCCGCACCAAATCCGGACAGGCTTGCAACCCCAGCTCAATCCGCGATCGGTGATACAACGAGTTTTCCTTTTCCAGCACGCCACGAATCCATTTGTGCCGCACCTCATCCATCAAAGCCTGCCGCAGATCGCGACGGCGCGTGGCTTTTTCATCGGCAATGGTTTGGGCAGGCGATCGCTTGTGCCATAACTGCCAGCCATCCCCCGCGATCGCACAGAGCAACAGCAGCAAAACAATCACATAAATCCAACCGATAAGTTGAAGGGTGTCATCGCTTTTGGTCGCGATCGCTGTGATGGCCTTGGGCAAACTGGCGAGAGCGACAGCGGCTAACATCACTTCCACCGCCAGTTTCAGCACTCGCCAGCCGTTAGCCTTCGGCAACTGCGGCAACTGATTCCCCGCCCATGACGATAGAATGCCAAGCAGTCCCAGGGCCAGAGGCATGACGATTTGTTGCACATTGGGATCGCTGAGAATTTGCAGGACACTCATGGTCTCGTCGGCGATAGGAAAATCTTTCCTAACTATACACAGGGATTTCTCTCGGTTCCGCTGAGTCCGTAACTCCTGGGGGGTTTCAGATCCCTGGGGTTTTGCAAAACCCCAGGGATCTGGGAATCAAGGGCCTATTCCGTCCGAATTTGGCGCGTCGCCACGCAAATGACCGTGTTAGTTTGTTGCAGCGCAATGGGCTTGCTCCACTCGCTGCCCGCGATAAAGTTCAACTCGTGGAGCAAGTGAATCGCCGCCTGAACACTGGCGCGGCTACCGGTCAGGGCTACATGCACGCTTCGGACGGGGCAGTGGCGATTAGGCCGCTGGGCATGGGAATGTTCATTTTTGGGTCTCCTGGTTTATTGGTATGGGTAGGAAACCCAAAAACTAAAGCCGCCCCGTTTGCGAGTACAAAACAGGGCGGCTTGTAAAATGAAACAAGCCTCCGTGCTGGTGTACACAGCGTGGGGGTTAGCGATCGCAAAGTGCCGCAAACACTCTGCGATCGCGCTTTAGTTTTTGGGAAGGGCACCGGGCCTGAATCGACCCGTGCCTTAGCATCCGAGCGTACCAGAAGGCGCAGAGCCACGCAAGGGGGCAGATGGAAAAACCGGCACAGGGAATTAGACTTGGATCCGACCTTAATTAAATCCCATCCCAACTATCAAAAGCTCCGCTTGTAAGCGGTGATCGTTAAAATCCCTGCTCAGTGCGGATTTCAGGATTAATGGCTAATACAAGCCATTTTTTAAGCAAAACCCTTGCCCAGAGGGTTTTTTGCTTAAAATCGGCCCCCAAATAGCATAGTAGGCACCATGGACCCTACATTCTTTAGGTTGCCATTTTGGCATTTTTACAATTGATTATAGCGGCCTGAACTGCACGTGACTTGCTGCCAGACCCGCCCATTAAACCGCCAAAACTCAGATACCCCCAAACTCACATAGAGTGCATTTTTATTCAAATCTGTGTGATTTTTTGACCCGCCGGACAGCCAACCCGCGCTCCATGCCTCAACCCAAATACCACCGCCCCAACTCGTCTAAGCCCAGTTTGACGATCCCGCTCACTCATACTGCATCACCGTCGCCCGAAAGAATTGTGTCGTTGTTTTTAGAACCTTGGTTTTGGCCAACTGGGCTTGGTATCGGGCCAGTTCGTCCCCCGTGCGCCCCGGACTCGTGACCAGCCAAACCCGGGCGCTGGGCGGACGCTGGGCCGACACGGCCAAAACCTGCTCCACATTTTCCGTCAGCAGCAGCAGGCGCACAGACTTTTGATAGTCAAGCTGCTGCGATCGCAAAAACCCATCATAATCCGGTCCCCAGACCTTGACGAAGTTCTCCGGTTCCCGCCAATACAACCGCAACTGCTCAATCAGCTCCCCGGTGTAGTGCTGCCGGGGCACCGCGTTATACAACAAAAACTCCCCCGCCGAAGAATAGGGCACCACCACCGCATCGTTCGGGTCCACCCGCTGCGATAGAAAAGCGCCCACCTCCCGCCACTGCGTGCGATTTGCCGTGACGATGCCATCGTGAATGCCGTAGAAATTAATCCCCAAAAGGCCCACCAGCACCCCACCCAGCAGCAGCCTGCGCAGACGCGCGGGGTGGCAGAACAGTTCCACCACCGTCACCATGCCAATGGCCACCAGCACCGCAAAAAACGGCAGCGTAAATGACAGCGCCCGCAAGATAAAAATCGGTCTCGCCAACAGACTGACCCCGTAAAAAATCGCCAGTGCCCCTACCGAGGGCCACACCAGCACCCCAAACACCAAGCGGCGATCGCGCAGACGGTAGAGGGCGATCGCCACCAAGCCCACGGTCCCCGCCCATAATCCCCACAGCAGCGGCAGCGGCGTGGGCAACGGCGGCGAAGGATAGCTAAAGGACGCCGCATTATTAAATAAAAGCTGTCCCGGCACACTCATTAAATCGAGCCAAGTGGGCACCCGCAGGTAATTTGCCCCGCGAATCCGGCCACTCATTGTGATCACCAACAAAGCCCAGGGCAAGAAAGTCAAAAGGGCGATCGCTTGACTCCAAAGCCAAGGCTTCAGCGTGACGGGTACAGTGCGAGATCGTAACCCAGGCAGTGCAAAAATACTGGCGTACAGTGCGGCTTGAATGATGAACCATAAAAAGCCGATGCCTTGACTATAAATAAATAAGATATTTGAAATCGTATAAATTAACCCATCTCGCCAAGTAGGTTGAGCCGATTGCACCATCCTGTAGAAACTGCTGACAGACACCACGGCTAGAAACGTCATTAGTCCATACATGCGCAACTCCACCGACATCTCCACAAAGAATGGCGAAAAGGCCACCAGGGCCGCACTGATTAATGCCACCACCTCGGCTATGGATTCTGCATGCTCCAGCGATCGCCGATTCCAGGACGGATCTAATAACGGCTCCAATGACGAATCTGATGACGAATCTAATGACAAATCCAATGGCCGATACACCGACATTGAGGCCCGCCGCTGTGGCGCAACCAATTGCTTGGCGAACCCATAGGTCGCTGGAATAGTTAACATGCCCCACAGAATTGAATTGGCCCGCATCCGGATATCACTCGTCCCTAGCTGGGACCACAGCGCCAACTGGCCATAGTAAAACGGCGGGTGAATGTCATCCGCCAGGATATGCCGAATAAAAGCCAGCCGCGAGGTAAATTTAACCAAATGAAACGGGTTATCCACGCCGAAGAGAAACGGGTTGCGGGCTTGATAAAACGAGTAGGCTTCATCCAGCCAGAACGATTCGCCCCGCAAGCTCAGAAGGCGCAGGAGAAGGGCGATCGCCAAAATCACCCCCAGCACACAGCGGGCAACGGTTCTGGAAAAGCGAAGTTTAGGCAACATAGCAGCACCAACAGAGCAAAGAGGGCACAGTCTGGAGTTCTGAAAATTAGAAATTAAAAATTATTACTCAGCTTGTGCCATCCGTTGCACCCACCCCGAACCCCTCCCAGGAGGGGATTTTCGAGCATTCCCCTCCTGGGAGGGGTGTCCGCAGGGCGGGGCGGGTCAAATTCGGCCCCCTAGAGAGGCGATCGCGATCGCTGAGTAGTTACAATTAAAGATTAAACCTCTAAAATCCAAAGTCTAAAATCCCTTCGGGAATACCCGCCGGGGCGATCGCTCTAAAATTCTAGAGTTTGGCCAGATAGTTCACCTGATACAAAGCCCCATTGGCAGAAACATAGGCGACACCGGCATTGGCGTCAATACAAATTTCCCGCAGCCAGGGACCCAAATAGTAGTCAGCCATTTTTTGGTGGGTCAGCAGGTCAAAGACCTCCATCCTATTGGTCGCCAGTCCTCCCGTCAGCAGCAGGTGGCGCTGCGCGTCAACTGCCACCGATCGGACACCAAACACCGTGGGAATGCTGCCTTTGAATTCCAGGGTTTGCGCACTGTAGCGCAGGATCGTCGAGCGCACAGATGAGGCCAGCAGCAATTCGTCATTGACGTTATCCCAGGCCATGCGGTGAACCCGTGGATCGGTA
>CAVYAN010000068.1:0-6275 GCA_963766075.1 uncultured cyanobacterium | reverse complement strand
TCGCTTAGTCGCGCACAAAACTCTACAGCCTCTTCCCACGAAACTTGCTCTACTGGGCGTTCATCCCCCTTGAAATTAGCCGGATCTGGATCAAGCTCTCGCTCAATCTCCGGAAACCCAGCCACAACCCGCCATTGCGCCTGGGTGACTGGGTACTTGCCTAAATAAATTCAGGCACGGTGACGCGGTGCTGTGGGCCTTCAGAGTCTAATCGCTCTGGCTCATTCTCTGGCGACCCCATGAGGAATTCTCCAGCGGGAATTGCCACCATGCTAAGCGTCACAGCATCGGCTAAGCGCTCCACAAACTGTCGCGCCTGTCCCCGCCGCTGCTGGATTACCCACTCTGTCTTGCGTCGCAGAATCCCCGTTTTCCGCTGCTCTAGCGTGGCCGTTTCAAATTCAAAAGATTCGAGCACAACGTCAACATCAGGCTCAAACTCAACTATCATCCCCTCAAACTCAAAGACTTGCCACTGGATTGGCGGAGTAGAAACACTAGCCTCTAGACGCTGGGTCAAATCAATCGTAATTGGCTCTTCAAGCCTTAATTCAACCAGTTCAGGCTCTACTTCGTTGCCTTCACCAAACCACAGGTTAGCCACTGCAACAGCCTGAGCCATTTGATTGGGCACCACTTCGCCAAAGGTAGGAACTTCTTCTTCTAGATTTGGATTGTACGCTTCATGATCCACATATTTAATTTCCGCAGAAAAATTAATCCGGATAGACAGCTCAAACGAGCCGCAAGCTTCCGAGATCAAGTTTCTTAACTTGTAACCATATTCCGCATTTAAATATTCTGTTAGATGATAATCAAGTATTTCTACAAATATTTCATTCTCTACTGGAATTACTTTATGAATATCTCTCATCTCTCTAGGGTGAGGGGTTAACTGAAAGTCATATTCTTCTTGGCTAAACCGCTCAATAATTGTCTGCTCAAAATAATCTAAATGCTCATTGAATGCCGCATAGACACCAGCATTTACGTCATCGTCACTTTGATCGCGATCTTCCTCCCACTCTTCTTCTGGGTCCATCGATGCAGACTCGGAGCTACCCGCACTCCGCCGCTGCACCACCTGTTCCGCAAAGGCCGCATAATTCCCGCCCATTTGCCGCAGGGTCTCAATCGCAATCTCCGCAAAGGGCAACACCTCCTCCTCCGCACTCTCAGACAAATCTGCCATCAGCAAGGCATCCAAGCTGCGTAGGGGCAACCTCAAGCGATCCGCCACATACCCCGACACCGCCTCTAGCACCTGCCGCGCCTCCGACTTCGGCAACGACTTACGCAGTTCTGCCCGCACACCGGGCTTAAACTCAAACCGGGTCTTGCCCCGCTCACCCACCCGCTGCATCAAACCGCCCAAATACACCTCGGCCACATGCACTTGAGTGGCGGACTTTTTCAGCAACGTCTCCTGAATCAACCCCACCACGTCCAAATTCACGGGTGCTGCCGCCATCAACACCGCCAACCGCCGCGCCATCGGCGACGCATCGTCGCGAAACTGGGCCACCCACTGCTGCGCCTGCTGGGCCACCTCTGCCGGACTCAACCCGACCGGAGCACGCGCTGAGGGCAGAGCCGGAATCTCTAGCCCCTGTTGCCAACCCACTTCAAACACAACCCCCGCCGTGGGAAACTCCCCAAAGCCAGCGATCGCCCGTGCCCATCGCCCCAAAGCCTCCGGCTCCAACGCCACCACCGGCAACGTCAGATCTGATCGGGCACTGCGCTGCGCCACACCGGCAGATCTTCCAGTTGCCAGTGATGGTTCAGGGTTCCAGGCATCTGCGCCCGCAACTGCACCGGCAATCCTTCCCCCAAAATCCCCCGCTCCCACATCCGCTGGGGTAGCAACTGCATCACCGATACCATATTCACGGCAGCCCAATCCTTCAGCCACGGGTGAACTTTACCCTCCCACCAAGAATCCGAAGTGCAGTCACTCAGCACCAGAATCAACCGCCGCTGGGTAGGATCAATCAATTCCTGATGGCTATGCACCCGCCCGGAAGCACCTCGCCGCCGATGCCGAGGAAATAGCTCTAGGGCTTCTGGGGTTTTGGCGGTCGGATTCGCGAAGCGCCCCCCTAGCCCCCCAAGTTTGGGGGGAACCGGATTATGCTCCCCCAAACTTGGGGGTTGGGGGGCTTCCCGCCGTCGCATTGTCCATACCCGCACATCACGAAACGCGCCCAAATGCTCCAACAACCGCTGAAACTCATCAATCGACTTGCGCCAAATTTCCGTCAAGCTCGTCTCTTCCACCACCAAAGCCACATCTAACCAGCGTTCGCGTTCTGCTACCACCACAGGCGTTGGCAGTGTGGTCGCAGCAAGCAGTGTGGTTTCAGCCATCCGCTCCGCTGTGGCGACTTCATCGAGTCGGTAGCGCGATTGCGAGGTACCTTACGCATCAACGGGCGCAGCGCGCGTTCTAGTTCAATCGGTTTCCGCAAAGCACGGGTGGCCGCCGCTCGAAAAGGCAGGCGCGGTCCCGATTCCGCCGACTCCACCGACTCCGACGTGTACACCGAGGCTGTAGAAGGCGACGCTGATTCCGGCAAAGCGGGTGTCTCTCCTAGGCCCGTAGTATCTAGGTCCATATTCGCCGCTGATCGTTCAGTGCGAATCTTCACGGACTCCGCTACGGGCGCGGGCAGTTCGCTGGGAGGGGCGATCGTAATATGCTGCGCCAACCAAAGGATATTGGCAATTTGTTCACCATCAATCCCCGGCTCAAATTCCTGAAGGTTTGCAACCAGTAGGCGCATCATGTCTCTCCCATCATGCATCTTCGGAGCTACTTAACGGCTTCCACAACTGGTCTAATAATCGCTTGCGGCCCACTTCATCCAAAACCTTGCCCTGGGTGACTAAATACACCGCATTCAGCAGTTGATCAGTCGCTAAATTGCCGCGATTTTCGCGCACCGCTTCCCGCTGATCATAAAACTCATCAATCAGCGTTTTGACCGCACCCGTCGCCTCTTCTTTCAGATGCGCTTCGACAATCCGAGTCAGTTCATCCTTGTCGGGTTCGTTCATCGTCAACCGAATGCAACGCCGCAAGAAGGGCGCTGGAAAGTCACGCTCCCCGTTGCTGGTCATCACAATAAACGGAAACGCATCACAATCAACCCGCCCCGCCGGTACGGGAAACGTCGTTTCTGCGCCATCGGTATAGCTCGTCTGCACCGTGGCCCTGCCGTCCGGCAACTCTTCTTTAATCCGCGTCAATTCTCGGATATTAAAGCCACCTTCCTCAAACACACAGAGCAAGTCATTGGGCAAATCAATATCACCCTTATCAATCTCATCAATCAGCAATACCCGTGGCCGCTTTGAGGGCAATAGGGCCGTACCCAGAGCACCCAGTTGAATGTACTTGCCAATACTTGCAAGAGAGTCTTTGGAGTTCGGGTCTTGTAACCGTCCGATCGCATCATAGCCATACAAACCGTCCTGTAAGGTCGTGCGCGTTGTAATCGGCCAGTACAGCACTTCCCCCAATCCCAACTGATACGCCACCGAATAGACCAGCGATGACTTGCCCACCCCTGGACTCCCCGTTACCAGCAGTGGACGACGCAAATACAGCGCCGCATTCACCAGTTCAATATCCTGCTCCCGAGGTCGAAAAGTTTTGGCTTTCTCTTCGCTGCGAGTTTGGGCAGCAATCGCACCCCCCTGCGCTTTTGCCTTGCGTCCCGAGGGTCGCCAATCCGGCGCAGGCGGTAACTGCGCTAGCCGTTCTGGCTGCGGCTGCGGGTCATTTCCCGGATCCTGATAAATCTTCCAGTCACTCATAGCGATTCAGACCTGGTTTTAGTAGTGGCAAGGGGCGGCAGCAAGTTGGGGTTTTCCCACAGTAAGGATAAATGATGACCAATCATAAAGTTACCAGGGTCGGGAGTTTCTGAATACGCGATCGCGTTAAATCGGACTGTGCGTGCAGCCTCAGGCAGTTGATTCACCTCACATTGAAGAAAATGTTCTAACCACTGAAGCAGCAATCGGGACTCATTCATAGACGGACTGGGCGAATGCCGCAGCCAAATGGCCACCGGAGCCGCTGCAATCAATAAGGCTTCAAAGAACTTTCTCTGGGGCACATCGCTAACCTTAAAGCCAACAACCAACGGCGATTGACAATGGGCTGTCAATTGTGAGTCTTTAGCCGAAGGCAAAACCTCCACCATATGTGGATTTGCTGGAGCATCAAGATGCGCTTGAACGTTATCCCAATAGGCTTGCCAATCGGTCTTGTAAAATTTTCGATAATCCTTAGTTGCCCTTTGAGAGCAGCGTACTACGACTTGAAATACACTCCCTGGAATGGTCGCGCCGAGAGGCTTATACCTTAATTCCCATCGTTCAATCGGCTGATCCATCAACGACAGCGGTAATAGCACTTCTAGCCTTAGGTGGGCCGTGAGTAACCCTCGCTCCAAACAGGTCCGGAGGTATCCCGATAGGCGCTGGGGCAGCTTTTCTAAGGAACAATTGGGTAAATCGTCGATCATTTCCTGATCGTTCTCAAAATCCCAGCACACAACCTTTTGATAGGTTTGTTTATTATTCTCGTCATAGCTTTGAGCATCGGTCAGCCAAAAGGCTCTGGTCGTGTAGGGCGCTTGCTCAGACGACACCTCAAAAATCAAACAAGGATCAGCAACACGCTGAGGCACAAGGGCTAGGTCTGTAGTCCTCAGTTGGTCCATCAATTCCAAAAACTCAGGGAGCTGATGCTGTCCCCATCTCTGAAGCGCCGCCGTCGGAATCGTGGCATGAATCGCCAGTCGGGCAGCAAACTCCACAATGCGACTCACCGACTTTCCAGCCACCTTAATCTCAGAAATACCCATTTCCTGAAATGCGTCCACTATTTCACTCAACGACTGAGGATATGGGCGATCTAGATGCCAGTCAGGCGGATAACAGAGCTGATAAGTGGCTCGATAAATTTTCCACAAGTCCTCAGGATTTATCTGGGCGCATGACAGAGCATTGAACAGTTGCAGCGCGGCGATCGCGGGCTCCAATTCTTGACTCGGTATCATGTAAGCAATATCGCCTTGTTTCCACGCCTTCCCTGCGGCAACCAACATGCCATAGCAAACATCATCCACCTGCCTGTCATAGACTGCCGTTCCGCTATATCCACCCTCAACCAGGAAGACTTCGGTAGCAGTCGGTATGAGCTCAAACCACCCGAAAGGAATCTTGCTCCTAATCTCCGCCTCCGCCTCCGCGCCGCGACTCAACTGTGCGTGTCCGACTAAATAAACCTGTAATTGTCCAGGCGCAGACCGAGGCTGAACCGGCTGAAACTTAAACGGTTCAATGGGGGGCAAAGCACCGAGCAACTCCAAACCAGCAATATCCTCTTCCTCCCCCAAATAGCGATCAGGCAATGTTTGGAGCTCGTATATGGGCGGCTTCCAGTACACCACCTTAGCGCGCAAAGATGGGCCTCCAAGAAATTGAAAGCAGACCGCAATTTCATCATCGGATGGCCACAGTTTACCCGCATCCCCAGTCCGCCCTAACGCTGCATTGACCACATGGGCGCAGGTCAAAATATGCCGGGGCGTGACTGCAAAGCCACACCCAACAAATTTGCCATCACGCCCCTCAATTCCAACAATGCTCTGTTCACGCACGCAGACAGCAATCCTTTATTGATTCACATCTATCGATTTCAAACAGCCCATCCACAATGCACCCAATCCACCGCGATCGCTCAGGGTTGCTTCCACTTCAGCGTGATTTCAAAATTCACCTCTCCCCCCACCGAAGCAATGATGGCACCAGCAGCAGCCGTCAGCTTAACGCCAAACTTCAGCTCAACCTCATCGGCAGGAGTCGTCAACCCAGTCCGAATCCGCATCAAAGCCGCCGATGCCACCGGCATCACCTGCCCCAGCGCCGCTTCAAAGGACTGTTTCGCCTCGATCACATCCTGACCGATGTCTATATTGGCAGCCCGCCGTAGATTAGGGGCCTCAGACTCTTGAATTTCGACGAAGAACGGGGTGCCATCCTCCAGATGAAACTGCGCAATTTCTTTATTGGGAGCCATAACTGCACGGGGTTTAGGGAACAACTGAACGGAAGATACTCTGCTAGTTTATACACCAATCGACAAGAAAATCCGAAAGACCAGCTCTTCCCGACACTTAGAACTACCCAACGAACTCGACTCATTCCTAACTCGCTCCAGACCACCTAGCTCCAGACTACAAGGACGCTGCACGGTT
>CAVYAN010000067.1:0-19817 GCA_963766075.1 uncultured cyanobacterium | reverse complement strand
AGCCAAACCCTAAATCCACCATATGCGCCACCTGAGGCTTTTTCTCCCGGAGTAAGTCATAGCCGACGATGCCCAGTTGCGCTTGGCCGTACTCAACGTATACAGGGACATCGGCATTCCGCACGAGCAAAATCTTGGCAGTGTGGGTGGGATCTGGAATTTGCAGCAGTCGATTCGACTTGTCTAAGGCCAAACTAAAGTCCAGTCCTACGGCCTGTAACAGTCGGACACTATTTTTCAACAATTCGCCTTTTGGCAAAGCAATAGTTAGCATGAGGCAACGAAAAATGATAGGAGGGGCAGGAAATCACGGGGTCACTTGCGAGCGGGGTCTTCGTCCTGGTTCGATCGCACATTGCCCTAGTAGGGCAACCGTTGGGTAATCCAAATCGGTGCACCGACCTCGTCGGTTTCTAACCGGGCCGCCCGCCAGGTTTTGCCTTCTGCTTGGCGTTGGAGGTAGACTTCAAAGGGATTTTGGCGCTGGGAGACTTCGCGGGTGGGGAGTTTCACAGTGAAATCATAGATTCCCTGGACGCGAAAGGCGGGCAAGCTGTCGATGATCAGCGGTGTTTGCGCGGTGACGGTGACATGCTGCACGGCGATCGTGCTGTCTACTGGGCTAAGCTTCAGTTGTTTGCCGAGGGCCTGCTGGGTTTGGCTGAGCTGTAGGGCGATCGCCTGTTCCACTAATTGGCGGGTTGGACCCTTGCCCACGCTGCCGCAGGCCGTGATCAATACTGCCAACGCAATGACACAAAGCCGACGCAGCACCATCATACTGGGTCGGATTAGTCTTCTAAGGCCCATGGATCTGTTTATCATGGAGCTGTCTATTACGAATCTGTCTATCATCGGTTTCGCCGCCCACTGGCCAATTACCGCCTGTTGCACCCACCATTTATAACCCTACACTGGATTGGTGGCCCGCAACACGGCTCTCTTGATGTGGTCGCTCTCGGTTAAAGCGGGACTATTCTTCCTCCGCTGCTTTTCCTTTAGACAGCAGGGCGATCGCATCCCCCAAGGCGGTGGTCAAATTGTGGCGGGTTTCTTCATGCGCCTCTTGTTCTTTGGCTAGGGCAGCAGTGAGGCGATCGCGCTTCATCAGCACCGCGACTAAGCGTCGCCGTAGTTCCTCGGGTGATATTGCGGGATCGAGTTGATGCTGTAGAGCGTCTGCTTGGTCTGCTGCCGTCAGGTCCACATTTCCCTGAAGCCGCTGAATTTCCTGCTGGTGTGCGTCAAGGGCTTGCTGGGCTTGTTGGACTTCTACTCGGCGCTGTTGGGCCTCAATCTCGTAGCGCCGCTGCCAGTTATCCGTGCTCAGATAAGCCTGTTGCAATTGCGCTTGCAGGTCAGAAATCTGCTGCTTTAGCACTTTAATTTCGGCGAGCCACTGGGCGACATCTTGGGACATGGGGATTTTGGATGGGGGATGGGGGGATCGGGGATTGCGGCACGGGTGACTGAACGCCAGGACCAGGCAATGGGCCATTGGGCTTAAACATTGAGCAATCGGCTGAGAAAGCCGGGGGTGGGCAAAATGATCAGCAAGAGGATGCCCATGGCCAGAAGCCCCCACAGGTCGCGGCGATTATCCAGGTCAGTCACATCGTTGAGCGCGGGTTCGTCAACGGCGGGCAACAGGAGCAGTAAAATCGCGCAGATTAACAAATGCTGTTGGAGAAATGAAAGGCCCAACAGCAGCAGCCGAAAAATTTGCCCAATGATGGCCCCGGTGCGCTGTCCAAACATCGCATGCATCATCCGTCCTCCGTCCAATGGTCCTACAGGCATGAGATTGTAGGCCGTGATGATTAATCCGAGGCAACTGGCTAAGGCGATCGGATGCAAATGAAGCGCCGTATCCGGGGTTAGGGTGTCGCCCCAGACCAGCTTACTGAATAGAGTCAGCAGTATAGAAATATTGGGATCGATGGCTTGAAACGTTGAGGGACTCGCTTGGACGTGTGGAACCACCGTGGACACCCGTAATCCCCACAGTAGTAAGGGTAAGGCTATCACCCCACCCCAGAGCGGCCCCGCAAGGCCCACATCAAACAAGGCGCGGCGATGGGGGATGGGCGATCGCATCTGGGTAAATGCTCCAAAGGTCCCAAAGGGAAACAATGGCATGGGAATGATGGGGATGAAGGCAGGCAACGTCACCCGAATTTTATAGCGACGTGCTGCTAGGTAATGTCCCAGCTCATGCATGCCCAAAATTCCCAAAAGTGTTGCGGCATAGGGTAGTCCGTTGGCAACGGTTTCTACAGTCAGATCCAACCTCTGCCCTTGGAGTTGTGTCCAGCCCAGGGCTGTGGTGAGCCCTGTTATCAGGAGCAACCCTAGGGCAATGGCGGGCCGTGATAGGGCGGGCTGTTGGCTATTGGCTGCGACTAATGTATTCGGCACTAGGGCAAAGAACGGCTTGCCGTTGAGTCCTTCCTGAAAAATGACGAAGAAGCGATTGCCAAAAATGCCTTCTACATTGTCTCGAATCGTTTTGTAGGCAACATCAGGTTGACTGCGCAATTGTCCTCGACAGATGACCGCTTGGGGCCGGTAATCAATCTGTTGCAAATAATATATGGACCAGGGGAAACAAGTTTGCAGACTTTTCTCTTCATCTGCATTAATAGGCCGGGTAGGTTCTAGCGCTGGTGGGGGGACCGGAGTGGCTTCGACAGGGGGGAGTGCGGGCTGCGTTGGTTTAGTATCGGCGGGGGGGAGGATTCTGCCAGCGTACAGCAGTTTCCAGTAGAGCGCCAAACAGACCACAAAGGGGACCCAGATCAACCAAGTCGGCAGAGGTTTGGTGTTACCAAAGGCGATCGCCCACAGCATCCAGATGATGGCGGGCGTCATGACCACCAGCCACAACAGCCACACTGGGGTGCGTGTCATGCCAGCGACCTGCCGTTGCACGATAAAGTAAGTAAACACTCCCAGTAAAAGCAGTAGAAATAATGGGCTCATTGCCTAATCTTAATCAGTCCAGTGACGTAAATATTTCAGTACCTTTGATCGCAACCCCTTTGATCGCAACACCCTTAGTCCCAACATCCTTGATCTCAACCCCTTCACATCCAGTGGCCCCTCAGGACAACTCCTCTACCAAGCAACCCCGGACCATCCTACACGAACCCGCCCCAGCAAACCACACTGTCTTTGCCTTTCCACCCAATCGCGAAACCCTGGGGGGAACGGCCTACCTTATTGTAGAAGAGGTCAACATTTTGGTGGACTGCCCGTCCTGGAATGCAGACAATCAGGCATTCCTGGCGGCGCAGGGCGGTGTGGACTGGTTATTTATCACCCATCGGGGCGGTATGGGCAATGTTCGAGCCATTCAAGCGGCCTGGAATTGCCCCATTGTCGTTCAGGAGCAGGAAGCGTACTTGCTTCCCGGATTACCCCTGACGCCGTTTCATCGCGATCTGACCTTGAGTGCCCAGAGCCGGGTGTTTTGGACTCCGGGCCATTCCCCCGGATCCGCCTGTTTGTATCATCAGGGGTTTGGCGGTGTGCTGTTTTCGGGGCGTCATCTGCTGCCCAGTTCTGAGGGCGGCGTGGGCCCGCTCCGTACCTCTAAGACCTTCCACTGGCCTCGGCAACAGCAAAGTGTCCAACGATTGTTGGCAGAATTTACCCCGGACACGCTGCAGAAGATTTGTCCGGGAGCCTATACAGGATTTTTGCGGCGGCGCGGGTTTGTGGAGGCGGCCTATGAGCAACTCCGGGCTAGTAGCGAATGAACTCCGAGGCCACGATCATGGAGCCAATTCCCAGGTCGGTAAAAATTTCCAAAAGAAGGGCGTGGGGCAGGCGACCGTCCAGAATATGGGCGGCGCGGACGCCTTGGGCCAGCAATCGCACGCAGCAATTCACCTTGGGGATCATTCCCCCCGAGACGATGCCATCCTCGATCAACTGCCGTGCTTCCTGAATATCCAATTTATGAATCAGCGTGGATTTATCTTTAAAGTCGCGCAGAATCCCCGCCGTATCGGTCAACAGAATCATTTTTTCAGCTCCCAGGGCAGCGGCCAGTTCCCCGGCCACCGTATCAGCATTGATGTTGTAGGACTGGCCATTCTCGTCTGCGGCCACACTGGAGATGACCGGAATATGTCCGCTATTGACCAGGGAATTAACGATGGAAATATCCACACTGGTCACTTCACCCACAAAGCCTACGCCCTCTTCATCCGCAGGGCGGGCGCGAATCAGATCGCCATCAATCCCACAGAGTCCCACCGCCGAACCCCCCGCCTTATTAATCAAGGCCACAATTTCCTTATTCACCCGCCCGACTAGGACCATTTCCACGACATCCATCGTGGCGGCATCGGTAACGCGCAAGCCATTTTTGAACTGGGGTTCAATCCCCAGCTTGTCTAGCCAGGTGTTAATTTCGGGACCGCCACCATGGACCACCACGGGGCGTAAACCCACACAGGCCATAAAGACAACATCGCGAATGACTTTGTCCTTGAGGTTGCTGTCTTTCATGGCAGCACCGCCGTACTTAATCACTATCGTTTTGCCTGCGAACTGCTGAATGTAAGGCAGGGCTTCGCTCAAAACCTGAACTCGGGTGGCATCGGCTTCGCAGATTTGTTCGGTGGCGTTGGACATACTCGGCAGGGGGATGCAAGTGGAACAGTTGCAGTGTAATGGAGGATACCCCTCCCGACAAGATCCCCGTGAACAGATTGGGAGAATTTTTCCAGAGACGGCTTGCATGGGCAATGGGCAGTGGTAAGAAGCGCCTGGAGCAGCGGTGATGGACCGTACCGCAGGTTTTTTGCCCTGGGATTTTACGCGGTCTCGCCTCTCGCAAAAGTATGGAGATGCAACTTAATGAGAAAGCCCACAAATACCATCAGGACCAGGGAGAGAACTTTGAAGGAAACCCAGCGTTCTCCCAACAGAAAGTCCGTATAGGTTAAGAGTGAAGACAGTTGGATGAGGATAGGCATCCAGAAGAATTGAGGACGATAGAAGGCAGACACGACGGATAGGACATCCGCCATGAAAAAATAGCGTTCGTGCATTTTGGGTAGCAGAAAAGGCACTAAAAAGACGATGGTCAAAGCGAGTTGCAGCAGCCGGTCCGGGGTCAGTTCTGTGCGGCTGCGGTAAACGCGCCAGCCCAGCCCCAGTAGGACGATCGCCGTTACAGCTAGGCCCAAGGGCACCATCAGGTCATAGTACCGATTCGAGATCCACTGATAAAGATTCGGGGCATTTTTAGTCAGGTGGCGATAGCCTTCCATCTGCCCGGTGTAAATCTGGAGGAGATCCAGCAGAGATCGCCCCATAGCCCAGGCAGGCAGCACGGCCACCAGGTAAGTGGCGGGCAGCAGCAAAAACATCCAGCCCTTGACCCGGCCCTTGGCCCAAAGGATAAGTAATAGGGGCGCAAGAAACAGGGCCTGTTGCTTAAAGGCAAAGCCTAATCCCAGGCTTAGGAACGCGGGCACGGGCCGCTGGCGTAACAGGAAATAGAGGCAAGCAACTGCCCCCGTGGTGTAAATACTGTCACACTGTCCCCATAGACTACTGTTGAGAAATACAGTGGGCAGAAACAGAATGGTGCAAAAGGCGGCGATCGCCCGCTTGCCTGTGGGATATTTCAATCGAACGATTCCGTAGACAAATCCTGCACATACACCGTCAAAGACGATGGCCAGCAGCTTAATGGCAATCACCTTGGGAACCCCTGCCAGCGCCGTTGCCGCAAAAACTAGCCAATACAAATAGGGCGGTGAATAATTCGCAAAAGTCTCTTTTAAAGCATGAATGCCGTCATGACTTTGGATAAAGTCGTACCACACTAACAAGGATGTTTTGTAATCGACAGATTCAAAGCTCAGGCATTGTCCCCGTAAGGCGAGGGCGAACACCATGGCAATGGCAAAAATGCTAGAATCACTGAGGCGATCGTCTTGCTTTAGGCCCCATTCCATCCAAGATTGCAGAGTGGGCTGGGCATGATTCCAATATTGGCGAAAAATACGCATGGACTGGCAGGAAATTTCGGGAAGTTGGGTACTTGTGCCACCGCGCCCAGTGGCAATCGTTCACTTTTTAGGCGGTGCCTTTGTTGCCACTGCCCCCCAGTTAACCTATCGCCGCCTGCTGGAACGGTTGGCCGATGCAGGCTACGTTATCATAGCCACGCCCTTCATTAATACTTTTGATCACCGAGATATTGCTCAGGCGGTGCTGCGCTCTTTTGAACGCGCCCTTTATAGCCTGGAAAGCCGTGTATTGCGCCGCCGCGCCTTGCCGATCTATGGCATGGGGCACAGTATGGGCTGCAAGCTGCATTTGCTGATTGGTAGCCTTTATCCGGTGGAGCGGGCCGGAAATATTTTGATTTCCTACAACAATTCTTCGGCGCGGGAAGCTGTGCCTCTCCTGCAGCAGGTTTCCCAGCAGGTGTCTTCATTTCTAGCCGCCTCGCCGTTCGCCGCCTCGCTGGTGACGGATGGGGCTATGGGCTTCGCCATGGAATTCACGCCCTCGCCCGCAGAAACCGCTGCGTTGATTCAGGATAGCTATTGCGTCCGCCGCAATCTGCTGGTTAAGTTTCGCAATGATACGCTGGACCAAACGCGATCGCTCTCTAACCTCCTCGTGGACCGCTTCCCCCAGATGGTCAGCACCCAACGGTTGGCCGGCACGCACCTGACTCCTTTAGGTCCTGATGTGAAGTGGCAAACAGGATCGGTGTTTACGCCGTTTGATGCGATCGCCCAATTTGTTCGCCAGGAAGTTTATCGCGAATTGGAACAGTTAGAGGCTACCCTTTTGCAGTGGCTTGATCCCGTCAGAGCAGGCTAAATGCTCGCGCTCCAAGTTCCCATGCTAAGATTCACCGCGTTTAGTCTGCCGAATCTAGTTTTACGAATAAGGATGAATGGGCATGGTTCAGATCGACGATCACAACGGACTGATGGATATTGAAGCGGTTCAGAAAACTCTGAATCGATCGCGGGCCTCGATCTATCGCTATGCCAACACCGATGTCCGTAACTTGAACCCCGACTACGATCCCCGGCGCTTGAATGCCGAGCTGCGTAAAGATAAAGATGACGTGCTGCTGTTCCATCCCAACGAAGTCGCCCGGTTCGCCCGAGATGTGCTGAAACTGAAGCAGGTGACGATCGAAGTCCGGGAAATGCCGCCAGATCCAACCCATGAATTGCTCAAAGCCATCTTGGCGGAGTTGCAGGGCATCCATCAAACGTTGAAAGTGCGATCGTGACGCCTTCTGATCGGGGCAATCCGAACAACTTGCATGCCTGTCCTGGGGGCAGGGCGTGATTTTCAGGTCATGATTAAATTGTGCTAATCCGCCATTTGACTGAAGTCGATTACGCTATTTCTCCGTTGTCAAGACCGTATGTGCAGGTCGCGATTGTTACCCTTACGTAACCCAGTTCCGAAAAAGTTCATTAGGATAGAGGGGAATAGAAGCGTTCTTGTTTTTCTAGGGATAACTGGAAAAAGTCAGATGAATGCTTTTACCAATTGTGCTCTACGTTATAGCGTGCTCTATGTCATCAGGCTCTAAGTTATCAGGCTTTACATCATCAGGCTCTCAGTCATCAGGAATGCCCTCTCAAGACTCATGGGATCGTTCAGCTCACCGTCCCACCAGTCGATGGGCTAACGTTTTGGGAACAACGATCGCCCTACTGACCTTAGTTGTGCCCCTGTGGGTGATTGTTTCCTATTCTGGCGAGTCCAACCCCACTCAGCCCGCAACCTATTCTTTTAGCCGCACCGATGAATAGCTGGGATCGGCTTCTGTGTGGGCGCTTCTGTTCCTAAACCCTGCGCAACCGAACCCGATCGGCCCGCTTGTTTCGGTTTGCTCTACCGTCCTAGGCATTTCCTAGAAGAGCCTAGCTCGCTATGATGCTTAATAGAGTTATTTAGTTTGGGAGTTCCCAGGACTACCATGACATCGTACGCATCGTCTGCTAGGGCTGAAATGAGTGAACTGCGGCGGCTTCGGAGCCTATTGCCGCCAGAATTGCAAAGCTGGGTATCGGTCGAAGTCACCACTGCCGTTAATCCCCCGCTCGTTACCTGCGAAGAAATTGGCCGGGATGAAATCGAGGTGCAGGTGGACATGGTGAAGTGGGAGCAGTTGGCTTTGGACCAGCGCAACCTACTGTTTTGGCATGAGGTTGCCCGCATCCAAAATGACACCATTCCTAAGGATGGCTGGGAAATGGCGGCTTTAGCGATCGGTTTAGGCGGTGCCGTTGGCGAACTGTGGGTCCAAGATGGGCTGTTGCTGGTGTTGGCTTTGGTGCTTTGTGGGGTGTCGGGCTGGCGGTTATATCAAAAGAATGGCGGCGATCGCGTGATCAAAGACTTAATTGAAGCGGACGAAAAGGCCATTGCCCTGGCTACCCGTTTTGGCTATACCTTGCCCAATGCTTACAAGAGTCTGGGCAGTGCCCTGAAAACCTTGGTGGAGCAGTCCCCGAAGAAAAAGCTGCGATCGCAATACGAAACCCGGCTGGATGCCCTGAAGAAAAGCGCAGCCAAAGCAAAATCCAAACTGAAAACGCCGGTGAACGAAGGCTACGACACGATCCGGGAGTATTAAGGCGATTTACGAAATAATATACCTGTTAGATCAGAGTTCTGCTGGCTACCCTGCGGGAAGTGAACTACGACTCCGCTCAGCCAGCGAAAGATTGCTCCCTTCGACTCCGCTCAGGGAGCAATCTGGGTGGTAGCTTCTTTTCTGGAAATCGCCTAATTTCTGCGACATCCTCTAATTTTTTGAGACATCCGCTAACAAGTCGATGAGCGCCTGGGGCGCGTGTTGCCATCCTTGTTCCTGGGCTTTGGCGTAGAGGCTATCTGCCGTCTCTGGATCGGGTGGCATGTTGCCATAACCCTGGGCCAAAATTGCCGCTAGGTTGTTGGAGGCCATGCCGTAGTTCTGGTGCGCCGCTTGGCGATACCACTCAATCGCCTTTGGCAGATCTGCGGGGCGACCTAAACCCCAATGGTACATGCTGGCAATCAAGCACTGGGCTTCTGCCTGTCCATACAGGGCAAAGGGCAGCAATAACTCCCAGGCGTGCCCATAGTCTTGGTTGGCAAAGGCCGTCAGTCCGGACTGCAAATTCGGTTCCTGCATTGGGTTTAGATCTCTCGCTTTTCTTTACTCTTCCCCAATTACGGCGCTTCTATCCAGCAGCAAGAGGTTCCGCAGTTGATCCGTATCCATTTCCGTCAGCCAATTTTCACCCGCGCCGACGACCTGTTCGGCTAGGGCTTTTTTACTTTCAATCAGATCGTGAATTTTTTCTTCCAGCGTGCCATTGCATACAAACTTGTGCACCTGAACGTTGCGGGTTTGACCAATCCGGAACACCCGATCCGTGGCTTGATTTTCCACAGCGGGATTCCACCAGCGATCGAAATGAAACACATGGTTGGCCCGAGTTAAATTCAAGCCGACTCCACCCGCTTTGAGCGACAGAATGAAAATCCGGGGTCCCTGGGGATCGTGCTGGAAGCGATCGATCATTTCTTCCCGCTGTTTTTTCGACGTAGCGCCATAGAGGAACAGCGTTTTCTGGCCCAAGTGCTGTTCTAGATGGGCTTGCAGCAGTTTGCCCCACTCGGCGAATTGGGTGAAGATCAAGGCGCGATCGCCCTCCAATACCACCTCTTCTAGCATTTCCTCTAACCGCTGGACTTTCCCAGAACGGGCCTGAAAGACGGCGTCGGTGGATGCTGAGGGTTCTGTATCCTTGAGGAACAGGGCCGGATGGTTGCAGATCTGCTTCAATTTGACGATCAGCGCTAGAATAATCCCTTTGCGCTGAATGCCCTCAGCTGATTCAATATCCACCAGGGATTGATCCACGAGCTTTTGATAGAGGGCCGCTTGCTCCGTTGTTAACCCACAGAACACCGTCATTTCCTGCTTTTCCGGCAGATCTTGAATAATGTCGCGATCGCTCTTGAGCCGCCGCAGAATAAAGGGCTGGACCAGCGATCGCAGGGTTTGCAGCGAAGCCGCATCGCCATAGCGTTCGATGGGAGTGGCAAAACGACGCTGGAAGAAGTTTTTGGGTCCCAAATAGCCCGGATTCAGAAAATCCAGAATTGACCACAGCTCTGCAAGCCGATTTTCCACGGGTGTCCCGGTTAAGGCAATACGAAACTGCGCCGACAATTGGCGTACTGCTTGAGATTGCTTAGCCTCGGGATTTTTGACGTTTTGAGCCTCGTCTAGGACCACGCCTTGCCAGGGGATCGCGTGCAGGGAATCCAAGTCACGATGGATTAAGGCATAGCTGGTAATCACGAGCTGTTTTGACTGGACGGCTTTGGCCAGGGCTTTGCCCTGGGGCCGTTTGTCGCCGTGATGCAGCAACACCCCCAGCGTGGGACCAAATTTTTTCACCTCCCGCTCCCAGTTGCCCAGAACCGAAGTGGGGCAAATCAGCAGCACGGGATCGGTCAAGCTGTTCTGTTCTTGCAGGGTCAGCAAAAAAGCAATCAGTTGAATGGTTTTGCCGAGGCCCATATCATCTGCAAGGCAGGCTCCCAAACTCCACTGCTCCAGAAATTTGAGCCAACCCACCCCTCGGGCCTGGTAAGGGCGTAATTCTCCCTGAAAGGTTTTGGGTGTCGCGATCGCCTCCACCGTTCGATTGCCATTCAGCGTATTCAGCAATTCTTGGAGAGAACCGGACGCTTCAAAGCTGACCACGGGCAACTTTTCAATCATTTGGGTGTCGCCGGTACTGATACGCAGCGCATCTTCCAGGGACAGCGCGGGTTGGTCCTTGCGGCTGGCAAAGAACGTTTGGGCCGCTTTAATATCCTGGGGCCGCAGTTCCACCCATTCGTCATTGATTTGGACTAAGGGCATGTTGAGGGCGACTAGGCGATCGAATTCCTCCTTGGATATGCTTTGCCCGCCAATCGACAATTCCCACCGGAAATTCAGGAGATTTTGTAAGCCGATCTTGTCGCCTTTTTTCAGCTTGCCCGTCTGGGCTTGAATCTTCAGCCCCAGTCGATTGGCCCAGCCATTTTGGTGCGCCAATCCGGGCGGCAACACTACGCCCAGCCCACTATCCTCCAGCCGCCACGTTACCGATTTAATAAATTCATAGGCTTGCAGGGCCGTGAGTGTGCAGGATTGTGGGCGCGACGCCTGCAAACTGGGTTCAATGGGCGCATAGAGGCGGGAAGCCAACCCCAGTCCCATCAAGAAGGTTTCCTGGGGGCGGGGAATGGTTTTGCCGCGTAGGGTGAGCTGCTCCACGGGATTGTTCCAAATTGTGGCAGCATTCACTAAAAAATTGCTATCGTCGATCGCCTGCAAGAAATATTCCAGGGCCCAAGTGGATTGGCCGTACTGCGGTGGCACCAACTTCAGGCATGTGCGAAACAGCGCCTGCTGATGTTGATTTTGCAGCGGGGCCATCCAATTGTTGAGGGCGGCTTGCAGTGCCTCCAGACTGCCGGGAGTGGGGAGGATGTCCGTCGGTGCTGCCAGAGCCTGGAGCCATTCGCGAATCGGGGAGGCGATCGCTACGGGTTTTGGAGCCCCACGAGCTAGACGGTCGGGGATGGGTAACGGATGGGCTTGGGAGATCGCCCGCACTTGCCCATCCAGTGTTTGGTTGAGGAAATCCTGCAGAATGGCTTGGGGCGACGCTGGCAAGGGCAAATAGGGATAGGCCATGGTCGTCGCGGGCAGGCCGCAGCGACAAATGAGTGGCATTGACTCTGTAAACTTGAGCCAGCGGAGTTGATCGGTGGCGCTATCGAGCAGCGGTTGCCACTGTGCCCGTGGCCCCGATGAGTGATCCAACGGCCCTCTGGGCAATTTCTCGGGGATTGATGGTTCGGGCTGCGGCAGGACGAGATGGGGGAGAAACTTGGCCCGAGCCAGCAGATCGAGGCTCCAACGGGCAACGTGGGACCAGTAACGCAGCTCGTCTGCTAGAAAGGACTGATCTGCCATGAAGCTAAGGGGCAGAGAGTTGAGGAAGGCGATCGCCTCTGGTGGACTCAGCACTAGGCCCGCAATTTGCCAGGGCTGTAAAAAAATGTCTCCCGCCGCCGCCGCCAACGCGGCAGAATGGTAGGGCAGGGTAGCAGGGGCAGATAGTTCACCATCGGTGAGCAGGCCAGAGGGCAGGCCAAGTGTGCGCAGTTGCCAAGGTTCCCCCCAGACCGGGGACGAGGCCGCGTCTGCGGCAACGCTAGCCCGCGCACGCTTCGCGCGACCTTTAGGAGCAACCATGACGGGCAACGCCGTCAGCATCCCTTCGGGCAAGCGCAGTTTTCCCTCTGTTTGCCAGGTTTGCAACCATTCGGCCAATTCTACCGGAGAAAGGGCATAGGGATTAGCCATGATCTGCGGACCAAGACCATTGGCTGCATCTCCGCCTGTGGGGCCGGAACTGCCTGCGGTGCTATAGCCGAGATCGGGGGTTAGCCGTCGCCAAACTTCTCCCCAAATAAATAATCCACCCGGAGTGGGTCCAGTGGTAGGGGAAGACCCCGAAAATAGCCAACTCCCGTGTAATAGTGCCATTCCAGCTCAAGGATTTCAAGGGGACTGGAAAGCCCGGGCCTGCCTGTGATTACCAGGAGGGTTTGCCCGAGGCGATACCGCAGCGGGGGAGGGATCTGGCGAAGCCTACAATCACCCAGCTTTCCGGAACCCACATCATCGCCCAAGCGCAAGACCTGTTGATCAAGGCTCCTAGGGATTGTGTGCCCCACTGCATCATCTCCGACATTGTACAACTGAAGTCCCGGGGGATTGGCTAGGGCTGTGGGATCCTGCGACGAGAAAAACTTGCCCTTTTTCATTCCGGAACCAGCCCATAGCTTCCACTAACGGCGCGGGAGCTACGGTGGGACTGGTGCGGTGCGATCTCCCCGCACTTCCTCCACCCGTACTTCCTCCACCCGCACTCATCTCACCCGAACCAGTCGAATCAGCCCGTTCGGAACCCCGTTTCCTCCCCGAAGTTTGGCTCAAATTTGCTGCGCTTGACGATTCGCGTAAATCCGACCACACACTGCCCCCTCTGAGCGCTTGGGCGGCATCCTGCGGCAGGCCGCCCCGTCCCGTGATTAGAAATGTATTGCTCTGGATGCGCTCACACGCTGTGGCAACCCGGGCCTGGGGATCGATGAGGGCGGCAGGCAGTGGGACGAGGCCGCTGGTTGGATCGACGTCAGGGGTGTTAATTTGCACCGTGCCATTAAATTCAGCGCCTAATGTTGAGCTGGCAGTGATATCACTTTTGGGGGTTAATTGGAGTTGGAACTGCGTGCCCAACAAACTGCGTGCATTCACAATCACTTGCCCGCCCCGATTGTTGACGGCGTTGGCTGTGATATCGCTATTTTCTAAGGCAGGCACCACTAAAAATGGCGTGGTGAGGAAAATATTCCCCCCGGTGGCGGAGCCTTGAGCATTGGTGCTAATCATGCTGCCGTGCCGCAGGATGGTGGCTTCGGTGGCATTGATGGCGATGTTGCCGCGCGAGCCACCCGCACTATCTGCCGTAATTCTGCCGTCCTGATCGAGTTTTAGCGATCGCACATCCACTTGAATATTGCCCGCGGCCCCTTGCCCCGGCGGTAGGGTATTGCGACTTTGAAAATTACTGACCCCGATCGCCGCCCCATTCTGAATCAGCAGGCTGTCGGCAGTTACTGCGATATTGCCCCCATCGCCCGTTCCCGCAATGGCACTGGCAAATAAACCACTGCGTGTCTCCGCTGATGTGCCATCTAACACCACTGTCCCTGCGGCTACGGTCAGATTTCCTGCATTCCCGGAACTAAACGTAGTGGTCCCGATTTGGCCACCATTCCAGATATGCAAGCGATCGGTCTCAACCCGCAAATCATTCCCCTGGCCCGTCGATCCCGCTTCCACCTGAGCCGACAACCCACTGGGATTACCCGCTGCCGAAGTGCCCCAAATCTCAATATCCGCCGCCTTGACGCCCAAGGTGCCTGCATTGCCGCCGCCAAAGGTACTGGCAGACACCGTCGCTCCTTCACTAATACGCAAGTTCTGTGTAGTCACCGCCACACTGCCTCCATTGCCCCGAGCTCCAGGGCGTACCTGGGCAAACAAGCCACTGGGATTCCCGGAGGTTGAAATGCCCATTAACTCGATGGTCTGAGCATTGATCGCTAAGGTGCCCGCATTGCCGCTGCCGAAGGTATTGACAGAGACGGTCCCGCCACCCGTGGCTTGCAAACCCTGAGTGGTAATGGCAACATTGCCCCCATTCCCGGTGGCGTTTCTCCCCACTTGGGCAAACACACCGCTAGGGTTGCCTTGATCCGAGGTGCCGATGATGCTGATCTGGTTGGTGTTGAGGGTGAGGGTGCCCGCATTGCCCGCTCCCGAGGTGCTGGCAGAGACATTCGCTCCTTGATCCAGGTGTAAATTTTGGGCAGTAATGGCAACATTGCCCCCTTGGCCCGTGGCGTTTCTCCCCACTTGGGCAAATACACCGCTAGGATTACCCGTAGTTGAGGTGCCGGTTAATGCAATATCCGCTGCGGTGAGGGTGAGGGTGCCCGCATTGCCGCTACCAAAGGTACTGGCAGACACATTGGCTCCCCCGATCACTTGGAGTTGTTGGGTGGCGATCGCTAGGTTGCCGCCATTCCCCGTCGCCCCCGAGAAAACGGTTGCATACAGTCCACTGGAAACCCCATCCAGGGGAGACTGCCCACTCAAGCTAATGTTTGTCGCCTGTACGGCTAATGTGCCTGCATTCCCGGCATCAAAGGTATTCGTAGACACTGTGCCGCCATCGGCCACCCGTAGGTTCTGGGTTTGCAGGGTCAAATTGCCGCCTTGGCCCTTGGCTCCCGGCAAAACGAAGGTCGAGATACTGCTCAGACTCTCATAGCCAACGTTAGCGCTGCCCCTGACCTCGACATTTGGCGCTTTTACCATCAGCGAGCCCGCTGTGCCCAGACCATAGGTTGTCGTGGCAATACTCCCGCCATCCCTTACCCACACATTGCCCGCCTCGACAGTGAGGTCGCCGCCCCTGCCGCTGGCGTTGGGGTTGGCATCGGTAATAATTGAACTCGTGTACAGATTTTTGGGATCAAACCCGGAAACTTCCAAGGCGCTGGCTGCTCTAATGGTGACGGGTGCCCCTGTGCCACTGCCGAGGGTATCACTAACGATGAGTGAACCATCCAGGACCCGCACGGTTTGACCTTGCACCTGGATGGCACCGCCCCCGGGGCCACTGGCATTCAGCAGCGCGGCTTTGGATAGGGTAATATCGCCGAAACTGCCCACGTTTTGATAGCCGAGACTCCAGCCTGAGGTGTTGGGCGTTAAGCTGACAGTGCCTGGACCACCGACGCTGCCCACTTCAATCTGCCCGCCGAGGGCAAAGAGATTGCCTCCGGTGATCGAGACGGGACCGCCCACCAAAGCCAGGGTTTTTCCGGCTTGTACCGATAACGTTCCGGGTGGTGGCGGGTTACTATGAACAAAGGCGAAGGATGCATCTAGGCTCAGATTATTGCCGGGGCCTTGGACTTGGATGCTGCCGGGATTCGCACCGTACTGCAACCCGATGGGCACGCTAATGGTTAACAAGGGAGAATGGGTCGGAGTCGCCGCACTGAACTGACTGCCATCGGCAAAGACGAGACTACTGGCTGTGCTGGCAATGAAGGATCCCCCCAGGTTGAGGCTGGCATTGGGACCGAAGAGAATGCCGTTGGGGTTAATCAAGAATAAATTTGCGCCACTGCTCGCGCCGACGACGCTGATCGTGCCATTAATATCCGACAGGGATCCGCCTGTGACTCGCGAGATGATGTTTTGGATGCCCGCGACGCCAGTTGTGTCAAACCGGGCTTCCCCCCCTGTGGGGATGGAAAAGCGATCGAAACTATGGAACAGGTTGCCCCCCGCCGCAGTGCCTCCGGTGATTGTACAAATTCCGCCACCACAGGGATTGGTCAGTTGACCGTTGACCCGTGTGCCCACTGTGGCATCACCCGCAATTTGGGCCTGTAGTGGGGTAGGCAGTAGGCAACTGCTGAATGTCACAAGCCATGCCGCAAGGGGATAACCAAGCAAGATTTTACGGGGCGGGGCGCTCATTGGGGAATCCTTAATCTGTGACAGGGTATTAGCGGCAGGTTCAGTGGTCACTTCATGCCTAGTTGATAGAGTTGTTTCTAGAGTGCCAAAATCGCTAGAGAAATAAACAATTAACAGGTAATCGATTTCAGTGCATCAATTTGGACGCTAATCGCCGGAAATTAGTCAATTTGGATGATCCACTACGGGGTCGCAATTCCAATCTCAAGCATCCAATCTTAAGCATCTAATCTCAAGCAAGCGTGATCGCTAAAACAATGGCGGGATAAGCAGCACTTGCTTATCCCGCACTCCCGAGGGCGAGATTCTCCCCGGGGGAGAAGCCTCTCGCATAAGTAATTTGTTTTCAATAGATAACTTCGGACTATGCGTAGTATCAGGCTATGGAGCCTTTGCTAGGAGGATGAAATGGTGACTGAAAATTAGGGCGCGAGCCGTGCTCCAGTTGTCGCTGTACCGCTACTGCCGGCTGTTGTGCTGGTTGTGGTTAAGGTCGTTGTGGTTAAGGTCGTTGTGGTTGTGTTAGTCGTGGTTGTGCCAGTCGCGGATGTTGTTACTCTAGGTGCGCCGCCGCTGAGCATTTCTTGCTGGGTATCGGGCAGTACAGTCCAAAGTAATGAAGCGAATGGGTCGTTGTTCAATGCGATCGCCGGTCGTGGTTCCATGGTGAGTTCTCCAATAGGATGCTTGTAGGTTGTGGTGCGTTAAGAAGCTTGCGGTAAGAAACTTAGTGATCAGTCAGGGAGCAAAATTCGCCGAGTAACCTAGTCCATATCCCAACGATCCGGGGAGACTTGACTGCCAGTGGTGATAATCCCTGGTTCTGAAGGCCGATTTCCATTGCTAGGTCTGCCGCCGGTAGTGCCGCCGCCACTATTGCCGCCACCGTTGCTGCCGTTACCGCCGTTCTGTCGGGGTGCGCCGCCGCTGAGCAGTTCTTGTTGGTATTCGGGTAGTGGTATCCAGAGGGGGGAAGTTAATTGATTACCCTGGTTTTGGGTAGTTGTTCTCATGGTCATCATTGGTGTTGCACTATTGAATTCTGTGATGTTGTTTCGATTTGGTGATTGCCTCTAGTGTTGATGCACAGAGTCCAATGATGTGTAATTGGACTCTGATGATTCTTCGGCAATCAAACTGAGAAGAGGGCAATCGTGATGCTGGCCACTAAGCCATTCCCGGAGGAGCCCTGATTGGCCGTGGATATGATACTGCCGCTGCCGCCGCTGCCGCCGCTGCCGCCGCTGCCGCCGCTGCCGCCGCTGCCGCCGCCGCTGCTCTTCGGTGCGCCACCGCTGAGCAGTTCTTGTTGGTACTCTGGCAATAGCGTCCAGAGGCGGGAGGTGGATTGACTGTGATCGTTTATTGTTTTCATGAGAGGTTCTTTGACTGTCTTATATTGTGGGTGAAAAGAACTGACCGCGATGTGCAACTTAGCCTGAGAAGCCTGGATATGTTGTGGATGGAGGCCGGTTGATATGAGCCAACTGAGACGGCAATTTCATAAACGGGCTAGATAAGTTGCACTTCAGCCATCATTTAGAGGCTGTAGTACGTAGAGATAATCACGGAAGTGCCTGTACTGCCGCCACTGCTACCGCCACCTGTATTGCCGCCACCTGTATTGCCGCCATTGCCGCCACTCACTTGCGGTGCACCACCGCTGAGCAGTTCTTGTTGGTCCTCTGGCAATGCTGTCCAGAGGAGTGAGGTCGATTGATTACTGTTAGGTTTGATCGTTGCCATTGTTTTCATGAGGGATTTTCCATTGAGCTGTTGCTGGTTCAAATGTTTTCTCAAGAACTGGAAATAAGTGTTGGGGTTTGTGGGCGGCGATCGCCGCCACGGTCGATTATGTGCGTCGCGGAATCTGGATCGCCCGCCTGGTTAACCACTAGCGCCCACCGCGCCACTCCTGGCACCACCGGTATGCCGCGAGCTGCCACCGGCTGGTTCTTGGGTGCACCGCCGCTGAGCATTTCTTGTTGGCATTCTGGTAATGGGGTCCAGAAGCTGGGGTGGATTGATTGCTATTGGGATTGATTGTTGTCATTGTTTTCATGAGGGATTTTCTGGAGCTGTTGTTGGTTCAAATGGTTCCAAGAACTGGAAATAAGTGTTGGGGTTTGTGGCGGGCAGCCATGGTGAGCTATTGAGGAGACAACGGATCGGCACTGCCGCCATTGCTACCACCACCGCCACCGGGGGTGACACCGCCACTAGACTTCACAATCGGTCCACCGCCACTGAGCCGTTCTTGCTGGCAGTCGGGTAGCGGGGTCCAGAGGATCGCGGAGGATTGGCTGTTGTTGGGTTTGATCGAGGGCATTGGCTTCATGAGATATTTTCTGATGGGTTGGTTGGTTGGTTGGTTGTTGAAATGTTCAAGAGTGCTTTTGGTCGCTCTTGGCGATTATGTTGAGCTGATCACGTTTACGATCAGTTAGCTATTTTTGGGATTAGTGATCTCGGAACTGGTGGCAGTGGGGGCACCGGGCGATCCAGGTGGTAGCGTTAGCGGTGGGCGGACAACAGAAGGCGCGCCCCCGCTGAGCAGTTCTTGTTGGAACTCTGGTAGTGGGGTCCAGAGCAGCGGGGTTGGTTGAATGCTATTGGGATTGATTGTTGTCATGAGGGATTTTCTGGAGCTGTTGTTGGTTCAAATGGTGCCAAGAACTGGAAATAAGTGTTGGGGTTTGTGGCGGCGATCGCCGCTACGGTCGATTATGTGGTCGCTGGCACGCAGTATTACTGAGTGACCGGTAGGTCAGAACTGGGGGGAGCCGGGCGGGTAAGCATCGATGCACCGCCACTCAGCAGTTCTTGTTGGCACTCTGGTAGTGGGATCCAGAAAATAGGGGTGGATTGAATGATGTTCGGTTTGAGTGCTGTCATTGTTCTCCTGTACTTTTTTGATTGATTATTATCTGGCAAAATCATCTATCACTAGACCTAAATCCGCTATCCGCTAATGTTGGAAGCACTGGAAGTACCGCTACTACCGCCGCTACCACCACCACTACCACCGCCATTACCATCCATTGCCATTGCCGCCGGTTTTCGTTGGTGCACCACCGCTCAGCATCTCTTGTTGACATTCTGGTAGCGGGGTCCAAAGGATTGGGATCGATTGAACGCAGTTAGGTTTGAGCATTTTCATTGTTTTCCTGTGTTTTTGATTGATAGTTGTTTGCTGGGAATGGTTGTTTTTGGGGGTGTTGTGCTATCAGATCTGAACCGTTGAAGTCTTTGGCACTGCGGCTACTACTGCTAACTCCCCTTGATGCCACCGTTAAATCGGGGTGCGCCGCCACTCAGCATTTCTTGGTGACGCTCTGGTAGTGGGCTCCAGAGCCAAGCGGTCAATTGAATGGCCTTGTCCTTCCCATCGTTTTTGAGAGGTGTGATTTCTTTCATGGGCTAGTCCCGATAGTGTGGTCTTGTTGTTTGATGCACGGTGATTGACTGGGGGGTTTAACCCCACAGATTCAACATATCGCGTGTAATTTTGATATTTGCAAAGTGAGAAATAAGATTTGGGTCTATTTAAAAGGTTATTGAATGGGCAGAATTCGGGGAAATTACTGACTCTTTGTAGAAGCTTTATTTGTTTGTTGAAAGCTAT
>CAVYAN010000066.1:0-29577 GCA_963766075.1 uncultured cyanobacterium | reverse complement strand
ACAGCTTGCGAATCAGGTCGGGGAAAAATCGCCCGACGGTGAGCATGACGATGCGCAGGATCATCAGATTCAGTGGTGTCATTTGGGTTTGTTTGGCCCAGCCGAGGTCACCAGAAATGGAGATCGCATCCGCCCCGAGCTGCCTCTCGTACTGGCCGACCAAGTGGGCTACTGCCGTTTTCAAGGTTCCTTTTTCCATCCCCCCGCCTGGGGCATCTGTACGGAAAACTGGGTGTCGGAAGCGATTAATTTGCCATCTCGAAAGCATTTAAATACGCCGCCCTTGTTTAAGGCGAGGTAGAGTTGGGTGGTGTCGCGGCGATCGATCAGCAACTGCGCATTCGGCAGCCAGACGCGGCCCGTTGGCCGTGGCGGCAGCGGTGGGCGCTGGGGGACAAAATCTCGCCACGCTAGTAAATAATTCCAGGTGTGGTGGCCAATAATGTGATCGTCGGCATAGCAAGGCCCCAAGCCCTTCGCGATCCCCACCAAAAACTGATCATTAATTCCCAGGGCCGCCGGGAGCCATTGCCCCACCAGTTCAAACCCGTGAGGGAAAAAGTTATAGGTATTGCGGCTGGCATATTCTCCGCCGTAGGAGCCATCGGGATGGATAAACTCCGCCGCCAACGCCACGGCCTTGACTAACGCCTCACGGATGCGGGGATCGGGCCGCAATTGCTCAATCCGGGCCAAGCAGGAAATCGTCAAGGTGTGATAGCCCGGATCACACCCCTCATACTCTTGGAACCAACCCTCCGGGTTCTGCCAGCTCAGCACTCGTTCCAATCGCTGGACCCGAGGGCGATCCCAGCGGGCCGATCCTAGGAGGTGCCCCAGCAATTCTAGACATAGGACAATCAGTGCCTGGTGGTTGGTCAACTGGCCACTTTCATTGTGGTGGGCCAGCCAATCGGCCCGCTGCACAAAAAACCGCAGCACTTCCTCATTTTTCAGTCCCAACAGTCGATAGCTGTCAATACAGGCCAATAGGGAAAAGGCCGCCGCCCCGCCCGCCCGCTCGAAGGGGAAATAGTCATCACAGGAGCCGTCGGGATGGGCACTGCGGGCCGCGTAGACAATCCCGGCCTCGACCCAATCCCGCACTACGGCCTGTTGGTAAAACGGATTCCCGGCGGTCGCCGTACCGTAGGCCAAGGCCAAGGGCAGCACAAACTCCTGGGCCATGCCACTGGGAAAATCAATAATTTTGTATTGCCAAAAATTGCGATCGCAGCAGCCATAGGTCGGGCTATGGACGTTGCGATCCATCAACGTCAAAATCTTGGGGATTTGGGCGATCGCCTCGCTGGCAAACAGATCACGATGACTCATGGCGCTTTTTTCCCGATTTCCGCCCGCATTTTGTCCACCTCGGCCCGTCGCAGCCGCAGTTGCACGTCCTCCAACAGCTTCCGATTCACCGCTAGGACATCGGCAATTAGTCCCAGCATCCACAGTTGAAAGCCGATGAGAATCAGGATTGCCGCCAGGACCAAACTGGGTACCCGCGATCGCGTCGCCCCATCCACCAGCAAAAACAGCCACAGCCACCGCAGGCCTAGCAACATCCCCAGCCCAAAGGGAAAGCTGCCCAGCAAAAAAAAGAACTTCAGCGGCTGATAGGTCATGAAAATGCGCACAATCGTGAGGATCGATCGCTGCACATAGGATGGAATACTCTTCACCAACCGCGAAGGCCGCAAAAAGCCATTGGTCCGAATCGGTACTGAAGTCATGGCCATGCCCTTCTGCCCCGCCTGGATAATCGTTTCCAGAGTATAGGTGTAGGGATTAAACACATTCAGTTGCAGGGCCGCATTCCGACTAATCGCCCGAAACCCGCTGGGCGCATCGGGAATGGTGGTGCCACTGGCAAGGCGCACCACCCAACTGCCCAGCTTTTGCAGAAATTTCTTAATCGGAGAGAAGTGCTTGATATTGGCGATCGGGCGGGCTCCAATCACAATTTCCGCCTCGCCGCGTAAAATCGGTTCGATCAGCAGCGGAATATCTGCCGCACAGTACTGATTGTCCGCATCCGTATTGACGATAATATCTGCCCCCGCCTTCAGCGCCGCCTCCAATCCCGCCATAAAGGCTTTGGCCAAGCCCTGGTTGTATTCAAAATTGACCACATGATCCACCCCATTCGTGCGGGCGACTTCGACGGTGCGATCCACACTGCCGTCATTAATAATTAGCCACTCCACCCGATCCACTCCTGGTAGTTGGCGCGGCAGTTCCGACAGGGTTAAGCCCAGAGTTGCTTCCTCGTTATAGCAAGGGATTTGAATAATCACTTTAGTCATGGCTTTTCGTCATGGCGTTGAGTCATGGCGCGTCGGACAATCAAGCCGCCGTCAAGCAGCAGATGCTCCTTTACTCTTGCTCCTTTACTCTACGGGACTGTGTTTCCCCTGACCCATCTTTTCGCCAGCGGATTTAGATTCCGGAATTTTACCGTGGAAAATATAAAGCCCGTATGAAGTCTCCACGGGATCTCTATGAAGTTTTGCTTGATTCAGCACACATCCCTTCGTAGAACACCACGGTCCGTAATGTTAAGCGATGGTTATCTGTCCTCTAACTTCACTATAATTTCTCTAAACAGCCCTTTTATGTGACCCCTTATCTGGCGGACCATCTCTTGAACCGAGTGATTTCCCCCTCCCTGCCCGCCCTCGCCGGCCCCGTCACCTGCCATCGCCTCACCAACGGCTTGACGGTCATTCACCACTATATGCCCACCACCAGCGTTGCGGCTGTGGATGTCTGGGTCAAAGCCGGTGCGATCGCCGAGCCCGACGACTGGATTGGCATGGCCCACTTCCTCGAGCACATGATTTTCAAAGGCTCCGACCAATTGCCCCCCGGACAATTCGACGCTGCCATAGAACAGTATGGCGGCAGTACCAACGCCGCCACTGGTCACGATTACGCCCACTTTTTCATCACCACCGCCACGCAGCATTTGCCCGCCACCCTGCCCTACCTGGCGGAAATCCTGCTGCACGCGGCCATTCCCGATGATGAATTTGATCGGGAACGCGATGTCGTTCTGGAAGAAATTCGCCAAGCTGCCGATAATCCCGACTGGCTGGCCTTCCAGGCCCTCAGCGAACTGGTCTATCAGCGGCACGCCTACGGGCGACCGATTCTGGGGACAGAGGAGATTTTGCGGCGGCGATCGCCCGCTGAAATGCGGCAATTCCACCATACCCATTACCAGCCCGAAAACATGACCGTGGTGGTGGTGGGCAACATTCCCGAGGCCCAAGCCCTAGATCTCGTAAGTCAGCACTTTAGCCACTTCCCTGATCGAGGCCATAGCCCCCATCATCAGTCCGACGCCGAACCCCCGATCCCCACCATTCGGCGTCAGGAACTGGGCCTCCCCCGCCTCGAACAAGCCCGCCTCATGCTGGCATGGCACGGTCCCGGTATCGACTCGCCCCTGCAAAGCATTGATCAGCAAGTCCAAGCTGCCTACGGGCTAGATGTGCTCTCCATTGTCTTGGCTGAGGGCCGGACCTCCCGCCTTGTTAAAGAATTGCGTGAAGAACGGCAACTGGTTCAGGGCATTAGCAGTGGCTTTGCGCTGCAAAAGGAATCCGGCTTGTTCACGATTTCTGCCTGGTTAGAGCCAGAGCATCTTGAGCGCGTAGAAGCAATTATTTGCGATCGCCTAGCCGAACTGCTCAGCCATCCCATCACTCCGGCAGAACTTGCCCGCTGCAAACGCCTGTTGTGCAATGACCACGCGTTTTCCACGGAAACCCCCTGCCAACTGGCCGGACTCTACGGCTACTACAGCATCCTGGCCCGCCCCGACATTGCCCTCACCTACCCCGATCGCATCCAAACCCTAGAAGCGGATTACCTGCAAACCCTCGCGACCCAATACCTGTCTCCCTGCCACTACGCCGCCACGATTGTTAGACCCCTGTAAGCTGATTTTTTGCCCATGTGCCCCACCCTGAGTCCGTCATCCTTTATTCATCGCACTATTTTGCCGAATGGCATTGTGGTTTTAGCCAAGGAAAACCCCGCCGCCGATATTATTGCGGCCCGTCTGTTCATCCGGGCCGGGAGCCGCTGGGAAACGGCCCAAACTGCTGGGTTATCCCATCTAATGGCCGCTCTGATGACCAAAGGCACAGCGAATTTGTCTTCCATGGAAATTGCCGAACAGGTGGAATCCCTGGGGGCGAGTTTAGGCACGGATTCTTCCACAGACTATTTCTTGGTGAGTTTAAAGACGGTGGCCGCCGACTTTCCCGCCATGTTGCAACTGGCTAGCGAACTGCTGCGATCGCCCACTTTCCCCAGCCACGAATTGGAACTGGAGCGCCGCCTTACCCTGCAAGCCATCCGCTCGCAACAAGAACAGCCTTTTACCCTCGCCTTCGATCAATTGCGGCAGATCATGTATGGCAATCACCCCTATGCCCAGTCTGGCTTAGGCACCGAGGCTACCGTGTCTCAGCTAACTCAGCAGGATTTGCAGCAGTTTCACCGCACCCATTTCCGCCCCGACAATTTGGTGATCAGCCTTTCCGGACGAATTGCCCCAGAGGCGGCTACTGAGTTGATTGCCCGCATCCTGGGTGATTGGCAAGCCCCCACTACTCCCCTCCCCATCTTGGACTCGTTCCCGATCAGTTCGCAGCCGCAGCGGGCCGCGATCGCCCAAGACACTCAGCAAGCCATTGTGATGCTGGGCTACCTGGCCCCTGCCGTGACGCCGCTAGCCCCGGCCCTCTCCCAAACCCCGAAGTTAACGGAGGCTGCCGACTCCGCTGATTACATGGCCCTCAAGCTGCTGAATAGCTATCTTGGCAACGGTTTGTCTAGCCGCCTGTTTGTCGAACTCCGGGAAAAGCGCGGTCTGGCCTATGAGGTCTCTGCCTTTTATCCCACCCGGCTCGATGTGGCCCAGTTTGTGGTGTACATGGGTACAGCTCCAGAAAATACAGAAATTGCCATTGCTGGCTTGCAAGCTGAAGTCGATCGCCTCAGGGATCTGCCCCTGGATGCTGAAACCCTCCAAGCCGCCAAGAATAAAATTCTGGGTCAGTATGCCCTGGGCAAGCAAACGAATGCCCAAATCGCCCAAACCTTTGGCTGGTATGAAACCCTCAATCTCAGCATTGACTTTGACGATCGCTTTCAGGAGAACATTGCGGCCCTGAGTGCGTCGGCTATCCAGGAGGCTGCGGTGCGCCATTTTGCCGATCCGTATATTTCCCTGGTGGGTCCAGCGCAGGTCGTAGGGGCGGCGATCGCCAAATAATCCCTCAATCTGAGTGGGAGCGACGTTTGAGGACAGTTTTCGATGTGCCACAAAATAGACGTTGAAGTCAGTGATAACACTGATTTTCTTTTCTATGTCTTCATCGATTCCGATCGCAAATAATCCAGAATCACCGAGTGCTTAACGGTCTTCTAAGCGTTAGGTTGTATAGAGGGATGCAGTCTAGTAGTAACAACTTGGCAGCTATCTATTCCAGAAGCCCGCTTAAATCTTGTTAATAATTTATACCGAAATTCGTCCGTATACCTTCGGCGAATTCATTTTGAGGGGAGATGCACCCATGTTTAGCCCAACCGAGTACTCCAACCTTATCGCCAACACCGCCCTCTCTAACCTGGCCTTGCTCGATACTGTGGTTGCCCCAGAAAGCAGAGGGATGATTGCTCCAGAAGGCAGAGGGGTGATTGCCCCAGAAGGCAGAGGGGTGATTGCCCCAGAAAACGGGAGGCTGTCCGAAGATTGCCTGCGGGGTGACTTGTCCGCATGGGAAGCAAGTCCCCCTCCGGCCACAATGCTGCCTTTAGCCACTGCCCAGAACTCGACGGCCAGCCCCCGATTAGGCCCAATTCCGATTTCAGGCGCTACTCCCCAAGACTCTGCCCATCGCCTCTTGCGCCAGGGCAGTGACCAGCAGCAGGCGAGTCAGTACCCAGAGGCGCTACGTTCCTTTGAGGCTGCCCATGCCATTTACCACTGTATTCAGGATTTAGGTGGGCAGGCAAAAGCCTTGAGCAGTATGGGTTTGGCGTACTATTGCCTGCAACGCTATGCGACGGCTGTTGACTATTCGCAACGCGCATTAGCACTGGCTCAACCGCTTTCGGATCGTCGCCACATCACTAAGATTTTGGCCAATCTGGGGAATGCCTATCGCCATCTGGATGATCTTGAACAGGCGATTGTCTATCAAAATCAGAGCCTGGAGTCGGCTCGGGCCACCCAAGACCTCCGGGGTGAGATGGCAGCTTTGAATAATTTGGGTTTGACTTACAAAACCCAGGGTGATCCCCAAACCGCCATTCACTACCAGGTCCAGAGTTTAGCGATCGCCCGCGAGCTCCAGGACGATTATCTAGAGGAGCAAATTCTTCGCAATTTGGGCAATGCCTGCTACGCAGTGCGTGACTATAGAAGAGCGGTGGGCTATTATCACCAACGACTGGTATTAGCGCGGGAATTGGGCAATTGCCGCACCGAAGGTCAGGTCCTGAGCAATTTGAGTAATACCTATGCGGCCTTAGGGGAGTATGACCGGGCGCTCGATTGCAGCCAGCAACGATGGGTCGTTGCTCATAATTTGGACGATCTGCGGGGTGAAGAACAGGCCCTCAGCACAATGGGGATTGCCTACGAGGCCCTGGGCAAATACGATGAAGCGATTAGTTGCTATGAAAGCCGCCTCACCGTGGCGCGCAAGATGCAAGATACGCGGATCGAAGCCCAAACTCTGAGTCGCCTCAAAAGTGCGCATTATGCCTTGGGCGCTTTTGATAAAGTCGTGGGGTATGCCAATTTGGCCAAGGCGATCGCGTAACGCGGTTGTTCTAAGGCGATGCCGTTTCGACGCCATGTCCCCACAAAGTCTACGGTTTATTCCAGGTCTACGGTTTATTCCAGGTCCACGATTTATTCCAGAACCCGTTCATCCCATTTCCACATAACGCTGGATAGGATATTTGTAAAAATATGGGCAATAATTGGCACCAATAAGTTGCCAGTGACTAATGCGCTGGCACCCAGCACGCTACCAATGATCATGGCCCAGATCACATAGGCCCACTGTTTAGGACTGCTTAAATGCAATACGCCAAAACAGATGCTGGATAGGAGCACAGCCTGCCAATCCATGCCAAAGGCGGGTAGCATCACCCCCCGAAACAACAGTTCCTCACTCATTCCAGGCAATAACCCCAGCCACAGCAAGTCACTCCAGACCAAGGGTTCTAGAACTAAACGGAGATAGTAATCAGCATTGCGGCGATAGGCTCCCCATAGGCGATACATCACGGAACTGGCCCCAGTGATGGCTAGTCCTAGGCCCAGTCCCACGCCGAGGGATTCTACTGACAGCACGGTGGGGAACAGGGCAACTGCGCCCCAGTGCATCCACAGCTTGGAGGCCAGCATGAGAAATACCGCGGTGCACCCCATGCCGATTAGAATTTGGCTGCGGGTTAGGGGTTCAAGGTCGGGAGGAGAAGGCGATCGCTCAGTCACAAGGTTCCATCCCAAGATTCGGGGTTCTATCCAGTTTGGATTTTACCAGTCTTGTTTGGATTTGAGCAGCCTAGGTATCCGGCCCTTTGGGCGATGCTTCAGTACCCCAAAGCACTAGAGAGAACTCCAGGGAGCTAGAGGTCAAGGGCTTAAAATCCCAGAGGGATTGTTGTGGGCGATTGCGCAATCACCAAACTTGCTTATACAATAAGCACAGAGCACCCGTCACAGAGTCCCAAAATCGGCGCTTAAGTGGTTTGGATTCTCTAATCTGGAGAGGTGGCAGAGTGGTCGAATGCACTCGACTTGAAATCGAGCAGGTGCAAGCCTCGCGGGTTCGAATCCCGCCCTCTCCGTTTTTTTCCTGTTTTTTCCCTCAGAGGCTTATAATCCTTTGGCCTTCAGCATGTGATACGCCACCAACAGTTGCGTAATGGCCAAGGGATAGCTTTGCAGCGTTTCTCCGGTGGTGCCCGTGACTTTGCCTAGCTCAGGGTTCATTTCCCGGTTGCAGATATTCAGTAAATGGGGACTGGCACCACAGATAAAGTGCTCCAGTTCAGCCACTTGCTCACTGGTGGCATGGCCATCAATTTCTAGAACATCGACGGGCTTACCCATGTCGCGGTCTAGGCCCAGGCGGATGGCAGCATGGGCATTTTTGCCATCCAGGCTAGCCACCTTGGTCAGGTTGGGATGGGGAATGTTGGGACGCAGCACCAAGCGCACGTTGAGGTTGCTGGCACTGGGCCCCTCTGCCGGGGGATAGAAGGAGACAACCAGGTCCGCCCATTGGCGTTGGGGACGAATATATTGCTCAGAATCCGGTTCCCGCTTGGCCATTTCTGCCCGGACTTGCTCCTCGGTGTAGCCTCGCTTTTGGGTGTCGCGCTTAATTTTCCATTGGGCCCGAACTTCTTCCGGTGGGGCCAGGTAAACCTTGACATCGTAGGCATCACGGGCCACCCGTGTGGAATAGCCCAGCAGCCCTTCAACGATGATGAACTGGTTGGGTTTGATGTATTCGGGGGGATCGAAGGTGCCGCTGTGGTGGTTATAAATGGGTTTGAGGATGGGCTGCCCAGTGCGCAGCAGCGATAGATGCTGCTGCATGATGTCGAGGTAGTTGCAGTCGGGATGGAGGGCGGTAATGCCTTTTTCGGCACGCTGCTGGCGATCGTAGCGATGGTAGTCATCGGTACAAATTACCGTCACGTTTTCAGGACCGAGAAATTGAGCAATGCCACGGGTAAGGGTGGTTTTGCCTGCGGCACTATCGCCGACAATGCCAAGGATAATCGGACGGGTCATGTGCTCTCCTATTCAATAGGTAATCTCGAAGCGATTCAATCCCTCAGGGGGTACAGGTGGTTGTATTTTATTAAGGATTGGGGGCGCGCTGTGGGTGCGGGTACATGAAATGTTACCTGCTCACCGCTATTTCCCTAGGCTCTAGACTGGCCCGTAGAATCCTAGACTGGCCCGTAGAATCAATGACTATAAACCGTATCTTTGGCTACGTCATAAAACTGTATCTTTGGCTACGCTCTCGGCATTGTGCTGCTGGCATGACTCCTTGCGTTGCTGGCATTACTTGTTTCTGAATCACCCCCTAATCCACCCTTGCGCCATTTATGAAGCTGTCTATTTTTCATACGCCTGAACTGACTCCTGCGAAAACTACAGCGGATTGTGCGATCGCCGTTGATGTGCTAAGAGCTACGAGCACAATTGTGACCGCCCTGAGTGCTGGAGCTGAGGCAGTGCAGGTCTTTAGCGATCTAGATAAGTTGCTGCAGGTGAGTGCTGACTGGGATCCTGCGAAGCGCATTCGGGCGGGGGAACGGGGTGGCGGTAAAGTTGACGGATTTGACTTTGGCAATTCTCCCTTGGACTGTACGCCTGCATTGATGACGGGGCGGCGGTTATTTATGAGTACGACCAATGGCACGCGGGCACTGCAATGCATTGAGGCGGCTCCGACAGTGCTGGCGGCGGCGTTGATTAACCGCGCGGCGGTGGTGCAGCATGTACTGGAGAAAAATCCTGAAACGGTATGGATTGTTAATTCGGGTTGGGAAGGGAGCTTTGCCCTGGAGGATACGGTCTGTGCAGGGGCGATCGCCCACAGTTTGCACTTAGCTTTGGGCATTCCCCTGGATGAATTGGCGGACAACGACGAAGTGACTGGAGCCGTTACGCTGTACGAAGCGTGGCAGCATGATCTGTTGGGGTTGTTCCACCATGCCAGCCATGGCAAACGCCTACTGCGCTTAGAGGCGCATACTGACTTGCAATACTGTGCCCAGACGGATGTGCTCAACACCCTGCCGATTCAGCGGGAGGTGGGGGTGTTGGTTAAGAATTAATCTTGGTTAAGATTAATCTTGGTTAAGAATTATTTGCGATGATTTGGGGTGTTTGATTAAAGAGGGGCAGTTTGGCGTCCCTAGGAGGTAGCGGCTAGGGTTGAGTTATGGCACGGCTGTTGTGATGAGTGATTGCTGCTGTGCGTTACTGCTGTTGTGAATTAAAGTCAACGGCAGCTTTTACCCAGTCCTGCCGTGCTTGCTGGTCGGAGTTTGGGGGCGCAAGTGGGGTGATGAGAGTGGCCGTGGTGGTGTTTCCCCACTGTTGGGTCAAGGTCTGTAAAAAGCGATCTTGCTGATGGCGCAAACCCCCAATGTCGGATCCCTGGTTGAGGATAGCAAACCAGACGAGGCCGCGATCGCGGGTCGGCAGAATCCCGGCGAGGGCGCTGACATGGTTGAGGGTACCGGTTTTGACCACCGCCGTCTTGGGAATCGTCCGGCTCTCTAGGGTGCCGAGGTCTCGTCCTGCTACGGGAAAGATATTGCCAAGGCTCAGGTGACGCGGTTGCAGATAGTGCTGTATCGCCGCAAACAGGACACAGACAGCTCGGGCCGAAAGCTGATTGGCAGTGCCCAAGCCGGAACCGTTTTGGAGTTGAATTTCCTCGGACGCGACTCCTGCGCCCTCCGTTGCTGCCGCCATAATTGGGCCAACACCCCCTAAATTTGAGGCCAGGGATTGGGCTAGAAAATTATTGCTGTAGGTATTCATGAGCTTTAGCAACTGCATTACAGTCAGGGACGGGTGTTGCAGTATTTTGGGCAGGTCCACGGGAATGGCACTCTGGGGCAGAACGGCAACGGGACCCGCGATCGCCACCTCAGGGCGGGGCGTGCCCTGGGGTAATTTCTGAAAAATGGATTCCGTCTCGTCGGACCATGTTTTGGCGTTAATCAACTGTTTAAAGGTTTCGCCCGATTGTTTGACATCGGTCTGAAAATCTACCCAAAAGTTGCCCGCGATCGCCAGTCCGCCCGTGACCTGACGAATGCCCAATTGGTTGAGGCGGTTGCCCAGGGCGATCGCTTCTTCTGCCACCAGGGCTGGATCCCCTCCTCCCACAATCACCAGGTCCCCGGTCAGCACTCCGGCCTGAATGGGGCCCGTTGTCAAAATCAGGGTGTCAAATCGGTGGTCCACTCCCCAGGTTTGCAAGGCTGCCCAGGATGTTGCCACCTTTGTCAAGGATGCGGCGGGGAGGGGCTGACTCCCCTGATTCATGGCCAAAAACTGGGTTCCCGTTTGCAGCCATAGCCCTTGCAAGTTATTCTCTAACCCCTGGCTCTTCAGGGTTTTTAAATAGGTGGCCAGGATTGTCTCGGCCTCCGGTTCCACCGGTCCAGGGGTGATTTGCCACGGTACATCTAGCGAGGGTAAAAACTGCGTCCAACTCAGAAGGGGCGTATATCCCGCCATATTTAGCCAGAGGGAAATGATCCCCCCACTCACAAATTCCAGCAACCCTGCCTCCCAATCTGGATCTAAATCTCTACTCAATCTCTAAGCAACGGGAATTTCGATAATCGTGTGCCCATCAGTCGTGCGCACCGTCAGTTCCCACACTGCCGCCAGCAATTCAGGTGGCCTGACATCTGCCTAGATAAGATATTAAGGGCAGTCTCCTGTTTCCAGCCCTAGAAGTGGCATTTTCTTCCTCTGTGCAACGTGTTTCTTTGTGCAACGTGTTTCTTTGTGCAACGTGGGTATGCCGGATGTGTATCGATGGTCCTTGAGCTGTCCGCCGCAGCGATTGTCAAATCATCGGTTGTCAAATTCTTCTCCTTTTTTTATTTCTCTCTCTCCCAATGGCAAATTCTGATCCCCATCGCCTGCTTCGGCTATTACCCCTCGGGGTGGGCGCGATTGCTGGCACCCTGTTCTTGATCAACCGCGTGCTCACGCCAGAGATTACCGCCTCCCAGGCCCGGTCTGACGCCCTAGGCGTCATTATTAGCGCCGTCCTGATCCTGACGGGTCTCCTTTGGCAGCAGGTCCAACCCCGCCTACCCGAAAGTGTTGCTCTGAGTGGCAGTCCGGGATTTGAGATGGATTCCAGCCTGCCGGACGCGATTCAAGTTGAATTGGCCTGGGCCTCTCACCTGCTGCTGACCAACACCGCCACGCGGGTGATCGTTCTGTGGTACGACGGCAAGGTGCTGCTGCGGCGTGGGATATTGCCCCCGGAAAGCACGGTTCAGCCCGGACCTATCCTCGATCGCGTCCTGACCCAGCAAAAACCCGTCTACCTGGTTTCCCTGAAACTCTATCCTGGACGACTGGAATTTAATTATCTTCCCGAAAATACTCAGGGTGTGATTTGCCAACCCCTAGGCGGTCGAGGCGTCATGATTCTGGGAGCGAATGCGCCCCGCAGTTATACCCGGCAGGATGAAATCTGGATTGCTGCGATCGCCGATAAAATCGACAACAGCCTCCAGTCGGTTTCCGGACCATCGGCCATGCTCCCGCCCGCCCCCCAGACCGTGGCCACCCCAGAATAAGCTATCGGATTCCCCAGCGCCGCCGCCAACTGGAGGTCGATTCCAGCCCGCAGGTCGCTTGCTCTTGCCGATGCCGTTCTAGAATCACGGCGGCGGTATCCCTCAGACTGGGATCGCGGTAAGGCACCGAGGCCCGAGTCTGTAGGTGCTCCATTTCTAACGGAGATAGCGGCAGCAGGGCGGTGGGATCCCAGGCGGCAACTGTCCCCTGAGACCATTCATGGGGTAGGGCACTGGTCCCGATGGGGATCGTGCCCAAACCCAGGCCCGCCTGCAGGAGTGCCGATCGCACCGCTGCCGATCTCGAATAGGTCGCTAATGTTCCTGTCGGGGCCAGACAACTCCCCACCTGCTGTAAAAATTCCACCGTCCACAGTTGTGGGCAGCATCGTGGCGAAAAGGGATCCAGAAAAATGGCGTCCGCCTGAAATCCTCGGCGCCCAAGCTCTGGTAAAGTTTGACGGGCATCTCCCAACCACAAGTGCGCCTCTAATTGGGCCAGTTGACAGTGCTGTGCCTCTGCCAACTGGCCCAAAATTTGTTGCACTTGGGGTGACCATCCGGCCAACATCTCTGGCCGCAGCGCCCCCTGAGGCACCGTGGCATCAATCTCCAACCCGTGCACTAAGACCCGGCAATCAGGATTTACTGCCCAGATGGCTTCTAGAGCCGCTGCGGTGTTGTAGCCCAGCCCATAGCAAATATCAAGTAGCGTCAGGGATGATTGAGCAGCCCGCTGGGGCAAATGGGTGGCCACGGCAAACTTTTGAAAGGCTTCAGACCGCGCACCCTGGAGGCTGTGGAAGGTTTCGCCAAATTCCTCCGAGAAAAATGTGAAAGAACCATCGTGGGTGGGGTGGGGTGTCCAAGGCATGGGTGATTGGTCCGGGGTGATTGGTCCGGCAGACTCGGCGGATTTTGATAACTTTTACAGCGATCCCCTGATTTTGTGCGGAATGGGCGGCGATCGCCGTGTACCTTACAGTAAATCCATCCTAAAATCCGAAGCTGCAAGCGTTTAAGACACAAAATACCGACGGACTGTCTATCCGCCAAATGGCTGAAATATTCCAGGATTGTCTAGATCGATACTTTATTTTTGAAATAGTTCGCTACGCTTAGGCAGAAGGGTTCAGCATTTGGTAGTACCATGAACCTTTTGCGTCTCCGGTTGACAGGCTATCGAAAAACTTACAACCGATTTTTCAAACGATAAAAAAATATATAGGGCTGTAGACTAGACTTTAGAAATCTTAAAAGATTCTGAAGATTATTACCCACATGTGGTGATGGGAGGGCAACCGTGTTCACTAGATTAGCGGAACAACACCGACAGTTCGTTCAAGACCTGGTCATGAATCTCCAAGCTTTGGCGATTGTGCTAGAGCGGCGAGGCTATCTCGCCTCCTGCTACACCTGCGGTGGCCAAATGAATAGCGCCTCGTTTATGGTGAGTTTAGGCGACAACCATTTGATCCGGTTTTTGGTGTCCGACTATGGCATCACGTGGACCGAAATGCGGGATGATCGGGAACTAATGAAGTTGGAGGGGGCTGAGGCCATCAGCCAGCTTCAGGAGTTGGCAACCCTGGTGAAGCATCAAATTAAGCCAGCGGACTATCGCCCCACGGCATTGGTCATTGAGCAGTACAACTAGTAAGTGCCTACTTACTCCCTCTCCTTGAATCAGAATAGCTAGCGTAGGACCACAAGTACTAGGCCGATTACGAGAAGGGTTAGGCTAAGGGTCGGATTTAAATCTAAACCTAAAGTAATCTCCTGCCTCCTGCTGCAAAGGGAAGAGGCGGGAGATTTGCTTTTTACATAACTACGGGCTTTTATATACGGGCTTTTATAACTATTGGGAGAGGGGTATGGGCCAAGAGTGCGGGCTGAGTGTGGATCGGGGGGAATTTATTTCGGCTGATCCACTAACGAATTTAAGATTTGCGCTGTACTCGAGTAAAAATTTGTAGCTAAGATGGATCATAGTCGTTAAGGCCTAGTTCCTAAGTTTATCAGGGCCAGCTTGAGAGAATCGGCCAGTGGTAAGGGATCCACGGCTTATTGCGCAGGTCTGCTCTGAGCGGAATGATCAACGCATGATCCTCTGGGGGGTGATTTTTGATGCGGACTCTTTTGGATTTTGCAGATGCGGCCCGTAGATTATTGTTACAGTGACTCAATTAACTGCCGCGATTATTACATAATTCACTAAAAAGTTTAAATCTGAAAGATTTATGTGAACATTTACGTAGATTTTCTGGGCTTTCTTTATATATTTCTATGACATTAAAAACTGCTCCTGCTGAATCCTTTGCTATTACGACTCCGCTTTATTACGTTAACGACTTGCCCCATGTGGGCAGCGCATATACGACGATTGCGGCTGACGTCATTGTCCGGTTTCAGCGGTTGCGGGGCAAGGCCGCCCTCCTGGTGACGGGGGTGGACGAGCATGGGCAGAAAATTCAGCGTACTGCCGAGGCTGTGGGGCGATCGCCCCAGGAGCATTGCGACCAGATTGTCATCGGCTTTACCGCCCTTTGGGATCAACTGGGCATCCATCCGGATCGCTTCATTCGCACCACCCATCCCAACCATGAGGCCATTGTCAAAGAATTTTTTCAGCGGGTTTGGGATCACGGCGATATTTACCTCGGGCAGCAAAAGGGCTGGTACTGCGTGGCCTGTGAAGAATTTAAGGAAGAGCGGGATTTGATCGAGGGCAAATCTGGCTCCAAGTCAGCACCTGAGCCAGCGATCATCGACCCAGCGATCGCTGGTCCAGTAGCCTCGAAACCGCCGGAAAAATACTGCCCCATTCACACCAACAAAGCTGTGGAATGGCGGGATGAGCAGAACTATTTTTTCCGACTTTCCGACTACCAGGGCAAATTAGAGGCGCTGTACCAGGCCAACCCGGATTTTATTCAGCCGGATGCCCGCCGCAACGAAGTCCTCAGTTTTGTTGGCCAAGGGTTGCAGGACTTTTCAATCTCACGGGTCAATTTGGATTGGGGCATTCCTGTACCGGCTGATCCCAGCCATACTCTGTATGTTTGGTTTGACGCACTGGTGGGATATATTACCGCGCTCCTAGACCCCGAGGCTGAGCCGACCCTAGCCAATGCCGTGGCTCAGTGGTATCCCTTCAACCTCCATTTAATTGGCAAAGATATTCTGCGGTTCCATGCGGTCTACTGGCCTGCCATGCTGATGTCTGCGGGGTTACCTTTGCCAGATCACGTCTTTGGACATGGCTTTTTAACGAAAGATGGCCAGAAAATGGGCAAGAGCCTGGGCAATGTTTTGGACCCGGTTGCCCTTGTCGATCGCTACGGCTCCGATGCCGTTCGTTATTACTTTCTTAAGGAAATCGAGTTTGGGCGGGATGGGGATTTTAATGAGGTACGGTTCGTTAATATTCTTAACGCCGATTTGGCGAACGATTTAGGCAATTTGCTGAATCGGACTCTGAAAATGGTCTTGAAGTACTGTGGTGCGACAGTGCCGACCATTGCGACATCCCCTGTAGCCTTAGGGAGCGATCCAGCCATGCCCGACACCAGCCCCCAGTCGGATAATCCCTTGGCTGCTATGGGGCGGGATCTGGGAGATCGGGTTGCTCAGTTTTATGAGGAGCTTGCCTTCAGCTCAGCGTGTGAGGCCATTCTCACGCTGGCTCGGGCCGGGAACAAGTTCATTGATGAGCAAGCTCCCTGGACGCTCTATAAACAGGGGCAACAGCAGCGTGTTGAAGAAGTCCTTTATACCGTCTTGGAAGCGGTTCGGCTATCTGCCTATCTTCTCTCGCCGATTACCCCCAAGCTCAGTACTGCCATTTATCAACAGCTTGGGTTTGACCTTCGTTTTGATGATCCTGCGCAGGTGGCCTGCCTACCGACCTTTGATCAACACGCGATTTGGGGACGGTTGCCTCCTGGGCAACCTCTGGGTGAACCCAAGCCCGTTTTTCAACGTTTAGAAGCGTCTGATACATCGTTGTCTTAAAGCATGCTTTGTCTGATTCGTTCAGTCCCCTCCATAGTCCAATTTGGCAATTAGGCTTCCTTAGATATTCAACTGACTGACGCTCTATAAAACCATCAACCTTATTCATAAAAAAGTGTGGTACTACATGTTACATAGCAACATAGAAAACGAAACCGTCTTTACTCCGGAACAAGTCTTGGAAAATCGGGGGCGGGTGGCAATCTTTATTGATGGCTCGAATTTGTTTTACGCGGCGTTGCAGTTGGGGATTGAAATTGATTACACGAAGTTGCTGTGCCGATTGACAGCGGGCTCCCGGCTATTACGTTCTTTTTTCTATACCGGTGTCGATCGCACCAATGAAAAGCAGCAGGGCTTTTTACTCTGGATGCGGCGCAATGGCTATCGGGTCATTTCCAAGGACTTGGTGCAATTGCCCGATGGCTCTAAGAAGGCCAATCTGGATGTAGAAATTGCTGTGGATATGATGTCGCTGGTGGGTTCCTACGACACGGCTGTGTTGGTGAGTGGGGATGGTGACTTGGCCTATGCCGTGAATGCGGTTAGCTATCGGGGTGTGCGCGTGGAGGTTGTCAGCCTGCGATCGATGACCAGTGACAGCTTGATCAATGTTGCCGATCGCTACATCGATCTGGATGGCATTAAGGAAGATATCCAGAAAACGCCTCGCAGTTATACCTATCGCCCTCTGGCGACGGTGGGTGTTGCCGACGAATCCACGCACCAGCATCACGAATAGAGCATCACGAATAGAGCCTCAAGGTAGCCCAGTTAGGGCGATCCCCGTTAGAGCATCCTTTTGCCGGGGGATCGCAACTTTCCGCTAGCTTGTGGCGTCTAGGCGCTAGAGTGAGGGGAAAGTTTCTATCGTGTTCTAGGGCTTATGTCCGATTTTTTGATGCTGTCCCAATTGTCCCGTTTTGCCAGAAAAACCAGCCAGTGGGGATCACTCTGCCTGCTGGGCGGTTTGTTGGTGCTGATGGGTGCCTGTGAGGGGGGCACCAGAGCCGCCAAAAAAATTGCCCAAGATACCCAGCAGATTGAAGATTTTGACAACAGTCTGACCTTTAATGCGGTGACTCTGGAAGAGTTTGACGATAAAGGGCGGCTGTGGTGGCAGGTGAAGGCGAAACAAGCTAGCTATAGCAAAGATAAGAAAGTGGCTCGCATTGAGGAACCCCATGGCGAGTTTTTTCAGGATGGTAAGCCCATTTTGAAGGTGGTGGCCAAGGGCGGTGAGGTGCAGCAAGATGGGCAGAAAATTCTGCTCCGAGGCGACATCACCGCGATCGATACGCGGGATGGGCTGACGCTGAAGGGTAACGAATTGGAATGGGAGCCGCGCAAAGATACGCTGATTCTGCGGGATAAGTTGACGGGTAGCCATCGTGAAATGAATTTGTCTGCCCAGGAAGCGAAATTTCTCAGCCGATCGCGGCGTGTAGAACTCAAAGGCAATGTGACCGCTATGGCGACGGATCCGGCGGTTCAATTTAAGGGCGATCGCTTGGTGTGGCTAATCCAGAAAAAGCAGGTGGAGAGTTTTGCCGGGGCACAGAGTCCCATCCAAATTGTCCAGTACAAGGATAAAAAGCCGACGGACCAGGCCCAGAGCGATCGCCTCAGCTTTGATCTGAAAACCAAAATTGCGACCCTGAAGCAAAATGCTCAGGTTTCCTTTGCCAAGCCAGCAATGCAGATTGCCAGCGCGGCCCTAGTTTGGAATCTGGAGCGCCAAACCGTGACCTCCGATCAACCCTTGACCGTCGTTAACCGGGAGCAGCAGCTGACCTTGACGGGGAACAGTGGCACGATGGATTTGCAGGCCAATACCGCCAATCTACTCGGGGGCGTGACGATTGTGAGCCAAAAACAGCAGATCAACCTCGTCGCGAATGCCGGACGATTGGATTTGAAGACGAATATGGCCTATCTGACGGGCGATGTGCGCGGAGTGAGCGATCGCAATCCCTCCAGCCTCACCACGGATCGCCTCGATGTTAACCTGGCGACCCAGGATTTCCTGGCGGAAGGCCATGTGGTTTATCAGCAGGCGAGTCCGATGTTGAACTTAGCAGGCCCGAGAGCGCGGGGGCGGATGCAGGACCAAGCGTCGATTGTGGTGGATGGTGGCGGTACGGGGGGGCGAGTGGTGACGGAGTTTGTGCCGGAACGGTAGAGGTTTGGATGTCTGTCCGCTGTGAATTGGTTAGAAGCAGCGGATCGTGCTAACGCAGGGGGATCTTAGACCTTGGATCTATCGACTGATGGGTTCTGGAAAAATTTGGCTCAAATCCACGCTGACTTCGGCAAAGCTAGGAATGGTGACGCACTGGTCGGGTAAGAAAATTTGGGTGTGACGGTAGCCAAATTCGCCTTGGCTGGTTTGATAGGGTTCGTTGTAGTGTTCCAAACGGCGGGTCGTTAAATCAACGATCCAGTAGTCTGCAATCCCCGCTTCGGCATAGAGGGAAAGCTTGACGGTGCGATCGTAAGCCACCGTCGAATCCGCAACTTCCACCACCAGCAGAATATCCTCGGGATAGGGGTGGTGGGCCATATAGTCCGCCTCATCGCCCCGCGCCAACACCACGTCAGGTTCGGGTTCACTTTGTGGGGCCAGAGTGATGGGATCCTGACAGCGCACCACCGCGCGATCTCCTAGCCGCCGATCAAACTGCCGCCCCAAGCGCGTCGTACAAAAAACGTGGGGGGTGCCTTTAGCTGCCATCGAAATCAATTCCCCGCGAATCAGTTCAATGCGATCGCCCGCTGCCAAAAATCCCAGTTTCGTGAGTCGGTGATACTCATCCACGGAGAATCGCTTGGGGGTGGGAACGGCGTGGGATTCAAACGGCGATTGAGTCGGGTTCAGCGGTTGAGCGACAGTCATAGAACAGTCATCCCGTAAAACATCCATTCCAGAAAACATCGAGCCAGCAATGGTACTCTCAATGTAGCCAGTTTTGCGTTCCAGTACCAGAGATCATCCTTATAAAAGGAAGCACACGCGATAAATAAAATAATAAAGCAACACGCGATAAAGCACGCTCAACACTGATAGGTCTGAGCGCCGCACACTGTTGCCAGCAGTGATACAGCCCCTGGGAATGGCCTTGACGACGCCAAGTCACTGGATTGGACGGCATACTTGAACCGGGTTAATTTTAGTAAGGTTGGCCTGGAGGATTCTAGGCGATCGCGAAATTTCCAGAATCTTTTCCAGCCTTCTTCTCCTTTTGATACAGATATTGAATACAACGGTTGACTATGATTTGTGAGGACTTTCCGGGCGATCGCGCATGATGCAACTAGACCACAGCCAACCAATCACGGGCAAGTTACCTGAGATGACCGTGTTACCTTCCCGACAAGCCGATCCCCATCGCACTATCTATCCGTTTTGCGCCTATGCCATTCAGGGACTGGCCCTGTGGCACGGCCAACTGCTCGCATTGGATGCGATCCGTGGCTATCTACTGCATGTGGATCCCCTGACGGAGAGCACCGTCATTTTGAACAGCCAAAACACAGAGCCGTTTGTGGATGCGACGGGTTTGGCGGTGTGGGAGGATAGCCTCTGGTTTGCGCGGGATAACACCGTTTACCAGTGCAGTATGACGGATTTTATTCCCCATCCCTTTGTGACGCTGCCCTACCCGGTGGATGGTGTGGGCGTGTGGGAGTCCACGGTGTATGTCAGTAGCCAAAAAAAGGGCTACATCATGATCTACGAACGGACGATGAAGCGCTTGATTACCCAATTTGCTGCGCCGGGGGTGGGTCCAGAAAGCTTGATGGTGCAGGGTGAGGATCTGTGGGTGAGCGATCGCATTGAGCAAACGGTGTATTGTCTCGACCGGGCCACGGGGGAGCAGAAGTTTTGCGTCCTGACTCCTTTTGAACAGCCAACGGGCCTTGCTTTTTATCCCACTGTAGCGACGGATCCAGGATCCAGTGACAGCGCCACCCTTTACGTCGCCTATGCCGGGGAAGAAGCCTATATTCGCGATAATCCCAACGCGGAAGATCCGTTTGAACTGACCTATCGCGATCGCACCTTTATCCATCCGCTGCATATTTATCACAATACCCAGGAGCACTACGCCCTCTCCAATGGCTATTTGGTGGAGATGTCCTATGTGGAAGAGTTACAGCCGCTGGAGGACTTTACGCTCAATGGTGTGGAGTGGCGCATTGCTCTGCCCGCTGAAACCCATCGCCAAAAAATTCGTCGGATTGAGGCGATCGGGCATCCCTTTACAGAAGAACTAGATGATGGTGAGCGGGTGGCTGTCTTCAAGTTTGACCAACTCACCCACCAAAGCCGCCATGTATTTGGCTGGAAAGCCCTGATCGAGGTGCGCGGCATTAAATATCTGCTGCAACCCGAAAACGCCGATGGCATTCCGCCCTTGTCCCCTAGCCACCAGGCGCGCTATTTGATCGATGATGATGAATTGGCCATGGATACGCCGATTATTAAGCAGGCAGCGCGAGAAGCGATCGGCACTGAAACCAACCTGCTGCGGCGGATGCTGAAAATTCGCAATTACGTCTATGACAAACTGTCCTATCGGCTGACAGCGTCGATCGCGGCCCCGGATGTTGTCCTAGAGCGCGGGATTGGTTCCTGTGGGGAATATGTGGGCTTGCTGCTGGCCTTGACTCGGCTGAATGGCATTGCCTGTCGCACGGTGGGCCGCTATAAATGTCCGGCCCATGCCGAGCAGCACCATGTGCCCCTGCAACCGGACTATAACCATGTGTGGCTGGAGTTCTACATTCCCGGCTATGGCTGGCTGCCCATGGAGTCTAACCCGGATGACATTGTGGAACGGGGTCCCTACCCGACCCGCTTTTTCATGGGGTTGCCCTGGTATCATGCGGAAATTGGCAAAGGTATTCCCTTTGAGACGGTGCGTACGGCGAATAATTCCGTGGGGTTCTCCATTGGCGAGCTGGCGATTAACCATGTGCGCTTTCGGATCTTGGGCGAGTTGCCGCCGATAGAGGCCTGATTGTGGATTGGGGCCCCGAGCGAAGTCGAAGGGCGCATTTGACTAAGCATGTGCCCTGAGCGAAGTCGAAGGGCGCAAGTTGACTGAGAATGCTTTAGGTGAGTCGAAATCCACGTTGCTCTGCCTGTATGCGTCGGTCTGTGGATTGAGCGGAGCCGAAGGTGAATTGAGCAGAGTCGAAATCCACATCAAAGCAGAGGATGACAGGGGATTGCGATGAAATTAGATCGTATGTATTATTAGCCCATGGTTGCTTGCGGGTTTTAGTTGGGGGGTGGAGGTATGGCGCGCCCATCGCCGAGTGACGGTGCCCTGAGATCTTGGCTGTATGTGGGTGGGGCGATCGCCGCGCTCTCGGTGAGTGTGACTGTGGCGCGGGTGATTACGCCGCTGTTGCCGCTGTTGGTGCCGTTGGGCTGCGGGGGTTGGGTGTGGTGGCGGTATCAGCGCCATCACCGTCAGGCTCGGGTGGCGTTAGATGGGGTTTTCTATGACTTGCTGCAGCAACATCAGGGACGCATGATGGTGCTGGATTTTGCGATCGCGGCTCAACAGCCCGCTGCCATCGCCCAGGAATACCTCGACACCAAGGCTCGCGAGTTTTCGGCTCGCTATGAAGTGACCCAAACGGGGGATATTTTCTACGTTTTTCCGACCTTGCAACTGCCGGAGGCGGAATTTCAAGATCGAGGTCCAATGACTGTGACCGAGGTTCTGCCGCTCAACCAAACTCAGCTTGCCCAGCGTTTCGGTGTCTCTCCGGACACGATTCGACGGCGCAAGCATTTGCCGGATTGGAGCGAATGGAGCCGGGGAAAAGATCCGGCGCAAATTAGTTGGAGTTATCGACCGGAAACGCAGCGCTTTGTGCCTGTGGATGGCTATGCTTCGAGTCACGACCCTCTGTAATGCAGCGACCGATCGCCTGTTCCTCCGACCACGATCGCTCCCTCTAGCCATGATCTCGATTGGTTCTTGGGACTCTAGGAATGAGAGTTGGGATTTGCCGTTTGCAGGTGCTCTAATTTCGCAGAATTGAGTAGGCGATCGTCTGCGCTTAGAAAGGTCAGGCTCGTTTCTGACGATTGGGCAATGATCGGCAGAATACTGATGGCGGAGGCAAGCTGTGCGGCATCATAGGCTCGCAACGGTTGTCGATCGCATAATTCACCAGCCAGAGCAGCGATGCTGGGTGTGAGTTCAACGATTTGGTATTGGGTTGTGAAGTGCTGCTGCACAACGAGGCGGAGTTGTTGGGCTTGGTTGGTTGTGAGGCTGGCTTCTCGTTGGCGACGGGCAATCGCGCTGATGATTTCAACGGCTGTGATTCGGGCAACCAGCAAAATATTTCGGAGGATGGGCGGTGAGGGCTTGTATCCAAGCGGTCCCTTTTTCTGGAACGTAGCGCTTGACGAGGGCACTGGTGTCCAAGAAGTAGGCGACTACCATTCACCGCGTTCCTCAATGATGATTTGAGAGGTGGGAATTGGGGTGGGCGGTAAGGTTTTGACGAATGCTTCTAGGGCTTGGTCGGAAAGGGCATTGGCTGGGGCGGCGGTGGCGATCGCGATGAATCCAGCAGTACGGAGTTGATGCATGAGGCCGGGATGGGTGGATAGATCGGCGGGTTGGGCCTGAGGTTGGCGGTTGGCGAGAAATTCGACAAAGTTAAGCACTTCCTGCTGGGTTGCTGGTGGCAAGGTGCGGAGTCGGGCTAGGACAACTTGTTCGAGGGTCATAATCGCTCACGCTGAGACAGAGATGTCATTATTATGGCGCGATCGCGGTGGTCATGTTGTTGAAACTGAGAGGTGCGATCGCTCCTCCCCATCCGCGATCGCCTCTGAATTGCCAAAATGAACGCGATCGCCCTGGCCAAGAAACCGGGGTTCTGGCAGGGCGGCTGGCAATCTACCCAAGACCACGAAAGAACCCCGGTTTCTGAGACCTACGGGCGGGTGGGGATATCGTCGCAGATGTGGCGATCGCGGTTTAGAGGTGCTTGGTTGTATTATGGTACAATTGAACTGATTTGCTTCTGGCTATCCGATGCGTCGCGACACTCTCTTTTACAAATTGTTTTCTCAGTTCCCAGGACTTTTGTTTGAGCTGATGGCTGAGCCACCCCCCGACTCTGGGGGCTATCAATTTGAATCGGTTGAAGTCAAAGAAACGGCTTTTCGCATCGATGGTGTCTTTCTCCCCCTGGCTACGGCTGCATTTCAGGTTGTGTGTTTTGCTGAAGTCCAGTTGCAAAAGGATGAAGCACTGTAGGACCGATTCTTTGCCGAAATTGCTTACTTTTTGCGTCGGGCTGAAGGTCGTTACAGTGACTGGCGCGGGGTGCTGATTTTTTCGCATCTCGACGGTTAGAGCCCAGTAATGCCACCTTGCATCGTTCATTGCTGAGTGGCTCTCAGGTCCAACAGATTTATCTCGATGAGCTGCATGCTTCTGAACAAGACTCTTTGGGGGTGCAACTGATGCAGTTGATGATGGCTCCGGAAACCCAGGCGGTAGCCCAGGCTAAAGCTCTGCTGGAGCAGGCGCGGGCTGATCCGGCTGAGAATCAGCGATAATGGATTTAGTGACGACAATACATGGTTTACAGGCTGAGCACATTGAGTCGAGAGGAGATTGAAGCAATGTTGGGACTGAATTTGTCGGAGTCGCGGGTGCTGCGGGAAGAGGCGGAGAAGGGAGAGGCTAGAGGACAGCAACAAGGAGACCGATCGCTCGTTCTTCGGCAGTTATCTCGTCGCGTGGGCCCATTTAATCGCTTAATCACGGCCATTCACGCTCTATCCCTGGAGCAATTGGAGTCTCTGAGCAAGGCGTTGTTGGATTTTACGGGGCTTCAGGAGTTTGGGAGTGTGGTTGCGGGGGGATGATCAGTGACGTCGGTTTGGCAACCATCGCCCCTCCTTGATTTGAGTGGCGCGATCGCTCCTCTCCACCCGCGATCGCCTCTGAATTGCCAAAACGAACGGACGCCCTGGCCGACCGGTCTGCAGACGCTAGCACCTACCCAAGCGTCAAAGAACTTTCTTACTTACACAGCGAGATCGCCGTTGACAATAGGCCTATGCCCCTAGGTGGAGAGGATGCCGATGACGTTACCAGAATTGGAACAGCAGATCTTGCAATTACCGATTGGCGATCGCTGGCGTTTAGTGCAGGCTGTTTTGACTTCGATTCAGCAGGAAACGCAACCATCGGTTTTTCCCATCTCTAATTTGAGCGCGATCGCGGATCTGGATCCTTGGACGCAAAGTCTGGTGGGTGTGATGCCGTTGGGCGCAGAGGACTCAACCGAGTTTATACGCCGTGAGACATCGGCAAGGGGGGCTACTTTACATCGGAAAAGCCAAGAAGCTGCGAGAGCGCTTTCGTGGGGGACACAAAGCCTGCACCTGGTCATGGCTCGATGATTACGATCATCAAGATGTCGCGATCGCTTTTGCACCGCTGTCGATGGTCGATGCTCTAAAATTGGGAGATGCGCTAGAAAGTATTTTGATCCGTGCTACGCGGCCGCCATACAACGCCCAATATCCTTATAGAGACTGAAGGTGGTTATGCAAACTTTGCCACAAACTAGCCCACAGCATCTCAGCCACGATGCCGCCGTCATGCTCCTAGCCGTGCTACCGGAACATATCCGCAATGCCTATATTAACTATGCCAAACAGATTGGCTATACGACAGAACTCGTGCTGGAAATGGCGCTGGCGGACTTTCTGGACTCCGAATCTTTGACGTTTACGGACTGTAAGCCTCAGATTGGCTTGGCGGCGGAGCCAGAGTCAATGCCCTTATGAATTCATCCGCCTGATTGGGTCTTTTGAGCGATCGCACCCTCGCTTCTTTCTCGCTCTTGGATTGCCAAAATTAGGGAACGCGATCGCGGGTCTGTTGGCTTAATAGGTGACTGAATGGAGTGGAGGCAACTCTAAAAACTGTCGTAGTGTCCGCCAATCGCAAAGATGTAAACATAGTCATCATCGAACTTGTAGACGACCCGATCTTTTTGGGAAATCCGACGGGACCATAGACCCGATAGATTGTGTTTGAGTGGTTCGGGTTTGCCCAGCCCTTTGGTCGGATCCTCTCGCAACATTTCCTTCAGCAGTTTGCAGAGGTTGCGATGCAATTTCTGATCCTGCGTTCTTAATTGCTCATAGGCCGCCCAGGTATTTCCTTCAAAGACTAAGGATCTCATCGATTTCTGGGTTGGATGGGCGATATCCTTGCTGCTGGGTGTGGGTTGTTGTTGAGTCTACGATTTGTTGCATCAGGCTGTTGTTTTGCAGAATGTATAGGGTTTCTTGTTCCTGTTCCCAATCTTCAAGACTGATGACGACGAAGTCTTGCCCCTGGTGGTTGGTCACTTTCATGGGGGTATGTTGCTGGGTGATTTGCTCAACATACTCTTTTAATGATTCTTTGAATGTATTCAGGCTAATGATGTCCACTTGCACAGCCTCTTGTTGTACAGCACTCTGTCTATTCTAAAGGATCCGTCCGATCGCGCCAATCCGCGGCCCTGGATGGGTGGCCCCGTCTGAACCGGTAGGGGGACGCCAAGAAACCGGGGTTCTGCCAAGATGGCTGGCAAGCTACCCGAGGCCATGAAAGAACCCCGGTTTCTGAGATTACGGGTGGGTGGGGATGTGGTTGCGGAGAGCGCGATCGCACCCTCGCTTCTTTCTTGCCCTTGGATTGCCAAAATTAGGGAACGCGATCTCTCCCCTCCATCCGCGATCTCCTCTGAATTGCCAAAACGAATGCGATCGCCCTGGCCAAGAAACCGGGGTTCTAGCGAGGCGGCTGGCAATCTACCCAAGACCACGAAAGAACCCCGGTTTCTGAGACCTACGGGGTCAGACAAGCCAGACCAGACCCCCGGCTTCTCAGTGGAGCCTATTGCCGCGGCCGCGCAGGAATGCCACAGATCGCTCGATCGCCATCACTCACATCCGGGTTGGTGCGCAGATAGTCGTTGGCCCAGGCGCAGGCCAGGTGGAGCAACTGCTCAACATCCCAAGCGAAGATCTTGACGGTGCCGTCAGAGCTGCCGGAGACAATGGTTTTGCCATCGGGACTGAAATTCACGCTCCAGACACTGCCTTGATTGGCTTTGGGGCTGTTGCGTTCTTGGACGCTCCAGACGTTGCTTAAGGCATCTTGCGTTCTGCAGTTTGGCTTCCACGCTTTCTGGTGGCGCTTTTTACTGAGGCCCTTGGCATCTGCCGTAAGCTGCGATACTTGCTTGGAAATCACGCGCGCATCCAAGATCTGCGACCTACCCAGCAAAGTCGCCGTCCTGCCTGCCTTCGGTCTGGGCCTTGTCTAGATCCACTTGCATCGGTTCGACCGCCTGCAAAATTCAGTTAGCATCGTTGACTTGTGGCTCTGCCACGACTTTTGCCTTTTCTGCCTGGGCTTTTCTGCTGTTGCCCCTTACTTTTCCGATTAACCCGCTCCAGCGCGGCATTCGACTGTGCCACCTGTTGATGCGCAATCGTAATACCTTTGCCACAAACCTGCTCACAATCGGCAGGTAATCTCATGTGTTCCTTCACTTTCAGCTCCGCCGTCTTGACCGTGCCCTTGCTGTTTCAACTCCGATCTCTGCTCCGTTCCTGCTGACGTCGCTTCTCAACCCGGCGATCCGCCTGCTGGGTTTTAGTCCGCGCCTGCTGATTCGCCGCTTCAATCTTTCGGCTAGCATCCTGCCGCGCATTGCTCACTGTACTTCCCGCAATACTGGTCGCCACCAACGCAGCAATCCCCATCGCCGCCAGCCCCACCGTCACCTGCCGCCGCGTCCGCCGCTGCGTCAGCGTCAACGTCTGCTGCGCCTGGGTCAACTCCTGCTCCGTCACCTGAAACTGCGTCTGCAACTGCCGAGTCTTCTCCCGCTCCGCCTCCAACTCCGCCATCACCTGCTGCAATCGCGGCTCCTGCTGCGCCCGAATAAACGCCGCCAAATAGTCATGCACCAACTGATACCGATCCACCGGCACCTCCGGTACCACCACCACCAACCCCGACCCCACCAAAATCCCCAACACCAAATCCAGCGCCCCCCCGGCACCGTCTGCTCCGCCATCCACCCCCAACTCCCGCAACCCCAGTTCCAGCTCCAGCCGCGTCTTCAGCGGCCGCGTCCCCCGCTCATCCGTCAATAGCCATAGCCCCAACTCCGCCAACCGCTGCTGCGCCGCCCCACAGTCCCCCACCACCGCCGCCACATACCGCTGCACCAGCGCCAGCTTCGGCTCCGCCCCCAACGCCTCATACGCCGCCAGCGTCCGAATCCCCTCCGCCTGCACCTGCGCCCCCACCACCTGCAACTCAATCGGCCGTACCGTCCCCAGCTCCCGCGCCAAATCCGCCACCAACCGCTCCACCAGCGCCGGTTCCAGATAGTAGCGCGCCCGCCGCGTCAAACTCTGAATAATCGCCGTCGCATCCGGCGGCTCAAAATTGCCCAACCCATACCGCACATTCTGACTCAGCAGATCAATCCCCGTGGCCCGCATCCCCGCCAACTGGCCCAACTCCAGCAAATAATGCAGGTAATCCTCCCGCAGCGACAGAAACACCTTCACCGACAAAATTTCTAGACACTTCACCAGAAACTCAAAAAACGGCCGCCGATCCTCCGGCCGGGGATAGACAAAAAAGAACTCCTCAAACTGGTCAAAAATCAGCACCGATCGCAAGCCTTGCTGATCCAATTGCCGCAATTGCGCCAACAACGCGCGCGCTTTAAAGTCGGAAGTCGGGAGTCGGGAGTCCGGAGTCGGAAGTTGTGGTTCAGAATTGGAAACTTCGGGTTCAGAACTCGGCTGTTGCGGCTCAGAGCGAGACGGGTGCGGTTCAGAGGGAGACCGTTGCGGCTCAGAGTGAGACGGATGCGGTTCAGAGGGAGACCGTTGTTGCTCAGGGCGAGACGGATGCGGTTCAGAGGGAGACGCGTTGTGGCTCAGAGCGAGACGGGTGTGGTTCAGAGTGAGATGGGTGTGGTTCAGCGTGAGACGGGTGTGGCTCAGAACTGGAAACTTGGGGGTCAGAACTGGAAACTTGGGGGTCAGCGGTAGAAATTGCCCGTTCGGCAGGGCCAGAGACAAGACTGGCACTGGCAACTGCGGATGCAGAACCAGCAGGGTCGCCCGTCAAACCGGGCTCCGCCGATCGCCGACCGATCGCCACCAGCCCCCGATGCAACTGCTGCGACAGTTCATCCACCCACTGCGTATAGGTCCGCACCACCACCGGCAAATTATCCCGCGCCGCGATCGGCCCCTGCCGCAACATTGGCACCAACCCCGCATTCACCAGCGAACTCTTCCCCACCCCCGAGCCACCATGAATCACATTCAGCCGATTATCCCGCCGCTCCACCCGCTCCACCAACCGCGCCAAATCCTGCTGCCGTCCCGCTGCCGCAATCTCCGGAGCCACCTGCCCCCCCGTCGGCATCGCAAACTCCCGCTCCACCGCCTGCCGCTGCGCCTGCAACCGCCCCGCCCCCACAAACGCCCGCAGCCCATACTGCTGCTCCACCGACAACCGCGCCTGCTTCGCCTCAAAGGCCTCCCAGTACTGCCCCAGCGCCAAATGCACCTCCCGCAGAACCGCCAAAATCCGAATCGCGGGCTTGGGATAGCCCAAATCGCTCACCACCTGGGCATTCGCCGCCGTCAGCAGCGCGATCGCCTCCGGCAAATTCCCCAACCCCCGCTCCGCCTCCGCCGCAAAACAGCGATACATCCCCCGCAGCCAATCCAAGTCCGCCGGTTCCCCCGCCAACTCCGCCAACGCCCGCTGCGCCGCCTCCCGCGCCGGTTCCCACCGCCCCTGCTCCAGCAACGCCCGCGCCAAAAAGCCAGAGTCCTGGGACAACCGCGTCCGGTTGCCCGCCCCCGCGTGCAGCTCCAGCCCCCGCCGCGCGATCGCCTCCAGCGGCTGCCCACACCTTCAACTTCTGCAACACCCGCTCCAACAGCGGAATACAGCTCCCCACCAACTCCAACCGCTGCAACCCCTCAAACCGCGCGATCGCCCGCTCCAACAACGCCCGAATCCCCTCCCAATCCGGAGCCTGCACCCCCGCCTCGGC
>CAVYAN010000065.1:0-82474 GCA_963766075.1 uncultured cyanobacterium | reverse complement strand
CCATCTGCACAGCATTTTCCAGGAACAATCCATCTTTCGCTAACACATGGCGTTCATCGGATTTCATGTGGGGATGCAAAAACGAAACGGGTTTCCAAGGCACAGAAGCAACTTCTTTATTCGTGCGAATCTTGCGGGTTTCTCGTTCCCATGCATCAATGCTCTGCCAGATATATAATGCCTCAATATCCGGCTTCTTGGGATCCCGTTGCCATTGATGACCGCCCTCTAGTTGCCATTCATCCTCAGCTTCTTTGTCAATGATGCGATGACGAGGAATCGGCACATAGAAAACTTCCGGTTGATCGCGCTTGGCCCAAAATGGTCCTGCCACATGGAGTGTCTGTTTGAGGGTATCGTGAGCAGCGATTGCGCCATGAGTTGCATGATTAGCACTAAAAAATAACCCCGCCACTGTCGCTGCATCTGGTGGAAACTTTGCTCCCGATTTGCCAACTAAATTTTCCGGCGATAGAAACGCTTCCGGCACTGCCATACATTAAACCCAATGGCGAAATCGTAATCAGGTATTGGAACATAATTGCCACCCCACTTGAATTAAATCATCAATCCATTGCACGATTGATAATTCAGAATTTCCTCCAGCAATATACTTCCAGCGTTTATCTTTATCTGAGTTCCTCTCAATTTTCTGCGCTATATCATCAAAGTACACATCCAATAACTGTCGTGCCAAATAAGAATCTACGTCTTGTTTATCGGTTTCAGTTAGGCGAATAGCATGGCGAGCCTTCAGCGTTGCCCAATCGTTATAAACATGCGTCCAGTTTTGCTTACCATCGCGATCACGATACCGCTCCAGAATATCTAGATAATCCCAAGGGCAAGTCCATTGCACTAATTGACCGCTGTTAAACACGACGCGAATTGTGACACGATCTCGCCCCTGACTTTTCGCCAGTTTCTCCGCTTCCCGACAATGCTGCAAAATATCTCGTTGTGGGACTCGATTCCCCGCCCAGATAAAGCCAACGCTAACGTTGATCGGCTGGTTGTGTGTTTGCCATTGCGCTGGAAACGTTTGAAGCCAATCAAATGCGGTGTGCGCTAGGACCGGGGTATCTTTGCAATCGCTATAGAGCACACCCAAGAAATCATCACCACCTGCGTAAATTACTCGTCCTAGACGATCATCAAAGTTGTTTTTGAAATCTCTGCCCCATTCGCGCATAGCAGTACTAAACCGCTTCATCTCTGCGCCATTGGTTAGCGTTTTAAGATTATCCCCCACCTTATCTCCATCACCCATAAACCAGCCTGTCCAGTGCCCCGGTTCCCGAACGATATCCTTAAATCCCTCGTCCAATTTCGTCATGCCAATTTGTTGGGCTAACTTTGGCCATGTCACCAAACGTTTCACGAGTTCGGGGATACTGAGTCGCTCATTGGCGGCAATATACTTTCCTTCTGGCTCAACATCGGCTGGCACCCGCTGACCCGCTCGGTGATATGGCTCGTCCAATACCCACGCTAATTGTCGATAGAATTGCTTGAGTTCTGCCTGTTCTGCTGGAGCTAAAGTGCGGCCAGGACTAGAATCCAACTTTCCCAGTCCTGGCCACGCAATCGCATCCGTTCCCGTCAAGCTCGAACTTTCTCCCGTCCAATTAATTCCTGTCCAATCTCGTTTCAGTTTGCGCCGTTCCAAGTCATGCATCGCAGTTTCTACAGCGATTACAGGGTCTTGCTCCTCACCTTGCCCCCAAAATACCTCCCAAGTGCATTGCTTCCAGCGCAACCATTCGGCATCCCAGTGAAACTGCTCCTTGGAAATGCCTAGCTGAGTCTCCAACCAAGTTTTGCAGGTTACAAGAACGTGATTCCAAGCCTGAATCAGCGTATTAGTCACATCGTTTCGACTAAAGTCACCGTGGATGAGAATGCGATTCGGCATTCCTTCTTGCACAGTAATCAAAGCCGGAGAAACGACAGTGCATCCGGGAGCCGAATCAGCCGCCTGCGCCAGTTTCTGACTCAAATAGGACAATATCAGCGAAGCCCCATACAAATCGACGGAGCTTGCGGGACTTTTCAATAAACCCCTGAACCGGGGCAAAACTAATGGCAGTGTAAGTGGTCATGGCAATACCTACTCATTCCGAGAAACCAACAGCCAAATGCTCCCCCACGATAACTAATCCAGTCGATTCCGTTCCACCAAATAGAAATATTTCCTGATTTTCTTTAGAAGCAGCAGAAACCCCATACCGATAGAGGTTTACCAATCAAGTATGGTTAACTTCAATATCGTTAAATGCTTGACAAGCCATGGTCGAACCTGCAGAACTGCATCCCTACAGCGATCGCCCCGCCCTCGATCGCCTCCTCCTCCTGATCGCGACCCTCGTCCAACAACCCGGCATCGGCAATCGCGACCCCCTCGCCCCCGACACCACCAGCGAGCCCGCCCTCAGCCTTGTCCAAACCGCCATGCAAACCCTCGCCGCCGCCCAAGGCATCCCCCTGCCCCACTACGCCATCCCCACCCTCCGCAAAGACCTGCTCACCCTCCGCCGCTACGGCATCCTCAGCCCCCGCCGCCACCGCACCGGCTACTACCTCGGCACCGGCGGCCTCACCCGCGACGAACTCCACCTTGCCCTCAACGCCCTCGCCAGCCTCGCCAAAACCCAAGGCGACCCCCTCGCCCGTCAAGCCCACGATCGCATCCAGCGTCGCCTCCGTGGCCTCGATCTCGAACTGAACGGCAACCTATCCTATCCCGTCCGCGCCCATCTCAACCGCACCAGCGTCGCCACCGATCCTGTTGAAATGGCCACACGGGGCACCTATCAAGATACCGTCTTTCATCAATTAGCCACCTTAGAACCCGCCATTCGCCAAGGCCAAACCATTGAAATCGTGCAGGCCGTCAATTTCTACGGCGATCGCCCCGATCTGACCATCCAGATCGTGCCCTTGCAACTGCTCTATCACGACATTGCCTGGTATTTACTCGGCGAACGCCTCGACGGTCACTTCGTCATCTACCGCATGAATCGGCTGAAAAACTACTGCAAAATTTTGGAGCCACAAGGGCGCGGCAGCGATCGCCAACGGCAGCAGCTCGCGATCGCCCACCACCTGCTCGACCAAGGCTGGGGCCTCTTTCTCGGCAATCCCGCCGAACAACAGGCCGAACGCGCAGGCACCCTGCCCTTAACCACCGTAAAAGTCCGCTTCTATCCCCCCATCAGCCAATTCATCCTCGAAGGCAACTACCGCCATCCCCAGCAAAAACTGGCCATCGGCCCCATCGATCCGGCCACTGGCGAACCGGAGCATATCCATTACCAGATCAAACTGCCCGAGCGATCGCTCAAAGAATTCTCACACTGGCTCTCGCGATACATGCAACATGTGCAAATCCTGGCCCCCGCCAGTTTAGCCCAGCAGCACTATGCCGCCGCCCAAGCCCTCCTCCAGCGCTACACCGGAGCGCAAAAGGGGACGGAATAGATCGACCGTTCAGGCGCAATGCGGTTCAGGCGCAATGCGGTTCAAGGGCAATGCGGTTCAGGGGCGATGGGCCGGGTGGGGCCGATAGGTCTGGATCGCCTTCATATATTGCACCCGCTCAAACTCCGTCGGCGTCGGGCAGGATGCCTGACTCATCGTCCCCTGGAGCTGGCGCACGGAATAGTATTCATGCTCCTCTAACCACCGTTCTAGCTCCCGCTCCAGGGTCTGCAAATGCTCAATCCCCTGGGACAACAACGCACTAACCAGCATCGTCACCTGTGCCCCCGCCATCAGCATCCGCACCACATCTTCGCCCTGATGAATGCCCCCCGATGCCGCCAAATCCAGCCCTACCCGCCGATAGAGCAGCGCAATCCAGCGCATCGGCAGGCGCATATCCTGGGCCGTACTCAGAAGGGTCTGGGGAACGACCTGGAGGTTTTCAATGTCGATGTCGGGTTGATAGAACCGATTAAACAGCACCAAGGCATCGGCCCCCCGCACGTGAAGCTGATGCGCCATCGCCGCCAGGTTGGTAAAATACGGACTCAGTTTGACCGCCACCGGAATGGTAATCGCGGCTTTCACGGCCCCGACGATATCTCAAATATTGGGCTTCGAGGTCGGCCCCACTCAGATGCACATTGGTGGGAATCGCATAGATATTCAGTTCCACGGCATCCGCCCCCGCCTGCTCAATTTGGCGCGCATAGGATGTCCACCCGCCCATCGTGGCCCCATTCAAACTGGCAACGATCGGGATATTCAGCGTTGCCTTGGCGCGGTGGATATGTTCCAGATAAAGATCGACTCCCCCATGGAAAAGATCGGGTTCGGGGGCATAGGGTAACGCCTCGGCAAAGCTTTCGGTGCCATAGAGCGAATGATGGTGAAACTCCGCCCGCTCTTGCTCAATTTGCTCCTCAAATAGAGAGTGCAGCACCACCGCCGCCGCTCCCGCAGCTTCCATCCGCTTGAGCTGGTCCCACTCTTCTGAAAGGGCTGCTGCTGCCCCAACCACCAGCGGCGATCGCAGCGTTAAACCCAGGTACGTTGTGGTTAAGTTCATGGAGATTCTCCTGCGGGGGGACTGACTGGCACGTTGAGCAGCCCTGGAGCGTGCATCAATCCGCAGCAACCTGTGAGCCAGTAATCTTTAAGCCAGCAATCTTTGAGCCAGCGAGATCCAGCACTCAATTATAACGATACAACAGCCAGGGACCAGACTCTACCCTCAGATCCCCTCAGCTTCTGGTGTCACCGTGCTGCGCGAATGGACTATTCTGCCGCCGCCGCCTACTTAAAGCGCACCCGCAACAGCGATAAATCATCGTCCAGAGAGTCCGTGGGACTAATGGTTTTAACGCAATTGAGGACGTAGTCCAGTCCGGCTTTGTCGATCGCTTCCCGCTGCTCAACCAGTTCCTGCACAAAAGCGGGCAAGCCCCAGACATCCCCTTTGCGAGTCATGATTTCATAGATGCCATCGCTAAACACGTATAGCGTTCCCGGCCCTTCAATCGTGCAACGCTGATTGATAAAGCGCGTATCCGCCATCATGCCGATCGGCATACTGGGGGTTTTCAACTGATGCACCTGAATCGTATCCTCCGCAGCCGGAGTAGAAATGAGCACAGCGGGAGGGTGGCCAGCGCTGGAATAGACCAACTGCCGCCGAGGCCGGTTGTAAACGCCGTACCAAATGGTGAAGTACTTGTCGTTTTGAGAGTCCATTTGAAACGCCTCATTCAGCGCCTGGAGGACATGACTGGGCTGGTAGAAATTAACATCATCCATGGACTGCGATCGCAGCAAATTCAGCACCGAAATCGACAGCAGGGCCGCCCCCAACCCATGCCCTGAGACGTCCAGCAGATAAATCGCCAGATAATCCGGATCCAGCCAGTAATAATCAAAACAGTCCCCCCCCCAACTGCCGGGAGGGAATAAAGCGGGAATCAATGTTGACATTGCCACGGGTGGGCGCTGGAAGCAGCGATCGCACGTACTCCGCCGCCTCCGTCAATTCCGACTCCAGGATGCGCTTTTGCACCTGCAAATCTTGATTCACCTGTTGCAGGCGCAGCCCTGCCCGTACCCGGGCCTGCAATTCGGCAATTTCTACCGGCTTCGACAAAAACTCATCCGCCCCGCTATCCAGCCCCCGCACGCAATCCTCTACCTGCGTGCGCGAGGTCAATAGAATAAAAAATGTGCTGGCCAAGGCGGGCTCTGATTTAATCTCGCGACAGACCGCCAGTCCATCCATTTCCGGCATAATCCAATCACAAATAATCAGCGCTGGATGCAGCGTGGTGGCCAGCGCCAGTCCCTCTGCCCCGCAGGCCGCCAAAGCCACCTCGTAACCCTGACCTTCCAGTGCTCTCCGCAAAAAGATCCGAGTCGTCAAATCATCATCGATGATCAAAACCGTGGGCATACGAAGTTGGGTTGTATAAACTCGGATACATGTGAGAAATTTCTAGTCTAATCGATGCCGTTCTGAATGTGAAGGAATACCATAGAATCGTCGGAGGCGTATACTGGTCTCCAGACTAGTTGACTATAGCTATTTGAGTCGAGAGGCTAGCGGACCGTTGAAATCACTCCAAAGAGCATCCCTCCAAGTAAATACAGACCTGAATGCTCTGAACCAAGTCCTGGAATGGTTTGATCAGTTCAACTGCCCACCGATCGCCTACCAAACGTGGTTGCAGTGCCAGCTTGCTCTGGCGGAAGGATTTACCAATGCGGTTCGCCATGCCCACGTGGGCAAACCCGCCGACCTGCCGATTGAGTTGGAAGTGGTCATGCTGTCTGAACAGATCGAAATTCGGATTTGGGATCGAGGTGAACCGTTTGACATGGAGACGCGCCTGCGGGAGTTGCCCGACACGCTGAATACGGATGCGGAAGGCGGGCGTGGGCTTAAGCTGATGCAGCGGGTGGCCCATGATCTGCGCTATACCCGTCTGGAAGACGGGCGCAACTGTTTATTCATCGCTAAGCGCTACGATGACGAGTCCAGTGGGAAGTAGGACGAGTTAGGCCGAGGCCGTTAGGGCGTGCAGCCGAGGCCAGGTCATGGCGATCAGAAAGAGGGCCAGTTGCGTGGCGACAATGCTGGGACCGGAGGGCAGATTAAACCCGGCAGAAATCACCATCCCGCCTACGGCACTCAGCGCCCCGAGTCCGGCGGATAGCGCTACATAGTGTGTAAATGTGCGGCTCAACAGGCGAGCGGCACAGGCTGGAATCACCACAAAAGCGCTGACCAGCAGCACCCCGATCGCTTTAATGGAAATTCCCACCACCAGCGACAGCAGCACAATAAATACCGTGCGCTGCTTGGATACGGAGACGCCCCGCGCGATCGCCAACGATTCATCCACGGTCAGTAGCATCTGGGTGCGTAACGTCAGGCCAATGAACAAGGTGCAGACCAAGAGCAACAGGCTGCTGAGTCCTAAATCGAGGTTTTGAACGGCCAGGATATTGCCAAATAAAAGGTTATTGAGGCCGCCTTTGTACTGCCCGACAAAGCTGAGGATAATAATGGCGATCGCCAACGATGAGGAATAGATGATATTGAGCAAGGCATCGGTCCACAGCCGGGTATGCTCCAACAGGTAGGACACTGCTAAGGCAAAGAGGACCGCGAAGGGCAATAAAACTAAAGCGGGATTGAGTCCCAATAGAAATCCGATGCTAATGCCCAGCAAGGCTGAATGGCCCAGTGCATCACAGAAGAAAGACAACTGCCGTAAAATGGTGAAGCTGCCTAAAATCCCGCCCATGATCCCGGTGAGGATGCCGCCGACCAAGGCCCGCTGCATAAAGGGGAGTTGAAACAGTTCGAGGATGCGGGTGAATTCTGTTGGGATGATCATGGTGTCTGGGTCAGGGTGTCTGGGTCAGGGTGTCTGGGGCTGATGGGAATGCTTGTATTGCAGAAACTCTGTCCCGTAGAGCGTCGAGAGACTTTCGGGAGAAAGCGCTACTTCTGGGGTGCCTTGGCAGCGCAGAGTGCGATTTATACAGAGAACGCGATCGCAATGCTGCCGGACCATACCCAGGTCATGGGAAATTTGTAAAATTGTCCAACCTTGTTCTTGTTTGAGTTGATACAGCAGTTGGTAAAACGTTGACTCAGCCAGCATGTCTAACCCCGCCGGGGCTTCATCAAGAATCAGTAATCGCCGAGGGTAAACCAAACAATAGGCCAATAAAACGCGCTTCGCTTCGCCGCCGGAAAGCCCGCCAATGAGTTGCCGCCTGAGCGGAACGGCATCAACCCGGGCCAGAGCCTCGCGCACGGCCTGCCCTCGCTTTTTGTGGTCTGCCCAAGGCCACTGCAATCCCAATTTGTCCCAGCCTAGGCCCACCAGTTCTTCTACGGTCATGGGAATGCGGCGATCGACCAGAAAGTTCTGGGGCAGATAAGCGATTTGTTGACGAAGGTGCGGCGGCAGCACCCCTTTAGCACTGAGGGGATGACCTAGGAGTGATATGGTGCCGGAATGTCTGGGCAAAATGCCCAAAATGGCTTGCACCAGGGTCGTTTTGCCCCCGCCATTGGGTCCGACGATCGACGTATCGGTGCCTGCTTCCAGGGAGAACGAAACATCTTGTAGTGCTGCGTAGGCTTCCCGATAAACGGTGAGATGCTCAACGGATAAGACAATTTCTTTCAAGCAAACCTCCTAAAACCACAAACGGATGGGTTGTGGCCCACGGGCCAAAAAACGAGATGGGAGTTGATGTTGGAAAAATGACTGGGGGGGACTTTTCCCAAGAGCAGCTTCTAACTGGAGGGCGTTCTGACGCATCACCGTGATGTAATAGTCGGGCTGCACGCCCGCCGCGATCGCCGTTTCCATGGGATCAAAATTGCCGATCTGTACATGCAAATCCTGGGCCAGAGCCGAAAATGGATTGCCTATGGCCTGCGGTTCTGTGAGTAGGGTTTTCAGTTTTGAGTCCTTTGCTGCGGTGATTACCCGTTTGACGTCCGCCGGGGAGGCGTTTTCTTCAGGAATGCCGACTAAAAACTGAACGTTTAAGGCATAACTTTGGGCGAAGTAGGGGGCAAAGTCATGGTAAGTCACAAAGGTTTTGCCTGCGAAGGGCCGCAGCTTTTGGGTCAATTCGCGGTCTAACTGCTGGAGCTTGGTGATGTAAGCGGCGGCATTTTTAGTGTAAATCTCTTTTCCTGGGAGATCTGCTGCAATCAGCCCCTGGCGAATGGTTTCTACCTGTTGGATAGCGCGTTTGGGATCAAGCCAGATGTGGGGATTGAACGCGATCGGGTGGGCTTGATTTTGTTGTTTGTCCGCAAATGCTGCCGTCGATAGTGTCCGTATGCCTTGGCTGGAGTCGATGATTTTCAAGTTGGTATTTCCAGCGTTTTTAATCAACTCCTCCAGAAATTCCTCCATGCCTAGGCCGTTTTCTACGAGCACATCCGCTTTCGCTAGCTTCTGAGCATCCTCGGGTTTGGCCTGATAGTCATGGGGACCTACATTGGTGGGCAGCAGTTGGGTCACGTGGGCGCGATCGCCCGCAACGGCTTGGGTAAAGTCTGTGATCGGAATGAAGGTGGTCACAACCTGCAAAACTTTTCGTCCCGGAACCGATGGCGACGAGCTAGACGAGGTGGCCGGAGCCTTCGATGTGCAGCTTCCTAAACTCATGGCGATCGCTATCAGCACCACTCGCCACACCTGCTTCACAATTTCATCATTCATGCCATCGTTCATGCCATTGACCTACTGAGAAATGACCTACTGAGAAATGACCCACGAGAAAGAGCAATCAATTGAATCTCGGCCCCACGTTTGCATCCTATTAAAACAACTCATTTCACAACGATTTAGGGACTTCTATGAAAATGAACTGCTCGTGAACCCGGTTTCGACTACGCTCAACCTTCGGCCATCACGGGTTGAGCGTAGTCGTCGCTGGCTTCCCGCAGAGTAATCCGACCTCCTGGGATGATTTTTTGTTTGTAAGTCCCTTAGAGAAGGTTCAGTCAAAACCAAGCCTGTGCATTTGATCAGGCTGGTTGCGTTGAGAGACGGGCAGCATGGCCTCAATATGAGGATTGGCCCACGCTGCCGCCATGCTCAGAAAATCCAGATCGTCATTGACACAGTTGAGCCGTGTGTACGTCACATCGGGATACTGCCGTTGCAAGGATTGAATTGCATCCTCAATATCGAGCAGGGTTTCATAGTTTTCGGTGACCCAACCCAGAGGCTTGAACAAAATGGTTTGGGCACCGGCTTTGATGAGGCTGGTCGCCGCTTGCGTTAGGTTCGGCTGGGACCACTGGATGAACGGCGTATCATGATTGACCCAACCAATCGAGATCAGCGGATATTGATGCTGAAACTGCGCTTGCACGCGATCGTAAAGCGCTTGCCCGTCCAGGACTCCCGTTAAGAGTCCCTGGGCTTTTTACGGACCGCCATGCACCGTTAAGACAATGCCAATCTGAGATGCAAAGAAGCGACTGATCACGGGTTGATGCAGCGTTTCCTGAAGTTGACGTGCCAGCAGATCAACATAGGCAGGCTCCGTGGCAAAGGCCGGAATATAGCGAATATTCTTGAAAGGAGAACAGTGAGACTCCTGGGAACAGTGAGGCCCCTGGTGAGATGCGGTGGCGGCAATGACTTCATTGACTTGCTCCAGTGCGATTTTGCCCGTGAAGGCGGAATCGACCACTAGCAAGGGATAAATCAGCAAATTCTGAAAACCTTGCTGGATGATATCGGCCACAACGTCTTGCACAAAGGGCTTGCAGAAATAAAAGCCTTTAAACACCTGGACCTGACTTCCCCAACGATCTTGTAACTGGGCCTCAATGCCCAAGCGCTGTTTTTCAAACATGGCATTTTCCGGTGACATGAAATGGTCATGTTTAACCCCAAAGTTGTACAAATCTTGCAGGGCGAGTAGCCAACCGGCCAGGGGATAGAGCCACTCGGGAATCGCAACAAACTGCGCTGCGATGTATTTCGTGGCCGCTTGGTTATAGCGACTTAGATCGCGGTAAGACTGCACTTCTCCATACCCGGTCAGCAACACGGCAACGCGATCGGCCTGATTGCTCTGGAGATTATGATCATCCTTCTCGGGGATGACGGGCTGCATTGCGTGAGACTGATGACGAATAATCATTGCGTTAAGCCCAACTATTTTGTAGAAAAAGGCAGATTTGTAGAAAAAGGCAGATTTGTAGAAAAAGGCAGATCTTATATTCCAGCGATGCGGTGAAAAAGCTCATCGGACAGCCATTCAACCGTTCCTTTAAAATTACGGATGGGGGTGGGCAACAGCTCAAGGTAGGCCGCCTGACGAATTAAATGGCCGAGCTGTCCCGTCACCTCATAGCGATCAAAAATCTCGGCTGCCCCTTCGTTCAACCCCAACTTCATGAGGGTGCCCCTCAGCTCAATCTGTGCTGGGAGGGGGGCCTGCCCTTTCGCTAGAGCCTGCAAATTATGGGCGATCGCGGCTCCCTGTTGGTAGGCCACTTGCGCCGTCGCAGGCAAGGGATTAGTCATCACGGTGGAATCGCCACCGGCAAATACGTCTGGAAAATCGAGCAGTTGCAGGGTGTCAGTCAACCTGAGTCGGCCCCGGTGATCGCGACTGGTTGGCGGAATCGCCAAGGTGGCTAGGAGCGGATGAGTGGCGGTTCCCGTTGTCCAAATCAGGGTGGCGGCGGCCAGTTCTTCAATGTGATCGTTGCGCTTGAGCACCAGCCTGTTTGGCTGAATTTCAATTACCGTCGTTTCCAGCATCACCTCCACAGATATGGTGCGGCGTTGCAATGCGGCTTGAGCCGTCTGTCGTAGGCGATCGCTGTCACCTTTGAGAATCTTTTTCCCACGTTGAATGACAACCACACGAATCTCGGTAAGGTCTCCCCCTAAAGGGGCATACCAGCTTGGCAATAGGTCTGCCAGCGTTGCAGCTAGTTCTACTCCGGAGCAACCAGCCCCCAGAATGGCAACGGTCAACAGGGGACGTTTTTGTTCGTCTGGGGACTGAGTGGCACGTTGCAAACAATCGCGAAGCTGTTTGCCCAGGGCGATCGCATCTTCAAGGGTGCGAAATGCCAGGGTGTATTTCTTTGCTCCGGGCACATCGCTGTACCCCGATACGCCTCCAAGGGACAGTACTAAACGACCGTAAGTGTAATCCAGCCCAGAGGCTAAATGAACGCGGCGTTGTTGTAAGTCAATGGATTGAATCCTGTCTCGAATAAATGTAATTCCACTGTTATGCAAAAGTTCGTCATAGCGGGGGCAAATATACTGAAGGTTCATCTCACCGCTCAGGAACTCATACAAGAGTGGTTTAAATAGAAAATCCCATTCTTGATCAATCAGGATTGTGGGTATTTCGTACTGCTGCTGGCTGAGATGCAGCGCTGTGAATAGCCCGGTAAAGCCACCACCTAAAATTAATGTTGGGAGAGTTGTAGAGGGCATGAGTCAAGCGGGCTAGGTTGAAACGACGTTGAAGCGGGGGTGATGGTTTAAGTGTTTAGAGGGCGATCTTGGGCTTCTGCGGCGGCGTTCTTCCCAACGGCTGACTCCCAACGGTTGACGAAGCCAAATCTGGAGCTGAATCATTCCCATGCCTTACTGTGATAGGGGATTGTTTGGTTTCCTGAATGAATTGATTAATTACGATACAAAACGTAAGTACCAAGGAGCAGATGAATCTCTAGTGCCTCCATCTCTAATGCCTCCACCTCTAGCGCTTCCACGCTGAAGCAACCGGCTGGCACAGAGAATTTCAGGACGGGAGATTACCATTCAGCGACCCAGGCTTCGTGAACCGACCCACCCCTAAAATAATTTTTAACTTCTGCTAAAAATATTTTCTATGCCCAATAATCCGGCTTAAATATGGGATGTGAGAAATCTGTGTAGAACTGTTGGGAGGTGATTCCCAGTATTTCTAGGCACCCGCATTTCTGGGCATGTGACCCATCTCATTTTTATCTTCGTGAGCTTATTTGTGAGATTCGCGTTAGGGTTAAATCCCTTGAGGGTTAAGTTAGCGGTTGGGCAGGGTTTGTGTGCTATCTGGGTAGAAGGGGTAATTTTGTTCCTGCTGCTGCTGCTGGGGGTGTCAGGGTGCGGGGCGATCGCGTCCTGGCTGACGCCTCCACCGCCCCAATTCACGGCTCAGCATCTAGCGGTGATTGTCAATCAGGCCGATCCGCTGAGTGTCAAAATCGGGAAATACTATCAGCAACAGCGCCAGATTCCGCCGGAAAATATGATTTCGATTCAGTTTCCGCCGGGGCAAACCACCCTCGCGCCCGCAGAATTTCAAGTGCTCAAGCAACAGGTGGATGCCCAGACCCCAAAGCGGATCCAAGGCTATGCGTTGACCTGGGCACAGCCCTACCGCGTCGGCTGTATGTCGATCACCTCGGCCTTTGCCTTCGGGTTTGATCCCCAGTATTGTGCCGATCGCTGCGTGCCGACCAAAGCAAATCCCTATTTTGATCAGGACTCCAGTCAGCCATTTACCGAGTTTCAGGTGCGGCCTACCCTGGCGATCGCTGCCACCAATTTTGCCCAAGCCCAGGCCCTGATCGATCGTGGACTGGCTGCCGATGGCACGTTTCCCGGCGGCACTGCCTACCTGCTCAGCACGGGGGATAAGAACCGCAATGTGCGGGCTGCTATCTATCCCAAGATTGTGCAGGTGTTTGGTCAACGCTTTGGCCTGGATGTGAAACAGGCGGACACCCTGTCGAACAAATCTGATGTGATGTTTTATTTCACGGGATTGAGCCAAGTGGCGGATCTGCACAGTAATCAGTTTCGACCCGGTGCGATCGCCGATCACCTCACCTCTGCCGGAGGCATGCTGACCGATAGTTTTCAAATGAGCAGTCTGCGCTGGCTTGAAGTGGGAGCCACCGGCAGCTATGGCGCCGTGGTGGAACCCTGCAACTTTCCCCAGAAATTTCCCCATCCCGGCATTGTCATGCAGCACTACTTTGCCGGAGACACGCTGTTGGAAGCTTACTGGAAAAGCGTCGCTTGGCCGGGACAGGGGATTTTTATTGGTGAACCCTTGGCGAGACCCTTTGGGAAAAAAGTCCATTGAAAAGAAGTTTGGATTTGGGATTTTAGATCCAATCTAAAATCCCCCGACTGTTTGACGGCAGCAGTTCTACAACCCGTTCTACAGCAGGAATGCTGCACGATCTGCCAGGTGCGATCGCTCCCCTTTGTACAGAGTCACATGGCCCGCTACCGCTTCCTGCTTAAACCGCTCGATGGCATAGGTTAACCCGTTACTGGCCGCATCCACGTAGGGATTGTCAATCTGATCCGGATCTCCGGTCAGGATTACTTTAGTGCCCTCGCCTGCCCGCGTTAAAATCGTCTTAACTTCATGGGGCGTCAAATTTTGCGCTTCATCGACAATCAAAAACTGCTTGGGAATTGTGCGGCCTCGGATATAGGTGAGTGGCTCAATTTGCAATAGTCCTTGCTCAATCAGTTCCTCATGCCCTCGTCGCCAATAGCTTGGTTTGGATGTGGTGTCCTGTGTGCCAAAAATCAAATCAAAGTTGTCATACAGAGGTTGCATCCACGGCGTCAATTTTTCATTAATGTCGCCCGGTAAAAACCCAATGTCATTCCCCATGGGAATCACCGGTCGAGAAATTAATAAGCGTGTATAGATGCGTTCATCTGCGACCTTTTGCAGACCAGCGGCGATCGCCAGCAGGGTTTTGCCGGTGCCTGCCTGTCCCACTAATGTGACCAACTGCACCGAATCTCGTAGCAGTAAGTCAAAGGCAAACATTTGTTCCCGATTGCGGGACTGAATGCGGGATACGCCACTGCGGGGCAGCTTCACCACAGGCACCGCTTTGCCGCTGCTGCCATCCATTAATGCCAGGGCCGTATGGGCCGGATTCATTTGATCAATTAACGTCAAGGATTGATTGGGATAGAAGCCCTCATCCATGGGCAAAAATCCTTTTTGAAACAGGTGATCAATCTGGTCGGCGGTCACCTGCACCTCAGCAATGCCGGTATACAGGCCATCGATGTCCACTTTATCGGTTTCATAATCCTGAGCATCCAGTCCCAATGCATCGGCCTTGATCCGCAGATTCGTATCCTTGCTCACCATGACCACGGGCCGATCATTTTGCCGATTAATTTCCATGGCCACGGCCAGAATGGCATTATCGCCGCGATCGCCCTCCAATTCCGGCGGCAGTTCTCCCAGGGTTTCCCGATGGCACAGGGCTACCCGCAGATGTCCGCCGCCATTAATCGGCACGCCCTGAGTCAAATGTCCCAGCTTGCGCAACTCGTCCAATTGCCGGGATGCCTGCCGTGCGTTCCGCCCCGTCATCGCGGGCTGCTTCTTAAACCGATCTAATTCTTCAATAATCGTAATTGGCAGAATTACATCATTGTCCTTGAACCGTAACATTGCCGTGGGATCGTGGAGCAGAACATTGGTATCAAGAACGAAGGTTTTCTTCATGGGGGTGGTTAGCAGTGGACAAGCGCCTCGAAGCGGCGCGATGGATAAGCAACACGCACCATTATCCCAGCAAGGCGGTCACTGACGAACAACGGAGGACTAATCACTCTATCGTGTTTCAGGGATCCCTGGCACAAGATATTCGGGGTAATTGAGGAGATTTTCGGCAAAGATTCTACCCTTCGACTCCGCTCAGGGTACCAGCCGACTCCGCTCAGGGTGCAAGTTGGCTACCCTACGAGTGCAAGTTGGCTACTCTGCGGGAAGCAAACCACGGCTCTGCTCAGCCCGATCGCGATTGTTCCCTTCGACTTCGCTCAGGGAACAATCGCGATCGGTATAATTTTCCCTGAAAATCGCCTAAGGCGATTTTGGACAGCGGGCACCGAACTCTAACCCAATGAAGGTACCTCTAGTGCAGGGTTCTAGATTACCTCAAAATCTTCGGTTGACAATCCGTGATGACTCCCCTACTGTAAGGATCTGAAATGAAGGGGAGTAGCTGCTGGCCCGGTGCCAGCCCACCTGAATCAACATACTGGCGATGAGCCTGGTTCAGGTGACAAAGCAGTCATCCAGTTTGGGACGAGGATTCTGAAATTTGAGCGAGAGCGCATGGGCGCTCAGATTTACCGCTGAATTTTCCGAGTTCGTCACCAAGCCCTGACCATTTACTTTGGTAGCGAGACCTTCACTAAGTTTACAGCCCTCTGGGTGTGAGCTTGGTGAAGCGTATGTCTCATCAACTCCACTCAGGCGCACTACACACCCCTGAGAGGAACCAAGGCACGATGTTAACGGCATTTACGATTAGTCTGGTGGCCATTACGGTCAATGAGCTCGGCGATAAAACCTTTTGTATTGCCATGCTGCTCGCTATGCGGCAATCCCGCCGGATGGTATTTGTGGGCGCATCTGCGGCCCTAGCCGCGATGACGCTATTGTCCGTCGAGCTAGGCCGACTCCTCAAGCTGTTGCCGCCCCAGGTGATTCAGATCGCTACGGTGGTGTTGTTTTTGGGATTTGGCATCAAGTTGCTGTTTGATGCGTGGCGAATGTCGCCTAAGGATTGCGGTTGTGATACGGATGATGCCGAGGTGGCGATTCAGCAGACGCGCTGGAAAACGATTCTAGGCATGCATCCCGGTGTCGTACTACAGGCGTTCGGGCTGACGTTTATGGCGGAATTGGGCGATCGCACCCGAATTTACCACCATCGGACTGGCGGCTAAGTATGACGCTGTGGGAGTAACGGCAGGGGCAATCCTGGGACATGTAATTTGTGCGGCGATCGCGGTCCTAGGAGGGCGCTACATTGCCAGCCATATTTCAGAGCGTTTGTTAACCGCAATTAGCGGCGGTTTATTTCTCCTATTTGGTCTGTTAGCTCTGGCCAGCGCGGGCTAGGGCTGTTGGGGAATCTTGCGATTTCCCTAACCTAGGGCCGATCAAGTGGGTCACATTTAGCGGGTGCGTAACACCACGGTGCTGCGCATCTGTGAGCAGTCCAGCAGTCCAACGGATTATGGTTTTTCGGGGGTAGGGGCAGGACTGGGAGTACTGGTTGCCGCTGGTTCCGGACTCGGGGCAGGGCTGGCGGTTGGGGCGGGTGCCGCAGTGGGTGCCGCAGTGGGACTGGCACCGGGAACAGGAGCATCCGCTAGCCGTTTAATTTCATCTTTGAATTGGGGTGGGGCCAAGTTGACAGCTGCCGTAAACAGGGGCTTGGCCTCATCGACTTTGCCTTGGGCTTTTAAGACAATTGCTTTGCCAATCACAGGCCGAAAATCAACTTTATTGGCCTTGGCGGCTTCGTCATAAATGGCCATGGCATCGGCGTAACGCTCCTGATTGGCGTAGACCGAACCCAACAAAAGCTGCAAGGCCAGGGTATCAACGCTCCCAGGCTGATTTTTATTGAGCTGCGGCGCTTTAGCCAAGGTCTCTTGCAAGAGTGAGATGGCGGCTTCGGGCCGCTTTTCTTGAATTTGCAAATTGACGAAGCCTTGGAGGGCTAAGGTATCCCCCGGTTTGCTGGTGAGGATTTCCCGATAGGCTTGGGCGGCTCCTTCGCGATCGCCCGTGCGCTGCTTCACCTGGGCCAACAAAATGGCATATTGTGAGTCCTCGGGGTTCAGCTTTTTCAGCTTTTCTAGGGGGGCGATCGTCCCGGCAAAGTCACCCAGGGCTGACCGGGTTTCAATCAATCCCCGGAGTGCCGTTTGATTGTCCGGTTCTCGCTCCACTACCGATGCGTAGCCCCGCGCCTGATCCTCCAGCTTTTTCTTATCTACGGGGCCGCCAGAGGTCGGACTGGCCGTCGGCGCGGCTTCGGGTTGTTTAAATGCTGCCGTTAAAATCGGGAACATTGAAAATCCCACAAACGCCAGCACTGCCAGCACCAGCACCGTGTTGATAATCCACCGATTACGCTTTTCCGCCACAGCCTTGCCTCGGAACTCAATAAATGCCACTCCATTATCAGCGAGATTGACCCCTTTGGCCGGAAGATTCGCTGCTTCCTTCGACTCCGCTCAGGGAGCAGTCTCAAGGAGATTCTTCAGGGAAATCTCCTTGAGGCTTAGGCTGAGAGGCTTAGGCTGAGAGGTTTAGGCGTAAAGCTTTGCCACTACAGTTGCGAGGGTAATCCCGAGGTCCCGAACAGCGATGCGTTGGGCCTCATCCTGGAGATTGCCCTGGGCATCAAAGGCTTGGTGGGCGTTGGGGATCGCTTTTTGATCCGGTAGCACCAGCACGCCAATGCTGCTGAGGATGGCGCGCACATGGACTAGGCCCCGCAAGCCCCCCAAGGCCCCAGGAGAAGCACTCATGATAATACTGACCTTATTCTTGAAGCACGCCAGCGAGGGCTCGTCGGCAGCGGGACGCGAGGCCCAGTCGATCGCATTTTTGAGCAGCGGGGTAATCGAGCTGTTGTACTCTGGGCAGGCAATCAGAAACCCTTGGTGCGCCTTCATAATTGCTTTTAGCTCTAGCGCAAGCTCTGGTAATCCCTCGGCGGCCTCGTGATCGCCGTCGTACAGCGGTAAGGGAAAATCCCGAAAATCCAGATAGGTGACTTCTGCCCCAGCGGCGGTGGCTCCCGCTGCCGCCAGCTTAACCAGCTTTTTGTTAAAAGAGTCGTTACGGGCACTGCCCGCGAAGGCCAGGATTTTAGTCGCGGTCATGGGGGTTCTCCAAGGCTTTTAGGCCGCTGATGTTACAGAGATGGACAGGAATAAAGCTTACGGCCTATCCGGGCGGCGCTGAAGTGGCTCGTGCTGAAACGGCACGCTAAACTTCTACCCGGATGGGGGGTTCGGCCTCCCGGGGGACTTCTGCGGGCGGCGGTGGCATGGGGGCCGGGGCAATGCCGTTCGCATAGACGTAGCTTTGGGCTAGGAGCCAGAACCACAGCCCCGGCAAACGGGGTTCGAGCCAGGGTTGGAGCGATCGCAGCAGTCCGGGAAACCAGCCGCGAATCAAGCTACTAATGAACGCGGTCAGCGTAAAGTCGAAATAGCTGCCCAACCAGCGCAGCAAATCCCGTGGCCCCGCCATATCCCAAATCCAGAACAGAATACTGGGGGTTTTCCAAGCCGCAATCAAGGCCATGCCGTTAAAGGCGCGCCAGGTAATCCGATCCTTAATAAACGCCTCGGCGGTTTCCGGGGAACTGTTGGCCAGAATGCCAAAGAAGTTATTCAGCATGGTGTTTACCCGCTGGGGTGGCAGATTGCGGCCTGTGGGTACCATCATGCCTTTGGAAAACATCCAGGTGACGGCGACATTGCTTTGATAGGCGCGAATGCGGGTCAGGTACTTCGCGGTTAAGAGATCATGCTGAAGTGCCGTGTCGAGGAGATGGGTGAGGCGGCCTAGGTTGCGTACTAAGGAACCAAATCCGGTGAAAATCAACGGCGATTGCAGGGACGCCGCATCGCCCATGGCAATGAGGCGATCAAAGGCAACCTGGCGATCGCCCCCGCTGGTGCTGAAGTGCCCTGGAATATAGCCAAAGGTCGGCTTTTTCCAGACCAACTGGTCCATGTCACAGCGGCGATACTCCGGCAAAATCGCAAAGAAATCCTCATACATCTCCAGCAGGGATCCCGGATTGTCGGGATGCACCTGGTGGTAGTGGAACAGGTAGAAGGTCAATTCGCCATTGGCTCCGGGAAACAGTTCCCAAATCAATTGGCGGCCCCGGGAAATGTCGCCGTGGCTGTTCAAAACATCGCCATACTGGGCATCCCAGACTGCCGGGTCAAATCCACTGGCGATCGCTGCTCCCACCGTTGGGCAGACACTATCAAACGCCCGTCCGCCATTGAGCTGCCATGCAATGGGCGAAGCCGTACCCATGGCATCTACAAGCAGTCGTCCCTGGGCACGGCGCGCGGTTTGGGTGGGTAAATGGGTAGCCTGCACCGTGACTTGGCGCGGATTGATGTCGGCCCGCAGAAACTCCGTCTCGTCCCAAATTTCGCCGCCCGCTGCCCGAAACTTCTCGCCACAGATCCGCAGGAGCCGCTCTGCGTCAATGGCGACATTCAGCACCGTTGGTGTATGCAACACCGGCGATTGCGCTTGGGGAGGATTATTGGCCTGAAAGAACTTACTAAACCCATCCACGTATTCGCGGGCGATCACCTGCTCAAATTCCGCTGGGGTAAACAGTCCGAGGTCGATCAAACTTTGAAACTCACTGCGGGAAATATTCCATTCTCGATTCATCCGGCCAAAGGGCAACCGTTCCAGCAGTAACACCCGATAGCCCCGCCGCGCCATTACGGCAGCATGGATAATGCCCAAGGCTCCGCCGACGTAAATCAGATCGTAGGCGGGGGTAGAGAGGGGGGCCTCCGGTGTCACTGGGGGCAGTTCCGCCGTTTTAAAGATGACAGGTTTCGGCTGCTCGGGACGGCGCACGCCCTCACGCCAGCGCTGTTCCCACCAGTAGACCCGAGTCAGGTCAGCAGCCCCATTGGGCATTTTACGAAAATATTTAACCGTGAGGGGATAGTGGGGAGCCAACGCCTCAAAGATGGACTGCTGGGCCAGATCGATCGCCGGGGGAACGGGATAGTGGTTCGGGAAGCGATCGCGCACTTGTTGCATTAACTGCGCCAGAATAGCCTGCTCCTGCGGCAGGGGGGATTCTGCCCAGCGAAATACCTTCAGGTAGGTGGTGCGCTGCACAGACCACAGCACGAACGAAAGCTGCCCGTCGCGCCCCGCAGGAGGGCTGGCAGTCCGAGACGGCCTCAGCAGCAGGCCACTGGGCGTGAGCACCCTTTCCCAGCCACGGGTTCCACTGGAGAATTGACAGTCTGATTGGAGCCAGTGCAGCACCTTATCCAGGTCGGGAGTAGGAATTTCGGTATAGAGCAGTTCGTTTATCAAGGCCGAGTCATCTCCAGGGATTTGCTCTAGATGCTGACTAATCTAGAGACTAACTAAAAGCAGCGCGAGGAATCGTTATAAATACGGTACACTTCTGGACACCGTAGGTGGAGGCAGGACTGACAGGTGACTGCAACTCTGCGGTCAGGTTGCTTCTTAATCGTCATACGTCCACCATGAACTATCCTATTCCAGTAAATCCCCAAGATGTCATCGCGCAGGGGCAAAAATCCGTAGATGAGTCACTCGTGGCGGCGGCCATTTTCGGCGTGGTGCAGATTGCCCGCGATCGCGGCCAGTCCCTCGATGAGCTGATCGCCGAAGTTTTGGCGGATGATGCCCTGCTCGATTCGCAGCAACGGCAATGGCTGAGCGAAGCGGTTACGGACACTTGGAAACAGTATGGGAACGGCGATTTGGTTAATTAAAAATGCAAAACGAAACTCCTGGGCTGACTTGCCAGTTGTTTCCTGTGGGCTGCTGGATGACCGATTAACGGTGCATTTTTGCGTGCTGGTTTAATAGCGCTCCATGGTCAATAGCGCTCTGTGCCACCTGGCAGACGTCTGATGTTCCCTGGCTAGCGCGTTCTTAATTTTGCACGTTGCATTTTTAATTTTTGCCCCTAATTTTGCCCCGCGCTGGCCTCAACATTGCCCGCTTGAGCGGCAAAATACTGATGGTACAGCTCACACCGAATTTTGACGGCATTGCCCTCGATCGCGACTAGGCCCATGCTCTCGAGGCGATAGGCGGCGATCGCGGCCAACTGGACTGGGCGATCGGGGGCAGAGAGCACCTGGCGCAATGCCGTCCACAACTCCGGTTCCCGTTGGAGCACGTCCCAATGGTGGCGCAGGTGATTGGTATAGATGCCCGCTTGGGTCGGGGCCGTGTGCAGAATATCGGCGCAGGTATTTCCGGGTTGGCGTAGCCAGTAAAGTGCGAGTTGGACCAAGTAGGGGTGCCCACCCACCAGATCCAGGATTTGCCGCAATTCTGCTGTGCTGATCTGGGTGGCATCCAAGCCATAGGCCGTAGCCAGCACACTGGCTTGCTCTAGGCTAAAGCCGGAAAGCGTGAGGGGCAAGCCGCTATTAAAGGGCGACTGGCTTAATTTGAGGGGGACGTAGCTATCCGTGCTGTAGGCCACGACCAAGCGCAAATTTTGCCAAATAGGTAGGGTAGCGGATTCTTCGTGCCAAGTCCGCAACAGGGGTAAAAAATCCTGGACTAGGGCTGAATGGGCAAACGTCTGATCCACCTCGTCTAAGGCCAGGACTAGGGGCGCATTTAAATGGGTCAGAATATAGCTCTGTAGGTAGTTGGTGCAGCTCACCTTGCTGCCAATATCGTCATTCCAGTAATCGTCCAACCGCAGTTCTAGGTGCAACTGCTGGGCAATGTTGGAGCACAGCCAGCGCAAAAAGCGGTGGAGATCGCTGAAGAGGAAGCGATCGGCTTGCTGTAAATTAATGTAAACCGTGTGGCAGCCGATGTGCTGGGCGTGGGCAAGGACACGATAAATGAGGGAGGTTTTGCCCATTTGCGGCGGGGCCTTGATCCGGATCAGACTGCCCGGTTTACTGACCTCAGCGGCAGCCATGGCCTCAAGGGGTGGACGATCCACGTACAGGTTGGAATGGGCGGGTACGGAGCCGTTGGGAAACCGAGGGCTATCCGCAGGGGGAGCCATGAGGGACAAACGCACCGGGGTAGAAAAATTGCCCGTTGGGCGTAGGGTAGCCAGCACCAGCTTGACGTTTTTTTTGGTGACGCGCTGGTTGAGGGCGGTGGATAGGGAATTCCAAACCTGGGCACCGACTTCCTTGATATAGCTGTAGTCGTAACCGGCTTCCTGAGCAATTTCGCGATAGCGCCTGCCGCCCCAAGATTGCAGAAGCACTAGTTCTTCAATATAGCTGAGACGGTCGGGCTCAAGAATCTTGTTAACTGCTTCTAATGCTTCCTTGGCGGTCATTGAGGAATGGAGAGGTGAGTTAAATGAAAGGGCTGAACTCAATACTGTTCGGGGTCTAACCATTGGAACAACTTAACCCTAGTAGAAATATGTGACTCAAGGTGACTGACAATCCCGGCTCGTTCCGTGACTCGGCCCTTTGTGATGATGCTTTGACTACGCTATCCTTTGACTGAACTATGAAAGAACGTCTTGACTATTGGCGCGACCACAGAACCTTTAAGGTAATCCTGGGAAAGTCGATGGGAGTGATTCAGGTTCTTTGAGTAACTGCCACAGCACATCTTAGGGCAGCATCCTGAATTTATTTGCCACAATAGCATTAAATTTAGGGAGTTTCAATGCCTCAATGATAAGAATCTCAGAGGGATCTCGGGTGACAAAATTGATTTTTTTCGATATGATTGGCAATTTTGCCAAATTTGAATCGAATTTTGCCTAATTCGGATTAGAAATCCATCCCAAATTCAGACTAGAAGTCTATCGATGAACCCGTTAGGCTAGAAGCACAGACTCAACAGACCCCAACTCCACACAGACCTCAGAATTTCTATGCCTCTGCTCCCGCGACTTCCCCAACTTTGGCACCAGTTCCGGTCTCAATGGCTGTCTGCGATCGCTCCAGTGCACTGTATTGGATGGGCGATCGCTGCGCTCACGCTCTGGGGGTTTTATGAGATTGTCGAGTCCCAATTGGTTCAGCGCAGCCAATGGATTGATTTGCGCGTGCTCTTGGCACTGCGACCGTGGACCTACTGGGGCAGCGAGGCACTATGGTTACGCCTTGCCCAAGCCGGTGAACCCCCGGCCCTGGGCTTAGCCTGTGCCCTGGCCATGACGATCCTGGTTTGGTGGCAGCAATGGATCCCGGCCAGTATGGTGGCGATCTCCACCATGGGGGCGCTGGCGCTGAATCCATTGGTGCAATCTCTTTTTCCCCCTGCCATTTCTCCCCTATGGCAACAAATTGCTCACCCCGGCGGCCCTACGCTCTTGCTGCACGGCGCAACCGCATTTCTTGTGTATGGCATTCTGGGCTATCTGTTGGCTCAGCAGTTTAAGGCTGGACGCTGGGCGATCGCCGTTCTCACCGTTCTCTTGATCGGCAGTATTGGCGCGAGTCGGGTGGCATTAGGACTCCAAGGCATCACCAATCTGATCACGGGCTACACCGTTGAGGGGCTATGGCTCATGGCTTGTCTGTTGATTTTGCAGGTCTGGCATGAACCGATGACCTTTTCCGATCCCTTGGGCCGATCGCCGCGTTCAACCTCTGGCTCTCAACACTCTAAGCCCCTGAATCGATAGGGTGCTATTTTCGGCCTGACCTAAAACAATTGGGATTGGTGCCGTGGACACGCTGTTCTGGGCAAGGTGGTAGGTTATTAGAAGTGTGGCGATTGCCGTCACCTGATTTTGCATTGCTGTTGAATCGCTTTAGTCCATATTTCTAACGTTGCTTCTATGTCTCCAGGTCTTACCGTTACTCAAGCCACCTTCGCCACAGATGTGTTGGCCGCTTCGCGCGATCGCCCCGTGGTCGTGGATTTTTTTGCGACGTGGTGTGGCCCCTGCCAACTGCTGAAACCTCTCCTGGAAAAGCTAACCGCAGAATACGATATCACGCTGGCCAAGGTGGATATTGATGCGGATCCCGAACTTGCTCAAACCTATGGGGTGCAGGGTGTTCCTGATGTGCGGATCGTGGTCGATGGACAGGTTCAAGACGGCTTTGTTGGTGCCTTGACCGAGGCTAAGTTGCGGGAGTTTTTGACCAATCTGAAGCAACGGTCGGCTCTGGGCAGGCGGTTGGATGCGATTTTTGCAGAAGCCGAAGCGGGTGCGATCGCTGCTGCTGAGATCAAGCTTAAAGCCCTGCTCGAAGAATTTCCCAACGATCCAGGGTTGGTTCTGGAAGCCGCTAATTTTTACTTGGAAGCGGGGCAACCCGACACTGCCGAAATCCTGTTGGGTCGGATTTCTCCCCACGATCCTACCTATGCAGACCGTGCCCAAGGACTCCGAACGCTGATCCAATTCAAGCAAATTGCTAGTGCCGAGCCTCTCAGCGAACTGGATCGCCTCTATCAAACAGCCGTTCAACAGATATTAGCCCAGGATTATGAAACAGCTCTCCAAGGGCTGCTGGTGATCCTAGAGCGCGATCGCCTGTACCGCCAGGATGGTGCCCGCAAGGCCATGATCACCGTCTTTAATCTGCTGGGTAATGACCATCCCCTCACCAAGGATTACCGAAAGCGGTTGATGATGGCGCTTTACTAGTGGGTTGCATAATTTCCCCTCCCAGGAGGGGAATGCTCGAAAATATCCCCGCCTGGGAGGGGTGCCCGCAGGGCGGGGTGGGTCATCTCCATTGATGCGGGGATCACACTTTAGTCGGATTCAAATCGGGGGCAGATTATTCCTGTCCGGCCCCAAACTCGTCAAACAAGGCCACGAGTACCACGTTGGAAAAGAGAAATCCTTCCGGATCACTGAGGCAGAGGCGAGCCGAGGGTGGCAAAGCTTTAATATCTTTAATGTCTATTTGAAAATTGGGTTGGAAATCGGGATCTATCTGGGCATTGGGACTTAACCGTGTCCCATCTGCCGCCAGAATATGGACCCAGTCGCGGTGTGCATAGGGCTGTAAACACTGCCAAATCCGCTGGACTGTTTCCAGCCCAAATTGCTGTACCAATTCCTGAATGTCTAGCCCTGCCGCCAACCGTAATCCCAACATCAACGTATCCAGCAGCAAATCTGACTGGCTCTCCTCCTGGCTTCGATCGCGATCCTGCACCTGCGGCACCTGCTGCACTTGCGCTCCTAGGGTTTGCTTCGGGCTTAACTCCTCTATCCAGGCGTAGTACTCTCGCGTTTTGCGGGGTCTGCTCACCCGATCGCCGTCTACGTAGCTGGTCGCGCCCATGCCAAACCCATAAAAGGGACGATTTTCCCAGTAAACGCGGTTGTGGCGGCAGGCATAGCCCGGTTTGGCGTAGTTAGAAATTTCATAGTGGTGGTAGCCCGCTAGGGTTAGGGTGCGCTGGGCCAACCGATACATTTGGGCGCTGTGGTCATCGCTGGGCAAAGGGGCATTGCCGGGTTGAAACTGGCGACCGAAGGCGGTCATCGGTTCGATTGTCAGGTCATAACAGGACAGGTGCGTGGGCTGGAGGGCGATCGTTGGTCGAAAGACTCCTGCCAATGCTCCAAGGTTTGGTGGGGCAATCCCGAAATTAAATCCAAACTGTAATTGGCCAAGCCCACTCGCTGGATCACCTCCACGGCTTGCTGAATATCCACGGCGGTATGACTGCGGCCACAGGCAGCCAGCAGGTGGGGCTGAAACGCTTGCACACCCAGACTGACTCGGTTAACACCTGCCTGATGGTAGCCCTGGAGTTGGGCGTGATCAAAGGTGCCGGGATCAATCTCCATGGAAATTTCTGCCTGGGGGGCAATACCAAACCCCTGCGCCAGCGATCGCAGAATCGTCTCCAGTTGGGCAACGGTCAGCAGAGACGGTGTGCCGCCTCCAAAGAATAGGGTTTGCAGGGGCGGATGGCTGCTGGGAATTTGGGCGGCAGTGTGGGCAATTTCGCGACAGAGGTAGGGAATATATTGGGCGATCGCCCCAAATTCTGAGCCTATGGGCGGGCGATCGCCCACCACCGCAATCGGAAAATCACAGTAAAAGCAGCGTCTGCGGCAGAACGGAATATGGATATAGGCGGCGGTGGGGGGTGGGGCTGCCGAATCACCCGGAAATGCACGGCTTGCCTGAAGCATTGAGATTGCCTGAAGCATAAAGACCCACAGAGTATAATATGGACATCTAAAATAACATCTAAGATAAGTAAACCTTGGGCAGTGTCCACCTTGGGCAATGTCTACTGCTGAGGGGTAGGCCCCAGATGCCCGTTGGTTACTGCGGCAAGCCCTCCTCAGGGAAAACTTTTCGGTAAATCTTTAAAGACAATCGACCGTGACTATCACAAAGCATTGCATTTTCTCGACATTCAGCTAAATAGGCTGATACCTTTCCCAGAGGACAGATTTGCCCTGGTTGCTGTTTCAGCCCATTGCTCGCTTCCACCTCATTTATGGTTTTTCCCCCAGCGCTATGCTTGATGCAATTATTGTTCTAGCCTTTGTCTTAGCCGGTCTGGGCATCGGCTTCAATGGCATCGAAGAATTGCCGAGCAGTGCTCTGCAAGATGTCACCAATGAAGAAGGGCTACGCTGGGTGACGGGAGGATTTGGGGGGTTAGTGGGACTGGCGATCGGACTGATTGTACAAGCCAGCTATCGCCGTCTTCAGCAGCAGTTTCGCACGCTCCCTGCTGATATTCTCCTGAGTCGTGCGGTGGGATTAATCATCGGTCTCCTGGTATCCAACCTGATGCTGGCTCCCTTGTTTCTATTGCCGATACCAGCGGAGTTTTCCTTCATCAAACCTCTGGTGGCGGTGGTGGGCAGCATTATTTTTGCCTTTTCTGGGGTCACCCTAGCCGATACCCATGGACGAGCATTGCTGCGCTTGATCAACCCAAATACCGTGGAAACCTTGCTGTTTGCAGAGGGCAGTCTAAAGCCTGCGCCCACCAAGGTTTTGGACACCAGTTGCATTATTGATGGTCGGATTGAAGAGCTGTTGACGACAGGATTTCTGGAAGGGCAGCTTCTGGTGCCCCAGTTCGTCTTACAGGAGCTGCAACAGGTTGCCGACTCTGCCAATGATCAAAAACGCGTGCGGGGACGGCGGGGGTTAGACGTTTTGCAACGGATGCAGGTGCAATATCCCGATCGCATTATTATTCACCCGGCAGATTACGAAGATATTGCCACCGTCGATGCCAAGCTTGTGCGACTGGCCCAGGAAATCAATGGCACATTAATGACCAATGACTATAACCTCAGCAAGGTTGCCAGTGTTCAAAAGGTGCCGGTGTTGAACATCAATGACCTGACCCAGGCTGTCCGCCCGAGCTATTTGCCCGGGGATAGCCTCGATCTGAAAATTCTGCGGGAGGGCAAGGAGCCTACCCAGGGCATTGGCTATCTGGATGATGGCACTATGGTCGTGGTAGAAGAGGGGCGGGAGTATGTGGGTAACCAGTTGCAAGTGATTGTGACGAGTGCGCTACAAACATCCGCAGGCCGGATGATTTTTGCTCGCCCTCGGGCCTCGTCGGCGATCGCCTAAGCGCGGCTGCGGCCTCGGGAATATCTCCCTCGTTACGTGGCCCCCTCGCTCAAAGTTTTGCCAGCTCTGCACCCATCCGGATAGCGCTTCTCTACCGCATTCAGTCTGATCCCAGTCACCTGTAGCTTTGTAATTGTCGCCGCTGTGGGTATAGCCTGAGCGATCACAACTCGGTTTACTTCACCCGGTTTATGTCTACGGCGGTATTTGTAAGGCACCATGCAGTCTCAACCTCAGAAAATTGTCGTGATTGGCGGCGGCGCTGCCGGATTCTTTGGCGCGATCGCCTGTGCCGAAGCGCATCCCGAAGCCCAGGTGACCTTACTGGAAGCCGCGCGATCGCCCCTGGCCAAAGTCCGGATTTCTGGCGGTGGACGCTGCAACGTCACCCACGCTTGTTTCGAGCCGTCCCTGCTGGTGCAACACTACCCCCGGGGCGGGAAGGCACTGCGGGGTGCATTTAGCCGCTTTCAGGCCAAAGATACGGTGGAATGGTTTGAGCAGCACGGGGTCACCCTGAAAACCGAAGCCGATGGCCGCATGTTCCCGACCACCGACGATGCCACCACAATTGTTAACTGTTTGATGCAGGTGGCTGATGAAACCTGTGTACGACTGAAAATGGGTGCGGTGGTGCAAGCTGTGATGCGGCAGGCGAAGCAGTTTGCGATCGCCCTCAAAGGCTCTGAAGTGCCGATGCTGGCGGATGCTGTGCTGCTGGCTACCGGGAGTCAAGGGCAGGGCTATGCGATCGCCCAGTCCCTAGGCCACAGCCTGGAACCCCCGGTGCCCTCCCTGTTTACCTTCAATGTGTCTGATCCCCGCCTTCAGGATCTCGCGGGTGTTTCCGTGCCTTCAGCCCATTTGCGGTTACAGGTGGATGAGGCGGCCCCGTTGCAGCAAACCGGACCGCTCCTGATTACCCACTGGGGCCTGAGTGGGCCGGCAGTGCTGAAGCTGTCGGCCTGGGGAGCACGGCGATTGCATGATCAGCACTACCGGGCAGAGCTGATTGTCAACTGGTTGCCGACCCAAAATCCCGAAACCCTGCGGCAGGAATTGCTGAAGGTGAAGGCGCAACTGGCCCAGCGGGCGATCGCTACCAGTTGTCCCGTACTGATTCCCCGGCGTTTGTGGGAGCGCTTGATCGACTTTGCGGGCATTGCCCCCGCTACCCGCTGGGCCGAACTCTCGAATAAAAGCTTGAATCGACTGCTGGAAGAACTGACTCGAGGTCGCTACACGATTACGGGCAAAGGCGTGTTTAAGGAAGAATTTGTCACCTGTGGCGGTGTCCGGCTGGCTGAAGTTGACTTTAAAACGATGGAAAGTCGGTTGTGTCCCGGACTGTATTTTGCGGGAGAAATCCTGGATATTGATGGAGTGACCGGCGGATTTAATTTCCAGAGTGCCTGGACGACGGGTTGGCTGGCGGGACAATCCATGGGCCAAACAGGGAACAAGTGAATCGGAACAACGGGTATAAACGCAGGGATAAACGGGGATGGTTTTATGGGCGAGTTGATGGACCTGATGGGCCTGCGCCGGGGCGACGTGCAAAATTACATCAATGGACAATGGTGTCCGCCTACGGCTATCAGCCATGGGGATGTGATCAATCCGGCTACGGCGGAGCGGTTAGCGCGGGTGCCCCTGTCCACGGCGAGTGATGTTGATGCCGCCGTTCAGGCTGCTGCGGGGGCATTTGAGGCATGGCGACGGACGCCTGCCACGGAGCGGGTGCAGTTTTTGTTTCAGCTCAAGGTTCTGTTGGAGGAGCATCTAGAGGATCTGGCCTGCACGATTACTCTGGAATGCGGCAAGACCCTGGCCGAAGCGCGGGGCGAACTGCGGCGGGCGATCGAGAATGTGGAAACGGCCTGTGGCATCCCGATTTTGATGCAGGGTCACCATTCTGAGGATATTGCCCGGGGCATTGATGAGGTGATGGTGCGCCAACCCCTCGGCGTCACGGCGATTATTGCGCCGTTTAACTTTCCAGGGATGATTCCGTTTTGGTTTATGCCCTACGCGATCGCCTGTGGCAATACCTGTATCATCAAGCCCTCTGAAAAAGTGCCCCTGACGATGATGCGGGTGATGCACCTGCTGGAGCAAACTGGATTGCCTGCGGGCGTGATCAATCTCGTCCATGGGGCCAAGGCCGTTGTCGATGGCATTCTCGATCATCCGGGGATTCGGGCGATTAGCTTTGTCGGGTCTACGCCTGTGGCCAAGTATGTTTACAGTCGGGCTGCGGCCCAGGGCAAACGCGCTCAATGTCAGGGCGGGGCTAAAAATGCGGTGGTGATCTTGCCCGATGCCGATATGGCAATGACCACTCGAATTATGGCGGACAGTGCCTTTGGTTGTGCGGGACAGCGCTGCCTGGCGGCCTCGATCGCCATTACTGTGGGCGAGGCCAAAACCACGTTTACTGAAGCGATGGTCGCCGTGGCCGAATCGCGGGTAGTGGGCTATGGCCTAGAGGCGGGTGTGCAGATGGGGCCGGTGATTACGCCGGAAAGTCGCGATCGCATTGTCGGGATTATCCACAGCAGCACCGCCGCCGGGGCCAAGATTTTGGTTGATGGCCGCCAGCCGCAGATTCCGGGTTATGAACGGGGGAATTTCATCCGGCCCACGATCTTGCAAGATCTCGACCCCAGTAGCGCGATCGCCCAAACGGAGATTTTTGGCCCGGTGCTGAGTGTGATGCATCTGGAGTCTCTGGATGCGGCGATCGCCGCGATCAATCAAAGCCCGTACGGCAATATGGCGTGCCTGTTTACCAGTAGTGGGGCGGCAGCCCGCAAGTTTCGCTGTGACGCCGAGGCTGGAAACATTGGGATTAATATTGGCGTGGCTGCTCCGATGGCATTTTTTCCGTTTAGCGGCTGGAAGGATAGCTTTTTTGGCGATTTGCATGGGCAAGGACATCATGCGATCGAATTCTTTACCCAGACAAAAGTTGTTGTGGAGCGCTGGCACGATTGGACACGGCAGTTTTAAGCAGCAGTTTTGATCGGCAGCTTTGATCGGGGGATCGCATGGCGTTTGACAATCTTTGTAAGCTGCTGTCGGAAAAATATCCTGATCGCTTTGCTAGTTGGCTGTTGGGTAGCCCGCAAATTGCTGTGGAAGTGCTCAAGACGGAGCTGAGTATCGAGCCGATTCGAGCGGATTCGGTGACGTTTTTGCAGCTTCAAGGCCGCATTCTCCATTTGGAGTTTCAAACTAAGCTGGAGTCACAGCCACCACTGCCCCTGCGGATGTTGGACTATTGGGTGCGGTTGTATCGGTTGTATCGGATTCCCATTACCCAGGTGGTGGTCTTGCTGTTGCCGCCTGCAATGGGCAGCCCGATTGAAACGGTGTTTGAGGTGGAGGAAACCCGTCATGCCTATCGGGTGGTGCGGCTTTGGGAGGAAGACCCAGAGCAATTTTTGCAAGAGCCTGCGCTGTTGCCCTTAGCCTCGTTAGCTGCCAGTCCCGCTCCAGAAGCGTTGCTGCAACGGGTGGCTTCCCAAGTGAACCAGATGTCACCGGAGCAGCGGCGGATGGTGTCTGGCTATGCCCAAATCCTAGCTGGGTTAAAATTTGAGAAAGAGATGATTCGCCAAGTATTTCGGGAGGGGATGATGCGGGAATCGGTGATTTATCAGGAAATTTTAGAAGAAGGCCGTCAGGAAGGCCGTCAGGAAGGTCGCCAAGAAGGTCGCCAGGAAGGTCGCCAGGAGGGTCGTCAGGAAGGTCGCCAGGAGGGTCGCCAGGAGGGTCGCCAAGAGGAAGGGCGATCGCTGATTTTGCGACAATTGACCCGTCGGGTGGGGAGTGTATCGCCGGGATTGCGATCGCGCATTACGGCGCTGTCCCTGGAGCAGCTCGAATCCTTGGGTGAGGCGCTGCTCGACTTTCGGGAGATGGCCGACTTGGAAGCTTGGTTCACAACCCTGGAATAGCGGTACTTTAGACACCTTAGGTTTCTGGAGTGGGCCTGAATGCTGGGATAGGTGCTGGTCCTATTCGCAGGACTTAACCATTTCTTCATGGGAATTTATGTAAACTTGAGGAGATCTGCGTAGGTATTTTGGCAATCCTAGATCTCGCGATCGGCATTGTCTTACGTGAATTCCCTATGAAAGAAGCCTTATTCCTGGTTGGTGATGGCGATCCGGTGGGATCATTCTCAGTGACACCGGATTTTATGAAGGCGGTTTCCCACTACGATCATCTCTTGTCTCAGCAGGCGGAGTTGTACGAGGTTTGGAATTATCGTGGCTATGCGCTGACGGAGTTAGGCTGCCATCACCAGGCGCTCTCCAGCTTTGATCAAGCCCTCAAGCTCCAGCCGGAGTCTAGCCTTGCTTGGCAGGGGCGCGGGCTGGTACTGGCCCAATTGCAGCGCTATGAGGAGGCTCTGGACCATTTTGAGCATACGCTGAGGCTGGATCCGTTGGACCTGCGGGCTTGGTATAACCAGGGCAAAGCGCAACTCCATTTGAAGCGCTATAAGTCTGCTCTGGAGAGTTTTAATCGGGTGTTGCGGACAAAGCCGAGTAATTATAAGGCGTGGTATAGCCGCAGCCTTGCTTTAGCCAATTTGGGACGGTTTCAAGAGGCGTTGTCTAGTTTGGATCAGGTGACTGCGATTAAGCCGAACTGTCACTATGCTTGGATTTATCAGGGCCAGATGCTGAGTCGTCTGGGGCGATTTGATGAGGCGGTGGTTAGCTATGACCGGGCTTTACGGATTCGGCCCACGTTGAAGAAGGCGCGGGTCTATCGGCAGGCGGCGCTGGCGCGATCGCTGACACAGCCTGTGATTGAGGAATCGCGATTGGAGGAGGATATTCAGACTGAGGTCTGGCGTCCGGAGCATTTGTGTTTGAAGTAGGGCGGGGGTCTGCTTCAGAAAATCGGCATTCAGCAGATGGGGGTTTCCCGTAGGCGCATGGGTGCTCCTACGGGGAGGTAGGGTTTGTAGCAAGTTAGGGCGATCGCCGCTCTTCGGGGGGAGTCGATCGCATGCCTCGCGAGGCGACGCGAATCACAATGGGGGAGTTGCGCAGGGGCACAATCGGACTCCATTCGCTGGCAGCGATGACGTTGAGGCGATGGAGCAGATGGATCATGGCTTCGACAGCGGGGGCTTGGCCGCTGAGGGTGATGTTGATCCAGTCGGAACTGTGAACCGCGGGGTCGCGGCTCGGTGGGGTCATATTCATGGTTGGGTCTCCTGAGAGGTTGTGGGGAAGAAGACCCAAAAACCGCAGCCACCCCGAATGCGTTGCAAAACAGGGTGGCTTGTAAAATAGAACAAGCCGCCATGCTGGTAGACAGCGTGGGGGTTAGCGATCGCTTGGTGTTGACAGCACTGGGCGATCGCGTTTTAAGACCGAGGTCTTTGGGCGTCTGGGCGAGTGCTAAACCTAAGCGCACTCACCTTAACGCAAGAGAATACCGAATTGCGCCGCACTTTGCAAGTCCTATTTTGAGCAAATTTGGGATGGACAGGCATTCCTGCGGGGTTGCCATTCACCGATGGCTTGAGATCAAGGTTGGGGAACTCGTAATCAAGTTTCGAGAACCCGAAATCAAGTTTTGGGTTCTCAAAATCAAGTTGAACCCAGAGCCTGCGCATGGGTTTAGGCATCCAAGGGACTGCGCACCCCCAAACCGCCCTGATTGAGGACGTGGGTGTAAATCATGGTGGTTTTGACATCCTTGTGATCGAGGAGTTTTTGGACGGTACAGATGTCGTAGGGATATCCATACCGTCCAATATTCATGTATTAAGTACTACTCGAATTGATTCAGTAATAAGTCTAAAGATTTACGGAAGAAATTGGCGCATAGCTTTGTCCGCAGGATAAAATTTCAGTGAGATTACAGTTTCGGCATAACACCCCGTATAGAGGTAGATATGCAGAATCATTTCTGCATAATGTTCTGCAGGGGACAGGTATGCCGAATCTTTCTATATAACTCCCTCCCTAGAGGTAGATATGCAGAAAGATTCTCTATAAATAATAGTTCCTCCGCAGTAGTACAAAAGTTTGGTGCTATGTGATAAAATCTCGGAAACTGCGGAAGAACAAACTCGTTGGAACCGACACCCCGTTAACCGCCCGGAGGCACTTAGCCGGAGGTGCGGTTCAACTCGAATCGTTCTACGGCTGAGTCAATTGTATGAAATTATTTATCAGACTCATGAATGTTATCGGTTTTTGTCTGTTTGCTAATGGTCTGGTGTACTACATAGGCACATCTATGCGAATTGAAGGCAGCATGATACGGCAGACAATACTTAGTCAAACTCCAGGGTTCCCAAAAGAGCTACTTCTCGATATGAGTAAACTTAATAAAGAGGATGCTGACCTGCTTAAGTACTTTATGGTGCAGACTACAATAGGTGCAGGCTTGGCGGGTTGGCGTGAAAGCAAATGAATATGAGCGTTCTACTGCCTAGGATGAAGTTGAGATCGTTCTGAAACATGACTGGTTTGCGGTGTAAGTTGTAGAATAGAGAAGATTAACTGCACTGATAAATACCATGTCTTCTCCTGCCATTACCACGATCGTCAAGATGGTTGAGTCCTTACCTGATGAGCTTCAACAGCAGGTAGTGGAGCATGTTCGCGCATATCTCACAGAAATTGAAGAAGAAAAGCGATGGGATGAGTCGTTTAAGCGGACGAAGCCTAATCTAGTCGCGGCAGCCCGAAAAGCCAAAGAAGAGATTGCAGCGGGAATGTCCACGCCGATGGATTACGAGCAGCTATGAAGTCCGCGACATTGCCTTCGTTTTGGGAAAAGTATCGCGCCATGAGTCCATCGGTGAGAGCCGGAGCGAGGAAAGCGTATCGGTTATGGGCAGAGAATCCGTTTCATCCATCGTTACATTTTAAGTGCATTAACAGTGAAGAAGACATTTGGTCAGTGCGGGTAACAAAGAGCCATCGAGCTTTAGGGGTGTTATCAGGAGATACTGTGACGTGGTTTTGGATTGGCGATCATGATGCGTACGAGGCGTTTTATTCGTGAGCGCCAGCCGTAGAACAACCGCAATGCACCGGAACATTGCAGTCTGTTGGTTAGTCGCAAAAGTTACTGGTGTCCGGTGATTGCGACCGTTAGGTGTACTCCCGTAAATTCCTCTCAAGCTTCGGAGACCTGGGATTAGAGTAAGCTTGGTAAGCAGTAAAATCTGCTCAGACTTTGATAACCCGGTACTTGAGCTAGTGTGGATGGTGAGTATGTCCGTAGCACTTGATGTTTTTCAAAAATGCGTTGAAGCCGTCCAACAGGGAGAGCTAATTGAGTCAGTTAGTGCAAAGGATAAAGAGTTTCATTTCCAAAACTGGTTTCAGAAACGATTGGAGTCGCTAAGTTTATTTTTTGAATCCCCAGGCCGAAATACTTACCCTGATTTTCGGATGGTAAATTCTGCTGATGGTTTTGAAGTCAAGGGCTTAGCTTGGCCGGGACGCGAACGAGATTATGACTGTAACAGCCAAGTTCCCTCTGGTTTCCATAATGGAAGACAAGTTTTTTATGTATTTGGTCGTTACCCTGCCGATCTCTCGCGAATATTCTACTCAAGTTGGAGGCCGTCGCTGTTACCCAGTAATCGATTTAGTGATCTCGTCATGGTGACTTTCTCAATGCAGATCGCGAGTACGTTCATAAAAACAAGAGCGTTAAGGGATTCGGAAGCTACGGCGACATCATGATTCGAGATCGAAAAATGTATGTTGCTCCGACTCCATTTGCGCTAACAGAAGGGACAACGGGTCTGATGACCCTAATTCTGCCTGAAAGCATTGAGATCGATGGACGTTTTCAGGAAGTCGGTCAATTGGTTCGAGTTGAAACAGGTGAACTTGTTGTTGGCTACACGTTCGATTTACGTACTAATGAGCTTAGTGCCGAGAAGATTCCTAACCCAACGGTTGGGAATCCTCATCGATTTAAAGCCTATCGTTTGATAGGTCAGACAAGCAAGGCTGTATCAATGGCGATAGCCCCTGCCGGATTAATAGATCAGGGGGAGGATGAAGAATGAAAGCTATTGAACGCCAAGAATTGACTAATAACACTCTTGATAAGAAGGCAATTGAATTTGACTTTCCAATTCTCGAAGTCAGTCAACTTGCAGAAAAAGAAAGCTGGCGAAAGGAGATTAATCGTCCTATATACCACATTCATAAATGGTGGGCAAAGCGGCTGGGATCGGTTTTTCGGGCAATTTCACTAGCTGCACTTTCTCCAGAAAAATTCCATACATGGAAAAACTTCTATATACGACAAGACTTTCGCGGGAAAGTTGTTCTCGATCCATTTATGGGTAGTGGTACTACACTTGGAGAATCGCTGAAATTGGGTTGTAAAGTGGTAGGTTGCGATATTAACCCAGTCAGCACTTTTCTGGTTCGACAAGCTTTGACAAGAGTCAGTGAGTGTGAACTAAGGTCAACTTTTGCTCAATTGGAACAAGAAGTCGCAAAGGAAATCCAGCAATATTACCAGACCCGTGATCCAGAAACAGGTGAATGGATTCCTGTTTTATATTGTTTTTGGGTGAAGACTATTACTACGCCAGACGGTGAATCCATTTCTTTGTTTTCAAATTATGTGTTTGCTAAGAATGCCTATCCGAAAAAGAAACCAAAGTCTCAAATCATTTGCCCTAATTGCTGGAACATCATTGAAGATCGTTTTGATGCAACCCATCTCCTATGCCCTCATTGCCAAGCTGAGTTCAATCCCCAACATGGGCCTGCCAAAGGTCAGTATGTGAACTCTAGATTGGGCAAGCGCTACAAGATCAAAGACCTGATTCAAGCGCAGGATATCCACCAGAACATCGTATGTATGCAATGTTAGCCTTACGTGCCAATGGTGAGAAGATCTACCTACCAGCGAAGGATGAAGATTTAGCACTTTTTCGTGATGCAATTAAACGATTAGCCAGAGAAGATCTACCAATTCCAACCATGCCTGTGCGTCCAGGTCATAATACCGACCAAGCAAGGGGATACAATTATCTTCAATGGAAAGACTTTTTCAATGCTCGGCAGCTTTTGTGTCTTGGCTTACTTTTGCGTGCGATTCTCAATATCGAGAACAAAGCAATCCAGGAACAGTTTATCTGTTTGTTTTCGAGCACTTTAGAATTCAACAACCTATTTTGCAGTTTCAAGGGCGAGGGGACGGGAGCTGTAAGACATATGTTCTCACACCACATTTTGAAGCCAGAACGTACACCCCTTGAAAATTCTGTCTGGGGAACGAATAAAAGCAGCGGAACCTTTGCAACACTTTTTGAATCTCGATTGATTCCGGCAAAACGAGATCCCGATGATCCTTTTGAAATCTCTATAGATGTAGATTTATTCGGGAATAGCATCGGTAGTAATAGGATTACAGCTAGCCAAGCAATCAACGTCTCTTTAGTCGAATCATGGGAAGCATTTTCTGAACAGGAGCAGGCAGCACTTGTTCTTAACGGAAGCAGTGATAGTCTTCCGATACCTAGCGAAGTAGTTGATGTTGTTATCACTGATCCACCCTACTTTGATTTTGTTTATTACAGTGAGTTGAGTGACTTCTTCTTTGCTTGGCATATCACCAGTTTTGAAGGAGCGATACTCATTTTTTCGGTGCGATGATTCCTCACATTTTGGTGAGGTTCAACACAACGATCCACGCCTCTTTGCACACCAACTCAGTCGAGTGTTTACCGAGTGCCATAGGACTTTAAAATATAATGGATTACTGATCTTTAGTTTTCACCACTCACGTTCTGAGGGATGGGCTGCAATTTGCGAAGCTGTTCGGGCTTCCGGGTTTCAAAGTGGTAGCTGCACATCCAGTTCATGCGGAGCTAAAAGTAGCGAGTCCAAAGACCTCTGTAACAGAGCCTATTAGCCTTGATGCGATTCTGGTCTGTTGTAAAAGTGAAGAAGATTTAAACTCTTATGTAGACATCATTGCGTCAAGAATAAAAGCAGATAGACTGGAAAAAGTGTTGGAGTCTGGTGGAATTAAGCTATCTGAGGCTGATAGATTTGTTATCTTAGCATCTCAGTTACTAGTGGGAGATGTCTAAAAAGTCTATGTCTTTTGAAAGCATGAATTATCTACTTCAGCAACAGCAATAACGCCTAACAACCCTGCTGGAGCGGACTGACAGAATATCTTGGTTGTGTTGCAAAAATGATTTACAGCCGCTCAGCAGGAACGTTATGCGTCGGGAATCCACTGTGGGGACGGTAGTTTGATCCTTCTGATTTCAGTTGAAATTAGATATAAAGACAGAGCGATCGCCTACAGCAGTTCAGTTTCCAGGAGCGATCGCAACTCCGGCGTATCTCGCACAATCCGCCGCACTTTTTTAAGTACTTGCTGCCAACGTGCGCCCAATCAAACTCAGCGGGCAGGATCGGCAAGGGCTGACCCCGCAGACTAGACCGTTTCCAGCAATTGGCCAACGCCGTCGTATCGATCGCCGCAAAGTCTTTTTAAAGGCTTTACCCAACAGCGGCTTGACCGTCCCATCCTGGACAAACTGGATCAAAGCGGGCTCGTAGCGATCGCGAATCTCCGCCCCGGACAAGTCTTGATCCTCTAGCTCATCCGCCACAATCAGCAGAAACGCCTTTACCGCGCTCGCCACCGCCTTTTTCGCCACCTCCGGCTGGACCGCCGTGATGCCCTCCTTCAAACATCCCTTGAAGAAATCCTTCACATAGTCCTGTCCAGCAGCTTGCCCCAATTTTAGGACTTGCTCAAAGAGGGCCTTGCTCACCGCCGCCGTGCCCAGTGCCAGCAACCCTTCCACCATGCCGAACTCTCAGAAGTACGTAATGTCTCCTTCAATATGGCACGCTTAAAACGGCAGGTAAAAAATTTGGGTGTAGGCAGTGAGGAGGCGATCGCCCAAAAATGCCACAATCACCGCCCCCAAAGCCAAAAATGGTCCAAAGGGCATTGCTTGGCGGCGCTGCATCCGGCCTAACATCAAGCCCGCTCCCCCCGCGATCGCCCCCAGCAAACACGCCATAAAACAGGCCAGCAACAAATATTTCCAGCCCAGCCACGCTCCCATCATGGCCGCCAGTTTGCTATCCCCACTGCCCATCGCCTCTTGGCCCAGCAGCAACGTCCCCCCAATCATAATCAAATCCAGCAGCCATAGCCCCAGAACACTGGCCACCATCCCATCCATCAAATGGCTTACCGCCCCACTCACTCCCCCAGTAGAAAATCCGAGGATTAGTTGAAATCCCAGCCCCATCACCACCCCAATTTTCATCGGCAGCAGCGGCAACAGCATCGTGTCCAAGTCAATCAGCGCCAGTACCAGTAGCAAACTAAAAAACAGCCACAGGCCAACGGTTTGCGCTGACCAACCAAAGGTCAGATAGGTGAAAAGAAAGAGAATCCCAGTCACAGCTTCCACCAGAGGATAGCGCCAGGAAATCGGTGCTTGGCAGTGGGCACAGCGGCCCTTGAGCCACAGCCAGCCCAAAACCGGCACATTTTCGTGCTTCCGCAACCGTGTCAGGCAGTGGGGACAGCGGGAAGGCGGATGCACCAGGGATAACCCCGCCGGTAACCGATAAATCACCACATTTAAAAAGCTCCCCACCGACGCCCCCAAAACTAGGGCGAAAAAAATAATGGGCAGCTCAAAGAGGAGATCCATTGGGTGGGGCGATTTTGGATTTTAGGTTTTGGATTAGAAATGAGACTCGACAGACATGGGGCCGAGTCTCTACAAGCACCCAGCCCATGCTTTATTTCCCCGTCAGCCTCAGTACAGCTCCGATTCAATCTGGCTAAACGGCACAAAGCACTCCTGGGGTAGCAGCACCGGCTTGCCAGAGAAAATTAATTTACCTCGATGGGTAAAGCGGTTAATGGCCACGCCCAGGGGACGCTCGACCACTTCGGGATGAACTTCGTAAAACGTCGTGTAGATTTGCCGCGCCGAGCGGACCAAGGCTGGATCTAGCAAAGCAGTAAAATCCGAGGTGTCATCAATTCGGCTCCGTCCTTGGGTTTGTGATGCGTATGTCACCAATATGTACCCCTCTATCCTGTGCGATTTCTAGTAGTATATTTGTACCGAATAAGGAAGTCCAGATCTGTAAAAAATCTGTTTCCTAAAGAGATTTAAGGGCCTGCACCAATGCCGCCCCCATTTCCCGGCAGCCAACCTGTTTCATGCCGTCTGACATAATGTCGCCTGTACGATAACCCAGATCCAAAACTTTGAACACAGATTGTTCAAGTTTTTCGGCAGCAAGGGGCTGATTCAGGCCGTAGCGCAACAGCATGGCTGCACTCAGTACTTGGGCCAGGGGATTCGCCTTGTCCTGTCCGGCAATATCTGGAGCCGAACCGTGGACCGGCTCATAGACACCCGGACCGGATGCACCCAAGCTGGCAGAAGGCAACATGCCAATGCTTCCCGTCAGCATCGCCGCCGCATCGGACAAAATATCGCCAAACAGGTTGCTGGTGACGATGGTGTCGAATTGCTTGGGGGCGCGGATGAGCTGCATGGCAGCATTATCGACGTAGAGGTGCGAAAGTTCCACGTCGGGATATTCAGCGGATAGGGCTGTGATGCGATCGCGCCATAGCTGCGACACATCCAATACATTCGCCTTATCCACGGAGCAAAGCTGTTTCCGCCGCTTCCGGGCCGTTTCAAACGCGACCCGCCCGATGCGATCGATTTCCGATTCGGTATAGGCCATCGTATTCACCCCGCGCTTTTCGCCCGTCTCCGTCACGAAAATGCCCTTGGGTTGCCCAAAATACACGCCACCGGTCAACTCCCGCACCACCATGATATTCCACCCCTTCCACCACCTCTTTCTTCAAGGTCGAGGCATCAATCAACTGCGGCAAAATGCTTGCAGGCCGCAAATTCGCGAATAATCCCAGCCCCGCCCGCAGCCCCAGCAACCCTGTTTCAGGCCGCAAATGACGCGGCAAAGTATCCCACTTGTAACCCCCGATCGCCGCCAGCAGCACCCCATCACTATCCTTACATTTGGCCAAAGTCTCTGCAGGCAGCGGTTCCCCCGTCGCCTCAATCGCCGCTCCCCCCAGCAAGGCTTCTTGGAATTCAAACGCGATGCCGGCCTCGGCACCCACAACATGCATCGCCGCCACCGCCACCGCGATAATCTCGGGGCCAATGCCATCTCCCGGAAGCAAAGTAATTCGATAGGTCTGGGTCATAGTGGTCCGTCCTCTGCCAACTGTGCTAGTTACGTCTGCTAATTACGACTGTTTAGTTACGTCTTAATTACGTCTAAATGGGGCTTTATCCTACCCTGGAACCGCACCCCGTCCAGGAAAGATTGCTAAAGTTTCAGATTCTCCCGCGTCAGAATCTCTGTACCCAAAGCCTCCATACCTCAACCCCTTTCCAGCGCTCCCACCATATTTTAAATTTTGAATTTCCCACCCCAACCAAAACGGCAAAACCGCCTCTGGAAAGTGTCTCAGGATACTATTCTGCCGCGCCTAATTCTGTAAATCCTTAGGAAGTTAATCCTGCGATCGCAGAGGAGCATCCATGAGCGGACTAGGCGGACTGAATAAATCTCCCAACGGCATAGTGATCGGCGTAGTCCAGGCCCAACTGCCCACCGTCGTTACTCCCGACGACCTCAACACCCAAACCCAGAAAATCACCGCCATGGTCGCCAAAGCGCGGCGGAATATGCCCACGATGGATTTGGTCGTCTTCCCCGAATATTCCCTCCATGGATTATCCATGGACACCAACCCCGACATCATGTGCCGTCTGGATGGGCCAGAAGTTGCTGCCTTCAGCACCGCTTGCAGGGATAACAAAATCTGGGGCTGTTTTTCCATCATGGAATATAATCCCAACGGCAACCCCTACAACAGCGGCATCATCCTCGACGACCAAGGCAACCTCAAGCTCTACTACCGCAAACTCCATCCCTGGGTACCCGTAGAACCTTGGGAGCCAGGAAATTTAGGCATTCCCGTCTGCGAAGGTCCCAATGGCAGCACCCTTGCCCTGATTATCTGCCATGATGGCATGTTCCCCGAAATGGCGCGGGAATGCGCCTACAAAGGGGCCGAAATCATGCTGCGCACCGCAGGCTATACAGCCCCCATTCGTCACAGTTGGCAAATTACCAATCAAGCCAACGCCTTCTGCAACCTGATGTACACGGCCTCTGTTTGCATGTGCGGCAGCGACGGCAGTTTTGACTCTATGGGCGAAGGCATGTTCGTCAACTTCGACGGCACCCCCATCGTCATGGGCAGCCACCGCCCTGATGAAATCATCACCGCTGAACTCCGACCTGATCTGGTGCGAGAAGCCCGCCTGCACTGGAGCGTCGAGAATAACATTTACCAATTTGGACATCGCGGCTATGTCGCTGTCCAAGGTGGTGCCCAGGATTGCCCTTATACCTATATGCAGGATATGGTCAAAGGAGCCTATCGCCTGCCCTGGGAAGATCAGGTCATCTATACCGACGGCACCTCCTGTGGCTTTGCGGCTCCCACCCGCAAATACGAAAAAGCCTAGGTGCCCAAGGAAAAAGCCTAGGTGCCCAAGACCGCACCCTGCGCCCCATCCGGAACTGACTGAATGCTCATGCCCGGGCACACCAAAAGCCGCTGCATAAACGTATAGTTGCCCAAAACGTCCTTCATGGAGCACTAGCGATGGGACGTTATCTTACCGCCGATCCCTATCCATATCCCTATAACGGCGATCTGCGACCGGACAATACCGTGTTCTCATCATCATCGATATGCAAACCGATTTTTGTGGCATCGGGGGCTATGTCGATCAAATGGGATATGACCTGTCGCTGACACGGGCACCGATCGCTCCGATCAAAACGGTGCTGGAGGTGATGCGATCGCAGGGCTATCCACTCATGCACACTCGCGAAGGGCATCGTCCCGATTTATCCGATTTGCCAGAAAATAAACAATGGCGATCGCGCCAGATTGGTGCAGGCATTGGCGATCCTGGTCCCTGCGGCAAAGTGCTGGTGCGCGGCGAACCAGGCTGGGAGATCATTCCCGAACTCGCCCCCCTACCCGGCGAACCCATCATCGACAAACCGGGCAAAGGCTCCTTCTACGCCACCGATCTAGACCTAATTTTGAGGCGTCTGGGCATTCAGAACATCATTCTCTCGGGGATTACCACGGATGTTTGTGTGCACACCACCATGCGCGATGCCAACGATCGCGGCTACGAATGCCTCCTCCTGTCCGACTGCACTGCAGCCACCGACCTCGGCAACCACCATGCTGCCCTCAAAATGGTCACCATGCAGGGCGGCGTCTTTGGGGCCATCGCCGATTCTCAAGCCTTACTCACAGCCCTCAATACTTAACCCTCAGTACTTAACTTAATGACTTAACCCTCAGTACTTAACTTAATGCAAGCCTAATGCATTAAGTAGCAATGCAAGCGGAAGGCGGAAAGCAGACAGTAGAAGGCAGAGGACAGAGTGTGAAATCTCTACGGAGCAGACCGTTTAATCCGACCTCAACTTAATCCGACCTCAACAATTTAATCCGACCTCAACCCGCGCCACCCCTGCGCCATCGGCTACTTTTATTTTTAACGCTGTAATTCCGTCTTCCCCCAGCCCGCTCTTCAATAAACCCGTTCGTCCATAAACCCGTTCGTCATTGCCAGTATTGACCGCCAATGACGCTAGCATGGTTGGGAGCGAAAATGGGATTCCCAACGTCAGCACCTCATGGACCTGCATTCCGGCAAACTTCTGCATAGTGGCAAATACCTTCTGGGCGAATCCCTTGGACCAGCGGGCATCAGCGCAACCTATCGGGCCATGTTGCTATCGCGCAACCAATCCGTTGTGATCAAAAGTCTGCGCCCTCATGCGATCCCGACAGACTTTGCGTCCCTGAAACAGCGGTTTTTGAGTGATGCCCAGAAATTATCTCAGTGCCACCATCCAGGATTGGTCAAAATTTTGGAAATCTTTGAGGAAGAGGGCTTGCCCTATATAGTCATGGATTTTGTGCCGGGGGAAAATTTAGCTGACTGGATTCAAGCCCATGGTCCCCTGCCAGAAGTCAAGGCATTGCAGTATATCCGCCAGGTGGCCTCAGCCCTCAATGCCCTGCACCAGAAAGGCTTGCTGCATTTGGACATCAAGCCCCAGAATATGGTGCGCCCGCCCACCGCAGATTTTGTGGTGCTGATTGATTTTGGCTTTGCCCACGCGGCGATCGCCACAGCCCAACTCGCCACCAGCAGCCAGCCCCTCGTTGATTACATCGCCCTAGAACAATATCGCCCCGCCGAACCCATTACCCCCGCTACAGATATCTATGCCTTAGCCGCTAGCCTCTACCACTTAGTCACGGGGCAGCCCCCGCTCTCTGCCCCCCTGCGCAACCGCTCTGCCCTAGTCAGCCCCCGACGCATTCAGCCCCAGATTAGCCCAACGCTGGAAACGGCGATCTGTCGAGGCATGGAGATGAGTGCCCCAGCGCGCCCCCAAACCCTGGCGATTTGGTTTGCCCTCCTGCCGCCGCAGCCCACCGCACCATCACAGGCTAGGGAAACTCAATTGAGTGAAGCGCGGCCTCCTATAGCACAGCCCCCTGCGGCGCGCCCCAACAGCCCTCCCCTCCCCTCACCATCTTCCAGCCCCCAGCGGCCCAATCCGGACGGACGGGTGCCGCATCCTCCCTCATCACCATCGCCCGTCGTCATGGCGGGGATGCCCGCTGCGCCCGTTGCTGGCGGTGCGAAAACCACTGTGGCCTTACCTAATGTCAAGTTGGCTCCCAACACCGCCCTAGGTGCCACCAATTCACCAGCGGGCCTTACGCAGAAGCAGTCCAAAGCCGAGATTGCTCCCCTCGCCCGCTTTCCCAGCCCAACCCTCATGAAAATTTCAGCGATCGCCGCCCTGCTCGGCCTTGCCGGTGGACTCGTCCTGCGGCTGAGCGGCGGTACAGGACCCGGCTCCCAATTTTTCCACACGGATCAGGCATTTCCTAAAATTCAGGACTGGCAGGGTGTTGCCGAACCCACGGAACCGCCTGCCGCTCCATCACCCACCAGCCAGTTCCCTCGCCCAACCCGACAAACTGAAGCTCCAGGTAGTAAACCTGGGAACACTGAAACGGCTCAGCCCGGTACTGTCAAAGCCCGGTCCAGTCCTATTAAAGCCCAGATCGGCAACAGCCCTCAAGAATCAGGCAATGCCCAGGAGCGTTTGGTAGCGGGTGAGAAAGCCCCCTCTAGACCTATTCCTCCCCCCAACCCCACCTCCCAGCCCCCTGACACATCGCCGCCAGATCCTCCCCCCGCGCTGCCCCCGGTGCAAGACTCCGTTACTCCATCTCTTGGCCTGCCCGTGGCCCCGTCCCCCAAACAGCTCACTCCTATGGCTCCGCCCAATTAATCCAATCTAATCGGCGTGATATCATCAAATTAACCCTATCGCCTCTGGCACATCCGGCTATGTACCAGCTTGATCCCTCGGCTACTTCCTTAGATTGGGTCTCCCCACCCACCCAAGACACCTTGCTCTGTGACGATGGCATCCCCATGGAAACCTACCGCCATAAACTGCAAATGGACCTGCTGGTTGAACCCTTAAACACTTGGTTAGTGCTGGAGCAAAACCGGGGTTTTGTCGGCGGTAACATGTTTGTTTATTTCAGCCCTAACCAGGTCCGTAATCAGGATTACCGTGGGCCTGATGTCTTTGCGGTGATGGATGTGGCGATCGGTGAGCGCAAAAGTTGGGTCGTGTGGGAAGAGGGCAAAGCCCCCGATATCGTCATTGAGTTATTGCCTGACAGTACAGCGACCCAGGATAAAACTGAGAAAAAACTTAGACAACCAAGGTCGATTGATCAGTCAACGTCTGGGCTTAGCTTTAGTCCGCTGGCAAGGCTACTTCAAAGAGGTGGAAACCACATGGCTGCGCTGGACCAGGAAAATCGGATTCAGGCACAACAGCAAGCCGAGCAAGCACAACAGCAAGCCGAGCAAGCACAACAGCAAGCCGAGCAGGCACAGCAGCAGGCCGAGCAAGCACAGCAGCAGGCGGAACAAGAGCACCAGCGAGCCGAACAAGAGCGGCGGCGGGCGGATGTATTCGCAGCTCGGTTACGGACCTTGGGGATTGATTCTGGTGAAGATTAATTCATTCTGCCCATTGACGCGCTTTATTCGCCAGCGCCCCACCGACATCCCACGTTATACTTTATTGCAATAGATTACATTTGGTTGTCCATGAGCAGTCCTTTACTCCGGGCATTTTTTGTCGGGCGCGCCCTCTCAGAAGCCCTGTACGAACAAGCAGAACATGCCTTGACGGATGTTTTGAGCGATCTCGGCAAGTTTGATGCTGAACAGCGAGAAAAGCTGCGCCATTTTACCCAGCAGGTAATGGACAAAGCAGCCCAAGCCGAAGTAGATGCTTTGAGCGATCGCCCCACCCCTGCTGGAGTCACTCCATCCAGTGGTGGTGGCGCTGACTTGCAAGCCATGATTGACGACCTGCGGGCGGAAATAGCGGAATTGCGCACCGAGTTAAAGCGCTACCGCAACCATGTGAGCTAGGCTCCTAGTCCCGATCTCACTGGGTTTCTTGCTACCAGTTTGTTAGCATCATATATGTTGACCTTTGGACTTATCCAGGAACACGCGTGTCTGTTTTCTCTAATGACTCCGAACCGCCTCAGTTGCCTACAGAGCCTGTCCCACCGACGGGCGCAGCGGTACCGAACCGCCATCTGGCGACCGCGACCGGGCCAGGGAATGGCCAGCCGCCTGGGACCAGCGCCCAAAATGAGCCTGTAGCGTTAATTTCCTTAGATAATTTAATTCCCTTAGATGATATAGAAGCAATCGCAGCCGACGCCGAAATTTTAATTGCGGGGCATCGTCCGGCGGCACTAGTAACGGCAGAAGAGTCAGTGTCTCGGTATTACGAGCAGTCCTTGCAGGATGCTCCCAGTGATTTTTTAATGCGATCGCCCACCAGCGATTGCGGTAACAAGTCGGCCCAGTCCTATGGCGATAAATCCTACCGCTGGAGTCGGGAAAGCTATTCAAAGAAACGGCGCTACATCGACATTTGGAGCTTTGTGCTCCGGCTCCTCACCAAACAATGGCTCTACGGCAAGCCTTGGAGCTATCCAGGGGGAATGACCGATGCCAAACGAGCCACACGGCGGCGCAAGGAAGCCATTTGGATTCGAGAAACCCTGCTGGAACTTGGCCCAACGTTTATCAAGGTTGGACAGTTATTTTCTACTCGCGCAGATATTTTTCCCACGGAATACGTAGAAGAACTCTCCAAGCTCCAAGACAAAGTTCCTGCCTTTAGCTATGAGCAAACGCAGGCCCTGATCGAGCAGGATTTGGGCAAGCCCCTCCATGTGCTTTATCGGAACTTTGATCCAATTCCCCTGGCGGCTGCCAGTTTGGGCCAAGTGCATCGGGCGCAGCTCCACTCTGGGGAAGAAGTCGTGGTTAAAGTGCAGCGCCCCGGTCTGCAAAAACTATTTCAGATTGATTTGGAAATTCTGAAGGGGATCGCCCGCTACTTTCAACGCCACCCCAAATGGGGAAAAGGCCGCGACTGGATGGGAATTTACGCCGAATGCTGCAAAATCCTTTACGAGGAAATTGAATACCTTAACGAAGGCCGGAATGCCGATACCTTCCGGCGCAATTTCCGGAGTGAGGACTGGGTGCGGGTGCCCCGGGTGTTCTGGCGCTATGCTTCGCCTCGGGTATTGACGTTGGAGTATGTTCCCGGTATCAAAATCAGCCATTATGAGGCACTAGAAGCGGCGGGACTGGATCGCAAAGCCCTCGCCAAGCTGGGGGCCAAAGCGTATTTGCAACAAATCCTGGATTCTGGCTTTTTCCATGCCGATCCCCATCCCGGTAACTTGGCAGTCAGTACCGAAGGCTCCTTGATTTTCTACGACTTTGGCATGATGGGCCAAATTCAGCCCCTCACCCGGGAAAAACTAATGGGCGTGTTTTTTGGTGTCGCCCAAAAGGATGGCGATCGCGTGGTCCAATCCCTCATCGAACTGGGCGCGTTGGCGCCTACAGACGATATGGGTCCAGTCCGGCGATCAGTGCAGTTCATGCTGGACAACTTCATGGACAAGCCCTTTGAAAACCAGTCCGTAAGCGCCATTAGCGACGATTTATACGAAATTGCCTATGGGCAACCTTTCCGGTTTCCCGCCACCTTTACCTTTGTGATGCGAGCCTTTTCCACCCTGGAAGGGGTAGGCAAAGGGCTGGATCCAGACTTCAACTTTATGGAGGTTGCAAAACCTTTTGCAATGCAACTTATGACCAACGGCAGTCCGGCCTCGGATGTAAATGGAATTTTTGGCGAAATTAGTCGGCAAGCGGTGCAAGTGGGCAATAGCGCCTTGGGCCTGCCCCGCCGCATTGAAGATACCCTCGACAAGCTAGAGCGGGGCGATGTCCGGGTACGCGTGCGCTCTATTGAAACCGATCGCATTCTGCGGCGGCTGAGCGGCGTGAATATGGGCACGAATTATACGCTTTTGGTGTGCGCCTTTACATTGTCGGCTACAATTCTGCTGGTGAATGGGTTTGTCTGGGCAGCCGCTGCTGTGGCTGTGGCTGCTGCAGGCGCGGCTTTGGCATTAGTTCGCTTGATGATTCGTTTGGATCGTTCAGAGCGAATTTCCTAGCTGTAAATTTTCGCAAGCCGTGTGATTGTCAATCAGTGCGATTGCCAATTGCCACACTGCGCCAGCGCATCCCTTAATACAGCGGGGTCAGAACTCAAAGTACCCTTCTGTCTAACGTAGCAGCGCGATCTCGCGGGATGTGAAGCCCTCCGGGCATGCGTGAAAAGAGGAATCGAGGCTTTCCCTACCCATATTTGCTAGGCACCGTTGCTAGTTGCTATGGGATTCTCAAACCATCCTCTCGGGAGATTCGCCTCTGATCCCCGCCTAGATCGCTCGCCTGGATCTAGGTAAATCTAGGGAGTTTAAGAGAATACCCTTCGCCAATTTGATGCTCTTCCCACATCTTCTCAAGCACGGCTTCTATGAAACGTTTCTTCTCAGGGTTAACTGACGTTGGTCTACTGCGGTCTGTAAATCAGGATGCCTACTATATCGATCCAGATGGGCAATTTTTTATCGTGGCAGATGGTATGGGTGGCCATGCGGGTGGCCAAGAAGCCAGCCAAATCGCCACGCAAGTCATTCATGACTACTTATTAGAACAGTGGGACTCTGACCAGTCCTCTGCGGAACTGTTACGCCATGCGCTGCTCAAGGCCAATGCCGCCATTTTGGAAGATCAGCGCCAGCATCCCGAACGAGGCGATATGGGCACCACGGTAGTGGTGCTGCTATTTCGGGAAGATGCCGAACCGTGGTGTGCTCATGTGGGGGATTCGCGACTGTATCGACTGCGCGCCGCCCAACTCGATCAGATTACGGCAGATCACACCTGGGTTGCCCGGGCCATCCAAACTGGCGAACTGACGGCAGATGAAGCGCGGGCGCATCCATGGCGACACGTATTGGCACAATGCTTGGGCCGGGAAGATCTGGATACGATTGATGTCCAGGCGCTGCCGGTACAGCCCAACGATCGCCTGTTGCTCTGTAGCGATGGCCTCACAGAAGAAGTCGCTGACGCCCTAATTGCCCAACAGCTTACGCAAATGAGTACCTGCGACAACGCGGCGATCGCCCTAGTGAATGCTGCCAAAAATCATGGCGGGCGGGACAACATTACCGTTGTGATTGTGGCGATCGATGCCATAGAACACAGCTCTTAATGCCCAATCAGACGCGCCCCCAGCAGAAACCCGAATAATGTAAGAATCCTGTGCTGTAGGAACTTCACTAAAGCCCGTGACGAGGATTGAACTCGTGACCTCACCCTTACCAAGGGTGTGCTCTACCACTGAGCCACACGGGCAGGCGATTAAAAATCAAAAGTGCAAAGTTAAAAATAAAATCAATTTTACGCTTTTAACCTTGCAGTTCTAATTTTGCATTTTTAATTGAACCATGGATGGGCCGGGCTGGATTTGAACCAGCGTAGGCGTAGCCAGCGGATTTACAGTCCGCCCCCATTAACCACTCGGGCACCGACCCGCCTATCCATAGATCTTTAATTTAGCACATAACGGAGCACGCGGAGGGCATATTTTCTTCAATTACGCCCAACAAGCGCTGATTAGCATGGGCGGCATAGGCGCTTGTTGGAGTAGCCGTATAAAGCGGGACACACAATTTACAAATCAGTTCCTGCTTGGCCTTGCCCCCTGGTAGCGTCAGCACCGCTGAGAACCATAGGTTTTCTGGCTGCCTCGCCTGAGGCCACTGCCTGAGGCCACTGCCTGAGTTTGGAGCTGATTTGTCTCTGTATGGTGCAACGAGCAGGTGTTTTTTAGCCGAAACTTCTGTATCAATTTCCGTAATGGTGCTGCCAAATCCTGTAGCGGCAAGTTAGCTTAGCAGTGCCCCATAAAACTTTGTCCGTGCAACGGAGTTTCCCCTGCACCAAAAGCCTGCGATCGATCGCTAATCCCCAATCTAAAATCCCAAAGCTTTCCCATGGCACAAACCCTCGCGATCGCCACCCGTGGCCTCAGCAAACGCTTCGAGCGCCACCTTGCCGTCCATGATGTCGAACTGGAAATCCGACAGGGCGAGGTCTATGGCCTCATTGGTCCCAATGGCGCGGGTAAGACAACCCTTATCCGTATGCTCGCCACCGCCGAGGAACCCACCCTGGGTGAGATTTACATCAGCGGTGAACGGTTGCTCCGTGACCAAGACAACCCAAAGCTCAAGCGCCAAATTGGCTACCTGCCGGACGACTATCCTCTGTATGACGATCTGAATGTTTGGGACTACCTGGACTACTTTGCCCGATTGTACAAATTGCGGGAACCCCGTCGCACCCAGCGGTTGCGGGAAGTCTTGGAATTAGTGCAGCTTAGCCACAAGCGTCATAGTCTGATTTCCACGTTGTCACGGGGAATGAAACAACGCCTTAGCTTAGCCCGGACAATTATCCACGAGCCGATGGTGCTGCTGCTGGATGAACCTGTTTCGGGCTTAGATCCCCTAGCCCGTGTGCAGTTTAGGGAAATTATCAAGGCCCTGCAACAGGCGGGCATGACGATTCTGATTTCCTCCCACATCCTCAGTGATTTGGAGGAACTCTGTACCTCTATTGGCATCATGGAACTGGGCTATTTGGTGGAAAGTGCTACCCTGCGCGAGCTGCACGATCGCCTCAGTCGCCAGCAAATTATCCTGTCCACTCTGGGGGATGTGGACCAATTGCAAGCCGTGCTGCAACAGTCGTCCCATATTCAAAACATCGATCGCATTCCTGGGACCTCCGGTCTGCGGGTACAGTTTTCAGGGAATTCTGAGGATGCCTCGCGACTGTTGCGATCGCTGATTCATGCCGATCTTCCCATCAACGAATTTCATTGTACAAAAGAAAACTTGGAAACTATTTTCCTCAACCTGGGGCACCAACAAGCCTCCTAGGATTTTAGATTTTGGATTTTGGGCTTTAGATTTCCCCCCCAAAAAAATTTTTGGATAGGGCTGGGGTGGCGCTAACGGTTTTCTTCACCTGTGGGTTGGGTTCTGAAACGGTATCGGTTCTGAAACGGTATATTTTGCAAATTTTGGAGCGTTCATGGCTATGACTCTTGACTGGCTCTATCAACTGGGCAGTTGGAATCCCCAATTGGCTCGGGAATTGAAGGGGCGCTTGACGCCGCGCAGTTTGGGGACGACGGTGCTGGCAACGCTGGCGATTCAGGGCGTTCTGCTGCTTTATTTTTGGGGCACGTTGCCCGATCCACTGTCTACCTATCACGCGCTCTGCACGGGCAAACCGGAATATCCCTATCCGTCCAGCGGGCGGCAGTGTCTGAAGGATGTGGCGGGACAGGTGCTGATTAATTGGCCCTTGTGGTGGTCGAATTTGTATCAAGTGCTGAGTTGGGCTTTGCCTTTTGTGGTGCTGATTGCGGGGGTATACCTGCTGATTGGCGACTTAGGCAAGGAAGAAAAGCGCGGTACGCTAAACTTTATTCGCCTGAGTCCCCAAACGAGTGACAGTGTGCTAATGGGTAAGCTGTTGGGCGTTCCGATTGTGCCCTATGTGGCAGTGTTGCTGACGGTACCATTGCATCTGTGGGCGGCGATCTCTGGCAACATTCCCCTGGGTCATACCCTCAGCATTTACCTGCTCACCCTCGGCATTTGTAGCTGCTTCTTTATCGGTTCACTGCTGTATGCCTTTATGGGAGGATTTCAGGGCTGGGTCGGGGCGATTGGCGTGCTATTTAGCTACAACATTGTCTCCTCCCTGGTGATGCTGGCTATACGAGCAGGATCGTCCAGGGAAGATGGCGATCCACCCTTGATTAGCATGAGTTGGTATGGGCTGGTGGTGGGGGTGTCCCTGTGGCTCCTAATACCGTTTTTATTGGTCACGTTGGCGGTTGCCAGCTATTGGTTGTGGACAGCCGCGAATCGGCGATTCCGCAATCCCACCATCAGCTTACTGAGTAAGGCCCAAAGCTATGGAGCTACCACCAGTTTTGGCCTGTGGATGATTGGCTTTACAGTGCGCGATCGCGGTTCCTACGATCCCTTGGTGATGGATCTAACCGTTGTGGGATGTTTTGGTCTGATGTGGCTGTTGCTGTTGGTGGCGGCCATGACACCCCACCGCCAAACGGTGCTGGACTGGGCGCGCTACCGCCGTCAGCAGGTTAGCCAAACCCACCAATTTTGGCAAGCGCGGATCATCCCAGATTTGCTCTGGGGAGAAAAGAGTCCTGTGCTGCTGGCGATCGCCGTTAATGCCGGTATTATGGCGCTGATGTATGGGGTGCGGATGGTCCTAGACCCTAGCCTGACTCTGGACGATCAGAAGGCCCTGTTAGCGGGATTGGGATTTGGCTTCGTATATGTGCTGATTTGCACGGTGATCGTCCAGTTGATGCTGATGCTTAAGTCAAGTAAGCGTACTGTTTGGGCGGCGGGCGTAGTAGCCGCGATCTCCGTCGTACCCATCAGCCTGTTGGGTATCCTGACGGTTTCGCCCACAACCCAACCGCTCCTCTGGATGTTCACGCCGGTGGCGGCCATCTTTGCCGCAGGGACAGCGCCACTGATGACGATTTTCGGGGGCATGCTCGGGCAACTGGCTGCCCTGGGAATGCTGACGGCGCGGCTCACCCAGCAAATGCAGAAGCTAGGGGAGTCAGAAATGAAGGCCCTCTTGGCCGCCGCTAGAGTCTAACCCCCCGGAGTAATCCCTCGGAGTAATCCCCCAGAGTCTAATCCTAACGAGAGTCTACCGTTGACGGCTCAGGTGTGGGGTGAGCCATGTGATTATCCGCCTGACCCACCCCACTTATCCACCCCGCTAAATGTGCGGCCTCTGATTGGTGCTCCGAATTTGTTGCTGCTGACAAACCGCTGACAGGTGCCCTAAATCTTGCTTTAGAAAGCGGATGGGGCTGTCAGCGGTTTTGGTGTGGTGCCCATAATTGCCAACTTGCCAAAATTGGAAGATTTCTGTCCATTCGCAGCACGTCATTTAGGTGGGGTTAGGATAATCTAGTAACTGCGATCGCTCAATTCTCTCAGATCTACAGTTTCCCCATAGACTGGGTTTCCGTCCGAACTGGACGCCCGTGCCCCCAGAGGCTTAGTAGGACATTGTTGTCCCTCTGCCCTCAAACCCGAATTTGCCTTGAGCGCCTAGACGAGAATTTGCATTAAGCGCGAATTTTCATTGCGATTGCTGGACGTGATTTGTGCTTGCTTGATTATCGATATTGCTTAGGAGACACACCGTATGCCCCTCGGAGACTCCATTTTAGGTCGTGGCAGCCTTGCCGTTGACTTATCGGCTACGCCCCCGGCCAGAAAATACCTCCGCTATGAAATTAAACGGACGGGCATCCAATTTTTTGAATTGGGCAAACCAGCAAATCAGGCCGCTGTTGATGGCTTTAGTGTCGGGGCGATCGCCAAAGTAGAAGGGCATTTGTTGCTAACGGCCCTGCCCGCTGCCCCCCACCCCACCTTTTCCACCGTTGGCCTGACTGTCAGCGCAACGGAAGTCACCTTAACGGTGAAGGCATCCGAGCTTTTTGCAGCCACCGCTGATGTTGCCTACAAGCAACTCAATCTCACCTTTACCCAACAAAAGGGTGCCACCCAACTGGTGGTCAGTGGGGGGCTCACGGCGGTGCTCTATGGCCAGGATGTGCCGCTGCAAGCTAAGCTGACCCCCGATCAAGGGTTAGTGTTTGCCTACGTGCCCGGTGCCAGTGTGACGGCGATCGCGATCCCCCCCCTGGGCACCCTGAACCTCAGCCAGTTTCAGGTCAGTGCTGCTACCGATCCCTGGGCAGGATTGCAGGCATTGTACCTGTTTGACAAAGCTACCTATGCGGAAACGTCCGCCACCATCACCCTATACGATAGTTCCGGCACCCGTGATCCATTGGACTTGCGCATTGCGCCAGATGCCACGGGAAAAGCGCCTCAATTGAACTGGAGCGATGGTTTGGCGATCGATAACAAAACCCCACCCATTCGTTCCATTACCCTCGCCAAGAAAATTATTGATGCTTGTAAGGAAAGCGATGCCATTACCTTAGAAGCCTGGATTAAGCCTGCAACCACAGGCACCAATCCACCCGGACGCATCATTACCCTTTCTGCGGATCCAGACCGACGAAATGTCACTCTGCAACAGGGCTTTCTGGACGGGAAACCCAGTGTTTATGCTGGATTTGTCCGGATTGGGCCCAGCAATCCAAATGGCGAACCTGCGATTCAGAGCCAGATTGCAGCAATTTCTGGGATGGAGCATGTGGTCTTTACCCGCGATCGCGACGGGACGGCTCAACTGTATGTCAATGGCATTGTGACTTCCTCGGCCAGTCGCGCTGGCAATTTTGATGCCTGGGCCGACTACTGCCTTACCCTGGGTAATGAGTTCCAGCCCGAGGGAACCAATACTCCCGGCATTCGCCCTTGGGCGGGACAACTGCACCGCATTGCCATCTATGATCGCGCCCTCACCGCTGCTGAAGTGCGTCAACGGACAGTTCCCGTTGCTGACATTCAAGGTGCACTGCTTTTTGATAACGTGCCAGTCCCCTTAAACGCGGGCATTCAGACTCGGATTGAGCAAATCGGTAAGACAGCAGTTCAGCCTGAGTTTAGCCGCATTAGCACAGACCCCACTGCTACTCTAGGCACCGCCGACTTTCAACTCAAAAAGATACGGTGGAGTTGGGACAAAACCACCACAGCTTTGGAACTGAGTCGCAACCTGCCGGACAATGGCAGTGTCACCTTAAGTCTCTGGAATAATGATGTAGACTTCGTGGCCACGGCCATTCCTGGTTCAGCCCTGATTCCCAGTTTGCAACTGCGATCGCCCAATATCTTTCTCTCTTTGGTTGGCTTAGGAAATCTCCAAGGGCGCAAATTCAACCTATCCGTAAATCGAACCACGACGCCTCCCGTCTGGATCGTGGATACCGATGTGCAGCTTACTTTAGACGTGATTCCGCCCCCACTGCGGGGGCCTTTTCCGCCCATTCTCAGCATCACGACTGCCGGTCAGCCGCAATTGCAAGTGAATGGTACTGTGGCGATCGCCGACAATTTAGCCATTCCCCAGTTTCGCCTGCTGCTGGCCCGCAACGCCGCTCTGTGGGATGTGCAAGGCAATGTCGAGGTCCGCCTGTTTGCCCGATCCTTTAATCTAGTGCCCAAGTTTCTCACCCAGGCGGATCAAACCCAGATCTTCAGCTTGAGTGTAACACCCCAGACAGTGGTGCCGGGGGGCAATCCATCGCTGCCTGCCAATGGCAATGCTCGCACAACGCTAGTGATACTGGATTTCTATCTGCTGGCCGATGTGGGGGCACTTCCGCAGCGGTGGAAACTGGCCGCCAGTGGCGATATTGCCAACTTTACACAGTTTCAGGCTCAGGGTACCTTAGCGGTTGTTCCACCCCAAAATTCGGTGCAACTGTTGGGAACCAGTACGCTGCAAATTCTGGGAAATCCCATATTCCAAGGTGATTTACAATTGCGCCGCACCAGTGTGATGCTGCATGGCAATCTGCAATTTGCGCCGGAGTGGTCCCCATTACAACTCTCTCAAAACGATGTGGATGTGGAGATCCTGGCGGATGGTACCGTACAGTTTCTCGGGCCTGCCAACCAACGGGCTGTGCCCATTGCCTTCAGCCTGCCCAACTTCCAGTTATTCCAGCCACGTTTGGCGATGTTCCTGGGTCGCCCACAACTGACCGGGGTATGGTTGGGCGAAGCGATCGCCCTTCAGAGTTTCCAAAAGGATAAACGCCTGGTATGGCAGGGCACTATCCCCTTTAGCCTCGATCTGAATTTGCTCGCCTTTCCCGCCATGTACGATCCCCGTAGTGTGGTGAATCTAGCGACATTAATCCCACTGTCCACCGCCCCGGATAGTCAACAACAAATGCAAACCAACCTGAGCGTGGAACTGAGCACGGCGGGATTTTTAGCCCTATTGCGCAGCCAATTGGTCTGGCAGGATGAAACTCCTATTCTGAAAGAGGTGGAAATTCCGGCTATGACGTTGTTCCAGCCGCCGGACAATCGGAATGATCTGGTGCGCCTTAGCTTTGACACGCTGCGGGATAATGCGGCGACTCTATTAGAACCCTATCTGCGCCATACCTCAGACTACTTTGTGACTCAAAAAGGCAATCAGTCCTTAATTTACCAAGGCGATCGCACCCAGATTCCTAGTCCCATCAGCCTCACCCTCCCGCCCATCTTTAACGGACCCACAGCAACGATTTTCGGCAAATCCAGTGCCAATGTGGAAATCTTTCGCCTAGAGCAATCGACCGCCACGACCGCAACCCTGACGATCCAATTGCCAACCCCGTTGCCCACTGACGTCAAAGCCGCCTTCGCCACGATTGACCAAGCCTATCGCGATTTGATCGGCAACCTGCGGGCCCGAGAATCCGCCACTACAGTCAGCGATCGCCCGCTGCTCTGGGGCATTACCGTTGTCCAACAGCGCTTAGCTGAAAACTTACCCCTCCCCCTGGAACAGGTTCTATCGTATTATTATGGCTTCAATAGCGATCCCAGCTACGTCGATCTGTACCCTGGTATGCGCCTGCGGGTTGATTATCAAGTGTATCAATCGATTTTGCCTACCGATCGTAGTCCCGATCGCCCAACCCTCAGCGGTTTTGTTGGCAATACCACTGCCTACTACCAGCTCAATCGTTACTCCCGAATTCTGAATAGTGGCGCGATCGAGTACTTACTGGGCTTTGACCCCTTTGTGTCTAAATTAGTGAGCGGTAATGATACAAATCTGGCCCAAAACATCTCCAACTCTGGAGCTGGGGGATTGATTGATTTATTGCAAGCTGGATTTCGGCGTCCCTACTATCGCCTGTTTTATGCCCGTCAGGTCGCTGGAGGCACCACCACTGGACGATCCGAGCGCGTCGCCACCCTAGTCGGCAGCGACAATCTCACCGACATCGAGGCCGCCACCGAAGAGTTCCGCAAGAATGGCCAAATTACCATTCCCCCAGGTAATAACAGTCGGGTCACCTTCTTTTTCCGGGGACGGGCCTTAGTGATTCCCGAAATCCAAATCTTCATCCACGAACAGCCTACTTATGTCCCCATTGGCACCACCCTGCGGCAACTGCTAGAAGCCTATACCGACATTCTGCCCACCACCGCCGCCTTCGATACAGCCTCAACCACCCCCACCCGCAGTCAGCCTCCCGGTGTGGCTCGGCCCCAGCGCCTCAGCCACGCTGGTGTCAACAACACCCCGTCCTATCGATTTATCAACTTGGATGCCTATCCCAGAGCCAGCAACGGGACCGATGCCTTCGACCTGCCCGTTGTCAAAGGCGATCGCTTCTATTTCTAGTCCGCCCTCTCCTCCCCGCCCCCATTGGAGTATTCGGCAATCATGGCTGCTTCTACCTCACCCGTTTTCCAAAAATCCGAGCGCACGCCTTTCTACTGGCATACGGCACCGCCCTCCCTCCCCAGCGGGGACTACAGCATTGCCTTCCTAATGCCCACAACCCTCTCATCAGCCTCAACGGTGGACATGTTATCCGGTTGGCAAGCGGGCGGCGTTTACCTGTTTCTCAATGCCAGTCAGACGAGTGTTGAACAGATCCCAACTTTTGTGCCGACGGTAATGCGGCTACTAAACGATCCGGATTTTCAGAATTTGCGATTCCTCTGGCTAGAAAATCCCGCAGATGCCTTTTCGGCATGGCGATTTCAGTATTTAGCAGTAGAGCCGGAAAAAGTAGGGCAACCCGCGATCGTGCGGCAGCCGACGGTGATGCGGTGGCGGAATTACGGATTGGCGATCGCCCGCGGCACCCAAGTCACGGTCAATTCTACCAACGACGGCTTTACCCTCACCCGTGATCCACAAAATAGCACTGGACTTGCCCTTGTCAATACCTCAACCAACGCCGCACTCACGGGCATCCAATCCCCGATTCAATTGTCCCTGGCCGGAAACAAGGTGGGATGTTGGCGGGTGGACTTAACCCTGCGCCGTGGAGCGGCCAAGATGCCCTATCAGGAGCTAGCCGCACTGGATGTGGGACTCCGCATTTGCTGTAAAGATCCTGCCTTTTTTGACCCTGAGCAACCCCAGAATTCTGAATTTATCGTTACCCATCAGCACTATCCCTTTCTCTCCGAAGATCCCGCCGATGTGGGCTACTATCCCCATGATCTGATCTTGTACGCCCAGTTAGATCCCCTGTATCCCCTTAACGAGGGTCGCACGTACTTTGGCTTTGTCAATGCCCAAGGCCAAACCACGGCGGCCATGCCCTCCTGTTTCCATACCCATTTGGGGCATCAGGTCCACCTCACCCCCCACAACGCCCTGAGCCGCTTAGTTTTCACCGTCTTACCCAGCAGCAGCCAGCCCAGCCCCGATGATCCCTTTTACCTGGTACCCCAGGGCGAATTTGAGATTACCGTCCCACCCCACACTGACTACACCCCACCCGATATTGATCAAAACTTTCTCTGTGGCCTCTCTGGGGTCGAGTATGTGAAGTTGCCCAAAGGCCAGACCAACCTACTCTGCTTCCGCACTGGCTATCCCGCCTTTGCCCCCAGTTTTATTCCCGGCATCGGCCTAGACACCACCGTTTCTGGGGAACCCTTGACGGATTTTGCCACCACGGCCTGGGCCTTTGTCCGCCAAGCCGATGCTGCCCTGACCTACTATGCTCAACCCGATCAAGCGGTGTTGCACAGTCTGGAAGCGCGCCCTGCGGATCCGCAGTCGGTAGCCACCGCGATCGCCACCGCCCCACAATCTGCCTCTGCGCCCGATCTGCTCTGGTACATGGAAGTGCCCGCCGCCGAGTTACCCGTCGCCGAGTTACCGACTGATGACCAAGCCCTACCCACTGTCGAGGCATTTCCGATGCTGCCCTATGGTGGGGTGGCCCGCCATGCCCTCGAGGATTATCAGCGATTGGAGCAGCAGTTGGTCAGTCCCCATCGGCGGGCGGTGATTACCGCCGCGATCGCCAAAAATCCCCCGCCCCCTGCACCGGTCCGTCTGAGCCTGATCGCCGGTCTCACTGAGCCCAGCATTACCGGCACCACACCCCAGGGATTTTTGGCCGAGTTCTCACCGGATTATGCCGTGATGCAGTCTCTCCTATTGGCGCGAGATACTGCTGATCAAAAAATGCAGTTTCACACCCTGGCGCAAACCGATCCGCTGCGGGCATCTCTGCAATCCAATCAACTTTTCCTGGTGATTACCAATCCTGAATCCCTCCGCAACCATTTTGGGACAGACAATCAATTGACCATTCAAGACTGGCAATTTGATCTGGATCCGGCAGTCTGGAAACAGCACGGCACGATCCTGATCTTTAAGTTCTACGATCGCCCCGCCACCGAACTGGTTCAGAGTCTGTCTACCTGGTCTCAGCCCCAAATTTTTAGTACGGATAAATCGGAAGCAGCGATCGCCCCCGATCTGGACGCTTTAAGTCAACGCCTTAGCACATTCTTCCAGCAGGACATCATCGCCAGGGGCAAAAGTGATGTGCCCAAGGATCGGGAAAACTATGGACAGCTTGCTCAAGCCCTGCAAAGTCCCACTTGGTCTGGTGTGATTGCCTTTAACGTCAGCGTACCACCGGAGAATTTTCCTGATGAATTAAAGGCGTTGGCAGCGGGCATTGATGGCGATCGCTTCATGGCCCAATACGTTGGCATTGAAACCACGCCCGTTGTTCCCGAAGGCGGCAAACTCGTCGCTAAACCGTCCTCTCTATTTGGTCTAATTGATTATCAAGCGGATGTCAAACCTGTTTCCCCGGTGCTGGACTATGATTTTCAAGTTCAAACGCTGCGGGTGTTGTTTCAAAATTCTCAAATTAAGGCGTTTTCCAGTGATGTTTCCATTACTCTGAATGCTTTGTTTGGCGATCGCACGCAGCTCTTTAATCCCAATGCGATCGGCAATACCGTCCTGCTCAAAGGCACCGCCGAAAACCACAACGGCAAAACCACCTACGCCTTTAGCTTCGTCGGCGATAACATCTTCGCCCTGCCGGGAAGTCCGATTCTCAACACTATTAAAATCATCAAAGCCCAATTTGCGACCGACCCCATTGTCACCGATGCCGACGGTGCACAAAAGATTACCGGACGCTTCACCTTCTGGGGCCAGTTGAATTTCCGCAAGCTAGAGAAGTTTGATATTTTCTCCTTTGGGCCAGAAGAACCGCCGGATGCTAAAGGCAGCAGTGGTCTCAGCTTCGCCAACTTGGTGATCACCATGGCCTTCCAGAAAAACCCGGTGCCCGCCGATCCCCAGGCCCCGGCCAATGCACCGCCCGGCACTTCACCCTCACCCCACCGGAATTTAAATTCAATCCCCGCAACTTGGTCTTCGACCTCAAACGCAGCGCAGTCCGCACCGATAGCTTGTACGGCAAATTCCCCCTCAAATTCAAGGAATTTATCGCCACCGACGACGGCAAAGCCCCCAGCAGCCTGGGCTATCTCCCCGTCAAGTCGCCCTTGGGCAATGTCGCCTTGGGCAATATTTGGTACGGACTGGCGTTTGAATTGGAACTGGGCGATTTAGGCGCGTTAGCCGGAAAAGCGGGCTTGTTTGTCACCATTTTGGCCGCCTGGAAGCCCATGGGCAATGTACCGGAATTGGCGGCCACCGGCAGCACCCCGAAGAAGGAACCGCCCTTGGGAGTGGCGATTGGGTTGAAAATGCCCAGCCTGTCCGGTGGCCGCAAGGAACTCGCAATTCTGGGCTTAATCAAAATCGTATTTAAGAGCATTGAATTTATTGTAGGCAAACTGCCCGACGGCAGGCCCAGCTATTTGCTCAAACTCAAAAACATCATGATTAAGGTGTTGATTTTGTCGTTGCCTCCTAGTGGTCAGACCGAAATCATCATTTTTGGCGATCCGCAGGCCACCCAGGACACGGTTAAGAAAGCGATCGGTTGGTATGCGGCCTATGCTAAGGATCCTACGCCCCAACCTGGGCAAGTCCCTGGGAAAGCACCACCACCGCGTTAAGGTACGTTAATTCAGATCTGGAATAACTCAGATCCAGGGCTGAAATCCAGGACTAAAAACCCATTGAGGCAGGGCATGTTCAACACAATTTCAACCGATCAATTCTATAAATTAATCACTAATTCCGTAATCAATTCTGTCACTCTTGGAGTTATGACCCGTGTCCGACAATGTACTTGCTGCTACAACTGTTGCCGACTTCATCGCGGCCCTGAACCAAGACCATCAGCTCAGTCTCTCTATCGATTCCCCCGAGGGCATCCTGCTGACAGAATGGATGCAGAATACCCCCATTCGGGTAACTCAAGGCAATGGTGAAGGGATATCCTATACTGCCAATGTCGATCTACGCTTGACCGCTGGAGAATATCCCTCCCAAGCAACCTTCAAAGTTGTGCTTCCCAAGCAGCAATCCTAGCGATCGCATCTTAGAATTGCTGGCTCCACCGTTCATTTTCCACACCTTATCCCGATTAGGAGATCCTATGCCGACCACCCCACCTGCCACGACCACTGATCTATCCGTAAAACCCAAGACTTTTTTGGGCGTAGTCTTTGACTTTGATGGCAAAGAGATTGCCCTGGAACCCACGACTGCGATTACCGAACTGAAAACCAAAGGACTTGAATGCGGCTTAAAACCCGGCGAACGGATTGACTTCGGTCCCGTTGGCGGCAGGCTACGCGGGATATTTAGTGCTCTGGATATGGATGCCAGCACTCTCGATAGCTTTCTAGATGCCAATGGCAAATTTAAAGATGATGTGTTGCCCGATATTGATGTGTTGAAAAACATTGTGAATTTATTGTTTGATGCCGAGTTGGCAATCGAGCAATTCCATCTGAAAATCCCACCCACCCGTAGACCCCCTGTTCCACCCGCGACCGTTGGGGATCCCATCACTCCGGCACTGCCGACGCGCTATACCGTGGGCTTATCTGCTACCTGGGGTGCAGACGGTGGCAAGCTGATTGGCAACCTGAAATTGAAGGGTGTGTACTTTAAAGTCAGTAACGAACAGTAGATTGTCCTCACCCCCTGTCCCCCCGCCCAGACTTGGGCGAGGGGGAATGCCACGAACCCATGCCCCATCATGCCAGGGTCACCTATGAATCAACCTGCCCCCATTCCCGTCAAACCCCGGATTAGTCTTGGCCTAGTGGCAGAACTCGAACCACTGGGCACCATCCTACTGAACCTGGAACAGCAACAGGTCGGTGTGCCGCCCGTGTCCCAAACGGTGATGCGGGGACAACTGCGGAATATCCACCTGCGAGATATGCTAACCGCAGTTGCCATCAACGATGATTTGAACATCGAGGGGCTGGCGGATCTGCGGATTAAGGAACTGGATATTACCGTCGCTAAAACGAACGGTACGCCGGGTGGGTCAGCACCATCCGAGAGCTATCGGTTAAGCGGAGTGGCGGAGTGGAATCTGGACATTGGCGGGACCGACGTCACGATTCAGGCGATCGCCGCTGTCCAAAAAACCGGCAACCTCCCCGGCACCGGCACCATTGCCGGACTCGTCAGCACCAATATCCCCTTCTTTGGCAACCTCAAAATTGGGGCCGAATACGCCTTTGGCGCTACCAATAAAGAGCTGGCCTTTCTGTTGGAATTGGGCAGCTTTTGCCCTCAGAGCACGCTATATTAACGATGCGACCGGGAAATATTTATCCATTACCACCAGTACCATTCAACGCCGCGATCCGGCCACCGGGGCACTGGTTACTGGCAATGAATTGACCTTTGGCAGTTTGATCACGATGATGGTCAACCTGATCGATCCCAATACCGATGATTTTCAACTGGATCCGCCCTGGGATCTATTGAACAAGATTTCACTGTCGGGATTGACCCTGGAGATGAACCTTGGGGCGACAGATATTATTCAAAAAAATGCTCAAGGTCAAACAATTGGGGTATTGCCCGCGCGATCGTGCAAAGCGATTTATAAACCCTCTAGTTCTATAGACTTGGGTTTTATCAAAATCAAAACCATTGATCTGATCTATCATCCCAAAGGCAGCACCCAAGCTGGGGTTGATATTACGATTACCGGCGATATGCTAGGCAAGCCGTTTGCCCCGGCCCCCTGGGATGCCATTAATGATCCACCGCCCACGGTTCCGGGACAGGGCGCGACGGTGTTTGACTTGCAATATTTGGGCTTAGGACAACATGTTTCCTTCGCGAATACCAAGGATTTGGTGAATGTTAAGGCGGTGATGGATGCGCTGCGATCGGACTTGGTGCCCTTACCACCGCAAAAGCGCAATACCAATCCCCTGCTCGCCCTTTTCGAACCGGACCAACCCGGACCCCGCCAAGGCGAACTGCTCAAGTTCAATGCCCAAAGCAGTTGGCTGATCGGCGCGCAATTCACGATTATCGATACCATTAGTCTTGCCCTGATTTTCAACGATCCCGTTATCTATGGCTTGCGCCTAGAACTATCCGGTGAAAAGGCCAAGTCCTTTGCAGGGCTAGTCTTTGAAATTCTCTATCGCCGTATCAGTGACACGATTGGAGTCTATCACGTTGAATTAGTGCTGCCAGATTCGATGCGACAGTTACAATTTGGCGTTGTCGCGGTTACTTTACCAGGATTGATTCTCGACATTTACACCAATGGCGATTTTGCCATTGACATGGGCTTTCCCTGGAAGGCCAACTTTAGTCGATCCTTTGGACTGGATGTGTTGATTTTCACTGGAGCCGGGGGATTTTATTTCAAAAAACTGAGTGCCGAAACCTCCCAAGGGGTAGTGCCCGCGATTACCAATGGCACGTTTAATCCCGTGATTGCCTTTGGGATTGGTTTAAAAGTGGGTCTGGGTAGAACCTTCAACAAAGGCGTGCTGAAGGCGGAAATTAGTATTTCAGTATTGGGCATTGTGGAAGGCGTGATTGCCTGGTTTAATCCGGCGAATCCGGCCTTGCCCAAAGAGACCTATTTCCTCGTCAAGGGCGGCATTGGTATCGTGGGGCGACTGTACGGCTCAGTGGACTTTGTGGTGATCCAGGTCGAAGTCGAAGTAATTGTGCAGGTGATGGTCCTGTTCAAGGTGGAATGCCATCAGCCGATTTACCTAGCGATTGAAGCGCAAGTGAGCGTCAGGGCCTCGATCAAGATTCTATTTATTCGCATTCATTTCTCCTTCAGCCTGACCGTGAAGCAGGAGTTTACCTTGGGTTCGGCGAGTCCCACGCCTTGGACGCTGGCTCCGCAGGGTGCACCGCGGACTTTTGCCCCCGAGGGTTTTGCGCCCCAGAGTCTAGCTGCCGGGTTTGCGCCCGAATTTGCTCCAGAAATGGCGATTGCCGCCAATGCTTGGGCCGAAATCGAAGCCCCCGCCGCTGAACCGGTCGCCCGCAACGAGATGCCCCTGCCGGAGCCAACCCCCCTCAACTGGCAACCCGTGCTGTTCATGACCGCTCCCATGGCCAACGAATCCATGGCCAACGAATCCATGGCCAGTGAATTTATCGCCAATACATTCATCGCCACCGCTGTCGCCCCAGCGCCTACCCCCCTCACCCTCTATTTCCAACCCGCCGTTACCCGCTGTCTGGATGAACAGAATGAACAGAATAACAGAATAAACAGAATGACCCATCCCAAATCAAGGGGATTGCGTTGTTGTTGATTGAAAACGCCATCGACGTCAACAGTCAGGGTTCTGCAAACCATGGGACCGATGCAGCACGTAAGACCAGTGACTTTGATGTCCTGACCCAAAAGCTGTTGGCCTGGGCCGTCTATGCCTACTACTCCACGGCGGGCGATCGCCCCCTGCCCCAGGATCTGAGGCAAATTACAGTCACTCTGCCGGAATTAAAGCGTCTCTTCCAAATGTTCCTCGATAAAGAGGAAGAGAACAGTGCCCCCTTCAACTTCCAGAGCCTTAACGACTTCCTGGAGGCCAACTTTACCCTGACTCTCCAAGTGAAATCCGATGGCCAACTCAGCGGCAGTATTTTTCCCATGGTGCCGCAACTGGCCCTGACCCTCGACAAATTCTCCGAAAATGGCGAGTCCCAGGTCATTTCCTTTGGAGCCGATGATGCGTATAAACTCACGGATGCCGAGCAGACTCAGATTGCGCAATACTTCCGTCAGCTTAAAGTCAAGCATGGCGACACGCTAGAGCAAACCTCAACGCCCCCCGGTGGCACTCAATCTAGCCCTGCTAATGCTCCAACAGCCCAAGCAACCGCATCGGCAGCGGAAGTCATTTTTGTTGATTACTTTGCCTTGCTGGTGCGATCGCTGATTCAATATGCGATCGAAGACTTAGAAACTCGAAAAATCACCACTGACAACCTCGAGACCATGTTCTCCATCGTTTAAACACCCAAGGTCAACTGAATCACTTGGCAGGCAGTGCTTCCCGCTTCTTCATGGCCGGACTCCGGCTGCCGACGGGCAACAACGCCGCCACCTTGCCCCTCTATGCCAAAACCGGTCAGCAATTTACCCTGCCCACCACCTTTCCCAGCAATTACGGCATCACCCTCAGCCTTGCCACCGCCGCTCCCTGGCTGACCCTAGCTAATCCGCGCTACGTCTTCCCTGACGACTTAACCGCGTTCATCACCAACTTGAGCGGATTGAACACCCACTTCCCCCCCACGGCCCCGGATCTGACCACCACACCAGAATTGCTGCCGCTGTATGTCGATGAACCCCGCCGCTACAACCTCCAGCAAGAAGTGCCCTGGACCAGTTTGATTGATGGGGTGACCACGCTGCGATCGCTGCTGGATCTACCGGACAATCTCCGCAGCTTCTTGGCCACTCAACCCAACGGCGTGACCCTGGCCCTGAAATCGGGCAACCCCGCACCGGGCACGCCCATGATCGACCAGACATCGGGCACGCCCATGACCGACCAGAAAATGAAGCCCCTAGACTCCTTCACCTGGGGCACTCGAATTAAACTGACCGTTCGCCACATTGCCGAGGCCAGCGATCAAATCTACCTCATGGTCGGCATGAACGAAACCGATAAAGACCTGTTAGAAGAGGTGTGGAATCATCTACAAAGTCATACTGGAGTCACACCGAAGCTTTATCTGTTATATGCCAACGACAAGAGTTCCGCTAATGTAGATGCCCAGGCAGCAGGCTTGATGAACGGCGCGATCGCCAACAATCTCCTGCTCAAAACCAACCTCTCCACCCAGAGCAATCCCGCGGGTGTAGGCATGACATTACTGGCCACCGCCGTCACCGCCCCCAATGCCGACCCCTACAGCGCCACCCTCAACGACGCACAGACCTTCATCCAATTGCTGTGGGAAGGCAGCACCGTTAATTCCGGCGGCTACTATCTGCACTATACCGAAACCGGGAACAAGGGGCTGCCTGCCCACCTGTTTACCGATGGCTTGAACGCCTCCTTAGTCCTGCTGGTGGTGCTGGAACCTTTGGGACACTCCGCCGCGCCCATTGCGCTGCCCTTCCACAATTGCGTGGTGCTGAAGGATCGCCAAGATCCCGCCAATACCGTCCTGATCGCGGAAAGTAAACAAACTGTGAAAGCCCTGCAAGTGCCCCCCGGCAATGCCGGATTCCAGTTAACGCGATCGCTGGCGATCGACGAGATCAAGTCCACGGATCCAACGGTCCTGCTCAATCGCGGCAACATTGAACTGCTGAACCTGTATCAAACCCTGGGCTACTTTCTCCAAGATCCGCAAACGCCACCGCCCGCAGCAACGAAGGCTTGCCCGTCGGTCCTGCCGAATTGCCCGAGGATCCACAACACTGGCGTTACGAACGGGTGGTGCCGCTCTATTCCTTCTTTGCCAGCCAGACAACAGCCAGTGCCACCCTGCCACCGTCGCGCCTCAACCCCTACGCGGGCATCGATGCTGAACATGTGAATCGCACCCTCGATTTGCACTTCCATTGGCAGGATGTCTACGGCAATCGGTTCAGCTCGGAGACGATGAAGCGATCGGTGCCCATCCGCTACTTCGACAGTTTGCTAGGGATTAATCAATGGCCCGGAGTCGTCGAGAGTTACAGTTTCCAACCTGGAACCACCCCAAAGACAGCACTGTTAACGGTGGAATTGATCCTCGATCAAACCCAATTTATTCCGGTGGCAGGTCGCCTCCTCAGCGAAACCCAACGCGCCACCCGCAGTGCCCGCGCCCTCTACAACCAGGTCTATTATCAAATCCATCAAAGCGATGTCACCCTGACTGTCCACAATTCCGTCTTGCCGGATGCTGACTATACCTTCAAGACCCACTCTGATAAAAATTCCCCCTTCACAGGCCGGGAAGCCGACAAACGCCCTTTACCGACTTTATTGACACGAACTATCGCTATCTGTCCACGCTAGAAGCCCTGCAAGCCTATCCCCATACCGTTCAGGCAACAGATACACTAGCCACGGTAAGTGATATCTACTATTTCACCCATGCCGAATTACTCCAATGCGGCCCCGAATTATGCCATCAGCGAGTTCGAGAATCCCAGTAGCAATCCCTACTACGCCACGATTAAAGCGATCGCCACAGCTAATGCGGAGACGTATAACCTCTACAGCCCGAATATTGGCTTATACATCAGAGTTGAACACAAAATCACCGAAGGTGAGACTCTAAAAACCATCATTAGTAGAACGTTAAGTCCCCCAGACTCGACGAGTGAGGGGCAACCAGAATTGACCGCAGAAAGCCAACTGGAGTACATTGCGATCGCTAATCGTAACCGGCTCGGTTTGCTGAAAGTGGGTCACGTACTTACCCATGGGGAAATGTCCTACACCATAGCGGCTGGAGACACCTTCGCGAGTCTTGCCAGCACATTCAATCTATCGGAACTAGCGATCATTCGTTTGGTTCAAGCCCGCGATATTTTGGCCGCTGAGTCCTCCCTCCGCCTGCTGGTGCGCTATGTCACCATTGACCCCAATGTAGACGTTCACGTGGACTATACCGTAAAGGCTGACGAGACTCTGGATATGATCTTGAGCAGCGTCGTATATTCCCCAGAATTAACCCGCGACCGCCAACTAGAGTACGTGGCGATTGCGCAAATCGTGGCCAAACTAACTTGTTCCAAGCTGGTCAAGCCGTGACCATCGGTGAGACTTTCTACACCCTGGTTGATGGAGATACCATTGCTAGCCTTGCCCAGCACTTCAATCAGTCAGAAATCGCGATTGTGCGAGCGATTCAAACTCTTCCCAATATCTTAGTCATCAATGCCAAGCTCCGCTTTCTGATGCGTCCAGCCCCGGACACCCTGCAAACCATCGAACGTAAGCTGTTAGACGATCTCACCCGCCTCAGGATTAATCCGACGGATCCAATATCCCTAGCAGATATTGCCTTTGTTAATCGTGATGTTCACCTCAATCCTAATCTGACCCATAATTTGACGAGTCGCGCGATCGCCCCGCTGCAAATCCCCGATCGCACCCAGCTAGATCCTCAAATTGCGGCCCATCTGCCCGCCGTCCTCGCCATCCCAGCTAATACGAATCTAGCCAGCCTATTGTCTCCCCTCAAACAGGAGATTACCACCCGCCTAGGATATCCGGCTGAAAATTCTCCCACCCTGCTTTTTAGCCATCCCAATCCCCCAACCACCGGAGCCATCGTCACCGCTGAAGACATCCAAACTGTGGCTGAAGTTGCTGCTGTGGCGATCGCCAATCAAAGCACTATCGGCTTAATTCAGCCCAACATAGAAATTTGGCCTACTAAAGCCGATGCCAATACCAATACAAACGACAATGCAAACAATAATCCAAACGCCGATCCTAACCGCCTGAGCCAACTCAGTTCTGCCACCCTCAACGCCGCCCAATGGCAAATCATTATCGATAGCCAGCCAAAAACGCGCCTAAACGAGACCTTCTATACCTTAGCCATTAAGTTTAGTGATATTCTGCAACAGGCCAAATTAGCCCATCCAGAGAACAAGGCGCTCAAAGAAAATCCCCAAGTCACTGTTTCCGACCTTGCCGCCGTCCTGGGTCAAATCCCTCACCTGTTGGTGCCCAATGCCCTGTTGATTATTCCGCCCATCGTGGTTGTGCAGCCCATTTCCCTATCGACGGACAACCTGCTTACCCGCTATCCCGATCGCATTTTCCCCGTCACCGTCGAAGTCAAAATCAGCCGTGACACCGCCCTAGTTAATACCGATGTGCAAAAGGACGTACCAGAAGTCGCCGCCATCACTGCCTTCCTCTCTCCCAAAACCGCTCCCCTGACCGCCGTCAATCCCAGCGAACAGGAGCAAGTCGCCTCCCTTCGCCCCTTTGCCGCCGACTTTGAAGCCACTTTTGCCGGATTGCACCTGGCCCTCGGCAATGAACTGGCCCACAAACATTCCGACAATCCCCATCTCCAAGACGATCCCGCTCGCGGCCAAATTACCCGACCACTGTGGGCTGTGCACTTCAGTCAGGCCACTGCCAAGCCTACGGACGAGCAGGCCCGCCAGGATCCGGGCATCTACTACAACATCCTCGAAGGCAATCCGCTGTTCTTCACCGCGCCGCCCCTGGCGAATACCCTGCTGTCCGGTGTGATACCCGTGCGCCGCTATATTTCAGGCACCGGACTCAGTGCGTTGACCGAAACGGATGATAAACAGGTAGCCGCCCTCGATTTGACCCTGCTGGGCCGCAACTTTCTGGCAGCGGTGGAAGACGTGCTGAAGCCCGAAATTGCCTTACTCGCCAATCAGTACCACCCAGAACCGAGTGCCCTGAACCCGCAGCCGCGATCGTACATAGACACCATTTTGGGCCGTAAGAAAACATTGGCCAAAGACGATCGCCCGCCAAGTCACCCATATCCTGGAACCCAATGACGCCAATCGCGACCATCTCGCCACTGGCCGCAATCGCGCCGCCGACCAATTACAGCAACAGCTTTTAATTAACCTCGTCAATGCCTACGACATTGAAACCATCTTGCATTACCCCGTGGAAGTCGCCTATCCTCAGCCTAGCGGAGACAGTCGTCCAGCGCCACGCCTCTTTGGCCAACCCATCGTGAAATCCCTGCGGCGTGGCAGCGATGATGCCCAAACCGATCCCGCGAAACGTCAACCCCTCGATCCAAAACTGATCGACGCCCTCAACTTCACCCTATCCACTGCCAAAGTGCCACTGACTCCCGGCAGTTCCGATCTCACCTTCTTCCTCGACACCAAAACCCCGGAAAAACTGGAAGATATTCGATTGAATTTGATGTACCAGATCAATGAACTAGAGTATGACATTACCGATGTCACTGGAATTAATGACTATCAGGCCTCCTCATGGCTAAATTTCATCCTCCCCATTGCCGGAGCTAGCACGATTCAGAATGCGAATTACTTAGGCGATGTGGATATTCCGATTCCCCTGCGCACCTATCCGATTCCGCCGTCCTTGGTTTTGCACCGCGCTGAAGCCGATCTCGACAGCCTCAAAGACTTGGCCAAAATCCGCGAGTGGCAATACACCTATGTGTACGAGCATTTGGACATTGCCCAGGATGCGATTGAAACGCGGATTGACTATAACGTCGGCGCAACTGAAGCCAACGTTCCGGCGACCACAGGGAGTGGCAGCCCAGAGCAGCACGCATTATTCGTGGCCTTGGTCAACTTCACCCGCCTGTACCCCCAAATTCTGCCGGATTTACTCAAACTAGAAGCGGCAGATGCCAGTGCCAGCGAAGGTGTAATTAAACCCGCCGTGGCTGCATCTCCAAACCCCTGTGGCCGCGATCGCCGACCTGATCACCCAAGTCACCACCGCCTGGGATGCCCTCGCCCCCTCAACCACCGCTCTGCTCACCGCCACTGCCCCCCAACCCCTGGCCCATCCCGCCGACTACGAAATCAACGAATACATTCCGCCTACCGCGTCGGGTCAGCCTGCCGTCACTCCAGAGACGATTGAAGTGGCGATCGCCCGCGACCAGGCCACCCTCACCTTCCCCGCCATCCAAATCCCTAACTATAAACCCACCGAAAATTATCCCCAGGATGTCGGCAATACTCGCACCTATCGCTTCCAACCCAAAGCCGCCACCGACACCCCAGACCCGATCTTTGGTGAATCCTCCATTCCCGATCGCATCCTCACGATTCCCGACCGCGACATCATCCACCACCAAAGCGCCTGGGGCGGCATCTGGCTCACCCGCAACCAAGCCCTGCTCGCCGCTCAGCCCGCCGCCCGCACCAATCCCGCCTTCCTCTACCAAACGCCCCTAGTCCGGTTTGGCAACATTGTCACGCCACTGCTGATCAACACCAAGCAATGGGATATTGCCAGTCTCGGTAATGGACAACCCCAATCCCTCGACCGCCATCTCAGCAACCTGTTCCGGGTGGTGCTGCCGGAACAGAGTGCCAACGCTTACGATCTGCGGATTGCCTGTCGCTATGCCTTTGCCCTCGTGCCGGGTAATCCAGATCCGGGGGAACAGAATGCGGATTTGTTGTCCACGTTACCAGTATTGCTGAGCCCTCGGTTAGCCATACCGGCGAATCAACCGAGTCAAGCCGCCACCGAGGGGTTACGGTCGCAAATTGCTCACGACATCCACACTTGGGAAACGATTTATCAACCGCTCAAGACCAATGCCCGCTATATCTTCAGCCTCAGCCTGTTTTCGAGCACGGCAGCCTCCAGCGTCGCCAACCCCAATCTGCCACTGCTCAAAATTGAGCATTTGTATTTGCAGCGGACGGCGATCGAGGGCGATTAAACATAAATCACCTCGCCAAGCGAGAGCTGAGCAACAAGAACTAAGCAACGGGAACTGGCTCACCATACTGTTGCCTTGGATGTACTGACACCAACAAACCCAAAAGACCCGCCAACCCCAATTCCAATTAGAGATCCCCGGAGTCTTAAAGACTCCGGGGATCTCAATCAGTGATGCCTACAGGTGTACAAAACCCTTGCACTTTTTTAAGTGGTTTCAGGCAATCTCAAGCATGCTACTGATGCAGTAAACTATTCAAGCGTTGTCGCAAAACTGCCCAGTTAATGGGCTTTGTGATGTAGTCTGTTGCGCCTGCGGCAAAGGCTTGATCGACGGATTCTGGATCGTCGAGGGCCGTGATCATCAGAATTGGTGGTTTCGGGTGAGCGATATCCGTAGCATTACTCGATACGGATTCTAAATTACGTAGTTTCTGGCAGCAATAGAAGCCATTCATGTCCGGCATGATCGCGTCTAGCAAGACGAGGTTAGGCTGATGGGCTTTAAACAAGTCAATGCCTTCTTGGCCATCTCTGGCTTCAATCACGCGGTATCCTTGCTTGGTAATGATGCCTTTCAAGATCGATCGCATTGACCGATCATCATCCACCACTAGAACCAAGGGGACAGAATCCGCCGGCGTCGGTGTTTCCATATCGAGTGTTTTCCTGTCCGGTGTGCTGGAGTGGAGTGCGGCAAGCTGAGGGGTGTTATGGTCTAGGGCATCGGTGCCGGTGAGGTAGCGGTCTTGTAGAGAGGTGAGTAACGCCGTGGCGCTGTCGGCAGGCATGGGTTCAGAAAACAGAAAGCCCTGACCATACTGGAGGCCAATGCCCTTGAGTCGTTGGAGTTGCGCTTCGGTTTCAATCCCTTTAGCGATCGCGATCATGTCCAGATCCTTCGCCAGAATGACGATGGTTTCGATCAGCTTCCGCATTTCCATATCCAAGCCAATCCGGCCCACCAGCAATCGCGAAATCTTGAGGGCGGCGACGGGGAAATGATGGAGGTAATCCAGAGTGGCGTAACTTTCGCCAAAGTTGTCGATGCAGACTTGGATGTGTCGGGTTTGCAGTTGCAACAAAATGGCTGTAGTAGCGGCGGCATCCGCCATCACGGCCCGATCATCAATCTCCAAAATGAGGCAGGATGAGGGCAGTTGATACGTCGTCAGAGCGCGATCGATTTGCGGGATCAGTTCCGGATGGAAAAACTGGCTGCTGCTTAGATTAATGCTGATTTTGAGGTTGCTATGGGCAGAGCGCGATCGCCATTCCTGGAGCTGGCGGCAGGTTTCTTCCAGGAGCCACCAGCCCAAAGGAATAATCAGCCCAGTTTCCTCGGCTGCGGTGATAAATTCCGCTGGACAAATTAGCCCTCGGGTGGGGTGTTGCCAACGCACTGTGGCTTCTAGTCCCCACAGCTTGCGGCCACCCAAGTCAATGATCGATTGATAATAGACGCGAAATTCTGACTGGCTGAGGGCATCGGAGAAATCGGCATTCTGCACCACAGCCCGTCGGAGAATCCGATAGTACTGTTTGCTAATGGCAAAGGGGGTGAAGTATTCCTGGATATAGCGATAGCCTGAACTGCCCATGCGGCGGGTCATGTCGGGATCTTGCGCGAGATAGCGAATGAAGCCTGCTAGTCCCTTACCGTCGCCATTACTAATGGCGGCCCCACAGTTGGCATCGGCCACGAGCGATCGCAGGTAGGAATGTTTTTCGCAGATAATCGCCACCGGGCGGCCCGCCGATAGGGCGGAATAAAATTTGCTGGGGGCCACTAACCCTTCCATGTCGCGATCCACACTCACTAGGGATAAATCGCAGGCGGTTAGCGATTGCGGCAGTAGGGCTTTGTCCTGATAGGGGAAAAAGCGGCAGTTGGTTAATCCGAGGGCTTCCACCTGCTCCTGGACTTCTTGGCGTTTGGGGCCACCGCCGACAAAGAGGAATTCAATGGGTTCATGTTTCAGCTCAATGGCTGCGCCCAGAATGGTCTCCATATCGTGGCAACGGCCCATGTTGCCGGAATAAAGGACGGTGAAGCGATCGACGAGGTGGTGTTCCTGGGCAAAGGTATTTTCAGCTTTGGCGATCGGTTTAATCCAGTTGGGGTCCGCCCAGTTATGAATGACTGTGATTTTGTCGGCGACCTCTGGCACTTTTGCCACAATGCGATCGCGCATTGTATGGCAGGGCACCACAATCGCTGCCGCCGATCTCCAGACGCGGCGATTGACCAGATCCCAAAGCTTAATCACCGGATGATGGGGGGGCAAAACCTTCAGCTCGACGGCGACTTCGGGGTAGAGGTCATAGACCAACGTAACAAAGGGAGTCTGGAACAGGAGATGGAGGATCCAGCCAATCACCTGGAGAAAAGGGGGTTCGCTGGTTAACAGTAAGATATTCCCCCGATTCTCGCGCTTGCGCAAATGCCAGAGTGCATGGGCACAAAAGGCCAAGCTGCTCACAGTCCGTCCGGCCCATTTCCGGGAGTGGCCCCGTAAAAAGCTAGACCTTTGCACCCAAACGCGCCCCATGCGCTCACGCGCCGGTGCTGTGGTGGTGTCAAAGGCATAGCTGGGTTGTCCGGTAAAGACTTGGACATTAATTCCCTGCTGCTGGGAGAGGTTTTGCGCTAATTCATCCATAAACTGTCCCGTAGCCGCAAAGTCAGGGGGATAAAACTGTGTGACCAGCGTGAGCTGGATCTCTGCGGTGGAGCGGGGCGAAGGATTGACGGCGCTTTGTCCCTGGTAGAACAGGAACGGCGCGAAGGGTAGAATCGAGGGTGATATTATAATTAGCCTACAAACGGGTGGCACAGAAACAGAGTCAGCGGATCGGCGGGCAAGGCAGCGGCTTATAGTCGCACAGCCCGTTTGCTAGTCAGCCAATGGCTCCAGAGTTTTTTCCCAAAAAGACCCACCACGAGGAAAAGGCCCACGGAGGCATGGGTTTCAAACGGTACGGGAATCGATTTAGCGTCTTTCAGATTGATGTTGGCCTTTTGTCCTAGGTTGGCTGAGTTCAAGATGGCTTGAAAATTTTGTGCGCCTAGGTCCAGGGCGAGAATGCCGTCATTAAAGTCGTTGTCGCTGCCTTCACCAGCAATGTCTTCATAGCCCATCAGAAAGATTGGGGCCGTGGCCTTGGGGTCCGCATAGGCGGTCCAGAAGACGGGGCTATTGGGGTTAAAGGGGCTGACCGGATTTTTGCTTGAATCGGTGCTGAGGGGAGTGGCCTTGGGGTTAAACACTCCATTCGGAATCACCGACAGGTTGACCTGTGTTCCGGCTTTAAATTTGGACACTTGGACCCAATCCCCCAGTTTGAGTGGGCCATCGGCAGAGGGCAGAATGCTGTTGCTGCCGGAGAGATCGGAGAAGACGGTGGCTTCCCCGTAGGTGGCTCCTTGGCCTGAGATCTTGACAGGCGATCGATACCCTGCCCCTTCGTTAATGAAGGCAATTCGGGGGGCATAGTCACTGGCTAAGAAGTAACTTGCTACTGTCGATCAGCCACAGGTTACTCTTCGCCAGATTAACGGCGACGCGCTCTTGGGTTCCGAGGCTTTGGTACTTGGATAGATCAAACCAGGTAGACCCTGGCACATAATGTTGAATCGAACCGACAGCAATTTGATCAGAAGACATAGCTTTGGGATGTTGTAAATACTAAATGGATGAGATGGATGGGGCAAAGATGGATGGGGCAAAAGCAGGGTATTCACGAATTTGTTTGTGAATGCATGTATCTGGGGAACGGTGTACTCTTTATGGAGCATTTATGGGGCATTCAGGATTGCCGCTTCAGTCGCAACGGCGATGCTGGCGCGATCGCCATTCGGGTTGGGGGCGATCGCCGGGAGATCTGGCGGGGCTTTGATCACGCGCAGTTTGACGGGCTGCGCGGGATTTCCTGCGTAAATCATCATGGGGTCTAGGGATTGCCCGGTGACACTGCCCAGGCTGAGAATTGCGCCGGATCCAATCGTGACTCCCGGTCCCACAATGGCTCCAGCGGCGATCCAACTGCCGGACTGTACGACGATGGGGGCGGTTTTGAGGTTAAAGTGGGGATGGCCCCAATCATGGTTGCCTGTGCACAAATAGACGGATTGGGATAGGCAAGCGTGGGGTTCGAGGGTAATAGGGGCTAGGTTATCCAACCAGGCATTTTCCCCAATCCAGGCATAATCGCCGACCGTGAGTCGCCAGGGAAACTTGATGCGGACTCCGGGCTTAATCCGAACTTGGGTGCCGATTTTGGCTCCAAAGGCTCGGAGGAGGGCCACCTTGAGCCCTGACCAGGGGAGCCAGTAACTTTGTACCAAGGGCGAGCCAATGTAATACCAGAGTAGTTGTTGCCACAGCGCCGCCCCTGGGGTGTAATGGCCGGAATGATAGTGGGCGAGATTAACGGATGTCATTGGAACCAAAGATGTGATAGTTGATCTGAGCAATGCGATCGCGATCGCGAAGTTCTGCACCCGTGAAGCCTGTGAATACCCAAAGCATCGATCGCAGCAGGTCGCGCAGAATTCGTAAGGGCGACTCTTGGGGCTTGGGGGATGGCACGCTGATGGGGGTAAAGCGAATGCCGCGATGGCCGAGGATGATGGTGGCGATCGCCGAGGCCCGAGGCATATGAAACGTGGAGGTGATCAGATAAATATGATGAATCTCTCGTTGTTCGAGGACTTCGACTAGGGTGGTGAGATTCGTGACGGTATCAATGGCTTGGCGATCGTAGTGAACCCGTGCTGGATTAATCCCAGCTGCTCGAAACAAGCGATTGGCCTTTTCGACCTCCATTCCGGATGAAATCCAGATCGGAAGATTGCCATGGGTTTTGGCAAATTCCGCTGTAAAAGCTTCCCGCGAATCATCCCCACCTAGGGTCAGAATGGCTTCTGGCGTTGGCGTTTGCAGGTTTGCCATTATTAACTGTAAGGGTAAGTAACTCAAGAAAGCAATCAAAAGCATAATCTTAATGTGCCAGAGATACTTGAGCAGGATTGTGTGAGTTAATGCCATGCACTGGGACGGTGATAGACAAAACATCGACATAAATCACCAATATGGATAAATAAGGCTGGGTCTGTATGTGCGATCGCCCCACCCTTTTTGCTAGCAGCAGAACTGTACCGAGCGATCGCAGGTGGGGCAATGGGCTGTTTTACCCCAAGGTGGCTATGAGACGTGTTCCACAGACTCACTGGGATTGCGATATTCCTAGTTTGAGTTGGATTTGCTTGTGATCAGGTTTGTGTGCTTGTTCAACTTCTGTATACGATGATTTCTATCAACACTAACGTGATCACAAACAGGCTGAAGCTAGGGTGAAAGTACCCTTTACACGTTGATCAATGACCTATTCTCATATTCCCCAAAACTCAGAAGAATTGGCCGATGGGCTTAATTCCATGCCTGCTCCTGCTTCGGTCTCGGTTACTGCTCCCATTTATGGTGGCAATATTCCGGGAATAAACTTGCTCAAAACACTGCCGATTTTGCGTGGTATTGGCTATGGCCTATTATTACTTGCCTTCGTCGATTTGCTCTATATTATATTCCCTTTGGAATTGACCAAACCCGTTTGGGAGTATCAAGTTATCGGCGATTTAATTCGGTTGGTGCCTGTGCCAATGTTGGCCTTTATGCTGGTATTTTATGGTGAAACCACTGGACGCCGCCGCCTTGAACGGCCTGTTATCCGCACTCTATCCTGGAGCACATTGTTCTTTGGAGTCGTGTTATTGCTGATGATTCCCTTGACCGTGATTAACACGATGCGAATCAGTAGCTATAATAATGACCAAATCAATATTCAAATTAAGCAACAAAAGCTGCAATTGGATACGACGAAGGGTCAACTTGAGAAAGCGAGTCTGTCCCAGTTGCAAAGTTTGATTCCCGTTCCTGATGAAAAGACCGGGCAACTTCCCGATGCGCCCAAAAATCCTGAGGAAGCGAGAACCCAGGTTCTCTCTAGTCTTCAGAAAGCGCGGGAGACGGCGGAATTGCAGGCCACTCAGGCCCGCAAAAATGTGCAGCAAAACCTGATGAAAAACAGTGGAAAAATCATTATTGAGGCTCTGATTGCGGGGTGTCTTTTCCTCTATATGTGGTACATGACCAGTTGGGCGCGTCAGCGGCTGGCGGATGCCTATGAAACTGCGGATCAGTCGGGAATGGAACCCGCGACCAAGCGTAATCGCCCGACTTTCCAGCGCCGTCGCCGTCGCCGTTAGCCACTATGAACCCAATGTCAGACCCTACGTTAGCGCCGCCCCGAGTTCACCTGGCGGTGATTGGGGGTGGATTAATTCTGCTGCATCTCGTGCTGACCTGGAAGTGGGCTGGTAGCACGGATCAGCTGGTGCTGAATATCCTGTTTTGGCTGGCGATCGCGCTCCTGCTGTGGCGGCAGCGATCGCGCCGTACCTTCCAGAGCCGCTGGCTGGCCAGTGGCCTGGGAACGGTGCTGATGGGCCTGCTCCTGGTCAAAAGCTTATCTTTATTGCCATCCGATACGGAATTTGTCCGGCTCTTTCCGGGATTTGCCGCTTTGGCATGGGGCCTGCTGGCTTCTGGATTTCGTTTGAAGCAGTACTGGCGCGAGGAGCTGATTGTGTTGACCCTGCTGCTGCCACCGGGAGGGCTAGAGCGCTTGATTGAATGGGCGGTGGGTTCCCACATTCAGGTTTTGATTGCTCAAAGTGCGGCATTTCTGCTGCACTTTTTTGGAGTTAATGTGGCTTATCGCGGCATTGAAATCCTGTCTCAGCAGGGATTGGTGCGAGTGGAATATGCTTGCACAGGTGTAACCCTGCTGATTTTATTAGGGCAGCTATCCATGCTCTTTCGGCTCTCGTTTCCGGTCCTGGGGTGGCACTGTCGCTACCTATTTCTGATGGCTCCCCTCCTGGCTTGGGGGCTGGCGACAATTCGCGTGGCGATTATGGTCCTAGTTCTGGGCGATCGCCCCAGCTTTGAGTATTGGCATGGGCCAGCAGGAGGCCAGATCTTTTCGACTCTGGCCATCCTCAGCTTTGCCCTCCTCAGCCAGTGGCTGATTGAATTTCCAGCGTCTTCAGAATTGAAGCCATCCGATCCGTCCCAACGCTCCTCTAGGTCTCGCTTATGATCCCTCCTCGTCCGCGCCAATGGTTGCTCGGTATTCTCAGTGTGAGCACCTGTTTGACCCTTCTGCAAGTGGGGCTACGTCCCATTGCATTTGATGCTCAGGATCGGCCATGGCCGTTGCCCACAAATTTGGCCCTAGCGGGCTGGCAATTGCACAATTCCCATACTCTAGAGCCACTGCCTGCGCGCTCAAAATATAACCGCATGGTGGGCGGGCAGCGTTATCTGTATCAGAGCGGCGATCGCATGCTTACGGTAACGGTGCGCGATATGGTGAACACTGAAGGCGACATCGGACAGTTTATGGCGGACGAGGCGGCCCAAGGTGGCAAATTCTGCCCATTCAGTGCGCGATCGCCGTTCTGACAGCGGCTTCTATCGTCTGAGTGCGGAATCGACTCAGATCCATTTGCAGGGCTGTGTGCCTCCCCAAGGATCCACGATCGTGACTCCACCCAGTTTCGCCAGAATGCCTATCTCCAGGCGCTGCAACCGCAACAGTGGGTGGGGTGGATCCTTGGGCAACGTCCCTTATTGGCACGGCGCTGCTTATGGGTTCAACTGTCAATGCCGGCTCATGGGAACCGGCATGCAGCAGATGACATCGTGTTAGAACGGACCTGGGAGACCTTGCTACCCCGTTGGCGATCGCGCTAAGACAATCCCAAAAGATGCTTAACCGTATCGGGAAAATGCCCAGGCAGCAAATTGATTCCCACCATAGATTTCACCAAATAGCCGACCAGCAGCATTGAAGCACTGAGTGTTAAGTTGAGCCCTAATAGAATAATGCTGACGGCTACGAAATTACCTATTTTAGCGATGGGATTGAGATCATATCGCCGTGGTTTTCGGCGTCGATCTTTGCCCACTAATAAAACGAAATAATAACGAGCCGCAATAATATCAATAGAAAATTTCAGATCAACAATTTTCGGTGCGGGTTTAGGGACGGCTTCGTGCAAAATTTCCCGAAAGGCGGCCAATTGCTCTGAACTCAGAGTGTCTCGAATCGGTGCGGCGAGTTTGGCTAAATAGTACTCAGGTGCAACGTATTGATGATCTTTAGATGTAGCCATGGTGTTCTTGATAGTATTGTCTTGCTGGTATTATCTGGCTGGTGTCGTCTTGCTCTATAAATTGCTTGTCTCCATAAAAGAGCTATCAAAAGAAATGACTGAATTGTGCGAGGGTTAATCCCAAATTAGGCAGAATGACCATGAGATAGAAGGTTTGAATTCGGCTGCTTCCTGTTGTGTGTAAAAACTGCGCTGTCAATCCCAGGATGAAGATCACACCATTTGCCAATGCCCAGGTGATTAAAAGCTGGGTGGCCCATGCCTGCGCTGGGTCGAGGTGGACAACAGGCCACGCGAGATCCTCTGTGATCGGAGTTGCGAGTGTGGCACTCCACAGGATTCCTAGAGTCCCAACAGCGGCTAGGGTAATGGCCCCAGTTCCGACCCAGGCTAAATGCAAAATCATGATTTCGGTTACGAGCCAGATGGCTAGAGTGGCTTTATAGCTGGCTAGAAGACATCCAACCATAAAGCATCCCAATACGATCGCGATGATACGGAATTTAGGGATGTGGATTAATTTGACCATGGATCGTCTAGATAGGGTGCTGTTTTATGAAGAATTTCAGTTGATGAATAGGCAGCGGGTAGGCTTCGATGTCAGCGTTTGACCTGAGCGCTCAAGTCGAAGGGTGTTCAGCCGAACGTGGGCAGGAGACAGCAGGAGATGCTGGTTTGCCTCCCCTGCTGTCTCCTGTCTCCTGCCTCGGTTTTCCCCTAACGCGCCAGTTCCTGTACCCTACTAACCGGACGATCGCTGGGAGAATTGAGGCCGTAGCTGGCTTCAATTAAGCGGGCGGCTAAAATCATTTCGGCTAACACGCGCTGAAAGGCATAGAACCAACCCCGCCAACCATCCCAGAGTCCCTGGCGCAGCAGTAAGCAGTAAAAAAAGACAATCAGGGGAGCCAATATTTTGGTTTGGCGCAGGCGATCGCCCAGCCCCAACTCATTGGGGGATAGGGTCAGCAATTTTTGCACTTCTAGCAAGGCATAGCGATCCTGGGCCCAGAGCCAACGGCTAAAGGATTTGCGATTGTCGTGGTAAATCGGTGCGTGAAGCTGGCTGGACACGCCCTGAACGCGCAGCAATTGTGTATGCCCATCGTCGATATAAACGGCCTTAGATTTGCGAAATAGGGCCTCGCGGGGGGGCAACAGTGTGCCTCGTAGGGGCTGGCCAAACACGCAGTATTTGAATGGCAGGAAATAGCTATCCACTGCTGTTTCTGCTAAGGCGGCAATTTCGGCCACTAATTCCGGACTGATGCAATAATCAGCATCTAAAGACAGCACCCATTCGGTTTGGACTTGGGCTAAACCGTAGTTCCATTGATTGGCATGGGTATCGAAGAGACGCTGAAACACCGCAACCTGAGGATATTGGGCCAAGATTTGGAGTGTTTCATCGGTGCTGTAACTGTCCACGACAACGATGTGGGTTGCCCAACTGAGGTGTTGCAGGGTGCGGGCGATATTGGGCGCTTCATTATAGGTCAGGATGACGGGGGTAATGGCAGTTAGCATGGTTGATCGAAGGGATGACTAGAGGACAGTTGTTCGGGTAATGCTTTGGGTGGAGGCGTTAGCGTTGGATGCGCTAATGTTTGATAGTGATTGATGAGTTGTAGAATGATGGCTGGCCATGCAAACTGAGCCCGTACAACTTGGGCGGCGCGATCGCCCATGGCACGCCCTACAGTTGGATCTTGGATAAAAGCGTTTAGGATTTGGGCGATCGCCTCGGACTCCTGTGGCACCACCCATCCCACATGGTGGGTTTGCACCCATTCTGCCAGCGCAACTTCGGGAGTAATGAGGATCGGCAATCCCGCCCCCGCTGCTTCCAGAACCGCGATGCCAAAATTTTCGGAATGGAGGGAAGCGCGAACAGGCCCGCTCCCTGGAGCAGTAACTGTTTGCGATCGCCGCTGGCAAATCCCACCCGATGGGTCCGGGCTGAGATCCCGCGCTTGTGATGCATCGCGTGATTTCCGCTTCGTATTCCGGGGTGCCACTGCCCGCAATCACCAATTGAAACGGCTCTGAGGATAAACAATACGTAGAGTTGTTGAAGACATAAAAA
>CAVYAN010000064.1:0-4665 GCA_963766075.1 uncultured cyanobacterium | reverse complement strand
AGGGCGAACGGGGATATTCCGGCGGCCAAGGTCCCGCCATGGCCGGCCTCCCCGGCGCGGCCGGGCCCTCCGGCTACCAAGGCCCGCAGGGCAGGACGGGATCGATGGGCGCCCCGGGCACCGTCGGCATCGTCGCGGAGTGGACCGCCTATCGCGATTTCTATTTCGCTCGCAGGACGGCGAACCTGCAGCCTTCCGAGACGGCCAGAGCCTCGGTGGCTGGGCAAAAATCATCTCTACGTCCAATTTGGTTTATTTGTGCTGGGGTTAGGCTTACGCATTTTGTTTGTCAACTCAGATCGCATTGCCTTGGCAACATTTCTAATTGCCACGATCTTCTGTGCAATTTTGGTGGGTTATCTGTATGCCGGAAAAAGCTGGTGTCAATATTTCTGCCCCATGGCACCGGTGCAAATGGTGTATACAGGGCCACGGGCGCTCCTAGGCAGTCAAGCCCATGTCGGTAAATCTCCTGGCCCAACGCAATCCATGTGCCGGACCGTCAATCCCCAGACTGGCCAGGAGCAGAGTGCCTGCGTCAGTTGCAAAATGCCCTGCATTGATATTGATTCCGAAAAAACCTACTGGACGGAACTCAATAAGCCAGGACGGCGACTGGTGCAATACGGCTACCTGGGCATGGTGATTGCCTTTTATCTCTACTACTATCTGTATGCGGGCAATTGGCATTATTACTTCTCCGGTGCTTGGACCCATGAGTTGGATCAGGTGTCACGGGTGGCGGATGTGGGATTCTATCTCTATGGTCAAACTATTCCTATTCCCAAGTACATTGCTGTTTATTTAACCTTTGGTGTGCTGATTGCGATCTTTGTGACGCTGGGCTTGCTAATGGAGAAGCTCTACCGGCTCTATACTCGCCAACAGGGCAGGATGGCTTCACTGCAACAAACCCAACATGCGGTGTTTACGGTGTTCACCATTGTCTCGTTTTGGACATTTTTTGCCTATGGGGCGCGCCCTTCCTTGAATCGGTTACCGCCCCTGCTGCTCTTAGGGTTTAATGCGCTGGTGGTCTTGGTGGGATCAATGTGGCTATTCCGGACCTTTAGCCGTACCCATGACCAGTATGAGCGAGAACGGATGGCTGTAAGTCTGCGCAAGCAACTGCATAAACTGGCCTTAGATCCCAAGTCCCTAGGGCAGCGATCTCTGGATGAGTTATCGTCCGATGAAATCTACACTCTGGTTAAGGTTTTGCCCGATTTTTCCCAACAACTCCGGCAACAAACCTATGCAGAAATTGTGGTGGATCTTCTTAAACAACAGGTGACCGATCTAGATCGCAGTTTCGATTTCTTCAAAAAGCTGCGTCAAGAACTGCAACTGGATGACTCGCAGCACTTTGCTGTGATTGAAGAGATTGCCGCCACGGATCCGGCGCTCTTGGCGGTGGCTCGAGTCCAGTCACCTCGATTGGAGCGGGCATCTACCGACCACCATGCGGCAACCCTGGCTAAAACCATTGTTAGAAAGATTGCGATCGCCCCGAAAAAGCTGAAGTTCCAGCCGCATATGCCGGGGCGATCGCGTAAGCCCCGCTAGTACAGCACGGCTAAACATGTGCTGGCCCAGCGATCTCGGCTGGTCCAGCGATCAAATGCACAGGCAACGTGTGTCTTACTTCGACATCCACACCCTAACCCTAACCACACCCTAACCATGCTAAAACTCAAATCCGTCAACTTTGAACAGCAAAACTTTCAAGACCATGCGCTGGAATCCGAATATCCTGGGCAATTGGAATGGTTGGTAGGCCGCAAGCCCACCTGTGATGTTGTATTACCCTGTCCAGAAGTCAGTCGGATCCATGGGCGCATTGTTTACCAAAACAATGCCTACCACTTTGTGGATGTGGGCAGCACCTCAGGGACTCTGTTAAACGGTGAAATGGTTAGTCAAAATGATCATCGCCCCCTAGTTCCCGGCGATTTACTGCAACTCGGCAAAACCTTCATCTACATTCAGGAAGCGGTCCCGCCCGCTGCGCCCATCTTGACCCCTACCATTAGCACGCCCGCCTCGGCTCGTGGTGCTGCCGTCAGTACGGCCTGGAGCACCGCTGATTTGCCCTGCCGCTGCTGTCGCATTGTGGATGAGACTCCGGATGTGAAAACCTTTTATTTCACGGCGGAGTCACCGATGCTGTTTGATTATTTGCCCGGTCAGTTTGTGACCTTGGCGCTGGAAATTGACGGGAAAACTGTTCTGCGCCCCTACTCGATTTCAGCGTCCCCTACCCGGCCTCACCACCTCAGCATTACCGTGAAGCGCGTGCCCAGTCCTCCGGATCAGCCCGATCTGCCTGCGGGCTTGGTGTCTAACTGGTTGCATGATCATGTCCAGGTGGGCGATCGCATCACCCTTACCGGTGGCCCCCTCGGCACCTTTACCTGTGTGCCGCAACTGCCCTCGAAAATTCTCTTGCTATCAGCGGGCAGTGGCATTTCACCGATGATGTCCATGGCCCGCTGGGTGCAGGACACCTTGGCGGACTGCGATGTCACCTTTTTCCATAGCGCCCGCAGCGTTGAGGATGTGGTATTCCGGGCGGAGCTCGAAGCGATGGCCATGCAAATGCCCAATTTTCATCTGGCCATTACCGTTACCCAAATGCTGACCCAACAGTCCTGGATGGGGCTAACGGGGCGCATTTCGCCCTCGATGCTGCAACTGGTCGCGCCGGATTTATGCGATCGCACCGTCTATGTTTGTGGCCCGAATGGATTTATGCAAACCGTGCGATCGATGTTAGAAAGTCTCGATTTTCCGATGCAAAACTACAACGAAGAAAGCTTTGGCGGGGCACCGGTCAATGTCTCACCACCCGCTAATCGTTCGCCCCTGGATGCCCCATCTACTGACGAGCAGGCGGCAGAAGCGGCAGTCAGCATGGATGCACCGATCCAGCCCGATATCACAGATGGCCTTGTCACGGCAGCGGTGACATTTTCGGAATCGGCCCAGACCGTATCCACAGATGGCAGTGAATCAGTGCTGGAGTTAGCGGAGCAGGCGGGAGTTCCCATTCGCAGTGCCTGTCGGGCCGGGGTGTGCGGCGCGTGCAAAGTTCGCACCAATAACGGGCAAGTGCGGTATAACACCCCACCCCTGGCACTGGTCACGGCTGACAAACAAGCGGGCTGCATTCTCGCCTGTGTCGCCCATCCCATTGCCGATCTGGAAGTGGCCGCCTAAACCGCAATCAAGCGGCACAGCCGTCAACGGTCCTCAGAATGTTTCATAGCAGCCAAAGGCGTTCCAGGTTTAGATCTGGAACGCCCTTTTTTAGGTTTTGGCGGTTACGTTTCGGCCTGTTGGGGGCAGCTCGGAGAATCATCCAATTTCCTGAAAAAACCCCGGATTCTACGAGAATCCGGGGTTTTATTGCCATTGCTGCCTACAGGCTATTGCCAGCTACCGAAGGCCGGTAGGCTTTCTGGCGGGGCGATCGCTCACACTTACCATGGGCGTATCAGCCATGGCCATATAGACCAGATTCTGATCGGGTTCATAGAGCTGCGTAATCGCTTGCTGCAATAAATCCTGCACTGGCAAACTGTGATGGAGTGGTGTTTCGTCCAGAGATTGCAAGGCATCAATCACAGCCTGCCAGTCGCCGCGCCCTTTAGCCGCGATCGCCCGTGCCATGATCCGCTGCTGCTGGCCCCACTGGGCTTTCAAGGCCAGCACTTGACCTCTCAAAGGGCTCGTAGCCGGAATACCCGCCAATAGGGCTTGCGCCGTGTCCAGTTCCGCATTTTCATAATGCTGATTGGCTTGCTGCAACAATTCCTGCGACCAGTCGGCCTGTAGGCGGTGGGCCAGTTCATAGGACTGGCTGTTTTTGGGAATGCCCGCAACCTGGGCGATCGCCTGACTAAATTGGGCCTGACTCGCCAGCGCTTGAGCCTTCTCCAGCACTTGAGTATAGAGGGTTTCCATCTCCTGGGGCAGTCGGTTAGATGGCGCTGGATCTGGACTCCAGGGTAGCCGAAACATGGGTGCAGACCACTGCTCTAAAAGCTGGGTGGGCGCAATGCCCAGGATCGCCACCGGCAGCAAATCATGGCGATGATTCGCTGCGGCAGCAGGCAGTAATGGCGGGTTGGGTGAAACCTCAGGCATCCCAGCCTCCGAGGCTCCCGTTTGTGTCCATCCATACAGGAGCATCGTGGAACAGGCGATCGCTCCACCTCCAAGCATTTGAGATTTCATCATCAAAATCCTTCCCTCATGAACAACAGTGTGGAATAGCCGAGGGGACAGTTCATGCAGTTGCACTCTGGCAATTCCAGCATTCCCTCAATTGTAGCAATGATTTATCTGAATCATTGTCGGTAAAATTGCCCATGAAGTTATCGATAAAATTGTCGGTAAAATTATCTGTGAGATTGTCTGTGAAATATTTGTGGAGAATTTGTGAAAATTAGATAGAGAGATTGGGTTACAAATCGCCATATCGTGTCTATAATCATAGAGGAATATGAATTGCACATATTGCTTGAGTGCAATCGAATAAAGTTTTCACGATTTCGGTGTTTGGTTTTGAGCGCATTGGATGTCTTGTGGAACTGAGAGTGGACTGAACGCTGGGCATAACGATAATTGGGTTGCATGATTGACTTGAAGATTGACTTAAAC
>CAVYAN010000063.1:0-72172 GCA_963766075.1 uncultured cyanobacterium | reverse complement strand
GACTGGGTATTAGACAAGATCTTAAATTTGAGCCCACGCAAGTTGGAGTTTAGTGGGATCGCAGCGAGTCTCTACGCCACTGTCACGTTTATAGAAGCGGTGGGCCTATGGAATGAAAAAACCTGGGCGGAAATCCTAGTAGTGGTTCTAGTTGCCACCAGTGTCCCGTTAGAAATTTATGAATTAATTCAGGGCTTCAGCCTAATTAAAATCGTTGTCCTTGGGTTGAATATCGGCGTACTGACGTATCTGATCAAAATGCTGCGAGCCAAGTTGCTTTAATTCTTAACTTTGAATTATTAACTTTTAACTATATGCATATCTATGACGTAATTTTAATTGGTGCAGGGCATAATGGCTTAGTCTGTGCCGCCTATTTGCTCAAGGCGGGCTACAGCGTTTTGCTATTGGAAAAGCGTTCTGTTCCCGGTGGGGCTGCTACCACGGAGGCCGTGATTCCAGAGGTGCCAGACTTTAAGTTTAATCTATGTGCGATCGACCATGAGTTTATTCACTTGGCTCCGGTGGTCGAGGAACTGGAGCTGACCCAATATGGTCTAGAGTACCTGTTTTGCGATCCGGTCACCTTTTGTCCGCATCCAGATGGCAACTACTTTTTAGCCCACCGATCGCTGGAAAAAACCTGCGCTGACATTGCCCGCTATAGCCCTCGGGATGCCCAAAAGTATCGCGAATTTATTCACTACTGGGATCAGGTTGTGAATGCAATGATTCCCCTGTTTAATGCGCCGCCGCTGGGGTTGGCGGAGATTATTAAAAACTACGATCGCCACCAGCTCAAGGATCTATTGGGTTCCGTTGGATCCCTCCAAAAGGCCCTAGACTTTGTGCGCAATATGTTGACCAGTGCCGAAGATATCCTGAACGAATGGTTTGATTCCGAGGTGGTTAAAGCTCCCCTGGCCCGACTGGCAGCGGAACTGGGGGTGCCACCCTCCCAAAAGAATTTGGCGATTGGTCTAATGATGATGTCGATGCGACACCATCCCGGCATGGCGCGGCCCAAGGGCGGCACGGGGGCCTTGGTGGCGGCATTGGTAAAGCGGGTGCAAAGTTTGGGCGGGGAAATTTTGTGCGATCGCCCGATCAAACAAGTCTTGATTGAAGACGGGCGGGCTGTGGGGGTGCGGACGGCCAATGGGGAGGAATACCGTGCCACCCATGGTGTGATTTCTAATATTGATGCCAAGCGGCTATTTCTCCATCACATCGACAGTCGCGATATTGATGCGGCAGACGGTAAACTCCGCGATCGCCTCGATCGCAAGATCATCAACAATAACGAAACCATTATGAAAATCGACTTAGCCTTGTCTGAGTCACTTAAATTTGTTCATCATAATCATCAAGATGATTTCCTAATTGGCTCGGTTTTAATCGCCGATTCTGTGAAACAGGTAGAGATCGCCCATGTCGAGCCGACCCTGGGCAAAATTCCCGATGCCGATCCCTCGATGTACCTGGTGCAGCCGACGATGCTCGACCCGACCATGGCTCCCGATGGCAAACATACCCTCTGGATTGAATTCTTTGCACCCTACCAAATTGCCGGGTCTGAGGGCACCGGACTGAACGGTACAGGTTGGACCGATGCCTTAAAAAATCAAGTGGCCGATCGCGTCATTGATAAACTGGCCGACTATGCGCCTAATGTTAAAGCCGCTACTATCGCCCGCCGGGTAGAAAGTCCGGCGGAATTGGGCGATCGCCTTGGGGCTCTGAAGGGCAACTACTATCACATCGACATGACCCTAGAGCAGATGGTGTTTTTCCGACCGCTGCCGGAACTGGCAAACTATAAAACCCCGATCGCGAACCTCTATCTGACTGGGGCGGGCACGCATCCCGGTGGCTCCATTTCCGGCATGCCGGGGCGCAACTGTGCCCGAGTATTCTTGCAAAATCAAAATCCGATCGCCCAGGCTTTGCAAGAACTGGGTGCGAAATTGAAAGGGAAACTCGTCTGATGTTGGATTTTAGATTGAGGGTTCTGGCATCCTAGAGCGGAAGGCGCAATTCAATATTAAACCTCTGTAGAATAGGCAAAGCCTAGCGTGCTCATTATCTTAAATAAGCTTGGCGATGGGCATCGCGATCGACCCAAATCCCCATAGGGGCGATGCCGACCTTCGAGATCGCCCCAACGTTGGAGACATGGGCAGGCTCAGACTAGGCCGACTTGACCAAGATGACATCGCCTTCAATTTTGGCAAGATAAGTCGCCAAGGGCTTGTCCGCTGGCCCCTGGGTAACTTTGCCATCACTGGCAAATTTGGCATCGTGACAGGGACAGACAAAGGTTTTTTCATCCGTTTTCCAGGCCACGGCGCAACTTTTGTGGGTACAGGTGGGATTGACAGCAATCACGGCCTTAGCATCCGCCGGATTACGGATCACCATGGCCGGTCCCGCTGCCAATTTCGCACTAATCGATCCCTGCTTATCCAAATCGGCCACGGAGCCAATTGGCTGAAATCCATCGGCCCGCCCCGCAGGAGCGGGTGCCTCTGCGGTTTTTGGGGCCTCAGCTTGGGGGGAACAAGCGGCTAAGGCCACGGGTAAAGAGGTGGCGATCGCCCCCAGGCCCACCCAATTGACAAATTCTCGGCGATTCATAGGCGTCATCTCAGTATTAGATTCAGTAATTTGGGACTCGGACAGGTATCCCGCCCCACGGTAACGTCTTCGTCACAGTTTGACCACTGGGCCACAGGTGATTCTCCTCCCTATATCAATCATCAAGACGCCCGCCCATCAGGATAGTTTCTCTGGGGATGATTTCTCTGGGGACGATTTCTCTGGCAATAATTTCTCTACGGCGAGTTCTTCTTGGATCAGGTGCACCAGTTTTTCAGCCGCGCCCGGTTCGCCCCGCACCTGGCGTAGCTTTGTCTGCATGGCCTGTAATTTTTCGGGATGGGCCAGATAATCGAGGACGATCGCCGCCACTGCTGCGGGTTGCAATGCCCCCACCAACTCCGGCACAATTTCTGCCTGCGCCCAAATGTTGGGCCACGCAAAGCGGCCAGCCCGTTTCAGCGCCTGGGCACTTAACCAGCGCGCCAAGCGATCGCCTAGCCCCGGCAGGTTCACCAGCAACCCCGGCAGTCCATCCCATGCCTTCATTAAATGCAACTGTTGGGTGGGAATCAGCACCAACATCGGCACCGTCAAAGCCCCCAACTCCGCTGTATTGGCTCCCACTGTCGTCAAGCACAGGTCACAGGTGCGTAATAAATCATAGGCAGGGAAATCGGTCCACAATTCCACCTGCAACCCGGCAGGTGTTTGCAAATAGGGACGCTGATCGAGCGGCGTAACCAGGGTGGCCGAAGCCCAACCGAACTGGGCGATCGCCCCATTGACCTGGGGATTGGCATAGGCGGCCAATTGTGCCAAGTCCAAGGTGGGAGCCACGGGAATCACAAAGCGCACCTGGGGGTGCGTCGGTGAATCTGTTCCGCGATCGCCAGCGTCAAGGGCACCCCAGGAAATAGCTTCAGGGGCTTAGAGCCAGGGAGTAGGGCAATCCGGGGGGCAGGACAATCCGGAGATGGCATCCCTGAAGCAGCGGCTGGAGAATTGGATTGGGATGCAACGGCTGGAGAATTGGATTGGGCCTCGGCCATCAGATCGCCAACCAGGGTAAATTTATGGCGATGCCGGGGAGCAACGGTATTGAGGATACTGGGCTGCATCATGGCGAAGCGATCGCCCCAAGCATGCCAACGGGCGGCCCATTCCACATACAAAAGAGTTTTGTAGCCCAGACGTTTGCCAATGACCAAGGGAAAAAACTGATCGCCCCCTAGAAACAACACTAGGCCCCGTGGATGCCAGTCCCAATTGTCTACGGTTTTGCCCCACAGCAGAAAAGGAAAAAAGTGCATGGCAGATTGGACCCGATCCACTTCGGGAAAGCGCTGGGCGATCGCCGCTTCCTGACCACTCGCATTCGCACAGGGCGATAGCACAATCGAAATGCGTAGAGCATGGCGATCGTCTGTACAGCGCTGTCGCAGAGTACGCACCACGGGCTGGACCCAAGTAGACAACTCCCCAGGACCATTGGACAAAATTAAAATATCCGTCGGCAAAGCATTGGACGGCGACAATCGATTCAGTGGAGACAACGTGATTAGCTAGAGAATTAGCGGGAGACAACATTAAGGAAAGCCAAAGAATTGAGCAACAGCATCCTGAAACAAGTGTTTTAAGCCCCAGACACCGCGCAACAAAACGCGCAATAAAACGACCCAAAGTCCAGATAGAAGCTGCCCTAACCGCCCACCTGATTCTATCTCACTCTCACAAAGCACCCGCAGACAACTGTGAAGAACGACTGGCGGGGTAAAGAAGAACGACTGCCAAGGCCCACCATCGCCATCCCAGCAAATGCGGTATTCTAATGGAGGCAAGCGTTGAGAGATATAAGCCATGAAGACAATTTGGGTAAATGAACAAGTTGATCCGTCTGGGTTGCTTTACTCCTGTATTGCGTGCTGTGATGAAACCCAAGCTCAAGAATGCCATGAATCCTTTGAGCAGAACTTGACAGCAACCCAGCGTTCTGAGGGATGGGTCGCCCGCCTTCGCACCGTTGACTCCTGGGATCAGGTGCCGGTCAATTCGTTGAAACTAGATTAGCCGGACTAGATCCTCGCAGCACCCCAAGGATTTCCATGAGCTCAGGGCTTACCGCTCAGAGCCCATAGGATGGAAATAGGAACAATTACCGCGAATAAAGTGGATTAAAAACTCCAGTGACCCTCAACAAGCCACTGGAGTTTTTAATCGTTGAACCCTTGAATCAAAAACCTTGAATTTTAAGAAAAGTAAAGCTTGTTCGGCGTAAATTCATAAAGATATATCTCTGATTTACCACATATCTTTACTCATAACTTGACTAACGAAGTGTGGCATTAAACAACGAAGTACATTGCCGAAATCCATTGAATCGCTAGTCAAGGCAGGGGTTCCCACGACTGGCCACTTAATGATAGTTGACTTGATAGTTGGCTAAGGAAAATTCGCTGTCCGTGACGGAGAACCAACGCTCAAGAGCGACGCCCAGGCTTGACTAGAGGGCATTCCGTCGCTCGTCCGAGAAATGATTGGGGAAAAATGAGTAACTAAATATTGCAGGAATCATTATGAAAATTTACAATTCCGCTCTAGCAAAATCCAAGGAAATGTCAATACTATAAAGCCAGATCGAATGGATAGCCTGGGGGTCAATAGATTCAATCCCTTCTGCTTATATAGATTATATAGAAGAGATTTATTCCGCGATTTATCGGGCCGTCCCATCGTTCTACATACATTGTCTAGAGCACTTATTACCATCATGACTACAACCATCCAACGCCGCGAAAGCGGTAATGTTTGGGAGCGGTTTTGCAACTGGATCACCAGCACCGGTAACCGGATTTATGTAGGTTGGTTCGGTGTGCTGATGATCCCGACGCTGCTGAGCGCTACCATCTGCTTTCATCATTGCTTTTATCGCTGCTCCCCCCGTGGACATTGACGGCATCCGCGAACCTGTCGCCGGTTCTTTGATGTTCGGCAACAACATCATCTCTGGTGCCGTTGTGCCCTCCATCGAACGCGATCGGCCTGCATATCTACCCCATTTGGGATGCCGCTTCCTTGGATGAGTGGCTGTACAACGGTGGCCCCTACGAGCTCGTTGTCCTCCACTTTATGTTGGCATCTTGCCTACATGGGTCGCCAATGGGAACTGTCCTACCGTCTCGGGCATGCGCCCCTGGATCTGCGTCGCTTACTCCGCACCTTTGGCCTCGGCTGTGGCGGTGTTCTTGATCTACCCGATTGGTCAAGGCTCCTTCTCCGACGGCATGCCCCTGGGTATTTCCGGCACGTTCAACTTCATGTTCGTGTTCCAGGCCGAGCACAACATCCTGATGCACCCCTTCCATATGTTGGGCGTTGCTGGTGTATTTGGTGGCAGCTTGTTCTCCGCGATGCACGGTTCCTTGGTCACCTCCTCCCTGGTGCGTGAAACCACCGAAGTACGAAAGTCAGAACTACGGCTACAAGTTCGGTCAAGAAGAAGAGACCTACAACATCGTTGCCGCCCACGGCTACTTCGGTCGGTTGATCTTCCAATATGCCTCCTTCAACAACTCCCGTGCTCTGCACTTCTTCTTGGGTGCGTGGCCCGTCGTTGGGTATTTGGTTTACCGCTCTGGGTATTTCCACGATGGCCTTTAACCTGAATGGGTTCAACTTTAACCAATCGGTCCTGGATTCCCAAGGTCGGGTGGTCAGCACCTGGGCGGATGTGTTGAACCGGGCCAACTTGGGTATGGAAGTGATGCACGAACGGAATGCGCACAACTTCCCCTTGGATCTGGCTTGTGAAGATGCTGCACCTGTGGCTGTGTCTGCTCCTGCTATCAATGGTTAATTATCAAGGGTTAATTTAAGTAGTGTTGCCTTAGTTGAGCAAACACCACTTTCAACCTAGGCCAACGTGCTTCTAAGGCGATTAACGTTGATTCCGCAAAGCGCCCTCCAATGGGGGGTGCTTTGCGTTTGTGGCAATTTTTGCATTTGTGGGGACTTTTGGATCGGCCTGAGAATTAGGGGGATTAGGCGTGCGGAGCGATCGCCAATCCCGTTTCCAGATCAAACAGGTGAATCTTTTCCGGCATAATGGCTAACCAGAGATCCTCTCCGGGCTGTACGGTGCGATCGGGGTCGATGCGCACCTGGAGCGGCAGACCCGCTAGGGTGACGGACAAATAAGTATCGTTGCCTAAGGCTTCCACCAAGGCCACCCGGACCTGCAGGTTTTCGGGGGCCGCTTGGCTCAATCGCAAATGCTCCGGACGAATGCCTAAGACCACCGAGCGGCCAGCGTAGGCGGACAAGACGGTAGCCCATGCGGGCGGTAAGTTCAGTCGAAATTGGGGGTGTTGCAGCATCAGGGGTGCCGTAACGGCAACCTCCAAAAAATTCATCGGGGGAGACCCGATGAATTCTGCAACAAATCGATTCGCTGGATGGTTATAGAGATCCAGGGGTGATCCCAATTGCTGAATCTGGCCCGCGTTTAGGACGGTGATGCGATCGCCCATGGTCATGGCTTCAGTTTGATCGTGGGTCACATAAATCGTGGTCGTACCCAGTTGTCGCTGCAATTGGACGATTTGAGATCGAGTCTCAGCCCGCAATTTAGCATCCAAATTCGACAAGGGCTCATCCATCAAAAACACCTGGGGATTGCGGGCCATCGCCCGTCCCAAGGCCACGCGCTGCTTTTGGCCACCGGACAGTTGCTTGGGCAAGCGATGCAGCAGCGGTTCAATCTGCAACGTTTCGGCCACTTGACGCACCCGTTGGGCGATCGCCCGCTCCCGCGCCGAGCGATAGCGCCACCCCTTCGGCCAATTTCCCGTGGCCGACACCAACAAATTCTCGGCCCACAGGGGCATTACACTGCGTGAATTTTCCCCAGAATCCCCCGCGATCGCCCCGCTTTCGGCGCATTGCGGCGCAAACCAAAGGCAACATTCTCGTACACGGTCATGTGCGGATAGAGCGCGTAATTCTGGAACACCATGGCAATATCGCGGGCCTTGGGCGGCAGGGCATTAACCTGGCGATCGTCAATATAGATGTTGCCCCCAGTCAACTCTTCCAACCCCGCAATCAGCCGCAGCAGCGTACTCTTGCCACAGCCAGATGGCCCCACCAACACCATAAACTCACCCGCCTTGACGGTCAGGTTAATGTTCCGCAAAACAGCCCCCGATACTGGCTGAGACGGAAGCTGAAAGCTTTTGTAGACGGCTTCAAGAACAACCTGGGTCACGGTCCTATACCTATGCGCTAAGGGCGTTGAATAACAAGGGTTTGAAAAAGAGTCTGCGCGGGGAAACTCAAGCAGAATCCAGAACGAACTATACATCACTGCGGCTGAATAATGGTGGCCATTCCCACGATTTCCCCCAGAAGACAACTACCAGAAGATAATTATCCTGATAGAACCCTCTCAGTCTCAGTTATCTTTAACCTGCTCCAAAAACCACTGTGAGTAAATCCCAATACTCTCGTTATCGATATGGATGGCATCCTTGGTGCGGAAATGATTATGAGGATAGCGCGGCAGATATTTCCATTTTTCCGGAGGGAAGTATCTCGCAAAAGCCTGCCGCACCTGGTTTTTGCGCGGCGTAGACTCCAGCAACGGACTGGTGGGCATCTCATAAAAAACCACCCGCACCCCCGCCTGCGTTAGTAACTGAACGCATTGGCTTAACTCATGCATGTGCCGCTGTAATTGGTCATCCGGCAGCAAACGACTGTCATGCTCCCACTGCTGCTCATAGCTCAACCGAAAGAGCGATGACGACTGGAGCTTTTCGGCATCACTCAGAGGTTTTTCAGGCGGGTTAGTCCTCAGCGGTACGGGCAGGACTGCACCCGATCGCGGTGTTGAGAAGCCCGACCCCAGGGTTGAGAAGAGAGCCGAATCCATGACCTGTTTAATCCCGGGGCTGAACACATTGGTCATTACAATCGCCAGGGGGTCATGCTGCTCACGAAAGGCCGGGACATACCGTTTTAGCAGTCCTTTGGCAGGGTTGGCAAAGCCAGCGGTGAAGGCAGCATGTTCGCCCACCTCGACTTTATTGATCTCGATAAAGACTGCACGGGGAAAAGTCGCCTTCGCTTTCACCAAATTGAGCCCGACTATGGGGCCTTGACCAGGGAATGCCAAGTTAGAAAACTGTTCTGGCAGCACCAGATTAGCACTTAAAGAACTTCCGGCGTTGCTGAATGAAGCTATGAATCAATGAGGAATCGGAACATCCCAGAATTTGAGGTAGTGCAGTAGCAAGCGAATCGAGTGTCTCAGCATTTTCTCTGATTTGGAATAACAAAGTGTCTTGCGATGCAGTCGCGCCAAGTAGTGTCGCAACCGAGTGTTTTCACCTTCTACCCGTGTCATGTAAGTCTTGCTAACAATCTGGTCGCCGTCTGGAATAAATCCTGGATAGACTGACCAGCCATCTGTGACGTAGAAATAGCATTTCCAAGTTGCCACAATGGCTCATAGAGGCTTGAAGGTTTCGGCACTGTGGTCACCTAATACCCAGCCTAAAATCCCTTGCTTAAAGTGGTCAACGGCTGTCCAGAGCCAGATTTTGTTTTTTTGAGCGCACAAACGTTTCCAGTTCGTCGAGTTCTCCGACTTGGGGAATGGTCTCTGGGTCGTAAGCATCAGGTAGGAGTTCTCCGACTTGCCTAACCCAATTAATCACGGTGGTGTGATGCACGCCTGTGACGCGTTCAATGCCTCGAAATCCCATGCCATTGACGTACATTTTCAAACATTGCGCTTTGACTTCATCTGAGTATCCTTTGGGCGGCGTATAGACATCAATAAATTGCCGACCACAATCGACGCAAATGTGATTTTGTTTACCTCTCATTTTACCATTCTTACGGATATGACCGGAGCCACATTCGGGACATTGCATCAGATTTAGCCTCAATTCATAGCACTATTATGCAACGCCGACATAGGACAAAACTAAGGCGGATTAACCTGATCGTAGCGAGTTTTTGCGATCGCCTTTCACAACCCATTGCTAATCAGAATAAACGGTGCTCAGTAGTAGGGATGGCTGGGGTCGCGGGCGATCGCGACTTTGGCTCCCCGATTCTGAAACTGATAGCCCAGCCCTAAAATTTTTTCACCATTGCCAAACTTGCCACCTAATCTAGTTTCACAGGCGCTTAGCACGACCAGATCGACATTGTTTAATGATCCGCTTAATGACCCGCTTTCAATGCTCCCAACGCTGCTAGCCGCCCCCGTGCTTCCCGCCTAAAACCAGCCTAAATTTCTTCCAATTTATTCGTGCAAAATGGGCCGTTGCGACTATCCTAGAATCCTCAATTCGCTCCAACCGCATGGGTTTGGCCTAAAGCAATGCATAGCCACAACAGTGATATCGGATTTCGGTCTGTAATCGGGACGGCTTTAGTCCAGCGGGCCGTGCAAGCGGGAACCATGGGCCTCGTGATCCTCGGGGCGGCGATCGCCCCCGCCCAGGCCAACCCCATCCTCACCAAATGGACCTTTGAACCCAGCACCAACTTTCTGGAAATTAGCCTCACAGGCGACACCAAACCCCGCTACTACCTGATGGCCCGCCCCGCCCGCGTCGTCCTCGATCTCCCCGGCACCACCCTAGGCACAGGCCGGATCCTAGGCGATTATCCCGGGGCCGTGCGCCGCGTGCAGGTGTCCCAACCCGAACCCGAACTGACGCGCCTAGTGCTGGAACTGGCCCCTGATGCTGTTCTGGCCCCGGAACAGGTGGCGCTGAAGCTCTTAGAAGGCAACGTCGAACCCAATCGGTTTCGCTGGGCCTTGCAGCCCTTGATTGCCGGTCGCTTGCTGCCAAAGGTGCAACCTGGCGAAGCCGTCTCCCCCCCCAATGCTTCCGCTGTACCCCCGGCCCCAATCCCGCAAGTCTCAGCCCTCCCCGCGCCGCCCGCCGTCACGCCTCCCGGCAGCGTGCTAATCTCCGAGGCGATCGCCCCGCCGCCGCCCCCGCTGCCATCTAAACTGCCTCAAACCAGCCCCGCTATTGCGATCGCGCTTCCCGATGTGCCCGCGCCAAAAGTTCCCGTGGCCCTTCAGTCTCCCACCAGACCGACGGCGGGATCTGCCGTTACGCCGCCCGCCATATCTATCGCTGCACCGACCCCGATTAGTCCGGCAGCGCCCGACTCTGGATCCCCTGACTCTGGGCCCTCCCAGCCTAGTCCCTCCCAGCCTAGCCCGCTTGTCAATGTCCCGTCTTTAAATGTTCCGCCCGTAAGTATTCCGCCCGTAAGTATTCCGCCCGTAAATGTTCCGCCCGCAAGTATTGCGTCTGTGAATGCTCTGCCTGCGAATGTTCCGCCCGTGAATGTTTCGTCTGTAAATGGTTCGCCACAACCTTCAGCGGTGGCTCGTTTTACAGGGGCCAGCACCCCCACCCGCTCTCAGCCTCCCGTAACCGCAACGAATCCACTAGGCGCAACGAATCCACTAGGCGCAACAAATCCGCCCCCGTCTGCCGTGATTCAAGTGGCCACTCTCGCCCTGGACTCCACCCCCCCCGGCCTGTCCTTCGAACGACCTGTGGGCAATAGTCAGGCAGCAGAACCGCCTCAAACCAATGGTCAGCTCGCGAATCGTCAGATGGCGGGTCAGATGGCGAGCAGTCAGGCGGTGGATGCGCCGTTGGTGACGGTACCACCGCTCGCGCCTCTGGGCGTCTCTAGCAGTCAGCCCGTCTATAATCCAGCGGCGATCGCCCCCCTGCCTCCCCGTCCTGAACCGGTTGCGGTGCAGCCCGTCCCGAATCAACCGGCAGTTCCGCCCATCCCCATCATTGAATTTGGCCAACCCTTGCCCCCGAGTCTCGCTCCCCTGAGCCCCCTCTCCCTGGGCACCGCTCAACCCAGCACTGTACTACCCAGCGCTGTACTGATGAGCGCCAGTAAAAATCCGGGCGATGTCGTGCTGCCTTCTGGTACGCTGCTGAATCTTCGCTATCCCGGCACCGACACCCTAAATCTGCGATCGACAACTGCCCAGCAAGAAGTACTGCTGCTGCAAACCGAAGTGCGGGATAGTCTAGGGCGTGTGCTCTTGCCAGTGGACAGTCTGGTGATTGGCCGCTTTGAAACCCAGAATGCGGGCAGTCGCTTTATTACCCAAGCGATTGCGATGCAAGGCCGAAATGTGCCCCTGCGGGCCGAGTCAGAGGTCTTAGCGGGCGATCGCACCATTAAAAGTTCTAACCTAGCGATCAACTCCGGCATTGGCGCGGTGGCGGGTGGTGTGTTGGGCGGGGGTTCCGGGGCGGGAGCGGCGGGGGGAGCTGTTGCGGGAGCGGCTCTCACCTACTTAACGGCCCCTAAAACCGCCAATATTGCTCCGGGGCAAATGCTCCAAGTGCGGCTGCTCGAAGATTTGCGCTAGAGGAATAGCATCGGGACTGACATCCGGCCTCCTGGACAGTTCTACCCTGCAAGCCATGGCCCGCCGTGCGTCTGTTTCGGCAGGAAATGCCGCTCATGCCGGAAGGTGAACGCTTGGTTTGCCTTAAAACTTTTGGTTTTCCGGTGGCGGTGCGCCCACGGTGCCCGGTTGATTCAGGAAGAGGTTTTTGGCGGCGTCGTTTTGGTAGACGCAATCAATTTCGGGGCTACTTTCCAACTGCCCGGTGAAGCCAAAGGTGTTCATCCGATTTTTGCATTCCCGCACTTGCTCGCCCTTGAGTAGGCCCCGCTGTTCCAAAACGGACCAGTTATTGGTACGAAGGACACAGCCCGGTCGGGTTGTGGGCTGGGAGACAAATACGTTGATCGGACTCAAAGTGACAAACACCCGCGTATCCATCACGATCGCACTCGATCCGTAGGCCACACAGACTTCCGCATTGGGCACTTTGCTATCCAACTCGCTGACGCTAACAATTTTGCCCGGATCGCCAGAATTGCTGACGGAACTCAGCCCCAGGCCAATGCCAATGCCCAAAATGAAGACCCCCGCCAAAATAAACAGCGATGTCGTGTTAAACGCCGAAGCGGCTTTTGATTTGCCCCGCTGGGGCGACGGCTCCGTTGGCGGCATGTCGTCATAACCCCGGTCAAATTCGGGATTAAAGTCGCGATCATTGCGATCGAAATCTTTGCGGGAGCCGTACTTGGGTTTACGTTTCATGGTGGTGCGCTACATTCTCTGTCCCAGTATGCCGCATGATTGCCCGGATGGGAGACGAAGGGCTGAGGGGAGAGTGGGCTTAGATGCCACTCCACAGGCCATTCACGTCGCCCGCCACCCACCACCCGGTACAATATCCAAGCAACGTTATCCCTGTAAAACCGTGAATCATGCCCCTGCCGCGCCCCGGTCCCTCCGTAATGAATCTGGCCTCTCGACGCTGTGGCAGGATAGTGTGACGGTGCTGTGGGGGGATTGGTTGGAGCTGCGGGTACGGGTAGTCCAGGTGGCTGCGTCTGGGTTAATCTCACCGCTAATCTATATTGTGGCGTTTGGTTTGGGCCTGGGCAGTTCGTTGCCCAAGCCCGCTGTGGGCGATAGCTATTTAGAGTTTATTTTGCCGGGAATGGTGGCCCTGTCTTCCATGGTGATTAGCTTTGGTGGGACCACGTTTTCCATTTGTGGCGATCGCCTCTTTTCTAAAACCTTTGAAGAAATGCTGCTGATGCCAGTCCATCCCTTGGCCATGCATCTGGGCAAAATGATGGCGGGGGTGGTGCGGGGCCTGTTGACCGCTGGTTCGGTGATTGGGGTTGCGATTCTCTGCACGGGGAAAGTTTGGAGCTTTTTGCACCCGCTCTTTTTGCTGGTCTTGGTGCTGAACTGCGCCGTCTTTGCTGGCCTAGGCGTGATTGTGGGCTTGAATGTCAAGTCGCTAGAAGGCGTTGGCATTTATAACAACTTTCTGATTGTGCCGATGTCGTTCCTCGGCGCGACCTTTTTTGATCCGGCCACGCTGCCCGCTGCGCTCAAGGTGCTGGTGTACTTAATTCCGCTCACCTACACCACGATCGCCCTGCGGTCCGCAGCCTATTTGCCCCTGGCTCAATTCCCCTGGTATTCGATTCCCATTCTGATGGCCGTCGCTGGAGTGTTGGCGGCGATCGGGGCTTACCAGTTCTCGCACCTGCAAGACTAATGGGTGTGGCTCTCCTGTCGGCCTGTACGGTGATCCGTCCTGAGAATGGCCTCCGACGAGATTTTCAGGACTGGGAAGACGCGATACAGTATTAGAAGATTCAGTTACAACTCTTAATAAAATTGCTCCAGTTCCAGGTGACCCTAGCGATTTCTTATAAATTGTAGAGTGACCCAAATTGTTTATAGACTGGGTTTGGGGTTGCGGTGCTGGGGCGATCGCCTCGGGGAATCTAGCATTCTGGAGTGGTCGCAGAATGTGCGCAGCGATCAACGTTAAAGATCAGCGTTAAAAACGATAACTGACAGGTTACCTGTCATTTTGAAATGTTCCGGTAGGCATAACAGATGCGTCAAAAAATCACTTCATTTATTAAACCCTGGCTGAAAGCGCTGGTGGCGATCGCCCTTGTTCTCGGCATTACCTTGAGTCAGGGTGGGGATGCCCTGGCCGCAAGTGCAGGTGGCGGTCGCATGGGCGGCGGTTCCTTTCGGGCTCCCGCCCGTAGCTATAGTGCTCCCCGTTCCTACAGCGCTCCGCGTACCTATGCGCCGGGTGGCTATGGCGGTGGCTATGGCTACGGCGGTGGTATTGGCTTTCCGTTTATCTTTCCCTTCTTGGGAATTGGGGGCGGATTTGGCGGCCTATTTACCATCCTGATTTTTATCGCCGTGGCGAACTTCCTGGTGCAAAGCTTCCGCAATGCTCGAGGCGAGGATGGCCTAAGCCCAGTGGACAATTCCACGATTTCTGTGGCACGGGTCCAGGTTGGGTTGCTGGCCAATGCGCGTGAACTTCAAGCTGATTTAAACACGTTGGCGCTGAAGGCCGACACCAGTTCCACCGCTGGATTGGCAAATGTGCTCCAAGAAACTACTTTGGCGCTGCTGCGCCATCCGGAATACTGGGCCTACGCGGGTTCTAGCCTGAAGAAAACCGGCTTGGCCTCAGCGGAAACGGAATTCAACCGACTGGTCTTGACCGAGCGCAGCAAATTTAGTCGGGAAACCCTCTCCAATGTGGGTAGTCAGATTAAGCAGGCGTCCAGTGATGCCTTGACTGTGGCGACGGGGGGCGCGCTAGTTGCCGAGCCGGGAGAGTACATTGTGGTCACGTTGCTGGTGGGGACCAGTGGGTCACTCGATCTGCCGGAGGTGAAGACCTCTAGTGATTTGAAAGCGGCGTTGCAGCGGTTGGGTGGTGTTGCGGGCGATCGCCTACTGGCCCTCGAAGTTCTCTGGACACCTCAAGCCACCGGCGATGTCCTAACTAGCGAAGACCTGCTCGTGGAATACGCGAACCTGCGCTTGATCTAGTGGCCGATACCGAGCCGCTTGTGCATCAACTCTAGACTAAAGAAATGAGGCTGAAATGATCAAAGGGGGCGCGTCGCCCCCTTTCTTTTGGAAAATTTCCGCTACCTCCTGCCCTCTGTCTCCTGCTTACTGCCTCCTGCTTTCTGTCTCCTGCCTCTGGCCCCTGCGTTCTTTCCCTAGGACAAAATACCAATCCGTTCTGGCGTCCAGAAGCGGATCCAGGCGCGCCCGATGATGTTGGTTTGGGGCAAAAATCCCCAGACGTGGGAATCGTTGCTGTTGTTGCGGTTATCGCCCATGACAAAAACAGCGCCCTCCGGCACCGATTGGGGTCCCCAGTTGTACTCCGGTGGCTCGGCAATATAGGGCTCTCGTAGGGGCTGTTGGTTCACGTAGACTGTACCGTTGGCGATTTGAACCATTTGCCCTGGCGTACCGATCACCCGCTTGATAAAGGCTTGATCCTTGGCGTAACCCAGGAGTTGCAACTGGGGCGGCGGATCAAACACGACAATATCGCCAGTCTGCGGCGGGTGGAAGTGGTAGGACAGTTTTTCGATCACGAGGCGATCGCCCACTTGCAGGGTCGGCACCATCGAGTCTGAGGGAATAAAGCGAGGTTCCGCCACAAAGGTGCGAATCAACAGCGCCAGAATCAAGGCGACGACCAAAAGCTGGATATTGTCCCACCACGCCCGCCAGCGCGCCGGAGGCGTAGGAGTGGGTGTTACGGGAGATAAAAGAGGCGAGGCAGGTTTCGAGGCGTCTTCAGGGGGCATAGGGTGTTTGATTAATCTTTATACACAGGCTCGTAAACTTTACTGTTATTTAGATTACATTTTCTGGAGTGTTTCTAAGCTGGTAGGTAAGCAAGTTCTCTGGAGGATCGGTTATGCAAGAGCGTCATGCAGCGGAACTATTTAAGGCAGTATGTCAATCCCAGGCGGGCAAATTCAAAAAAGTGGCGATCCAAAATGCGGAAGCTTTTGTGAATATTGCGGCACGGCACGGCTACCGCTTTACTACAGAAAATTTAGCAGAATCCCTGACCCACTTGTCTGATCATGAAGTGGCGGCCATGGTAAACCCCGGTGTGGGGCAGCGGACCCGGTTAATTCCTCGCTAACCCGTGTGCTGAAGTTGTCTGTAGGGGGCAATCCGGTGGGGGACTGGCTGTTTTGCCTGGGGCGATCGCCCGAAACGGCATTACCCCTTGGCATGCCGCAGGTTTTCCCAGTCCGGATAATTTTGTGCGGACAATCAATAATCCCATAGATTGATTATTTTGTTCCGAATATGTGAATAGTTTATTAATCCCTCTCGTTGCCCTCAAGCGCGGAGGGATTTGTTATGTCCACGATCACAGCGGATCGACAATGAACCGTAATTTAGGTGGTCATTGTAATATTTCATATTTGGTACGCACCAACTCACTGCCCGGAGAGCCCATGCCTAAAATTCATGAAAAAAGCTTAAGAGAATTAATCCTGGAAACCGTAACGACAATTCCTGATCAATATTTAAGTCAACTCCTCATTGATACCTATGGTCGGTATGACTACCATGTTTCCATTGCGCGCAAGAACCACGTCTTTTTTAGGAATTCCCATTACACCCTTTCCTTTTTGATTCCGATTTATTCGGCGTTCTACACCTATGTGGTCAGTAATGATCTCGTGCCATCCCGGAGTATTTTGGGAGCCCTCGGGCTGTTTCTAACAATTCTGACGATTGTGATTGCGATTTTGAAGCCCTACGAGCGCTGTGTCTCGGCAGGAGAAATTCTGATCATTCTCTGCAACTGGAAGACAGATTTGATGATTGATTTGGGCAAAATTCAGGCGGAGTCGGATGAACCCCGAAAAGGGGCACTCCTATACGAACTTTTAAAGAAAAAAGATCAGGAAATGTCCCAGATTGGCGAAGCCATGATGGCAAATCTGATCCCTAGACCCAGCATTAGCGTGCCGGAAAGCGATCGTAAAAAAGAGTAAATGGAAGGCTGATCACGGCGTTAGGGCCGCATGCGCGTAGGACTTTCAAAACATCGTATTAGTCGAACTTGACCTTGTATAAGGTAAATAGCTCTCCAGGAAGCATTTTGACAATTTTGCCGCCCGAGGCTTGAATGGCTTTTTTCCAGCTTTCGGCAGAGTCTAGAAACACCTCGGTGCCCAAATAGGTTTCTAAAATAGCCCAATTTTCGGCAATGGGATTTGTCTCGTCTAGGACATCAAATACGAAATAGCCCTCGGGTTTCAGCACCTTTTTGACGGCGGCTAGCACTTCGCCCCAGTAGGCCAGCGGATAGTAGCAACTCACCCCTGTGGCGATCGCCAAGTCAAACTGTCCTGCCCCATACTCCAGCTCGTGGGCGGCCCCCAGGACAACGCCCTTAAACAATTTCGAGTTCAGTTGGGGGCCGCGCGCCACCAAAATATCTCGGGCCACTGCACTAATGTCCTGCCCATAAAAGTACGCTTCCCATTCCCGCCATGGGTAAATCAGAAAACTGACTCCGCAACCCAGATCCAGGCAGCGCTGATTTTTTTGGGGCTGGGCCACGTCCCAAAAGTTCGACACCAGCTTGGATTGCAGGAGGCCAGCGGCATATTCCTGGTAGATGGGCATGGCCTTGACTTCGTTGGGCACATCGGGTTTTTCGCCCCGATAGTCGCGGTTAAAACGGACCGCCACCGCTGCAATATCCGTTTGCCAATCCTGGGGCTGGGCTAGGGAGCCAAAAAAACTGTCGGTGGCAAACGCTGAATCGGGCTTGGGGGATTTCGGTTGGGATTTAGCCATTTCTGGGAAATAATGGGCAAAGAATAGCGGATGGCCTTTAGCAGGCGGATCTGTTGAACCCAGGATGCTGATTCCCAGCGTTCCTGGGTTTCTACATCATGCGATCGCCATCCGCTATATCCCGCGATTCTGCGCAAATTAATACAAAACGTTACCCTTTCAGGGCTTTCTGAAAGTTCTGGCGATAGGATTTGTTAAACACGAGAATCGGCCACGCCAAGCCCAGAACCACTTTGCCCTGGCTAAAATTAGTTCGGCGAAAGCCGCCCCAGAACTTCCATGCACCCGCTCCATAAACGATGACCAGCACGAGAGTAATTAGACCGCCCATTGTGAAAATTCCTTCAGATGTAAGGTAGGAAACTAACTCTAGATACAAGGCAGAGTAGCTTAATTACAGTTCTATCCTAACCCGCTCGGCATGGGACATTGATGTGAACGGTTATGTGAACGGTCATATTAGCGGAGCAGATGGTCTACCCAGGGCGCGGATTCTAGAAAGGCATTTGGAGCGATTTCCAGGGTTTTTGCCGGAAGGATGAATTCTTCGCTGAATCCTGAGATTCATCCCCGAAAAATCCAACCCCATAGGAAACTAGAAGAGGAGTCGCTTCCATTTCATCCCCCACCGCTTCAACCCACTGCCCACAGGACATTCCCTATGCGTGCTGTACTTATGGCAGGCGGCTCTGGCACCCGCCTCCGCCCCCTCACCTGCGACCTGCCCAAGCCAATGGTGCCCGTCCTGAATCGCCCGATCGCCGAGCACATTATTAATCTGCTGCGCCGCCACCACATTACCGAAATTATCGCCACCTTGCACTACCTGCCCGACGCCCTGCGCGACTACTTCCAGGACGGCAGTGACTTTGGCGTGCAGATGACCTATGCCGTGGAGGAAGACCAGCCCCTTGGCACGGCGGGCTGTGTCAAGAACATTGCTGAACTCCTCGATGGCACGTTTTTGGTGGTCAGCGGCGATAGCATTACCGATTTTGACCTAACGGCGGCGATTCAATTTCATCGGCAAAGGCGCTCCAAAGCCACCCTGATTCTCACCCGCGTGCCCAATCCGATCGAGTTCGGCGTGGTGATTACCGACTCGGATGGCCGCATTAATCGCTTTCTGGAAAAGCCGTCTACCAGTGAGGTGTTTTCGGACACGGTCAATACGGGCACCTATATTTTGGAGCCGGAGGTGTTGGATTACTTACCCGCTGAGGAGGAGTCGGATTTTTCCAAGGACCTGTTTCCGCTGATGTTGGATAAAGGGGAGCCGATGTACGGCTACGTAGCCGAAGGCTATTGGTGTGATGTGGGCCATTTGGATGCCTATCGCGATGCCCAGTACGACAGTTTGCAGCGCAAGGTTTATCTGGAATTTGCCTATGATCAGCGATCGCCCGGAATTTGGGTTGGCCAAAATACCTTTATTGATCCCACCGTCACCCTAGAAGCGCCGGTACTGATTGGCAGCAATTGCCGCATTGCCCCCCGCGTGACCATTGATGCCGGGACCATCATCGGCGATAACGTCTCGATTGGCCCCGATGCGGATCTCAAGCGCCCGATCATCTGGAATGGGGCGATCATTGGCGAAGAGGTGCACCTGCGCGCCTGTGTGATTGCCCGGGGTGCCCGCGTCGATCGCCGTGCCCATGTGCTAGAGGGAGCGATCATTGGGCCGCTGTCGGCGATCGGCGAAGAGGCGCAGGTGAATCCAGGGGTGCGGGTCTGGCCCAGCAAAAAGGTGGAACCGGGAGCCACCCTCAACATCAACCTGATTTGGGGACAGGCGGCCCAGCGCAATCTGTTCGGCCAGCGGGGCGTTTCGGGATTGGCCAATATTGACATTACCCCGGAATTTGCCGTGAAATTGGGGGCGGCCTACGGCTCCACGCTGAAGCCGGGGGGAAATGTCACCGTATCGCGGGATCAGCGCAGTATTTCCCGCATGGTGTCGCGATCGCTGATTGCGGGCCTGATGTCCGTTGGTATCAATGTGCAAAACCTGGAAGCCACCGCCATCCCTGTGGCCCGCACCCTGGTGCCCACCCTGTCCGTGGCGGGGGGCATCCATGTGCGGGTCCACCCCGAGCGTGCCGACCACATCTTGATCGAATTTTTTGATAACAAAGGCATCAACATTTCCAAATCCAAGGAAAAGAAGATTGAGGGAGCCTACTTTAAAGAAGACTTTCGCCGCGCCCAAATCAACGAAATTGGTAACGTTGCCTATGCTAACCAAGTCCTGGATATCTACGGCACCAGTTTCGAGCGCCACCTGAATGTGGAAGCCATTCGCAATAGCAGCTCCAAAATCATTATTGACTACGCCTACGCTGTTTCCGGGGCGGTCTTGCCGCAGCTGTTGGCCAAATTTGGCTGCGATGCCGTCGTTTTAAATGCGAGCCTCAGCCAAAAAACCATCACCCTCAACGATCGCGAACTGCTGCTCAACCAGCTTGGGCATGTGGTGGAAGCCCTTAAAGCCAACTTTGGTGTCCAAGTTTCCGCCAATGGCGAACAAATGATTCTGGTTGATGATGTGGGCAGTCCGATTCGTGGCGAAGTGCTGACGGCCCTGATGGCGGATATGGTCTTGACCCACCACCCGCGTGGCACGATTGTGGTGCCGGTCCATGCCTCGAGTGCCGTGGAGCAAATTGCCCGCCGCCACGATGGCAAGGTCATGCGCACCAAGTCGAACCCCACGGCACTGATGGAAGCCTGTCAGGGCAATCCCAATACGGTGCTAGGTGGCAGCGGCGACATGGGTTTTATCTTTCCGCAACTCCATCCCGGCTTTGATGCCATGTTCTGTATTGCCAAGCTGATTGAAATGCTGACGATTCAGGAGCGATCGCTGGGCCAGATCCGTTCTGACATTCCCCGCATTTACCATAAGTCTTCCACCATTCGCTGTCCCTGGACGGCTAAGGGTTCTCTGATGCGCCAACTGGTGGAAACCCATCCCGTTGAGCGCTTAGAGCTGATTGATGGGGTGAAAATCTTTAATCCCGCCCACGACAGTTGGGTGCTGATTCTGCCCGATGCCGGGGAACCCATGGTGCATATCTTTGCCAACAGCGGCGATCGCGCCTGGGTAGACGAAACCCTACGCGAATATCGTCTCTATGTCCAGGACTTTGTGGACCACATGGAAGCGATGGAAGACGCCAGAGTAGAAAGCCTGTACTGAAAATTGTATTGACAGTGGGTCTGACAGTGGGCCTGGATGGGGGTTTGGCAGTGGGGCTAGACTCCAAAAGCCAGCCCATTCCAGATGCGCCGGGGCAATTTATTTCACTTTTTCAAGAATTCAAGTCCGGGTATTTGGACGACAGTTGCCATGGATTCTCATGGCTTGAAGTCTATTGGCAAGGAACCTGTAGAATAAAGCCCTGGGAAGGCAGGGGAGCCCGACTTCTCTCAGGAAACCGTAAAATGGGACAAATTGTTCCTCCACTTCTAGCGCTATTTTTCTATGAATAACTGCATCCTCCTCGCCGAAGTCATCCAAGATCCGCAATTGCGCTATACCTCGGACACGCAAACCCCCATCGCCGAAATGCTGGTACAGTTTCCGGGGCTGCGTCCGGAGGATCCCGCTGCCACGCTCAAGGTCGTTGGCTGGGGCAATTTGGCCCAGGAAATTCAGGAGAAATACCATACGGGCGATCGCATCGTCATTGAGGGGCGTTTGGGCATGAATACCTTGGATCGTCCCGAAGGATTCAAGGAAAAGCGCGCGGAACTCACGGCCCAGCGCATTCATGCCCTGGGCAGCGACGTGCCAATGGCTGCCAGTGCTCCTGCCCCTGCTGGCCCAGCGCCTACTCCCCCTACCGCCGCCCCTGCCAGCCAATCCGGATGGCAACCCGATTCCACGTCCCAGGCAAAACCCAAAGCCACCAAAGCAGTTACAGCCCCTGCCAAGTCGGCTTCTCCAGCGGATTTTGACGATATTCCCTTCTAAAGATTACGCAGCCAATAGATTCCGCATTCAATCACTCCTCATTCCCAAGATTACCTAGCCCTGGGGATCAAAGGAGCCGACCAGTTCGCTGCCATTGGCGCTATAGACCTGTAGGGGAATGCCAGCATTGTTGCAAATAGTTTGCAGGGCGGTTTGCAGCGTGTCGATATGCGTCAAGGTCTTGTTGTAGGTGTTAGGATCGGCAGATTGTCCGGCGGCGTAGGCTTTGCTGAGGGCCTGTTCGTAGGCCGGGGTGAGTTGTAGACGAATGACCTCGGGCGCGATCGCAAAGGTGCAAATCTTGACCGATCCGGTGCAGGCTTTTTCCAAATCGGTTTTTATGCGCTGTTGGGCGATCGCCGCTTGCAGTTGCCCCTCCGCTTGACTGAGGGCACTGCTATAGGCCGTGATCAGCGTTTGGGCTTGGGCAGCATCCGGGGAATCAGCCGGAACCTGCTGGGCGCGGCTGAGGGCATTGCGCCAGGTCACCACGGCCATGGTCCACTGGTTCTGTTGTTCTAGGGCGCGGGCACGATCAGCGATCGCCAGGGCTTGGGTATAGGCTTGGTAGCTTTGCTGGAGCTGGACCAAGCGATCGCCTACCCCGGTGGCCTGCGCCCGATAGGTGGGCAGCAGTTGCTGTGCTTCGCCATAGCTGTCGGCGGTGGGGGGAATTTCCTGGAGCGCTTTCACTGCGGTTAGCCAGGTGGCTTGGGTCAATTGCCAGTCTTCTTGGGTTTGGGCGGCATCTTGACGTTCCTGGGCCTTTTGGGCAGCAGCCTTGGCCGCCAACAACCGCTGCTTGGCCTGTGCCGTGGATAATCCCTGGCGTTCCAATGCGCTCAAGTTGCCTTGGAATTCGGTCAGCCGGGCCTGGGCAAACCCATAGAGCAGGCTAGACGTGGGAATCGTTTCCAGTTGAGCGATCGCGCTTTGCCATAGGGTTTTCTGAGCTTCCACATCCCCTTTGCCAGATCCCGATGATGCGCCTGGTTCTGCCGCCCGATTGGCCTGGTCGGCCTTATCCAGGGAAGCGATCACCCGATCCAGTTCCGTGGCTTGGGTTTGCGATCGCTGCAATAGGGCCTGGGCATTGCTAAACCGTCCCGACCAGCGCGGTACCTGTTGCAATTGCTGATTGATTTGCGCGAGATGGGCTTGGGCGCGCTTGAGATCGGCTACCGATTGAGCGGATTCCATTGTTTGAACCATCTCCCAGTTCAGCCGGGTTGCCGTTTGTAAGGGCTGGCAGGTATCGATGACACAGGGCCGGGTCATCACGAACCAGCCGCTCAGTAATGCCGCTAATCCCCCCACAGCGGCGATCGCCCGCCAGGGGAGGGGAGCCTCTAACTCGGGTTCGGGGTCAGGCGGCGGCACCTCTGTCACCGTTAGTGCCGTGGGCTGGACTGAAAAACCTGGTTCAACCGGATCGGGAACCCAATCTGGGAATGAGAACTCTGGGGAGGATAAAGACTCTGGTGTGTCTAGAGATTCTGGTGTGTGCAGAGATTCAGCTTCAGACGACGCCTGCTGCCCGATCGCTTCTTGCTGCTGCATGACGTTCAGGGGTAACGCATCCTCGCCTAAATCCTCCGGTGTGGCATCCGCATGGGGCCACTTCTCAGGCACTCCATTTTGGATCGCTACAGCGGCATAGGCTGATCCTACTGGTGCTGTAGCGGCCTGGTCTGGATCGGCCTGGAATAGATTCTCTGAAGAGAGATGCGATAGGCTTGGCTCTTCAGGGAGTGGATCGGGGCGATCCAACGCTTGCTCTAGGTCTTCCAGAGAGGGAATAAAGACCGGCACAAAGGTAAACGGATGCATGGCGTAGGGTTGCTTTTGTCCCTGCGATCGCAAATACAGTTTCACCTGGATGCGGCAGGGCAGCATTTGCGGATCAAAAATGCTGGCCATCAATTCCGGCGGCAGTGTGTGGATCGCACTCTCCAGACTGGGAAATATCTGCGCCGCATCGGGGGGTTGGTCCGGGCGATGTTGCCCAAGTACCATTAAATCCTTGCCCTTGAGCACGCAATAAATCTGGAGCGGCACCACGTGCAACTGTAGCGTCTCAAACTGGGTCTGATGCTCTTGGTGCAGATGGCTCTGGAGGTGCTCAGCCAGGGCGGTCAATTGGTTGGTAGAAAGGGTGGATTCCATTGCACACATCAGGCGATCGCAAAATTTACGAGTCTCTACAATAAAGGGAGTGTCCCATGCGTCCAGCCCGATCTGCATTAACCCAGACGATAGAGCCAGCCTATTTAACCGGAGCGATTCTGCCAGTCAGCCCACAGCACACTAGATAGGTAACGGTATCATCGAAATCTACAAACGCCACACTTTTCGCTCCTCAACTTTTGTCACCGGTTCACTATGGATATTCTGATCATCGAAGACGAAATCGAAATCGCCCAACTGATTCAGCTTTACCTGGAAAAGGAAGGCTTTACCTGTCGCCACTGTCGCGATGGTATTAGCGCGTTAAGGGCCTTTCAGGAGCAGAACCCCGATCTCATCATCTTGGATCTGATGATTCCCGGCCTGGATGGCCTGGAAGTGTGTGCCCGGATTCGCCAAAAACCGGGCACCAAGGATCCCTACATTCTAATGCTGACTGCCAAAGGCGAAGAGCTCGATCGCATCATTGGCCTATCCACCGGGGCCGATGACTATATGGTCAAGCCCTTTAGCCCTAAAGAACTGGTCGCCCGTGTCCGGGCGCTTCTGCGCCGCACCCTACGCCAAGGCGGCCAAACCCAAAACTACCGCACCCAAAGCTTTACCGTTGATGTCGATCAGCGATCGGCACAGCGCCACTTGGATGCTAACGCGCCGGAAACCCTTGATTTAACCACCCTTGAATTTGAACTCCTGATTACCTTCATGAGCCACCCTGGGCGCGTTTGGAATCGGACCCAACTCATTGATAAACTCTGGGGCAGCGACTTCTTTGGCGATGAGCGCGTCGTTGATACTCATATTGCTCGCCTTCGTAAAAAAATCGAACCCGACCCGTCCACCCCTACCTTCGTCAAAACCGTGATCGGCGTGGGCTACAAGTTCGAGGATGCTGTTGTTTGAGCTGAAATCCGTTACAAAAGCGCACATCGCTGTGGCGGCAAAGCCTGTGACTATGACTTTTGCCGTCTGTCTTTGCCGTCTCGATAATCTCACTACTGGCTCACTGCCGCAGGCTTTCTTGACGAGGGTGCCGCTATGCTGGAACGGTGCCGCAATGCAGGTTAAACACTATGCCTAAGCTTGGACTCCGGGCTCGTCTCTTTCTGTCGCACTTGATTGTGATGGTGGTGGGGTTGAGCACATTGCTGACGGTGAGTAAACTCTATACGCCCCGGCTATTCGTTCTGTCTCTGCGGCAATTGGAGGGCCGGGGCGTTAATCTGTTTTTGGTGCGGCAGCGGCTCGTGGAGGTGTTTGACTCGACCTGGAGCCGAGGCACCCTTTGGTCTGTGGCCGTTGGCGGTTCTGCTGCGGGCGGGCTGAGCTACCTGGTCTCGAAGCGGATTATGCAGCCCCTGGAGCAGATGGAGCAGGTCACCCAGAAAGTAGCCGCAGGGCACCTAGAGGAGCGGTTGCCCAGTAGCGACATTCCTGAGTTAAACCAACTGGCAACCAGCTTTAACCGGATGGCGGCGGACTTACAAGGGGTGGAGCAGCGGCGGCGGGAGTTGATTGGGGACTTAACCCACGAGTTGCGGACCCCGTTAACGGTAGTGAAGGGCTATCTGGAAGGGCTAGGGGATGGCACGATTGAGGCCACGCCGGAGATTTACCAACGGCTGAGCCGGGAAACGGCACGGTTGGGGCGATTGGTGAATGATTTGCAGGAGCTTTCCCAGGCGGAGGCCGGGTACTTGCCGATTCGGGCTGAGGTGCTGCCTGTCCCGGCTCTATTGCGATCGCTGCGGACCAAGTTTTCTGACCAGTTGACGGAAGAGGGTCCCGTTCTGCATGTTGCATGCCCCGAGGATTTAGCTCCCGCGTGGGCCGATCCAGAGCGGGTGGAACAGGTCCTCATCAATCTTTTAGGCAATGCTCTGCGCTATACGCTCACGGGGACAATTACCCTGCGGGCCTGGGAAACCGCCGATCAGATTTGGATTGCCGTGGTGGACACGGGCCAAGGGATTGCGGCAGAGGATTTGCCCCATGTTTTTGAGCGGTTTTGGCGGGCCGATCGCTCCCGCGATCGCCACTCGGGCGGCACGGGGGTTGGCTTGGCCATTTGCCGCCGTCTTGTCGAGCTTCAGGGCGGGACTATTACGGTCACCAGCATCCTAGGCCAGGGCAGCAGCTTTCAATTTTCTCTGCCTTCCGCATCCGGTGGACGCTATCCCAATGCTGTCAATGCCTCCGTTCTCCGCAGGACTACGGATCGGCCTCCCGCCTAAGCGCCATTTCAGAAAATTTTGGTGCATACTTAGGGGGAATCGCGTAGGCGGAATTGCGTCCGTATGGGAGAGGATATAGGGACTATATTTATGTTGTCGGGCTAAACCTGTTTGTCATTTTAGGGTAGGGTCTGCCGGAACCCAGTGCCTCTAACGCCAGCACTGTATTCACTGGGTATTACTGGAGCATTATCTCTGGGCATCGATTGCGATCAGGTTGAGCGGTCAACAGCGACTCTTATCATTAAAACACTCTCCTTAACATCCCATGAATGCAACGCTGCTCTCTGATATGTCTTTGTACGAGTTAGCGATTCAATCGGTCCGCCCTCCTGTTGTTTCTCAGCTCAGTCCGGCCACCTTCAAGTCCGCTGTCAGTGCGTTGATTGATCGCCTGGTGGAAAATCGGGTTGGGGCGATCGTCTGGGCAAAGCTCCCCAAGGGGGATTCTTGGCAGGCGGAAGTGGATCGCTATAGTGCTTTGCCTGGGCTACCCAAGGCCATCTATAACTTCAAATCCCTCAAAGAAGAGCAGGGGGATGACGTCAGTGCGGGCATCGCCGACTCCGGATCGCTGCCGACGCCGATCTTTACCAACAGTACGCTATCTCTGCGCCATAGTGCGTTGAATGGCGGCAGTCCCGTCGTGCCCATTGCCCTGGAGTCCAGCAGTCTGCTGCGGCGCGAGTATTTTCTGATTGTCTGGTCTGCTGAGTTTCAGGGCATTATCCTGGCCCATCGTCCACGAGCCGTGAAGCCCGATCAGGGGCTGCCCACCGATGCTGCTCCGGAGGACAGCGCTGAGAAAAAACAAACCTTGCTGACCTTTGTGTCGTTTGATTCGGCCCTCGTTGCGGACTTGATTCGGGGGGTGGGGCAGGCTCTCGCTACGCCGGGGGGTGTAGCCAGCGAAGACCGTGTGAATCCGGTTGTCCAATGGCAAGGGTTATTGGCCGATTTGCCCGCGTTGCCTTCGGATATTCATGTGGTGAGTAGCCTATTTACCCGGCAAATGCAGAAGCAAGACGACCTATGGCAACGTTATGCGGCGGTGCGGAAACAAGCGGAAACGGCGGCGGTGTTGCAGCGGCAAAATGAGGAATTGGTGAGTTCTGTACGACTCAAGGATGATTTTTTGAGTAACGTGGGGCAAGAGTTGCGGACACCACTCACGACGATTAAAACCGCCCTAACGTTGCTGAATTCGCCGAGTCTGAAGCCACCGCAACGACAGCGCTATATGGAGTTGATTGCGAAGGAATGCGATCGCCAGAGTTCCCTGATCACCAGCCTGTTGGATCTGGTGCAACTGGATCAGACCGCCGAGCAAACGTCCATTGAACCCATCAAGCTTTGCGAAACAGTCCCCGGGTTTGTCAGTACTTATCAGCCCCTAGCCGAAGAAAAAGGCATTATGATGGCCTACACCATTCCAGAGGATTTGCCTGCCGTGTCCTGTGCTAAAAGCTGGCTGCGGCAAATTGTGATTAACTTGCTGCACAATGGCATCAAGTTTACCCCCAGTGGCGGCCAGGTATGGGTCAAGGCTAAGCAGCAAGGCGACTATGTTCAGCTTGAATTGCGGGATACGGGCATTGGCATTGCCCCCAGCGAAATTCCTAAAATCTTTGATCGCTTCTATCGGGTGCGCCAAGTCACTGAAGAAAATATTGGTGCGGGCTTGGGTTTAACCATTGTGCAGCAGTTGCTGTTGTACTGCGGGGGATCAATTTCCGTGAAAAGCCGTCAGGGCGAAGGTTCAACTTTTAACGTTCTGTTGCCGATTCACCGAGCCTCGTCAGAAAGTTAGTTCAGTAGGGGAAAATTGATTCAGAAAATTGACTCAAAAGTCTGATGTTCTGCGGAAGCCATTGCCGGGTTACTCTACCACGCGCAAGCGGCCTTGGCGCAGGCAATCAAACACTTGGTTGATCAAATGCTGATCATCTGAACTAGACCCACCCAATGCCAGTAATAGGCATTGATCAATGCGGGTAATCCGACGAGAAGTAATAATGCGAGCCACAACTTCTTGCAGAGGGGAGGGGGGGCTTGGTAGCGGAGCAGGGGCGATGACAGGGGCAGTCATAGGTGGATGCCGATCAACTCAACAGGATTATTATGAATTTTCTGAATTGGCAACCGCGTGATCCACAGACTTGATCTGCTGTGATTCTGCATGGTTTCTCTAGTGATGCTGATCACAGGGGTATAACCGCATCGTATTTCATAGGCCATTGCCCTATGGTCACCGTCTAACTGATTGGTTTGAGATCGTCGCAACAATGGCATCTTAGGGCATGATTAGAAGTGTCAATCGTTGCCTAGACTGCGCATGTCGCCTACCTATACCGTTCGGGAAAGTCGCCGCGCCAAGCATGTTTCCCTCAAGATTTCTCCCGTGGGTGAGCTGGAAATCGTGGTCCCCCCTGGATTCGACCGGCAACAAATCCCTGCCATTGTCAAGAAAAAGCAGCGGTGGATTAACCAGGTATTGCAAAAAGTCGAATATCATCAGCAGGGTTTTGGGGTTGCCTTGCCCACGGAGGTGGAGTTACAGGCGATCGCCCAAACCTGGCACATCCACTATACCCAAACGCCTCTGCGCGGTATCCGGATTGTCGAACAGTCCGAACACCAACTCACGCTCCTTGGCGAGATTAGTGATATTCGTCTTTGCAAAACCGCCCTCCAGCGCTGGCTGACCCAAAAGGCTCGTGTGCACCTCATTCCTTGGTTGCGCAGTGTGAGTCAAGAAGTTGCTCTCCCCTTCACCACCGCCACCATTCGCCAACAGCGCACCCGCTGGGGGAGTTGTACCTCTCGTCAAACCATTAGCCTCAACAGTAAACTCATGTTTCTTGCGCCTGCTGTAGTGCGCTACGTGTTTGTGCATGAGCTGTGCCATACGATTCACCTCAACCACTCCAAGCAGTTTTGGGCCTTGGTTAGCCAGCATGAAGCGAACTACCAACAGTTGGACGACAATCTGCGGGAGGCGCGCTATCGCGTGCCGTTGTGGATGGAAGAATAGTGGCTGGAGAGTAGTGGTCGGTAGAAAAATAGTGGCTGGACGAATCAGCCCATCCCAGAATCAGCGCTGTGGGCCAGCGGTAAACGCCTCAGCCCTTTGATTTCCCATTTGCCGATCGCGTCGTCTATGCTCAAGGGGTAACGTTTCAGAGCAATCATTTCCCGTGAACAATCAAGGTCTCGACTGGCGTACCTCTTTAGTACTGGCCCTGGTGGCGATCGCTGCCCTAATCGGCATCAATGGTGTCGTCATTATTAACCCCGGACAGGCTGCTGTTCTCAGCGTCCTCGGAAAAGCCCAAGATGGTGTGCTTCTCGAAGGTGTGCATCTGAAGCCGCCCTTAATTTCCACCGTCGATGTCTACGACCTCACTGTCCAAAAGTTTGAAGTCCCGGCCCAAAGTTCTACGAAGGATTTGCAGCAGTTAACCGCCAGCTTTGCCATTAACTTTCGACTGGATTCTAGCCAAGTCGTCAACATCCGCCGCACCCAGGGTTCTCTGCAAAACATCGTAGCCAAAATCATTGCACCCCAAACCCAAGAATCCTTCAAAGTGGCTGCTGCCCGCCGCACCGTGGAAGAAGCCATTACTAAGCGGGAGGAACTGAAGCAAGATTTTGATACTGCCTTGGGGGCGCGGCTAGAAAAATATGGCATTATCATTCTCGATACCAGCGTTGTTGACCTAGAGTTTTCAACGGAATTCTCCAAAGCGGTGGAAGAAAAGCAAATTGCTGAACAGCGGGCTCAGCGGGCGGTCTACATTGCCCAAGAGGCCGAGCAGGAAGCCGAAGCCAATGTCAATCGTGCTAAGGGCCAAGCCGAAGCTCAGCGATTGCTGCGGGAATCTCTGACACCGGAGTTGTTGCAGAAGCAAGCGATCGAAAAATGGGATGGCAAGTTTCCCCAAGTCATGGGTGGGAGTGGGGCGTTGCCGTTTATTAACCTAGAGATGACCAAAGGGAAGGGGAGTCTCTAGGTTCAATCTCTAGGCTTACTTTCTGATGTCGTAAACTCGGCTCTAGAGGTTAACTGTTGTCCTCAGAACCTGGATTCGGCCTGTTAAACTGGGGCGATCGCGCTGGACATCATCTTTTCCCATGGCGTTTGATAACCTCTGTAAGCTACTGGCTGAAAAATATCCTGATCGGTTTGCTGCTTGGCTTTTAGGAGAAGTGCCCCGGGCGATCGAGGTGCTGAAATCTGAGTTGAGTATTGAGCCGATTCGTGCGGATTCTGTCACCTTTCTGCAAGCCAATGGGCGCATTCTCCATCTAGAATTCCAAACCCTGTGGCAGTCGGATCCACCGATGCCGCTGCGATTGCTGGATTATTGGGTGCGGCTACATCGCCTGTATCGTCTCCCCGTAACCCAGGTTGTGGTTGTGTTACTGCCGCCACAGGCGAATGCCGAGATCGAAACCATTTTTGAATTGGAGCAAACCCGCCATAGTTTTCAAGTTGTCAAAATGTGGGAGCAAGAGCCAGAGGTGTTTTTGCAGGATTTAGCCCTGCTGCCCTTGGCAACGTTGGCTCGGACGCAGAATGCCGCACAGCTTTTGCACCGTGTGGTTCAGCGCGTGGAGCAGATCCCTGAAACGCCCCAACAGCGAGAAGTGGCTGCCTACGTGCAGATGATCGCAGGGTTGAAGTACGATAAGGAAACAGTCTATCGGATGTTTCGAGGGGGAATTATGCGAGAGTCCGTGATTTATCAAGAAATTGCCCAGGAAAATCAACAGATTGGCGAAGAACGCGGGCGGCAGATTGGCGAAGAACGCGGACGGCAGATTGGCGAAGAACGCGGACGGCAGATTGGCGAAGAACGCGGGCAACGATCGCTGATTCTGCAGCAATTAACTCGGCGGGTTGGAGAACTGACGCCCGAGGTTCGATCGCAGATTGAATCCTGTTCTATGGCGCAACTGGAAGCTCTGGGAACAGCCCTACTAGACTTTGCTAGCCTGGACGATTTGCTAACCTGGTTACAAGCGATAGCGTGATGGTGCTACTGCGTTTTGGAGTCGCTGCAACGAACTTTCTGAATAGGCCAGCTTCTCCTGGGGCCAGATTTTTGTCGAAATAACGTGAGTCACGGTTGCTCACAGAGGATCCCATACGTTTTGATGGAGTCAGGTTTGATGCGCTTCCGAAGTATTTTGCTGATTTTGCTGGGTCTTTACCTGCTGTATTTGATCAAAACCGCCGCCGGGATCAATTTATCGCAGCGCTACAGTGGATGGGATTTCTTGAAGTGGCCCGTCAACTGTCGCTCTTTCTCCAGCTATTGTGTGAAATCTCCAGGACGAGAACCTTCAGAACCCAGTGCGCCTAGCACATGGATATTGCCAAAGACGGGAGATGCCTAAAACAGGGGATGCCTAGGCCGTAAAGCTGAGGGTAACAGCCACCAGTTTACCAAGAAGGAGTCCAAGCGCCGCTATGCCCAGATAAGTTCCGGCAATTTGTCTACGGCTGAAATGTTCATTGTACATTTGCAGACTGGCGATCGCCCCTAACTCCCCACACACCACGCCCAGGATTAGCAGTGCCGTCAAGTAGGCTGAACTCAACTCGGGGGCAGCCAAAGGCCCCCAAGCATAGTTTCCCTTGGCCTCAAATAGCCACACATAGGCTTTACTGGCGATCGCCAGTAAAGCCCCGACTACCCCGCTATCCCGCAGGGCCGCTAGCCAAGAACGATGCATGATTCCCTTAAACGCAATGAATGTGGCCATTGTGGCGGCCCCAGCCAACCCCATGGCAAACGACCCCAGCAGCGTGTGAATGTCAGTGAAAACCGTTGTGATTGCCGCCACCAAAGGAATACACAGCGTCAAGGATTCATCAATCTGTCCGATCAAGGCGCTGCCTCAGCGCGATCGCCCACAGCAGCGGCGAACCCTGCTGCACTCCCAGAATGATCCCAAAACAGAGGTAGCTCATCCCCAGGAAAAAAAGGGAGGCCCAGGGCAACGGCGTTTTGAGTGCCGAAGCCCGCAGGGGGGGAGTAGCGCCAACGGCGATCGCGGGTTCTCCGTGTCCAGGATTATCCTTCGGTGGAGTGCGCGAATGCTCCAGGGGCGGTGCTTCGACCCGAACGCCATCGGGTAGGATAGCCCCCAGCAGCACAGCTCCATCGAGTCGTGCATCCGTTAAGGTGGCTGCTGTTAGGTTGGCACGTCGCAAATTAGCGCCAGCCAAGTTAGCGCCCGTTAAGTTGGCCCCAGACAAGTTGGCTTGCCGCAAATTTGACTGGTGTAAGTTCGCTCCGGCCAGGTTCGCTCCGGCCAAATTGGCTTGCTGCAATCCCACTCCTGTTAGATCAGATCTACCCGCGATAGATCTGCTTGGTGGAGGTCAGCATGGCTAAAGTCTCGATGCCCTTGGGCATAGGCTCGCAATAGCGTTTGAGCGTCCATCCGTTATACCGGGATGGTTTTTAACATTATGTTGCTGACAACAAAATATGGCGGATTGCGGCTTGACAGTCAATAAAACCATTCATGAACAAATCGAATAATATAGTACATAAACACTATAATTTTACATAAACACTATAATTTAATGGGTCCGAAATCGATAACACCGAGTACTTTAAAGTATCCCCTCATGTCGTTGGAACACCATGCAAGCTCCGCCTATCGCCACAGGAACTCTTTTGCAGGGCCGCTACCGAATTATTGGGGTAGCAGGGCAGGGACAGTTTGGCCAAACCTACCTGGCCCGCGACCAAAAACGACTCAATGAGCTGTGTGTGCTGAAGGAATTTATTCCCATTGTTCGGGACCCCGCCATTCTAGAAAGCTTGCAGCAGCAGTTTGCCCAGGGGGCTGGTGTGCTTTACGACCTCCGGCATGGGCAAGTGCCCAGCTATCAATTCATGGTGTATGAGGAGCAGCGATTTTACTGGGTGCGTGAATACATAGAAGGCAAGAGTTACGGTGTGCTGCTGGATGAGCGAAAAGCCCAGGGGAAAATTTTTTCCGAGTCGGAAGTGGTGGATTTCCTCAAGGTGACTTTGCCTGTATTGCACTTCTTGCATAGTCAAACGGTCATTCACCGGAATATCTCCCTCGACAGTCTAATCTTTCGCCAAAAAGACCAGTTGCCCGTACTCATTAGCTTTGGACTAGTAACGGAATTGGTGGCCCGCTTGCAATTGCACCCTATTGATGACGACTCGGAGGTCTACGGGCGATGGGGCTTTGCGCCACCGGAGCAGTTGCAGTCCGGTTTAGTGTTTCCTAGTAGCGATTTGTATGCCCTAGCGATGACGGCGATCGCCCTGTTGTCCGGCAAGGAACCGGAAGCCCTCTATCACCCAGTGGATCGGGTAATAGACTGGGAGCCCTGGGTTTCTGCGAGTCCGGCCCTCGTCCAAGTTTTGCGCCGCATGCTGCATCCCGATCCCCAGCGGCGCTTTGCCTCGGCGGCTGAGGTGCTCCAGACCCTTGAACGACTGCCCAGGGTGGCTGACCCGGTCGGTTCCTCCGCACCAAAACCCACTCCCTCTGCGGCGGGCAACGATTTTGCGGCAGGAGTCGCTGCGATGGCAGCAGCCCAGGTGGCAGCCTCTTCCGCTCCGCCGTTGTCTGCGGATAGAGACCCCGTGTTGCCTGCTGCACCTCGCCCAGCGCCGGGAGAATCCGCCGCTAGGACTGCCCAGTCTGGGGGCGCTCAACCTGTGTCTGTGTCCGTACCTGTCGAGTCGGCCACCGTCGAGTCGGCCACTGTCCAATCCGGGCTACCTCGGCCTGTCGCCTCTCCGGCCATGGCCACGTCGTCTGTAAATTCCCTGGGGAATAGGGATGGTGTAATACCCCAGGCCATTTTGACCAAGTCGGCAGCGGTGCCATCCCCCCCAAAAGCCTCTGCTGGACCCAAATCAGCGGGCGATCGCCGCATTGATCTCGCTTCTTTGATTCTGTTGCTGGGCTTTGTCACCCTCAGCCTCGTGGTTTCCTGGCGAGTTTTTTCCTTTTTGAAGACCCAGCAGGATAGCACTACGGCCTCCGGTGCGGCAGACACCTCTGGCTCCGCCAGTTCTACTAGTTCCCCGACGAATTCGCCCCTCACCGCCCCATCGCCCTCTCCTCAGTCCTCCGGGGCAGTGACATCGCGGAATGATCAGCCTGATGCCCAGGCAGCGATGGTGCGACGGCGCAATCTGGGGATTGACTATCGGTTTTTGGCAGATTTTGTCGATGAAGTGTTCTATGCCAAGCATCCCCAGTGGCGTGGAAAAAAGCTGGACAATAGTTCCACCCAAGCGGCCATGCGGCAGGAATGGATGGCGATCGCCAATACTGTGATGGACAAGCTCGAAACCCTCAGCCCCGCGTTGCGGCGGAAATTAGGCACCTACAAGCCGGTGAACTATCAAGAATGGTTATTGGACTTGGGCGAAACGGGCAAGTCTAGTCCTACCTTGGATGCCCTGGCCGACAAACGCTTAGTCGAACTCTTTCCCGACCTCCAGGGCAAACCTCTAAATCCCAAAACGAACGGACAGGTTTGGTATGCCTTAGCGGAAGCCCAGTTGCCCCAGGCCAAAAACCCAACGCCGCCCGCCAAACCTTAGCGCTTGAGTCCGCGGTAAACCTGAGTCCGCGGTAAATCTATGGCCCTTGCGACTCAGCAGTTCACCCTGAACCGCGACGGATCCCCCCATCCCTTCTCCCTGAAATGATCCTTTCTCTGCGCGTCCTCTTGCAATGGTAAGCTAGCCAATACTCTAAAAATATCTATAGGACGCGAGGGAGTTGAGATGACGGGGGTAAACCAGGTTCCATTATTGCTCAGGGCTGCGCGGGGCGAAACAGTTGAGCGTCCGCCAGTGTGGATGATGCGGCAGGCAGGGCGCTACATGAAGGTGTATCGTGATCTGCGCGACAAGCACCCGTCTTTTCGAGAGCGCTCGGAAAATGCTGACCTGTCCATTGAAATTTCCTTGCAGCCGTGGCGGGCTTTTCAGCCGGATGGCGTGATTATGTTTTCCGATATTCTGACTCCGCTCCCCGGCATCGGCATTCCCTTTGACATCATCGAAAGCCGAGGTCCAATTATCGATCCGCCGATTCGCTCAATGGCCCAAATCGCCGCATTGCAGCCCTTGGATCCGGAGACGGCGCTGCCCTTTGTCAAAACGACGTTGAAAACCCTGCGGCAGGAAGTGGGCAATCAGGCAGCAGTTTTGGGCTTTGTTGGTGCGCCTTGGACGTTGGCGGCCTATGCGATCGAGGGTAAAAGCTCCAAGGACTATGCGGTGATCAAGCGGATGGCGTTTTCAGAGCCGCAAATGCTGCACGCACTGTTGGGTAAAATTGCCGATGCTATTGCCACCTACGTGCGGTTCCAAATCGATTCGGGCGCACAGGTCGTGCAAATGTTTGATTCCTGGGCGGGGCACCTCAGTCCTCAGGATTACGACACCTTTGCCCTGCCTTACCAAAAGCAGGTAATTGATCAGGTAAAAGCCACTCACCCCGATACACCGCTGATTCTTTACATTAGTGGCAGTGCCGGGGTATTGGAACGCATGGGGCAGTCTGGGGTGGATATTGTCAGTGTTGACTGGACTGTGGATATGGCCGATGCCCGCCGCCGTCTGGGTTCCGACCTTGGAGTGCAGGGTAATGTTGATCCCGGCGTGCTGTTTGGCACCCAGGACTTTATTCGCGATCGCATTCTGGACACCGTCCGCAAAGCCGGTAGCCATAGGCATATTCTTAACCTGGGCCATGGTATTCTTCCGGGCACTCCGGAAGAGAATGCGGCCTTCTTTTTTGAAACGGGTAAGCACGTGAACGAACTGCTGGCCGTACATGCTTAAGGCAAGCAGGGGATGGGGGTGAGCACGGAGTTTACCCCTAACCATGGGTCTCTCAGTATTCATCCCCCGGTTTCCTTCGTTCATAGACTGCCCAACAGGTGATACTGTAACATTACCGAACTGTTCGCGATCGCCCTGGCTGCCGCCCACGCAACATCCAGATCTGATACCTTTCTAAACCCCGATGACCTCCAAGCGGATTTTTGTGACTGGCGCAAGTGGCTGTATTGGTCACTATGTGGTCGAAACTTTGATTCAGGAAACCGATCACGACCTCTACTTGCTGGTCCGAAATCCAAATAAGCTGAAGCTGGACTACAACGCCCGTCCCGGCATTACTGTGTTGCATGGGGACATGCGTGATGTCGATCAGTACGCGGATTTGCTCGGCACCATAGATGTTGCTATTTTGATTGCGACAGCGTGGGGTGGCACCGAGGAAGTGTTTGATACCAATGTCCGGAAAACTATTCGGTTAATGAATTTTTTGGATCCCCAGCGCTGCGAGCAGGTGATCTATTTTTCCACCGCCAGTATTTTGAATCGTGACAACCAACTGTTGAAGGAAGCTGCCGAGATTGGGCACGACTATATCCGGTCTAAATACGAGTGCTATCAACAGTTGGGCAAACTGGCCATTACGTCCAAAATTACGACGTTATTTCCGACTCTGCTCCTGGGCGGTGATGGCACCAAGCCGATGTCGCATATTTCTGCAGGTATTCCCCAAGTGCTCCGCTGGATCGGCTTATTGCGCTTCTTCCGGGCGGATGGCAGTTTTCATTTTATTCACAGTCAAGATATTGCCCAAATTGTGCGGCATTTGGTGGAGCATCCGCCCCAAGGCGATGCCTCGCGGGATTTGGTGCTGGGCAATCAGCGGATGACGGTGGATCAGGCGATTACTGAAGCCTGTGCTTATCTAAACCGACGCATCTATTTCCGGATTCCCCTCACCGCGAAACTGGCCGATGTGCTGATTGCGGTATTTCGGATCCAAGTGGTGGCTTGGGATCGCTTCTCCATGAACTATCGCCATTTCACCCACAAATACGTCTTTAATCCCGCCAGTTTTGATTTGCCGATCTATTGTGAGACTTTTCTCGATGTGCTGAAGCTGAGTGGCATCAAGCCTGGGAAACGACGTTAGGAGTTGTGGTGGTAAGGCGTGAGTGCATACCCCTCAAAATACTCAATGCGGGGATGATAAGCGTTGAGGTTCGAAGTGTTGAGATTAAGCATTAAGGACTCAGGCATGAAGGCATGGATGATCGGATTATTGTTAACCTTTATGGTCTGGACAGGCTGGATCACCGCACCTGTTGTGGCGGCGGATTTATCGCCTGACTTAGCGAATGGCGCTGAGGTCTTTGCGCTGCATTGCGCTGGATGCCATGTGGGTGGCGGTAATATTGTCCGCCGCAACAAGACCTTGAAATTGCAGGCGTTGCAGCGGAATCAGGTGGAAACGGTGGCGGCGATCGCAACTTTGATTACCCAGGGCAAGGGCAACCTAATGTCAGCCTATGGCGATCGCCTGACTGCTACCGAGATTGCCAACCTGGCCGCCTATGTTTTCGACCAAGCTCAGCATGACTGGAAATAGTGATCCACATGCAAATCGGCAGTGAAAAATAGACGGTAAAGAAGTTGGCAGTGTAACCCGCGCGGCACTAGCCGCCCCAGACTTTTTCCATCACGGTGTTGGGCGAAATATCCGATATTTTTCCGGTGAGGGACTTAATCCCCACGAAGCGGGGGCTGTCTGGCAACAGCTTTGTGGGATCCGTTGGTCCGAACAACGCCAGCGTATAGGTCTGAACGGCCACCGCCAAGTGCATCGGCGCACTGTCTGTACACAGCATCAAATTCGCCCCAGCAATCATGGCGGTCAATTTGCCAATATCCCCCGGTGTTGTCACTTTGACCCTAGGATTTGCCTGTACCAGGGCCGTCACAAAGTCCGCATCATCGGGACCCTGAACGACCACAATGGGCAAATCCGGCTGTTTTTGCTCAAAATCGCGAATAATGCCGTTCCAGCTTTCGACGGGATAAATCTTATCGATGCCCTTCTGTTTGGCCAGGGTGCTTGAGCCGCCATGAATCAGCACATAGCCCGTTGCCCCTAGACGCTTCCGTTCGCCATCGGCCCAATCGAGATCCTTAGCTGGCACCCCAACGGCTACCTCTGGACAGGGATCGGTAATGCCCAGCCCCTTGAGTAGATCGTGATACATGGCTGCCGCATACTGATCTTTTTTCAAGGGTACGGTGACGGTTAGGAGACTATCCCCATTGCCCGCGTAGCCCACCCGCGTGGGGATACCGGTTAGCCATAGCAAAAATGCCACGGACCACCGTTGCCCGAGGGTAATCGCAATGTCGTACTCGCGATCGCGCAGCGTTCCCAGCAAATTGCCAAAATCCGCCAAGCTATTCCGCGCCTTGAAATCAAAGGGAATCGTTTCATGGATGGACTTAGAAACGCGGTAGGCATCCCGCGATCGCGGCTCCACCACCACATCAATCCAGGCATCGGGGTAGGCCTGCTTCAGATCATCCAGCGTCGGGAAAAATAGGACCTGATCGCCAATTCCTCCAGGGACTAAGGCTATGATTCGCATAATTAGTAGTTTTACGTCGCTAGGCTAAATCGCTTCTTCAGCATTTTAGGGGAAGATACCGACAAGTTTGGCGTTTCATGAAACACCGGGGGATAGAATTTTGAGAAATTGGCAGGCAAGGCGGTCACCGGCTGATGGGGATCACTCCTCGGCGTTGGGAGAAAAATGGGGCACAGGCTGCTGGGGGCTAGGACCATGCATCGGACTATGAATGGGGGAAAAGATGTGCTCCAATAGGGGCTGATACTGTGTTCTGTAGATTGAGGACTGTTTTGTACTTACTCATTCCTGCTGCGGGTTCGGGGCGTCGCATGGGCAGCGATCGCAATAAACTGCTGCTGCCCCTGTTACACCAGCCCGTGCTGGCCTGGACCCTGTCTGCCATCAAAGCCTCCACTACGATTCGCTGGGTTGGCATTATTGGACAGCCCCAGGATTTTCCCGATTTCAAGGCGATCGCCGCCGCTGTCAACCTGCCCCAACCTTTGCAGTTTATCAAAGGTGGCAGCACCCGCCAGGAATCGGTATTTAATGGCTTACAGGCATTGCCGCCGGAGGCCCAGCAGGTTTTGGTTCATGATGGAGCCCGCTGTCTCGCGACTCCAGATCTGTTTGATCGGTGTGCGGCTGACTTGCTCACCTGCCCCGGCCTGATCGCCGCGATCCCAGTCAAGGACACGATTAAAGTGGTTGACGCGGAGCGGCGGATTACGGCTACTCCCAATCGCGACCAACTCTGGGCCGCCCAAACCCCCCAAGGTTTTCAGGTGGAGACCTTGAAAGCCTGTCACTGGCAGGGCAAGCAAGAGGGATGGGAAGTCACCGACGATGCCATGCTGTTTGAGCAATGTGGCTTTCCTGTCAAAATTGTGCCGGGAGAAGAAACGAATTTGAAAGTGACGACCCCCATGGATTTGGCGATCGCCGCGTTCATTTTGCGCCAACGACTGGGGTAACAATGACTGGGGTGACGATGATTGGGGTGACGATGATTGGGCTACCCGCGTTAGTTTTGCTTTAATTCTTTCAAAGCAGCGTCTACGATGTTGGCCTGGGCAGAATTGCCCTGTTGTTGATACAGCAATTTGGCCCGTTCAAAGGCAGCAATCGCCTCTTGGGTCCGCACGCGACCCCGCAATGCCTGCCCTAGCTTGAAGTGGGCTTCGGCATTCTGGGGATCTAGGGAAACAACCTCGCGCCAAGCCACAAACGCCAGGAGATAATTACCCCGCTCTAAATAAATTTCCCCCACCCCAGCCTGGGCCTCGGCCAAATCTGGGCGGACGGCGACCGCCCGTTGAAAGGCGGGCAGGGCATTGTCCGGTTGCCCCGCCGCCTGCCACAGCTTGCCAATTTTAAGCTGGGTTAGGGCATTGCGCGGATCGAGTCGTGTGGCCCGCCGCAGCGCTGGAAAGGCAGCGGTCTCATTGCCCTGGGAAAGCCAAGCGGCGGCCAATTGCACTTGGATGCTGCCATCCCGAGGGGCCAGCTCCGCTGCCTGTTCCAATGGTGCGATCGCCTCCCGAGGGCGACCCTGCTGTAGCAATGTGGCACCGATCAGGGCATAGGCTCCAGCATTATTCCGATCCAGGGCAACCACACGGCGATAGGCGGCGAGGGCCTCTTCCTGCTGGCCCATACGCCCTAACAGGACACCAACGCCCAAGTGGGCATTTAAGTAGCGGGGATTCAGCTCGATGGTTCGGCGGTAAGCGGCGATCGCGGCATCGTTTTGCCCCAGGTTCCCCAGACTGTAGGCCAGGGCGTACTGAAAATCCGCATTTTTGGGATCCAGGGCGATCGCCTGCTCGTAGGCTCGCACCGCCTCGCGGAAGTTGCCCTGATTCGCATACAGATAGCCCATCCCTGAGAAAATTTTGGGATTCTGGTTATCCAGTTGTCCGGCCTGTTGATAGGTGGCTAAAGCGCGATCGAATTGCTTAGCATCGACCAACTTGCGCCCTTCCTGCAGCAACTCTGTCACCCGATCGTCAATCGACGAGTTGGCTTGCGCCTGGACGATTTGGGGGGCGCAGCTCAACGCCAGCAGCAGGCATACCATTAACGAAGTCTGTTTACGCACGAAATCTGGGAGTTTCCGATAGGACAAGTAGGCAAACATAGTAACAATAAGTTGGAATTTTTAGGAAAGTACTCGGAAAGTACGGGATTTGTAGGCTCAGTCCCGCCGGTTGACAGCCATCGCCGTGTCCCAGCAGATCCCGGGCAAAAATCCCACGGTAAAAATCCAACAGTAACGGCAAAAAACTCCCGGAGATGCCGCACCGAATTGACAGCGCGTGGATCAGGCAATCCAGATACTACACTAGAGAAAAGGGCACCAAGGAGTCTGTATGCAATCTGGTTGGCGGGTCGGATCATTATTTGGGATTCCCCTCTATATTGACCCTTCCTGGATACTTATCTTGATCCTGGTCATCATGACTCAAGGGGCTTTTTTCAAGGCAAATTATCCCGAGTGGGGCATGCCCCTTGCCTTTGGGGTCGGCGGGGCCATGGCGCTGTTACTGTTTACCTCAGTTCTGTTGCACGAACTGGGGCATAGCTTGGTGGCAAAATCCCAGGGCATCAAGGTCACATCCATTACGCTATTTTTGTTTGGCGGTGTGGCGTCGATTGAGCAGGAATCCAAGACACCGGGACAGGCATTTCAAGTGGCGATCGCTGGCCCACTCGTCAGCATCGGTCTCTTTGGGCTGTTGGCGGCTTTAACCGTGGCGATTCCGGGGACGCGCGCTCCCCTGAATGTTCTCGCCAGTAACTTGGCGATGATTAATCTGGTGCTGGCCCTCTTCAATCTGCTGCCGGGATTGCCCCTGGATGGGGGCCAAATCCTGAAATCGATTGTCTGGAAAATCACCGGCAGCCGATTTCAAGGAGTGCACTGGGCGGCTCGCAGTGGCAAATTATTGGGCTGGTTGGCGATTAGCTTGGGCGTGACCAGCTTTCTGTTGCGATCGAACCCCAGTGGTCTGTGGCTAGCGTTGCTGGGCTGGTTTGGCGTGAACAATGCCAGTAGTTATGACCGGGTCACCGATCTGCAAGAATCGCTACTCAAGCTGAAAGCTAGTGACGCCATGACGCGCGAGTATCGCGTGGTGGACGCCAAGATGACCCTGAGGGAGTTCAGTGAAACCTATGTGCTGGACACGCAGCGGACAGCGGTTTACTATGCCGCCTCTGAGGGACGCTATCGGGGCATTGTGGCGGTGGAAGATTTGCATCGGATTGAGCGCGAGCTTTGGGACCAGCAGACCTTGATGCAGATTGTGCAGCCGCTGGACAGCATTCCCACGGTGAAAGAAGCAGACGGCCTGGTTGATGTGATTCAAGCGATGGAAAGCTTGCAGCTACGGCGGATTACCGTACTAACCCCGGCAGGAGCGATCGCGGGCGTCATTGATCGGGGCGATGTGGTGCGCGCCCTGGGCCAACAGATGAAAACGCCCTTACCCGAAGCCCTGATTAAACAAATCAAAGATGAAGGCAGCTATCCCTCTGGATTGCAGTTGGGGGCGATTGTCCAGTCGATGACGGATACCTTGCCCTCGGCCAAGGGCTGAAGTAACTGAATTAAAAATTAAAAATGCTCTAGCAATGTGGCATGGAGTGCTATTCAAAGATGCTCAGATCGGCGAGATGGAAGCGGTGCATTACGAGCCGATAGCGATTTTGAGTCCTACTCGCCCAGAGGCTGACGAGCTATCGACATGCAGTCGGGCGGGTTGAAGTCCGGCGGGTTGAGCGTAGCCGAAACCCGCAACTTTAACGGCGGCAGGCTTTTTTAATTTCTAATTTTTAATTCGAGCGGGCTAACGGACAACACCGCATTCCATTCGGCTGAAGAGAGGCTGGCTTCCTGAAAGGTGATGCCAAAGCAATCCTGGGCAGCCTGGGTCAGGGTGGCGATCGCCCGTGCCCTCCCCGGGGCATGCTGAAATTCCGGCAGTTGGGGTAACCTGGGCTCCACGCCAAACACTTGGCGAAATAGTTCAGTATCCATTTGCAGGGGCATGGAGCCATGCTGCAAAATGGCTCCATCGCGGTACACCTGGGCACTGCCCACCAATTTTGTGCCATCAGCAAGCACTAAATCGGCATCGGTGGCTGTGCCAAAGCAATTGGGGTTGTGGATATAACCCCGCCCTGCTTGACCAAACTGGAGATCCACCCCCAGCGATCGCCAGCCTACAATCAGGAATTCACAGAGCGATCGATACACCTGCACCCGATGACCGCTGAGGCCAGACGTTACTAGGGCATAGGTTAAGTCGCCTTGGTGCAGCACGGCCCGTCCTCCGGTGGCTCGCCGCACCAAATCAATCGGTTGGTCGTGCCAATGCAAGTGGTGCCAGTGATCCGGCAAGTGTCGCTGGTGATAGCCTAGGGAAATCGCGGCAGGACTCCAGGTGTAAAACCGTAGAGTCGGCGGCTGTAGTCCTTGGCGATGCTGGTCTAGCAACCAAGCATCTACGGCCATCTGCACCGCTCCGGATGCCTCTAATGGAGGAATCAACCGCCAAGTCGTCAAATTAAATTCCTACTCTCCATTTTGGGAGACCCGATGTTTTGTTTATAGACCCCGTTTTCCGAGGTTTATAGACCCAGGTTATACACCTAGTTTATAGAGCAATTTATAGACCAAAGGTTTCCTGGAGGCGTTCATCATGGGCGTCGGCCAGTGTGGCAACGAGGGTAATAGCGCGGGAGACTTCCCCCGGAGACAGTTCCGCCAGCGATTGCTCGAGACAGGACCACAATCTCCCCATTTAGAATGCCAAACCGGGCTTCCAGTGTGTCGGTCCAGTTCATCTCCAACAACTGGCGGAGCAATTGAACTTCGTCTTTCGCGGGCAGTTTCATAACTGCCGACCATGCCGTCAGCGTATCATCGTCGGTGGTTCCCGTCAGTTGCACCAACACTTCTACACTACCGTACTTAAATTTCCAAATGTAGCCACCATCACCATGGCTGACCATGGCGGTATTGTCACTATCAAGACTATCAATGACAGTTTCAATCAGGTCCACCACAGCGCTAGACTGCGCCCTAGAACTGTCGCCCGGAGATAGATTTGCCAAGGGTTCACTGGCCGGATTTTCACTGACCGAATTTTCACTGGATAGAGTAACCATAGTCCACGTCACATCGCCTTTTCCCCCACCTTAGCGCCAATGCTCCCCTCCGGCCCCCGACCCGCCAGATTTCTTTACGTTCAGATGCCGGGAATTTCTAAAAATCCCTGGCATCTCTAGACCCACACTCCAAAATAGTCTGTGTCACAATGGAGAAAGAGGTTCACTAGGAGGACTTATGGCTCGCCAACTCAAACGCTGGGAGTCGCCCCGCCAAGAAGGACGGAACTCCAAAGGCAAGGGCGGATCGGCCCGTCAGCGCCAACGCCGAAAACAACTGCAAATGCTCCGGCAAAAGCTCAAAGACGCATCGAATCATCTCGATCCTAACGGATCCAATCAATCAGGAGGCAGCAGCCCTGCACCTCCTGATTTTTTTTGGGCTTAATTTTGGGCAGGGCTACTGGCGGGAATGCGCGGGATACATTGTGAGTGGATCGCAAAACGCCTTTACCGACCGCTACAATACCCTCCAGCCTCTAGAATGAGAGGTGAGTTAGGCACCCTTTGGCAGGAGAGACACCCGTGGAGTCCCGTTATACCCCCGGCACGATTGAGGAAAAATGGCAGCAGGCTTGGATCGCGCAGGGTCTGCATACTACATCAACAGACCGCAGCAAGCCGAAGTTCTATGCCCTGTCGATGTTTCCCTATCCCTCCGGTAACCTGCACATGGGGCATGTGCGGGTTTACACTATCGTGGATGTGATTGCCCGTCTGAAGCGAATGCAGGGATATCGCGTTCTGAATCCTATGGGCTGGGATGCCTTTGGCTTGCCCGCAGAAAATGCCGCGATCGAGCGAGGGATTCCCCCGGCTACCTGGACCTATGCCAACATTGCCCAGATGCGATCGCAGCTTGACCAATTGGGTATTTCCTTCGATTGGGACAAAGAAGTCACCACCTGTTCGCCGGACTATTACCGCTGGACACAATGGATTTTCCTGCAATTTTTCCAGGCGGGCTTGGCCTACCAAAAATCCGCCACGGTCAACTGGGATCCGATTGACCAAACCGTTTTAGCCAACGAGCAAGTGGATAGCGAAGGCAAATCCTGGCGATCGGGGGCCAAGGTCGAGCGCCGCTTGCTGCGGCAGTGGTTCTTCAAAATTACCGATTATGCCGAGCAGTTGTTGCAGGATCTGGACCAACTGGGGGGCTGGCCCGATCGCGTCAAGCTGATGCAAGCCAACTGGATCGGCAAATCTACGGGGGCCCATGTCACCTTCACCACTGCCACAGGGGACAAAATCACCGTCTACACCACCCGCCCCGACACGCTGTGGGGAGCCACCTTTATGGTGTTGTCGCCAGAGCATCCCTTAGTCGATAAATTAACCACCACCGCGCAGCAAGTGGCGATCGCCGACTACCAAGCGGCTGCCGCTAACCTGAGTGAAATGGATCGCACCGCCGAAGGTCGCGAGAAAACCGGCGTCTGGACCGGCAGCTATGCCACCAATCCTGTCAATGGGGCGCAGATTCCCATCTGGATTGCCGATTATGTGCTGGTGGACTACGGCACTGGGGCGATCATGGCGGTTCCGGCCCATGATCAGCGCGATTTTGAGTTTGCCAAAAAATTTGGCTTAGATATTCAGGTGGTGGTGCAACCGGCAGATCGCCCCGCGGACCACCCGGTAGAGGGTGCCACCCTGACAGCGGCCCACGCGGGGGATGGGGTAATGGTCAACTCGGGGCCGTTGGATGGCGTGCCCGCAGGCAAAGAAAAAGGCCAGAGCGTCGAACAAGCCGTTGCTTGGTTAGAAGCCCAGGGCAAGGGGACGGGCACCACCAATTATCGACTGCGGGATTGGCTGATCTCCCGGCAGCGTTACTGGGGCTGTCCGATTCCGATTATTCATTGTCCAGATTGTGGGGCAGTGCCCGTTCCCGATGACCAATTGCCCGTGCAGTTGCCGGAAGAGGTGGAATTTGCGGGACGGGGGCCGTCGCCCTTGTCCAAGTTGGAGTCTTGGATCAATGTGCCGTGCCCTACGTGCGGTCAGCCTGCGAAACGGGAAACCGATACAATGGATACGTTCATTTGTTCGTCGTGGTACTATATGCGCTATCCCGACGCTACTAATGCGGCTGAGGTGTTTGATCGCGCCATTGCCAAAGATTGGATGCCGATTGATCAGTATGTTGGGGGGATTGAACATGCGATTTTACACTTACTGTATTCCCGCTTCTTTACGAAGGTGATGCGCGATCGCGGCTATTTGCAGTGCGATGAACCCTTTCAGCGCCTATTGACTCAGGGTATGGTCCAGGGCAAAACCTATAAGAATCCCAAAACGGGCAAGTATGTAATGCCGCAAGCCATCACGGATTTTGCCAATCCGGTTGATCCCGAAACGGGCGATCGCCTGGAAATGGTCTATGAGAAAATGTCCAAATCCAAGCACAACGGGATTGCCCCCGGCGAAGTGATCGCCAAGTATGGGGCCGACACCGCCCGCATGTTCATTCTGTTTAAGGCCCCACCGGAAAAAGATCTGGAGTGGGAAGATGCGGACGTGGAAGGGCAATTTCGCTTTTTGAACCGGGTATGGCGCTTGGTGACGGAATTTCAGGGGATGGCATTGCCCCCGACTACTCGGGATCCGGCAACCCTGACGAAGCCAGAAAAAGAGTTACGGCGGGCCATACATATCGCTATCAAAGAAATTACCGGGGATTTGACTGACAATCAATTCAACACGGCAGTCTCGGAATTGATGAAGCTGAGCAATGCCCTGGGCGATGCCAGTGATAAACAGTCGCCGGTGTATGCCGAGGGCATTACTACCTTGCTGCTGTTGCTGGCCCCCTTTGCCCCCCATCTGGCCGATGAACTTTGGCAGGGATTGGGGCAAACCGAATCAATCCACCGCCAATCCTGGCCCCTTGTGGATCCAGCGGCACTGGTGGCCGATGAAATGACCCTGGTGATTCAAATTTTGGGGAAAACCAAGGGGACCATTCAGGTGCCTACCGCCTCTACCCAGGCGGATTTGGAACGTTTGGCGCGGGAGTCGGAGGTTGCTCAGAAATTTATTCAAGGCAAGGAAATTAAAAAGGCGATCGTTGTGCCGGGGAAATTAGTCAACTTTGTGGTGGCCTAGTAATGACTTTGGGTGATCCCCAGTGGATGGATTCAGGTGATTAACCATGGCCTGAAAACTAATCTAGGGTGTAGGATGTGGAGTCAATAATCGTCGGCGACTCCACAATCAAGGTCGAGTTATGACTACAGGCAGGCTAGGTGGTTGAACGCAGACAACAGGGGTGGTGGCTGGTAGGGCTACCGGGGATTGGGGTGCTATGGGGATTGGTGGTGGCGGGCGATCGCCTCTGGTTTTCCTTGGATCATTCTGTGCCCGGGTGGGATCAAGGCGGGCATCTTACCCGCGCCATGATGTACTGGCGCTTGGTACAGCAAGCCAATTGGCTGTCCGGTGACTGGTGGTACAGCTTTTGGACGGCGTCTACCAAGTATCCTCCGTTGGTCTATGCTCTGACGGTGCCGCTGTTCAACGGCTTGGGCACGAGTTTTGATACCGCGACGCTGATTAATCTGTTGTTTAGCGCCATTTTGCTCCTGGCGGTGTATGGGCTGGGGAGTTACCTGTTTACGGTGACCGTGGGGTTGGTGGCCGCACTGATTTGCTTGGTAATGCCGGGACTCTATCGTATTCGGCTGGACTATTTGATTGACTATCCGCTGGTGGCGTTGGTGACGCTAAGTTTCTTTTGCCTGACGGTGTGGTGGGGCAAAGCGAAGGGGAAATGGCAGTTTGCCCACCGGGACGGGTTGGGTGGGCCGCTGATGATCGCTGAGGCTAGCGTTGCCTTACAGACGCCTGTAGAGGGTGGGAGTGGCGTGGCTGGGAGTGTTGGGAGTACGGCAGGTGAAGGTGCGGTGGGTGAAAGTGCGACGGGCGGTGGTGGGGAGAATGTCTGGGTCGCGATCGCTGAACCCACCGAGGCCCCACGGCCTGAACCACGGCCCGAACCCCTTCCCGAGTTGTCGCGCGCCGCCCCACGGCTGCCATGGCGCTTTTCCCTGACGCAGTTTTTGTGGCAATGGATTTGGGCGATCGCCTTTGGTATCAGTCTCGGGCTGGCCCTGTTGGTCAAACAAACCGCCCTCTTGTTTTTCCTGTTTCCCCTGCTGTGGATTGTTCTCGTGGCTCTGCGGCAACTGGCTCTGGGAGACTGTTGCAACTGGCTCTGGCCCTCGCTGTCGCTGCCCTGATGGTCTGGCCATGGTTTAGCGCCAGTTGGCTGTTGATTTTGACCTCGGTGCAAAGTTCTACCGTGGAACCGGCCTTGGCTGAGGGCGACCCTAGCGTCACATCCATCGAGAGTTGGCTGTATTATCTGTGGCGATTGCCTAAGCTCGTGTCCTGGATTTGGCTGCTACCTCTATTGGGGTTGGTGTTTTATTGGAAGCGGTCCACCCTCAGCCGAGACTGGCTGGGGCGTGAGGGATCACAGTCGTCGCAGGGGCGATTGCGGGTGTATCAATCCGCGCGGCGATCGCTGCTGTGGCTCAGCCTGTTCTTGATGGGGGGGTATGTCCTGAATGCCCTCAATCCCAACAAAGACCTGCGCTACGTTATGCCCATGCTCCCGGCCTTTGCCCTGCTCGTGGCTTTAGGCTGGACCCTCTTTCCCAAGCGCTGGCGGCTCTGGCGCTGGAATATTCCTGGTGTGTTTCTGCGGTGGGGCCTGATTGGCCTGTCCTTGGCCATGACGGTGTATCACCTCTTTCCCAATCAACTGAGCGCTCCGTTGCCCCTTCACCAACAAACCGATTTTGCCACCCGACGAGCGTATACTGGCCCAGAGTTTCCCCTAAACGAAATTGTGGATGCGGTGGTGCAAGCCGATCCCTACGAAAAATCTACCCTGGGGCTGTTGACCTCCAGCCCTGAGCTGAATCAGCACAATCTCACCTACGCTGGACTGCGCCAAAACTTTCAGGTATATGCCCGTGATGTCGGTAAAAAATCGGATCGAGTCGAGGCCGAAGTGCGGGCTTTGTCTTGGTTTTTGGCCCAAACGGGTGGTCCCATGCCGCCGAAAAGCATTGCGGAACAACGGCTGGAGCAACGCCTCAATTCCCCCTTGTTCCAGCGGATCAAAACCTGGGATCTCGGCAGATCGCGGCCAGTTTAGCCTTTACCAGCGGCGCACCGCCGCCGTTGAGATCAAGCCTCTGCCAACCTTACCGATCGGACAGACTGGGCCTAATCCCACCCCTACGCCTCCAGGTTTCGCCCCCAGCCCAAACCCCACGGCTACGGCGTCGCCCGGAGCCGTTGCCCCTCCCCTGACTGCGCCGATTCAATTGACTCAGGTCACGGTGCCTGATCTTGCTCCTCCGGGCAAACCGATTCCGATTACCTACACCTGGTCTGGACCCTGGAAGTCGCTGCAACCTGGATTGGTCTTAATCAACTGGAAACTGGATCCCAGCACCGTGCCTGTGCCCCCCGAACTGGATGCCTTCGGCAAACCCAAGCCCGGTCAACCCACAGTCACAACTTGGATTCATGACCATGCTATTGCCAACGGTAACCTGCAACCCGGTCTGCCCACCTGGATGACGGCCACCTCCGACTTCCAGCTTACGGAGCGGTTGGCCATGCTGCCCCCTGAGCGGGCCATCCCTGGCACCTATACCCTGGAAGTGCTTTATCAGAATCGTCAAACTGGAGAAACCGTGGCGATCGCTGCCCCACCGGTTCGCCTCACCCTTGATCCTGCTGCCGCGCCCATGCTAACGCCCTTGGATCTCGACCTGTTAACCCGTCTCCGGCTGTTGGCCACGACTTTGCCCCAAGGCCCAAAAGTCCTAGACAAACTCTTTCAAACCGTAGAGTTGATGAATCAGTACAATCCCGGCCAGGACTACCTGACCCAAGCGCAGCAGGCCATGGGCTACCGCTTGCTGAAGGATCCCCAGAACCGCAACTTTACCTACACCCTGGCCCTGGCTCAGGTTTTGAAAAAGGACGTAAAGTCTGCGATCGCTACCTTCCAGACCCTGGCCCAGCTTGATCCCCAAAACCCCTACCCCTATGCCTACCTAGCCCTCCTCAACCTCTATGCGTTGCAGCCTGCTGCTGCCCAAGCCCCGCTCAACACGGCGCTGCAACTTTCTCCTACCCTTCCCGAACTCCAAGCGCTCAAGGGGATTGCCGCCCTCTTGCAAGGCAACCTGAACAGCGCATGGCAATCTATCCAGACCTATCAGAAAATGGCTGCTCAGAAATAGCTTTCATCCATGGCTCTCCCGGCCAACTTCTTTTCCCTTAGCCACTTCTTTCCGTTAACCCCTACCTTTCCTTAACCCCTGCTCCATGCCCCGCGTTTCTCTTCCCGATCTTATTGCTGGCATTGCCACAGGGCAGGCGGTGGCTAGTTTTCCCACTGATACCGTGCCCGCCCTTGCTGTTCGTCCGGATTGTGCCGATCGCCTATTTGCCATCAAACAACGGAGCCCGGACAAACCGTTGATTTTGATGGCTGGCGAAGTTGATGATCTGTGGGCCTATGTAGCCGGTACCGTCGCAGAACGCGCTGTTTGGCGCGATATGGCCCGTTCCTATTGGCCCGGAGCCGTAACCTTAGTCCTACCAGCTAGCGATCGCGTTCCCCCGGCCTTGAACCCCCAAAATCCCAGTACCATTGGCATCCGTGTCCCCAATCATGCTCTGGCGCGAGCTATTCTGCGTCAAACTGGTCCCCTCGCTACCACAAGCGCTAATTTGTCCGGACAGCCCACTCTATTAAGCCTGGATGAAGTCATTCAGCAATTTCCCGGAGTCTTGACTCTTACGTCTGAAGAACTGGGCACCTTAGATGGGTCGCTAGGGGCAGTGCCAGCATCCGGAGCGATTGTTACTTCGGGGACTCCCTCCACAGTCTTGCGCTGGACGGAAAACGGATGGACAATTTTGCGACAGGGTGCAGTAGTGCTGGATTTAGGATAGAGCCATGTTGAGCAACCTTTTGGGAGTGGGGATTGGGGTGGGGATCGGGTTTGCTCTGGGCCGCTGGGGGTATCGGCGGCGGTCTTTGTCGGCGACTCCTGTGGCGCAGTCAACGCCGGATCGGAGCGTCGAGGAGGAGTTGCGCGATCGCCTGTATCAGTTGCAACTGGCCTATCAGCAAATGACGGAGATGGGCCAATTCAAGGCGGGATTTTTGGCGCGAACCTCCCATGAACTGCGATCGCCCCTGAATGGCATGATTGGCATGCACCAGTTGATCCTTTCTGACCTGTGTGACGACCCAGCGGAAGAACGAGACTTTGTCGCCCAAGCCAATGCCGCTGCCCTGCGCATGGTGGACGTGCTGGACAATCTGCTCTCCGTTGCCCGCACAGATTACGGGACCCAACCCTTACACACCCAGCCCCTCCAACTGACCCACTTGTTCCAGGAAGTCCATCTGCTGACTCACCTGCAAGCCCAAAACCGCAACCTGCAACTGGAAATCTCCCCGCCGGATCCCGACCTCTACGCTCTAGCGGATCCCCGTTCATTGCGCCAGGTTTTAGTCAAGCTAATTGACGGCGCGATCGCCCACATGGATCAAGGCAGTATTCACCTGTCCGTGCAATCGTCCCCCACCGCTGCCACGGTGCTGATTCAGTTGAAAGACCAGCGCCCCGCCACCGCATGGCAGGAAGCGATCGACCTGATGCATAGCGACCTACCTAAAGCGTTGGATATCCCGACGCCGGGGCTCAACTTTTTAGCCATTCACACCCTGTTGGCATTGATGCAGGGGCGACTTGATGTTGTGGAACTGGCCACTGCCGAACAGCCCTTTAACCGCATCCAGTGCATCATTCCCAGGGCTGTGGATAATTAGCCCCGCCCTTCCACCTCAGCGTTAGTCACACGAAAGTTAATCACACGAAATTAGAGACTGGCGTTCACAACCCTAGCCTCTATAACAAAAGGCACTCCTAAAATTAAATTCAGGAGTGCCCCAGTTCAGTCGTCTTGTTGAAATTAAGACTGAACAGAAATTAAAACTGAACAGAAACAGAAGTTAAAACTGCACGGAGATTACAGGCTCCGCAAGCATCCCTTAAATTGCTTCTACGTTCTTCTCGCCGGTCCGAATGCGGATAATTTGGTCAACGGGGGCAATAAAGATTTTGCCGTCGCCAATTTCTCCAGTGCGGGCTGCCACGATGATCTTCTCGACCACCATATCAACCTGATCATCCTCGACCACGATTTCCACCTTAAGCTTTTGCAGAAACTCCACGGTGTATTCAGAACCCCGGTAGCGCTCCGTTTGCCCCTTCTGACGACCAAAGCCGCGAACTTCAGAAACCGTCATCCCAACGATCCCCGCATTCACTAAAGCAATCTTGACTTCATCAAGTTTAAACGGGCGAATAATGGCTTCAACTTTTTTCAACGTCCTACACTCCTTCTTAACAGTTCCAAGGGACAGATTGGCTATTCATATCGGCTCCTGACATCGGCTACTGAGATCAGGTATTGAGCCTGTCATTATGTAGAGCAATCGCCGACACGCATGTTGCAGCTAAATATACATTCTGGGATATACATTTCGAGACATACAGGCCCAGACGCGCCAGCAAAATCCCCAGCAGTAGCGGCCAGGTAGCCAACTCATGTTCCGCATTTATTATGCGATGCCTTGCAGAACTCTTCCGCTTCCGTAAGAATTCTTTCCAGTCTGAGCCGGAAAGCGGGGCTATCTCCCCGTTAATCAGACACAATTAGGAAGATTGGCCATACCGGAGCTAGGCTTAATCTAGCGCGTGGGCAAAAGTGGCCGCACAATCAGAAACCCCGTTCCAAAGGCGGTGATGACAATGACACTGATAATCAGCATCAGCCAGCCGCCATTGAGTCCCGAGGCAGGCCGACTGTTCGACCGCCGCGGTTGCGGTTCCTGTTGTTCGGTGACCAAGCGCTCCGGTGTTTCCGATGCCGCTCGCTTCAGAGTGGTTGGACGTTTCCGGGGGGCGGTTGGCGCAGGCACCGGATGCGCTAGGGAAGGCATGGGATAATCCAGTTCAGGCTGATCGGAGCCAGACGGGTCAGGTCCAGGATAGTTAGCCCCAGGATAATTAGTGCCCTGGCCATCGGCAACCTGGCGCAGATACAGCGCAGACTGGACCACCCGCTCAATTTCTAGGCGCAGTTTTTGGTTCTGCTCCACAAGCTGCTGATTTTGGAATTTGTAGGTTTGCATCTGGGTGCGGGTAGAACTCAGTTCAGCCGCCAGTTCCCGATAGACGGAGATGGGAACAGAGGGTGAATAATGATTGGAAGAAGAGTTATTCACAGTGGGCAATCCAGAAAAACTCGAAACGGGAGCAGTTGGCATATTCAGTTGGGAATTAAGGTGGGGTGGCATAGTCCGAATTGTCGGCTGAGCGTCCAGAAAGTACGCTCAGGATAGCCGAAATCAGAAAAAGCGCACGAGTTTTGTGGGAAAAAGAGGGATTTCTTTAGACTGGGTGAAAAGACCGGCAGGTCTAGGGGTGAGGTTTGCCCTAAGATGAGATAGTCAAAAATTAGACAGCAAAAATTTGCGCTGCCCTGCCTCATGAGCCAAACTACACCTTCAGACACTGCACCCGCGCAGGATGAGAAATATGGCGAACGATTGATTACCGAAGGTCGGCTAATTACCTTTCCCAATCCTCGGGTGGGCCGCTGCTATAGCATTAGCATTACGCTGCCGGAGTTTACCTGTAAATGCCCATTTTCAGGGTATCCGGACTTTGCGACGATTTCGATTCGCTATGTGCCGCACCTGCGGGTGGTGGAGTTGAAAGCGATTAAGCTGTACATCAATAGTTATCGCGATCGCTACATTTCCCATGAAGAATCCATTAATCAAATTCTGGATGACTTGGTTGCCGCCTGTGACCCTCTAGAAATGCACATTAAGGGCGACTTTACCCCCCGAGGGAACGTCCATACGGTAATTGAAGTGACCCACCAACGGCCAGCCGAAATCGAGTAAGCCGGATCACGTTCAAGTGTTACAATTCCCTCCTGAGTTGGCGATCGCCCCCAGATCCTCTCCCATCAAAGGCAGCAACGGATTTGATACATGTAATGGCTACCTCCAGTGAGTTGCTGTGGGCATTAATTGGGTTGTTCCTCACGATTGGGGGTACATTCCTAGATGCTTTTGTGGCAATTCCCAGTGGTAGCTTGACCCCGCCCGGTGTCCACACCTATCCTCTCGGAGTAACTTATCAGGTGGGCGCGGTCCTGCTCGTGGGCTGCTTGGGGGGGCGTACTGCCGGGGCCCTCTCTCAAATTGCCTATATCTTGTTGGGACTCAGTTGGTTTCCCATCTTTGCGCAGGGCGGTGGCATGGGCTACCTGCACCAACCCACCTTTGGCTACTTACTCGGCTTTATCCCAGGGGCCTGGATTTGCGGTTTTTTAGCCTTCAATGTTCTGCCCCGCCTGGAGTCTCTGGCGTTTAGCTGCCTGTGTGGCCTTCTTAGCATTCACGGCGTTGGCATTGGTTATCTAGTGGCCAGTGCCTCCATGGGATGGCTGACCACTGGCAAACTGCCCCTCCTGCAAGCCGTGCTGAAATATTCTGTGTATCCCCTGCCGGGACAGTTCGCGATGATCTGCTGCACGACAGTGATTGCCTTTGTACTGCGCCATGCCTTGTTTTATTAGAATTCTATGGACCGTGATGCTATGGACCGTGCGGTATTGGCGTTTGGATGGGTGATTTTGGTCGTGGCGCGAGGCCGTCAGTGCTGAGGGGAAGGTGCGATCGGCACTGGTACCAAAATCCTTTAGTCTATCGGCGCGCAGCGCTATCCCAAATCCCAAATAGTAGGCTCCATGTTCAAGACAAATCGATATTTTTGGTTGTTTGCCTTTTTGGGCTTGGTGCTGGACCGCCTGTCTAAGTTTTTGGTGGTGTATACCTTTACCCTGACTGTGCCGCCGGCGACCTTGCCCCTGCTTCCCGGTGTGTTTCACTTGACCTACGTTGTGAATACCGGGGCTGCGTTTAGCCTATTTAACCAGGGGGTGGGCTGGCTGCGCTGGTTGTCTTTGGGCGTGAGTGTGGTGTTGTTGCTGATGGCGTGGTTTGGACCCAAGCTGAGTCGTTGGGAACAGGCGGGCTATGGTTTTATTTTGTCGGGGGCCTTGGGCAATGGCATCGATCGCTTTATCCTGGGTCAAGTGGTGGATTTTTTAGACTTTCGCCTGATCCAGTTTCCCATTTTCAATTTGGCGGATGTGTTTATTAATGTAGGCATTGGTTGCCTACTGCTGGGAATTTTTAGCAAACCGCCGACCCACTCCTCGTGACCACTCTAGTGACCTTGGTGATCCTATAGGCAGCGCTACAATTAAATTAAGAATTAAGGCAGAGGCGTTCCGAGTGAACTTTGCATTGGCCCGAGAGGTTATACCCTGGAACAAGCACTGCGGTGCTTTGGGTGATCATCCTGAACTTTATCGTGAGTCAACGTTATGAGTGCTGGCAATGGATTGACCGAAGATTCTGTAGCGGTGGGCGATCGCATCTCCTGCACCGTCACTCCCGATCCGATTCGTACCCCCCCTTGGGGTAGAGTGACGCTGCTGGAGGAAGGTAACCACTACCGCATTAACCGCATTGAAGTGGCCCCTGGGCAGCACATTACGACCCAGATGCATTACCATCGCAGCGAACACTGGATCGTGGTTTCCGGTACGGCCAAAGTGGTTTGTGATGGTAAAGAAACCGTGCTGATCCAGAAGCAATCCACCTATGTGCCCATGTGTACTCCCCACCGGGTAGAAAATCCTGGGGTAATTCCCCTGGTGATGATTGAAGTTCAGAACGGCGAGTATTTGGGCGAGGATGATATTACCCGCTTAGAAGAACTGTAGCCGATTAAAAACCAGTGGGGAAAAGACCGACAGTCGGGAGACTGCTCCCCTAGAACGAATATGCTAGTATCTGGGTAACAATTCTCTTAACTGAATTAGCATGGGCAAGGTTTTGGTGCTCAATGCCTCCTACGAACCGCTGAACATTACAAGCTGGCGTAGGGCCGTCGTTCTGCTAATCAAAGGCAAAGCAGAGCAGGTTGAACACAACGGTAAGTATATTTATTCGGGCTTCCCTTTGCCGACGGTGATTCGGCTGCGGCACTATGTGCGGGTGCCCTACAAAGAAATTCCCCTGACTCGCCGCAATCTTTTGCATCGCGATGCCCATAGTTGCCAGTACTGCGGCTACACCGGCGATGAACTGACGCTCGATCATGTGGTGCCGCGATCGCGTGGGGGCGGCGACAGTTGGGAAAATATTGTGACGGCCTGTGTGCGCTGCAATGTCAAAAAAGGCAACCGCACGCCGAAGGAAGCTGGCATGTTGTTGGATGTAGCGCCGCACCGTCCCCACAGCGGCCTGTATTTTGAGGTGAGTAAGTATGTCAAAAATGGCGTGAACCAAGAGTGGCGAAAATACGTAATCGGCACATAGTCTACTGCTAAAATATTCACCGCTAAAATGGCCACTGCTAAAATCCGATCGCGGCCCCTTCCCCGCGCGGATCGGCGGCCCCAACAAAGAGGCCATTGGGCTGGCGGACGATGGCGTTGGCATTGCCCCAGCCTTCGCGCTCGGTGAATTGATGCCCCCGACGGCGCAGTTCGGCCAAGGTTAAGGGATCAAAGCCCCACCGATCAACTAGGGTGCGATCGGGCAACCACTGATGATGCAATCGGGGAGCCGCGACGGCCTTGTCTATGGGCATGTCATAGACGAGCACGTTCAAGACAATTTGCAGGACGGTGGTGATGATGGTGCTGCCGCCAGGAGAGCCAGTGACCAGTCGGATGTGCTGATTTTCCGTCACGATGGTTGGGGTCATGCTGGACAGCGGGGTTTTGCCGGGGGCGATCGCATTGGCATCCCGTCCCACCAAGCCAAAGGCGTTGGGCACATCCGGGGCAATGGCAAAATCGTCCATTTCATTATTGAGGACGATGCCGGTGCCCGCCGCCACCACGCCCGCCCCAAAGCCGAGGTTAATCGTAAAGGTGAGGCTGACGGCATTGCCGGCGGCATCGACGGCATTTAGGTGGCTGGTTTCAGAGGATTCTTTGGCGGTATTCAGGCGTTGAATCAGGTGGGGATCCCCAAACGTGACGCGACTGGAAGGGCGCGCTTTTTGCGGATCAATTTCTTGACGGCGTAACTTGGCGTAGGCAGGGCTGATCAAGGCGGTCACAGGTACCGACACGAAGGCCGGATCGCCCAGGTATTCGGCGCGATCGGCATAGGCAATCCGCATGGCTTCGATCAACAGGTGCAGGGCATCGGGACTGTGCCAGCCCAGGGTGGCGAAATTGCTGGGCGTGTTTTTGGGCAGATCTTTGGGGTCGGGGTCGATAATATTGAGCATTTGCAGCAGATGCACCCCTCCGGATGAGGGCGGTGGCATGGAACAGATGCGGGTTTGATGAAAATTGCCACAGACGGGTTCGCGCCAGATTGGCCGATAGTTCTGCAAGTCCTTTTGGGTAATTAAGCCCCCGTTAGCGGCCATATCGTGCACGATCGCGGTGCCTACCTTGCCGGTATAGAAGCTCTGGGGATCGGCGGCGATGGCGGTTAGCGTTTGGGCCAGATCGGTTTGGATCAGGCGATCGCCCAATCCCAAGGGCACGCCATTGCGCGTAAAAATTTGCCGTCCTGCCCTATGGCTGAGCAGCGTTTTTTGGCTCGCGGTGGCGGCGGCCAACCGCCAACTCACGGGAAATCCCTGGGCGGCCAGTTGAATGGCCGGATCCACCACCTGTTTCCAGGGCAGTTTGCCATAGCGCCGATGCACTTCATAGAGCCCTGCCACCGTTCCCGGAACGGCGACGGCTAAGTGACCATCTGTACTGGCCTGGGGACGCACCTTGCCCTGGGCATCCAGATAGAGGGTGCGAGTGGCCGCCAGCGGTGCCCGTTCCCGAAAATCCAAGGCTTTGATCTGCCCGGTTGCTCCTACCCGTAGCAGCAAAAAGCCCCCGCCGCCAATTCCTGCTGAAAAGGGCTCGACAACGGAAATGGCAAAGGTGGTTGCAACGGCGGCATCTACGGCATTACCGCCTTGGTGCAGCATTTTGATACCGGCTTCACTGGCGAGGGGATGGGCCGAGGTGACGAGGCCCTGGGTGCCGCGATCGGAGTAAGGGGATGCCTGGGCCTTGAGGGCTAGGGAGAAGCCGATCAGCACGCACAACAGCGACTGGACAGCATGACAGGGGGCTAATTTGGGACTGGGTAATTTGGGACTTGGCAAGTTTGGCATGGTAACCCAGGGGGCGGTGGGGCGATCGCTGCTATTATCCCCCAACGGAGATCTGCCGGGAACCTAACCGATGATTCTAGAGTGTGCAGGCGAGCTTAAGCATGGGGCAGTGCCCGATGGGCTGGGGCTGGGACTGGCGAGTTCTGGGCTTTTTGGTATTCGATCATCAGGAGGGCGATCGCCATCAGAGTAAAAAACACGAGGTGCAATTGGGAAATTTTCGACATGGATAGAGCCATGTTTAGGGCGGTTTGCCTAGGGTGCCCAAAGTGAATCGTGTTGCGTGAAGGGGGCTTTAGGGACTTACAAACAAAAAATCATCCCCGGAGGTTGGGTGACTCTGCGGGAAGCAAGCTAAAACTACGTTCAACCTGCGTTGGCTGAAGGTTGAGCGTAGTCGAAACCGGATTCACGGGCAGTTTATTTTCATGGAAGTCCCTTAATCCAATTTTTGGGCAGGAATGTCTTGACCGGCCTGGTGCAAAATGAGGCGGTTTACGGTGCCCTGTGGTTCCCGGATAAATGTGATTTGGGCATCCACTTCGGTGAGAAAAAATTGGGTGGCTGTTTCTGCAAACAATTCCACTTTGGGCTGGCCCGTGGCTTGGACATAGAGGCGATTTTCCGCCTGGGTGATGGTGAGAATAAAGTTGGGAGCCAGTTCATAGCGACCCACATAGAGCGCCAATACTTTGGGATCAATGGCGATCTCCTGCCGGTGCTTGGGGGGTTGGCGTTTTGCTAAAGGGATCTGAGGATCCAGCAGATGCAGCCCAATGTCATTAATATTATTTTCGGAATTCGATAACACCACGACTCCGTACCGTTTTTGCTTCACAAAGCCAATAAAGCTGCGAAATCCGCCCGTACCGCCATCGTGGAAGATAATTTCCGAGCCAGTCCGGTTTAGGCTATGCCACCCGAGGGCGATCGCCATACCTGGAGTGCCCGTCTGCTGCTGGATGGTATGGGTTTTTTGCAGGGTTGCCCTCAGTGGGGATGGGGTTAATGCCAAATTCGCCGCCAAAAATTTCAACAGATCGTTGGCTGTGGAGCGCAGCGCTCCGGCCCCAGCCAGGGTCGGCAAGTCCCAGTAGGGAACTGGTTTACCCAAGGCATTATGTCCGGTGGCAAACCGCGATCGCTGTTCTGCGGTCAGATGAATCTGGGTGTCATGCATCTGCAAGGGTTGAGCAATTTGGGTTTTTACCAACGTTTCATAATCCACCCCAGTGCTCAGGCTCAGAATGTGTCCCAGTAGTCCCGCCCCGAGGTTTGAGTATTCGTATTGCGTGCCAATATCTCGCGGCAATCGGTAGCTGGAGAGGAAGGCATAGAGTTGCTCGACGGTGTAATCGGCATAGGGATTGGCCACGTTGGTGGGGGCCAAGTTATCGGGTAAGCGCGGCAGCCCAGATGTATGTGTCACCAAATTCCGTAGGGAAATGGCTTTGCCGTTGCGCGTAGGCATTTTTACGGACTGGGGCAAAAACTTGGCAATGGGATCCTCCAGCGAGAGGTTGCCCTGTTCGGCCCTCTGCATGAGCAGCAGAGCCGTAAACACCTTGGTAATTGAGCCAATTTCAAACAGCGTATCGCCACTTACTGGCCGAGGTGTTGTCTGATCCAGGGTGCCGTAGGCAATGATGCGGTTGCCTTTTTCTTCAATCACACCGACAACGATGCCGGTGCTTTGTTGCTCTTGATCAATGTATTGGCGCAGAATTGCCCTAATTTGAACGTCTGTGGGTAGAGATTGGGCCTGGGCCGTGACGCCAAATCCGATCGCAGTCCCGATCGCACTAAATAGTGTCCAGACAACAGCCCATACAGGTTGTTTCACGCTCTTAACCCCTGATCATCTTGACCGACTGGCCATCTTGACTGACTGGCCATTTTGACTGACTGGCCATTTTGACTTACTTGACGAGAGCAAAGCTATAGCCTGAAGCCGACCGCGAATTTTCCACAATCTGGGCCAGTTGGGCTGAAATGGGGCGATCGCCGGAAGCGGAAAATTGCACAGGTCCTAGGGCTCCATCTTCCACCAGAATTTTGCCTGATCTCAAGATCTCCTGGATTCCGGTGCGGGTGGGGGATTGCTGAATGGCTGCGGCAAAGGCCCGCGTGGCGTCATAGGCCGTGGCGGTACGCCAGTTCACCTCTCCCCGCCACAGTGCGCGGGCGCGGGTGGCAAAGGCAGGATTGCGATCGCTGAGCCAGGGAATTGCCAGTATCATATTCAGCACGGATTTGCGCCCGACGTCTAGGGTCTTTGGCGAGTAGAAATCATCCCCCGCCAGTAGGGGAATCTCCCCGCGATTGGCTTGAGCCACCTGTAGCGCCGCGTCGATTGTGGCGGTATTGCCTGCGAATAACAATGCCTGGGCACCCTGGGCTTTGGCAGCCTGCAATGCCGATTGGGGATTAAAATTTGCCGCCGCCAGATCCACTGAGTTCACCACTTCCCCACCTAGTAAGGTGACGGCGGTTTTGAATTCAGTGGTGAGCGACTGGCTGTAGGCACTTTGGGGATTGTAGAAAACGGCGACTTTTTTGAGTTTGAGTTTGAGGGTGAGGGCATCGGCGAGGTTGCGGGCGGCAACGTAGTCGCTAGGCACTGTGCGAAAGACATAGGGACTGATATTGGCGATTTGGGTGCTGGTACTAATCGGCGAGATGACGGGTAGGTGACCATCGGTGTAGAGAGGGGCCATGGCTAGAGTCACGGTGCTGGCATAGTGCCCGACAACGCCCAGAATCTCCGGATCTTGAATCAACTGCTGAACCAGTTGGCGTGCCGTTTCCGGGTTATTGTCGTCGTTGACGATGATCACTTTGAGCGGTAGTCGGGTTGTGCCGGTATTCAGGGCGTTGGACACATCGAGATTGGCATTTACGTCGGCCTGGGCTTGGGCTACCCCGCGCAGGATTTCCTTGGCACCATTGCTGTCAGTGCCGATGGGAACGCTGACGGCAATGGCCCGAAAGGGACCGGAAATCTGTGTGTTTGCCAGGTAAATCAGGGTTTCTGGATCATTCTGGTCGGCCTGTCGGGCAGCAGTATAGTACGTGCGGGCGGCGTCGCGATCGCCCGTTTTGAGTGCGGCGGCGGCCTGTTGCTTGGGTGTGGGCTGTTCGCTGGGCAGCAAAATCTTTTGTCCTTCACTGATGCGATCGGACGATAACTGGGGTGACGCTAGCCGGGAAGCCAATGAACCCCAACGCTGACTCAGCCACCAACTCCCCGCGCTCACTAATCCAATCGTGATCACGAGAGAAATCACCAGCGTGGTTGTGTCTTTGTTCTGAGCCATGATTTGTCTCCAGCAGATTGGTGAAGCCGCGTTAAGGGGACGGGATCGGCACAAAGTTGTAGCCTGTTGGCCCTCCCGACTGTACCTGGACCAGGACGGGTGCACCGACGCGATCGCCCGTGGGTGAGAATGCAATCTTACCCCCTGCGCCCGTAGCGGCAAAAGAACTGCTGTGCAGAGCCTGGGCATAGATCAGGGTTTCTGGATCGTTGCGGTGTTTTTGGAGGGTGGCTTGGAATTGGGCGATCGCCGTGGAGTGCTGGCCTGCCCGATAGGCCGAGGCTCCAGCCTGTTTCTCCGGTGGTGCATCGGCCAGAATTAAGATGGTTTCGCCGAGGCTCACTCGGCTGGGTGGGGTGGGGCTGGGTGAACCCGCGATCGAGGCGAGAAGCCCAAGGTCCCCGTCCATCAGCCAACGCTGTCCCAATCCCCAAATGCCTCCGCCCACCAGGGTTGTGGTTAGAAAAAATGCCATCATTAGCGTAGCCGTGTCGTTTTTCTGGGCCATGATGGTATGTCGGTAAATTGTCATAATCATTCAACCGAATTCCTGGTGGATGATCCAGTTCACCCGAGGCTCAGTCCTAAGCTCCCAAAAGTGACCTAGAATTGAGCTTGACAATGGAGCCTTCTGATAACGGTGGGATGTTGTGATAGCGGGATGGCGTGATAGTGGGATGTCGCGATGGTCGGGAGACCACCAATTTCGAGCCAGTCTCGGCCTCAGGCCCCCTGTATGGCGTGACGTTAACCTGCGTGATGTTAAACATGTGATTTACCCTGTGTCTCTACTTGCGTGACTCTATTCTGTGGCCACTCTTAAAGCTTCCCCCACTGGACTTACCCGCATCAAACAGCAGCGGATCGAACGCGGCTGGACCATTGATGATCCCCGAGTGGTTGACGGCTGCCAGTCAAGTTTTGGTCCCGACAGTGGTATGGCACGAATCCGGCCCGTTCGCTCCGGGTATTTCCGAAGCGACCTGGAAACGCTTCCTCATGGGTAAACAGTCTGTCGCCACGCCCGCTTTCAAAGCATTTTGCTACGTTCTTGATCTCCCGTGGGAAGAAGTTGTTGATCGCCCTCCCTCTCCTGCGCCTTTTCCCCGCGCTGTGTTCATGCAACTTCCCGATATGGCGACGTTTTATGGGCGTACTGCCGAACTCGCCACGCTCATCCAATCGGTCACCCTCGATCGCTGCCGACTCCTGACGCTCTGGGGCATGGGAGGCATCGGAAAAACTGCTTTGGCTATAAAACTGGTAGAACAGGTGCAATCCCAGTTTCAGATCGTGATCTGGAGATCGCTCCAAACGGCTCCCGCGCTAGATAAACTTTTGCCTGAAATACTTCATGAATTAAATCCTGAATTCAGCCTCAGCGCAGGTATCGAAATAGAAGCTCTGCTGGATGTATTTCTGCACCAGATCCAGCATCGACGATCGCTGATTATTTTAGACGGATGGGAAACCCTCTTGGGGGGAGATCGGGCCGGACAATTACTCCCAGAATATGCGTCCTATGGCAAACTGTTGCACTGTGTGAGTGCCCATCGTCATGCCAGTTGTGTTGTCATCACCAGTCGCGAGAAACCTGAAATCATGACGTTGCTGGAAAGTCGCAGTGCCTGTACACAGTCCCTGAAGCTGGCCGGACTGGGAGATGCAGCCCATGCGCTTCTCCAGGACAAGCACCTGCGGGATGAGCCAGAAGCACGCACCGACTTGATCCAGCTTTATCGGGGCAATCCCTTGGCCCTGAATATCGTTGCGGTGGTGATCCAGGATTTCTTTAACGGCAGCATTCGACAGGCGTTGCAAACCGGGACGTTGGTGGGGCGAGAATTGGTGGATCATGTAATTGCTGAAAGTGTTCAGCGCTTGTCGGCGGTGGAGCGATCGCTGCTCTACACGTTGGCACAGCGGGCAATCCCCCTGCCCCTCGAAGCGCTAAAAGCGGAATTAGCATCGGAGATTTCCTTTGCGGAATTTCTCGAAGCCTTGTCCTCTTTGGATCGCCGCTGCTTGATTGAGCGCAGTGCCGATGAAACCTGCATGTTCTTTGCCCTGCCGCCTTTGGTGGGAAAATACATCACCCGCAAGCTCTTGCCCCGAACCTGATCGTCTCGAACCTGATTGCCCTGAACCGGATTATGTACGAAACCTTAGTCCCGGAACCGCCGCTCTTTCGGCGACCAGCGGAGCAGCTCGTAATGGTTGGCAGCGGCAACGACAAGGGCGAGTGATCCAGTGCTGCCCAGGGTGGCGATCGCGCGATAGGACTGTCCCGCATCCTCTGAAATCTCGCTGTATAGCAATTGGCCTGCTGCCGAGAAGATCAGCGTTTGGGGCCTGCTCGCGGCGGCTGCGGCGGGGGACAACAATTCTGGAGCCCAGGTTAGCACTACATCCGGCTGGGTGGGGTGAGTAATGGGGGCGAGCTGCACGGGCCAATTGCCTAGGCCCAAGGCTTTTAACGCCGTCCACGTCGGTGCCGTATCGGGTGGCAGCGCCGCGATCGCCTTCAGTTCACGGACCAGAATGGGCAGGGAACGCTTGGCCCATGTCGGTTGCTGTTGGACGAGGTCTGCCAACGTGGATGGGGTGGGAGTGAACCACTGCACCGCCGCGTCACTAAATGCTAAAGCCCGTGGCATTCGTTCAGATGGCATTTTCTGCGGGGGAAAGGCATCCCCCGCCGCCAAAAATTCTAGCCCATTGCCCCCCCAGCGGACGGCTTTAATGTTGACGGATAGCGTTTGCGGTTGGCCATCAGCGGCCCACAGTACCACTTGTAAAAAGGCATCTGTGGCAAAACTCAGCCGTTTCCGGAGGGTCTGGGGGGCAAGGTCGAGGCCCAGATCGTGGGGCGATCGCCACCGTTTCCCGTCAAACATTCGGAACACCCGCACCCGGTACCACGTCTGCTGGCCCTCCAGTTTCAAGGATGGGGCCGAGTTACCGGCTGAACTCATCGCCAGGGTCAGCCAATCCTGGGGATTAATTTCAGCGATCGCCTGGGCCGAACCAATCACTTGCTCGTTGCCTAGGAAGGGTTCCGTTTGGCCCCCAACGGGAGCAGAGTGGAGCCGACTGACCACCGCCAGAATCTTTTTCATATCAGCAGCGGGGGTGAGTGGCTGTTGGCGCAGCCACAGGATCGCCCCGGCCTTGCCCCCTTTTTGGACAGCAGCCAGCAATGCGCCCCACGCCTTGGCCGCCAATTGATTGGGGGTCACCTTCAGCGCCGCATCCACTCGGTTTTGAATCTGACCTGCATCGGAACGCAGCAAATCGGCGATGTCGGGGCGGGTTTCGGGCTTTTCCTGAAATATTTTCAGGGCGGCATCCCAGCGTCCATCCAGAAGGTTGACCAGCACCTGCTGGTTGGCACTGGCCCAAGTCCGAGCCGCCTGCGCTTGGGTTACTTGAGCATGGCGCTGAATCAGATCCCGCTGTGCTTGGGCCGCTGCTGTCCACGGGGCCGTCCGTTGCTGTTTGAACAGATCTAGCCGAGCCAACGCTGGGGACCAAAGCCCACTGCGAGCTAGCAGGAGCGCGTTGATGTAGGTGGGGTGCTGAATCGCAGATACCCCAAGGGAAATGGGCGTGAGTTTAGGCGGTGGCGTTTGGCCATTGGGCCAGAGGGAGCGATCGCCCGGTCTGCCTGTGACCTGATAGATTTTGAACGTTGGCTCTAGGCCCAGGGTTTGATCCACAATCAGTTCGGGATCTCCTGCCCCCGTGATCTCTTGCCACTGAGGTTCGGTGCCTGGGGGACTGCTCCACTCCACTAAGGGCGTCAGGCGCATTGGGTAAGGGTTCAAATGCACCACCTGCCCGTAGGCAATGGTGCGATCGCCCCGCACAAGCCAACCCACCAAATTCAGCCAGACTCCAGGCAGGGAACCCGTCCCCTCAAACCGAGTGACAGCGCGCAACGGCAGCGATCGCACCGTCCCTGGCTTTGCTGCCTTTCCCTCCATCAACGGCAAAATCACCGTTGTTTCACTTGGCCCTGTCACGGCCATTTGATCCATCAGTTGAAATTGCTCTGTCCCTGACTTTCCCTGTCCCGGCACTGCCTGGTAGATCCGCAACTCCGCAATCTGCTCGCAGTCTCCGGCACAGTTAGGCATTTGCTCCAACACGGGAAACAGCATATCGGACTGTTTGCCCCCCGTGGTCCGAGCCGCTGCTGGACTCAGCCACAGGGGTGTCCCGGGCATCTGGCCCGCTTGTGTGATTTCAGCCCGAATGGCTGCCAGAGTTTGCGGTGGCTTGAGCCCGGTGACGGGCAGCGGTACCCAATTGGGCACTAGTCGGTTTAGCCAAGCCACCGACTGGGGATTCACAATCAATTGCGTTGCCAGCCATGCGGAACCCACTACGCCAGAGGCCGCGATCGCCAATACCAGCCCTGAGCCCGCTCGGGGTGAAATTAGCCGTAATCTCGGAAACTTGAACTGCTTGCCCCACCGCTGTCCATGCATATCCTGCCGCTGCTCCTATGCCCATCCCGCTCGTCTCTGACCGGGGCCGCTGAATGTTCTCCATTCTGCCCCCTTTTTCTCCAACCGGGCCGCAGCGGCATATAAATTCAACGGTGCACCTCGGCTTGCAATACCTGGCCCCACCGAGCGGCTAACTCTGGATCGGTAAAGGGCACGCGCATTCCAGCATGGCCACTGTTGGGAACAAACTCCAGCTCGGCTTTGCCACGCCGCGGTGGATCCGCCAAATCCACCAATGCCCCGTTTACCCAGAGGTTTATGGCTTGTATGCCATCTAGGGAAAAGGTCTGCATATTCACAGGCCCCTTGCGGGTGGGAATGCCCCAGGTTAGATCCCGTCCCTGCTGGCCCAGCACGGCATAAATGTCATACTTGGCCCGTGTATAGTGCACAGCCCAAACTTTGTAAGTCTCTAGTTTTTGAAACTCGTTCCAACCGGCACCCGCCAGCCAAATGAAAAAGAACAATAGCGGGAACCAAAGCAAACCGTGGAGCATAGGAAAGTGGGGAAATTAAGGAATGGGAAAATAAAGAATGGGGAAATAAGGAATAATGCCGGATTAAAACGCCCTATCAAGTCGCTGTATCAAGTAACAATTTGTCACAGAGATGAGAAAATAGAGAAGATTATTTCTGGACTACACCCGGTCTGGACTGATGCCCATTGCAACCGAGGGGAATGAACACTCATGCTTAAACGAATTTTGGCGATCGCACTTATGGTATTCAGTTTAAGCGTCTCTGGATGTGCAGTCACCCCGGCTGCCGGACTCAAGAGCTTTGTGGACAGCATTGACGGCTACCAGTTCCTCTATCCCAACGGCTGGGTACAAGTCAGTGTGTCCAGCGGTGCCGATGCTGTTTTCCACGACATTATTCATCAGTCGGAAAATGTCAGCGTTGTCATCAACCCCGTCTCTGGCCAGAAAACCCTGGCGGATCTGGGCGATCCGGGGCAAGTGGGCTATAAGTTAGGCAAAAGTGCGATCGCCCCGGAAGGATCCGGACGTACCGCTGAGCTGGTGAATGCGGAATCGCGCGAGATTGGCGACAAAACCTATTATCTGTTGGAATACGCGGTCAAAATCGGCGATCGACTGCGCCACAACATCGCCAGTGTGGCCATTAGCCGAGGCAAACTGTATACCTTCAACGCCTCCACCTCGGAAGAGCGCTGGGGCAAAATGAAGGCCATTCTGGAGGAAAGCATCAAATCCTTCTCGGTCTATTGATGGTTGATTCTCCCATGCCGATTTCCTTCATTCTCGCCTCCGCCTCTCCAGCCCGTCGTCGCCTGCTCCAGGGCGTGGGCATCGATCCAATTGTCCGCCCCAGCGATTTTGACGAGTCTCAGGTGCAGAGCGCGGAACCCAGTCTGCTGGTCAAAACCTTGGCCCTGCGAAAGGCCGAAGCGATCGCCCTGCCATTGCAGAAGCAAGGCGTAGACCATCCAACCGTGATCTTGGGCTGTGATTCCGTTTTAGCGATCCACGGTGAAATCCACGGTAAACCCGCCGATCCAGCCGAGGCGATCGCCCGCTGGCAGCAAATGCGCGGCCAGGTGGGGCACCTCTACAGTGGCCACGCCCTGCTCCAGCTTACGCCTTCGTTACTAACATCCAGCCCACAGCCGGCGATTCTCCGCACGCTGCTGCGCAGTCAAGTCACCCGGGTGCACTTTGCCAACGTCAGCGATCGCCAAATTGCTGCCTATGTGGCCACGGGCGAACCCCTCTACTGTGCGGGCTGCTTTGCGTTAGAGGGTAAGGGCGGGACTTTTATTGAACAGATTGAAGGTTGCCATACGAATGTCATTGGGCTCAGTCTCCCCCTGCTGCGTCACATGCTGGCGGAACTGGGACACGACATCACGGACTTTTGGTAATGGGCTTTTAATGGGCTTTTGGGACTTGGGCTTTTTGGGCTTGAGCAAGGGCACGAAGCCGGCACCGTTCTCCCGGAGAGGTTTGCGCAGTAAAATTGACGCAAGGAAATTGGCTGACGCAAGGAAATTGACTGACGCAAGGAAATTGCCGCACGTTCATCCGTATTGGAGGTAGTTATGGCTGACATTTCCTACCCGACTATTCCCCAAGTCGATCCACCGCGATCGGCCAAAGATGTACTGCCCACAATGTACGACCTACCCAGTGAAGATCCGGAGGAACCCGGTTTGCCCGATGAATTCCACGATCTCCAGCCGCAACTGCTGAGTCGCACCCTGCAACTGACAGACTATTCCCGCGCCAACTACTTTAGTGCCTCTGATCTCAACCTGTACTACGATGTCAAGCACCCCGTGTGGCACAAACGGCCTGATTGGTTTCTTGTCCTAGATGTTCCCCGCCTTTACGAAGGCGTTGATCTGCGGCGTAGCTATGTGATTTGGCAAGAAGGCGCGCCCCCCTACGTGATTGTGGAATTTTTGTCCCCAGGCACAGAGCGAGAAGATTTAGGACGGTTCTACAACCTAACCTCAAACGTCCCGGAGTCTGGTGCTGTGCCTGACCGCGATCGCGGTCATCAGGAAGAGTCGGCACTGACAGGTGCTGATCCTCAGACCAACGGGACAACAGTATCGCAACCGCAGAAACGGACAAAGCCACCGGGCAAGTTTACGGTGTACGAGCACTATCTGCGCGTTCCCCACTACATTGTGTATAGCCGTTACACCCAGCAGTTGCGTTATTTCAAGCTGGAGGGCGGACGCTACCAAGAGCAACCACTCCAGCGTTCCTCTCCGCACATCTGGTTATCGGACTTAGAAATTGGATTAAGTATTTGGGAGGGAGAGTTTGAAGATGTTCCTGGCCATTGGCTGCGCTGGTGCGATCAGGCTGGCAACTGGTTGCTGACAGACACCGAACAAGAACGCCTCGAAAAAGAACAGGCACAAGCTCAACTTCGTCAGGCTGCCCAGAGCCTTTTCGCATCGGGTATGACGATGCCTCAGATCTGTGAAATTTTGGGATTGTCCGAGGCGCAAGTCCGGGCCTCTCTGCCAAAGGTTGATTTCTGATCTCAAGCCGCCATGGTATTTCCCTTGATGCAAGGGTTGTCTGCGTCTTGGGACTGTGCCAGCCTGCGAGCTGATTGTATCGCGGGCTTTGCTGTATTGCGGGCTGCCTGTATCGCAGGCTGCCTGTAGATCAACGTTAAAATCAACCTAGCTCTTCATTTTTTGCCCAGTGACTCAACCCGAAGCCATTCGCGCCCTGCTCCATGCCGTTTCCCAGGGCCAAGTCAGTCCGGACTTGGCCCTCGATAAACTCAAGTATCTGACCTATGAACCCGTCGATGATTTTGCGAACATCGATCACCACCGCGCCATTCGTACTGGATTTCCTGAAGTGATTTGGGGGCCGGGAAAAACCCCTGACCAAATTGCTCAAATCATGAACGTTATGCGCGATCGCACGGATGTCGTCATGGCCACGCGTATTGAACCGGAAGTTTATATCCAACTCAAAGGCAAGGTTCCTGACCTCCGCTACTATGCCCTGGCAAAAATCTGTGCCCTGCATCCTGCATCTCCGCCGTCTCGCCCGCCGTTTCCCGGCCTTATTGGTCTACTCTCTGCTGGCACTGCCGATCTGCCCGTGGCTGAGGAAGCCGCTGTCACTGCTGAATTGTGCGGCTTTCAGGTCAATCGTCTGTGGGACATGGGCGTTGCTGGAATTCATCGCTTACTGAATAACCGCCATGCCATAGCTCAAGCCGATGTATTGATCGTGGTTGCGGGCATGGAAGGTGCGCTGCCCAGCGTCGTTGCCGGACTCGCCGACTGTCCAGTCATTGCCGTGCCCACCAGTATTGGCTATGGGGCCAGCTTTAACGGTCTTGCCGCTCTACTCTCTATGCTCAATTCCTGTGCGGCTGGAGTTGGTGTGGTCAATATTGACAATGGCTTTGGGGCGGCGATGCTAGCGGGACAGATGCTGCGCATGGCTCAGCGAATGCGCGATCGCCCCAGCTAATCTCCGCCGCCAATAGCGCTAACAAAAGCATTGGCCATCGTTTTCTATCCAAAAAATGATGGCCAACGTTTTTGCCAAACATAGGCTGATCAAATAGTAAGCCAAAGAGCAGGAGCCAAAGATACAGCAGCTAGGGACTAGACGGTGGGCTTCTTAGTAGGCGGTGGCAGGGTTTCCTGTGGGGTATTGCCACCCGATGCTGCAATGGGCTTATCGCCAACGATTCGCGCTACTTCCACGCCGTTTTGCTCCAGAATCACGACGGGATCTGAGCCGGGGAAGGTATCGATACGCTTGACAAGCACTTGCCCATTCGAGAGGCGTTGACCGACGCTCACATAGCGGCTGGTGTCTTCGTTGGGCGCTTTAATAATGGCCTGGGTGACCCCATTCACCGTGACCACCCCAGAAACCTCCACGGCACTGGCCAAGGTTGTAGAAGGAGGCGTGGGCGCTGTTGGTGTCAATGTGGCGCGGGGTGGCACCGTGGGGGCTTTGAAACCAATCTTGGGAGAAGTACTCCGGCCACTCGTAGCGGGAGCGGACGGTACCGGAACTGGGTTACGGGCAGTAATATTAATTTTAGGCAGCAAGGGCGGTAGTCCGGTAAAGGGATCTTTGCCCGCCTTAGTGGCATTGATGGCGGTCTGAACTTGCTTGGCCCGTTCGTCGCCATTTGTCGATTGAATCAATCCCGGCACTGTACCCACGGCGCCAGGTTTTTGGGCAACCAGCGGCGTAGAGAATTTTTGGGTCCCCGCAGCCTTGGATGCCGCATCTGGAGCTGTTGCTGCTGCGCTGGCAGAAGGGCTAGGACTTGGGGCAACACTGGCCTCTTCACTAGAGCAGCTCGAAATTGCTACTGCGATCGCCCCGGCTATAGCCACAACGGTAAACTGACGCATACTTTTCTCCCCAAATAACTGACTTCCAGAGGGCTTTGATCGACCTTTACACAACTAAGAATGCCCTTAATCTTTTCAAGTTCATCTGTTTTAGATAGCCCAATGGTGCCATTGTAGCTGTTTCATCTTTTGTTGAAACACAGATTTTGTTCGCCACTCCCCGCCTGCATCGTTTCTCATCCTCCTGACTTGTAGGTGGTAATTAATTATGCCAAACGCTGTAATCACTCCCCGCCCGCATCATTTCCCATCCTCCCGACTCTGCCTCACTTTTACTACAGGTAAACCCCCTCAGTGCCTCAGTGCCCATGTGACACTTCCGCAGTGATTATTCAGCAGTTTCGTTAATTTTAGGATAAGTTCTGGTTAACTTTCCAGGCATTGGTTGGCGGTATGGCGATGGCTAAAGCCATGCCGGGGCAGAGGCTCTGGACTAGCCCTGCAATCCCGGCGGCTGAGGCCGGATTTTTCTCCATTGTTGTGTGGAATTCGTTGTGCGGAATTCGTTGTGCGGAATTCGTTTTGCTAATTCAAGTGCTGAATTAGGGTTTTGATGCGGGCTGCTTGCCGTGCCATGGCCTTGTCTGGAAACTGGAGCTCAACGACCAGGCGGGTGCCAGCGGTGTCATCCAGGGTTTCCACGGTTTCGACCTGTGCAAGCAATCGTTGAGCGGGAACTGCCGTTTCGCTCGGGTTAAACAGTAGCCCGACCAGAGCATTGGAGTGCGGCATTTGATCCATTCCTGCGAGATGTGGGTTGAGTTCGAGGCGCAAGCTTTGACTGCCAATTTCGGTGGCTGTGGCGGCATAGAACTGGCTATCCCAGTACAGTTGGGCATCGGCCCGAATATGCTTTCGCACTTTAATTGCCGTGGAGGCGGGTTTGGGATCGTTGAGCGATCGCAGCAAACTGGCGGCAATAAATCGGAGAGACTGGAAAGGCGCATCCGAAGTCGCTCGGGTTTGGGAGTACCACTGGCGGACGTCGGCGTAGATTACGACACACAGGGCATCTGCCTGAGCTTTCGTTAAGTCATAAAAGTCGATCGCCAAGCGCACCTGGGCGTCATCAATCGGCACAGCGCGGATAATCCGGGCATTGACAAAGGCCCGTGCTCCGTAATCCCCAATGATCTCCAGTTCCACCGCATCCGGCAGGTTAGCCCACCCGGTCAAGATCAAC
>CAVYAN010000062.1:0-21602 GCA_963766075.1 uncultured cyanobacterium | reverse complement strand
AAGTATGTCGGTTCGACCATACAATGCAGCGGTAATCCCAACAGATATTGACCAGCGTAAGACTGGGCAACTCAACGGCTTGGAACTCAGCAGCACCGATGTCGGCTCGACCCACTCTGGGAAATCCCCGCTGGTCGAGAGTCGAAAAGCTTGGGATTACCTCTGTTAATGGCGGGGCTACCCGAAACCAGGGCATGGGTCTGGGTCGGCCCACCATTGTTGGCTAGGGGCGCAAGAATGCGATTGAGGCCGACTTGCGGCACTTGGTCAGTGGCAAGGAGTGTCATCCCATCCACACCACTAGATTGGCTATACCCGAACAGGTTATAGCCTTCAGAAACAGCAACACCTGCATTCGCCACTTCTCGTCCCCTGTCAGCCCTATTTCCTGAAATCAGGCTATTCTCGATGGCTAAGCGGCTAGCCGGTTGATATGGAAATTGTACAGGGTCTTGACTTGCACTATCGATACCACCACCCTGATGCGCTGAATTGCCTGTTAGGGTAGCGCTGGTGAGAGTGAGCATGCTCAAGTTGAAGAGGCCACCGCCAGCATCGCCGCCGAATTCCCAGAAAAGGTACTGTTATCGATCAGCACCTGGGAATATAGTGTTGAAGAGGCTGTCGTTATAGACCCCCCCGCCATCGCCCTGGGTGGAATTGCTCGTCAGGGTAGAGTGGGTAACGGTACGTGCCGCCGTTAAAGATGCCACCACCACGGTCACTCGCTGAATTCCCGGCCAGGGTGCTGTTCGTGAGGGTGAGCGTGCCTGCCGATCCTATTCGCGATCGCCCTATATTGTAGATAGCTCCCCCCACCCTGGCTGAATTTTCAGCCAGGGTGCTGTTATGATCACTGCCGCAGGGAAGTTGCTGAAATGGCCACCATTAGCAATACCACCGCCCATTTCTGCTGAGTTGCCCGTCACGATGGAATGGATGAGGGTGAGCATGCCGTCGCTGTAGATGCCACCGCCGCTATCTTGCGCTGAATTGCCTATCACGGTGGAGTGGACAAGCGTCAGCGTACCATGGTTAAGGATGCCGCCGCCATTTCCCCTGACCACTGAATTGCCTATCAGGGTGGAGCGCGTGAGGGTGAGCATGCGGTCGCTGTAGATGCCACCACCGCCAGAGCCCATGCCGAAAGGCCCTCCGTTCGCTGAATTGCCTGTCAAGGTGGAGTCCGTGAGCGTAGCGTGCCCCCGTTGTTGACAATGCCGCCGCCACTGCTGTCCGCCGAATTGCCCGTTAGGGTGGAGTCCGTAAGCGTGAGCGTGCCCCCGTGGTTGTAAATGCCGCCGCCAGAGCCTGCCCGAAAGGCCCCCCACTCGCCGAATTACCCGTGAGGCTGGAGTGGATGATCGTGAGCGTTCCCCCATTGTTGTACATGCCGCCACCAATGGGGGAACTACCATTGCTCATAATGCTGCGCTCACTGCCCTGAACCGCATTGTGACTCAGGGTAACATTGGTAAGGGTGAGGGTACTGCCGTCATTGTAGATGCCGCCGCCGTAGACAATTTGGGGTTGAATCGTCTCGATGCCAACGACTCTGCCATTGGGGATCGCCAAACTATCCAGATTCACGGTATTGCCCGCCGCAACGGTCAATACCCGGTAGGCAGTGTTGCCGCTGAGGACAGTGGTGCTGGCTCCAGTTCCACTCAAATTCAGGGAGCGATCAACGGTGAGGGTATCCCCTGTGTACGTGCCAGCCCCAAATTGATGGTGCGACTACCCGCAACTGATCCGATCTCATTAATGGCATTCTGAATTGAGCGGGTCGGTGCATCGACTTCCGGGTTCACCGATTCAGGTCAAAGGTCAAACCTCCCACGCTAGTCATGGAAATCGTTGTGTCGCCCGGATTGGCAAATCGCCGTCCGGTCAGCGTGAGGGAAGCAGTGCCGCCCCCGATTTGATTCACCGAGTCCGCTAAAGTAATATCACCATTGCCACCCGCGCCCGATGCCGTAGTCAACCTGACATTTGTGCCGCTATCCAATGAGGCGGCAATCTGGGCCGGGGTAACCGTGCCGCCTGTCGTCGCGATGGTGATATCCGAGGGATCAATTATCCAGGCTCCCGGCAGTCCGCGCACGGCACCGGCATCGACCCGTGCCCCCGCCACATCCAACTGCCGAAGTCCAGAGGTTTCGACTAAACCGCCATTGCCGCCTTGTACTCCCCCAGTGGCTGTAATTCTCCCCTGCACCTGGGTACTTCCGTCAGCCCAAACAACCACCTGCCCCCCATTGCCCTGGGTCAGAAGCGTCGGCTTGAATTTGAGTAGCGGCATCAACCACGATGGATTGTGTTCGGAACGGCGTAGTCCCTTGGTTTTGCCCAGTGCCGCCAAGGAACACAATGCCCCCACTATTCGGACCAGAGGTGTTCAGATTGGCATGGATCAGGGAAATGCGATCGCCCAAGACTTGAATTTGGGCTGCATTTTGCGGTGTTGCGGCACTGACAGATAGGTTGCCACTGATGAGGGTAGTACCGGCTGCGGTCGAAATAAACGTATTACTACCGGTCAGTTTAACCAATCCATTTTCTATGACTAATCCGGTAGCTTCCGGTATACTCCCTCCGGTGAGCAAGGCAGGCAACGACAGGGGCGTAATGCTGGGAAGATTGAGCCCATCACCATTCCGTATCGGTAACTTCAGACTCAGCAGACTGCCCTCTGGGCTGATGTTGATCATATTTTCTCCGGGTGCTGCCGCGATCTGTGATGGTGCCACCTGGAGTCTCAATGGCTCCCGTATTTATCACAGTACCGCCCAATAGGGTAATGCTCTGTCCTCGTCCAGCGCTCAAAATGCCAGCGTTTAGAAATGCCCCCTCATTGGTTCCCAGGAATGCCACCTGATTGGGTGTACCCATTAGGTGGGTATAATCATTGAGGCCACTCGCATTAACTGAGCCATTACCCATGCCGATGCCATTAGCCGTTGTGGCCACAAATGAGGCCGGGAGATCCAAACGAGCATTTGGGCCAAAAATGATACCTGCGGGGTTCATCAAAAATAGATTGGAATTACCGCCACTGACCTGAAGTAGACCATTGATCATGGAGGTATTGCCACCCATGACTCGCCCCAGAATGTTTTGAATGCTGGGATTGCTCAGAAAATTGGCAACTTGCCCCTGAGACAGCCCAAACTGCTGAAAGCTATGGAAAAGATTAGCCCCAGATTGAGTTCCGCCAGTAATGTCAAACTGATTCGGATTGCTGGCCGGACTGGAGAGGATTGTCTGGGTATCAGCGGCAGGTATAATGGGTTGACTATAAGCAGCTTTAATCCCCAAGATGGGCAATACAACGGCAATAATCAGCGAGCTTATAAAATGATAAAATTGAGCTTTCATATTAACTCGACAATTAAATAGAATGCATTTTACAACGCGGCATAAGCAATTTCAGGATGCTGAAAATAACTGCTAACGCGGTCCGATGATTTCTGCAATTTCCACAGGTGAGACATCAATCACTGTTTGAGTTGATGCAGGTTTCGGCAGGGCAGTTGATCATGCACACCCTGTTTCACATCGCTATTGCGTCACCGCATCCGGATCCTGTTCATAGGCCCGCTCGGTTGGTCTTTGAGGGCTATATCGCCAGCGTTTGAGATATTCTCCCACGCTCCGAATCGGTAGCTTGACCCCACATAATTGTTCAATCAAGGCCTGCACCGCTGAGCGGGTCTACAGCACACTGTCAATCTCATAATCCTCCGGAACATGTCCACTCATCGCCGCCTGCACATCCGCTTCATCCATCGGACTCAGGATCCGGCCTTCGCCCGTCGCGAGTCCCCGCTTGAGTTGATGCAGCGTGGACTCGCCATGGTGTTCATATTGCCACCACCAATCAGTAACCGTATTCCGGTGCACCCCAAGGTACTCGCTGATATTGTTGATGCGCTTCCCTTGTTGCCGCAGTCGAATTGCTTGTTGTCGAAGGTAATCTTGGGTCTCTATCATGAGGTGTTGAGCATCAGGGGTATCCATATCAACCTCCTTATTCCTCTAATTTCCCATTATACCTATCTTTTCTATTACCAAGTTAATCGCTGCATCCTCACAAGATCCTCAACTGGTTTGCCTATAGTAAAGCTGGAGTCAAGGAAGCCCATACACAGGTACGCTACACCGGGAACGCTACACCATGGCTCTCATCCCAAATCCCAATCATTCTCCAAGGAGGACGTGTTATGTCGCTGATTCGTTGGCAACCGATGCAAGAATTAGATGTGCTCCGTCGGCAAATGGATCAATTGTTTGAAGGATTGACAGTCCGCGATTTCCCGGCGCTGTCAATGAATGGCGAAACGAAATGGATGCCGGCGATTGAGATCCAAGAAACCGATACCGAGGTCATTCTGAAAGCCCAAATTCCTGGTATCGCAGCTAAGGATTTGGACGTGCAAGTGAGTCCCGATACGGTGATGTTGAAAGGTGAATATCAGCAAGAAACCAAGACCGAGGAAAAAGGTTTCTCGCGTTCGGAATTCCACTATGGGCACTTTGCCCGCACCGTCCCCCTGCCGGCCCTCGTGCAACATGAGCAAGTGAAATCCAGCTTCAAGGATGGCGTTCTGACGTTGACCCTGCCCAAAGAGACCGAGGTGCCGCGCAAAGTCGTTAAAGTGGATTTGACGCAGCAATAGGAGTTCGCGGTGCCGCCGGACTGACTAGACTGGTGGCACCACCACTAGATGTCTAGTACATATCTAGTGGTAAGAGCCTATCCGGAAACCTCGGATCTAAGAGAAGCTTAGTATAAGGAGCTTTTGGAGACTGAGCAGGTATGAACTTCACAGAAATCGACCCCCGATTCTTGTGTCGAGATGAAGTTTGGGAGTGTGTCAAAAGTGTGCTTCCACCAGAGCGTCCTAAACCCAGAGGCGGACGACCTCGGATGGCAGACCGAGACGCTTTGAATGGGATTTTTTATGTGCTGCGAACCGGCATTCAATGGAAGGCATTACCTCGGTGTTTGGGTGCAGCCAGTACCGTGCATGACCGCTACCAAGAATGGGTGGACCAAGGGGTATTTGAGCACATGTGGGAAGTAGGGTTGAACGAGTATGCAGAGAAAGTCGGGATTGAATGGGAATGGAGCGCGATGGACGGAGCAATGGTGAAGGCTCCGTTGGGGGGAAAAAGCAACGGGTCCCAACCCAACTGACAGAGCCAAGTCTGGCACCAAACGGAGTATGTTGACTGATGGTCGGGGAGTGCCGCTGGGAGTTGCCCTGGAAGGGGCCAATCGTCATGATATGAAGATGACAGAAGCAACGCTAGAGAGTCAGCGCATTGTCCCCCCAGATACTGATGAAAAGTGCCGACGAAATCTCTGTTTAGACAAAGGATACGACTATGAAGAAGTGCGACAACTTGTCAGAGCTTGGGGAGATGTGGGGCATATTCCTCCGAGGGATGAGAGTAAGCGCATGATTCATGACAGGACCTTCCCAATTACAGAGCAAGGCGCTGGGTGGTGGAACGGACTCATGCTTGGATGAACCAATTTCGACGGTTATTAATACGCTGGGAGAAGAAGCCTGAGAATTACCTGGCAATGATTCATCTATCCTTTGCAACCATTGCAGTGCGGGCTGTTCAAGTTTTCGGATAGGCTCTAAATACCGATTGGAGGATCACCCATGGCAACTCATCGGTTTCGTCGTTCTCAACCCATGATCTACATTGAGGAGGGGAGTTAGCGATGAGTTTGGTCAGTCATCTCAAAGGGATCAAAGATGATCGGACCGGCCCCGTTGACTACCCCTTGGGGATGGTTTTACTCATCGTTGTGATGGCGATCATGAGTGGCCGCTCGGGGTATTCCGCGATGGCAACCTTGGCTAAACGGCACCAAACCGAATTGTGGGCATACCTGGAACGGCCCGACCAACCGATACCTTCGGACCGGCTTTCGGCGAGTTTTGCTGCAGGTGCTCAGGTTGATCTCGCTGTTTAATGTCCAGTGGGGCGTGGTGCTCGGCCTGACCGCGAGGCAAAATCGTGAGTGTTTTGAATTATTCGTGCTCCGCGTAGGGGCTTTTTGAAACCCTTATGCAGCGCCAGTCCATTTTTATTCTCTGGTTATCTGCGAAAAATTCGTGACAATCCCTCCAGTAGGCTGTGGCTTAAATACACCAACCCTTAGAAAATGGCAGACTGCTGACAGCACGATCGTGAGTGCTATTGGATGGCAGGTGAATCTCCGCCGCAGAGTACTAGGGGCATGGGTCGGAAACCTTTTGTTATATTTTCGGGGAAGTTGAAGCGATAGAATTAATCGGCTCATCATTCACGATGATATTCATGACTGACGGGACCGTTGTACCCCAGAAAATTGGCATTCTCACTAGCGGCGGGGATTGCCCAGGGTTAAATGCCGTGATTTATGCCGTGGTGAAATATGCCCGCGCCGCTAAACACTGGCAGGTCTATGGCATTCCCAACGGCACCGATGGATTTATCGATGTTGCGAATGGCGTCTGCCAAATCGAGGATTTGGAACTTTACGAACACTCCTTTGATATTCCGGGCCAAAAGGGTATTAATGTGTTGCTGTTTCTGAGTGGCAGCGTTCTCGGGTGCCGTGGGAAGAAGCGAGCGGGACTCGGAGAACCGGAAAAAATTCTTCAGGGCTATCGCTGCTTGGGCTTGGATGCCCTAATTGCGATCGGCGGGGATGGCAGTTTAGAGATCATTGCCGATTTAGCCCAAGTAGGGGGATGGAATCTGGTCGCTGTGCCGAAAACTATCGACAATGACGTACCAATGACAGAACGCTTGGTAGGCTTTGACACCGCCGTCGAGACCGTCGCTTCAGCCCTGCATAACCTGAGTTTTACCGCTGCGAGTCACGATCGAGTGATGATCGTGGAAGTGATGGGCCGTGATGCCGGACACTTGGCGCTCCAGTCCGGAATTGCGGGGGGAGCCGATGTCATTTTGATTCCGGAACTCGTCCCCTACTTGACTGAATCGGTCGTGACCCATGTGTGCCATAAAGTGGCTCAGATTCGTCAAGAGAAACGTAACTTTGCGTTGGTGGTGGTGGCAGAAGGGATTGGGCCGACTCCCACTGCTGCGTCTGATGGGAAAGTGTCGATCGGAGACCACCTCAAACAGCAGTTGGAGTATTACGCGCGCACCCATTGCGATCCGCAGCAGTCAGATTTTTGCGGCCTGCACGAAGATGTTGAAGTTAGGGTATCGGTATTGGGGCACATCCAGCGCAGTAGCCCCCCGTCAACCCTCGATCGCTTATTGGCCGTGTCCTTTGGGGTCAAAGCAGTGGACGCGATCGCCCAAAGTCAGCCCCCCTATCAGTACATGGTGGCCTGGGAGGGTGGCCAAACCCACCTCAAACCGTTAGCCAAGGTCATGGCCCGGATTAAGGCAGAGAAAGCCACCCGCCAACGCCCTTGTGCTTTCCCCGTCGATCCGCAGGGCAGCATGATACACACCGCCCGATCCTTGGGAATTTGTTTGGGAGATTAAACTGATGACCTTTGCCTGTCCGATTATGCTCCAGCACTATCCCACCGTTCTCATGGCCCATGGCGGCGGCGGACGGTTGATGCACCAATTGATCGAGACGATGTTTTTGGCCGTCTTTGGCTCCCCCGATCGCGAACCCCATGATGCGGCGGTACTGAACCTACCGGGCAATCGCATTGCCTTCACAACTGATTCCTATGTGGTCAATCCGCTGTTTTTCCCCGGTGGTGACATTGGTTCCCTGGCGGTGAATGGCACCGTAAATGACCTAGCCATGGCTGGAGCCCGCCCGCTTTACCTCAGTCTGGGGTTGATTTTAGAAGAAGGCTTGCCGATGGAAACCCTATGGCGGGTAGTGCAGTCGATCAAGGCTGCCGCTGATTTGGCTCAAGTGCAAATCGTGACCGGAGATACCAAGGTCGTCGATCGTGGCAAAGGGGATGGTATCTTTATCAATACATCTGGGGTTGGCATTCTCGAACATTCGGTGCATATTGCCCCTAGTGCCATTCAAGTTGGGGATGTCATTCTCCTCAATGGGGATTTAGGCCGACATGGCATTGCCGTCATGGCGAGCCGGGCAGGACTGACATTTCAAACCACGATTACCAGTGATTCTGCCCCCCTGGCTGCGATCGTGGACGTATTACTCCAAGCGGGGATTAAAATCCACTGCCTGCGGGATCTGACTCGCGGCGGCTTAGCCAGTACGCTCAATGAGATCGTAGCGGCAACCCACCTGACGCTGGCGATCACAGAGCCTGCCATCCCGGTTTTAGAAGAGGTGCAGGGCGCTTGTGAATTGCTGGGTCTTGACCCACTGTACATTGCCAATGAGGGGCGATTTGTGGCCTTTGTCGCCCCAGAAGAGGTGGAATCCGTACTTACCATCTTGCGAACCGCCCAAGGTGAGCGTGGAGAAGCGACAACCGCTTGCGTGATTGGCAAAGTCATAGAATCTACGACACCTACCGTCATTCTCAATGGTCAGTTCGGTACCACTCGGATGCTCGATCTGTTGAGTGGTGAGCAATTACCCAGAATTTGTTGAATAGACTTGTCGGTAAATAAGAGAGAATAGACAGCAGTGATAGGACAGGAAGATGCTGGATATTGAACGGGCCCTGAACCAAGACCGCTTGCTGCGAGCACTGACTGGCTTGAACCGCAAAGCATTTGATGTGCTCCTAGAAACCTTTAGTCCCGTTTACGAACAAACCCGACAAACTCAAGCGCGTCAACGCGCTGTCGGTGGTGGACGTAAAGCTCGCTTGCTCACGACCCAAGCGAAACTGTTTTTCATCCTGTTTTACTTTAAGTGCTATCCCACCTTTGACTTGGCGGGACTGATTTTCGACCTCCACCGCTCTCAAGCCCATGAGTGGATGCATCGTCTACAGCCGATTCTCGAAGCCAGCTTGGGTCAAAAGATGGTGTTACCAGAGCGCAAGCTCGACAGCCTAGAGTCCTTTTTACAGCGCTTTCCAGGGGTGAAGCGGGTGATGATTGATGGGACCGAACGCCCCATCGCCCGTCCTCAAGACCCGGAAGCGCAGCAAGCCAATTACTCAGGCAAAAAGAAACGCCATACCCGTAAGCATCTCGCAGCGGTTGATGAAACCAAACGGGTGCTGGTTTTGAGCAAAGCCCGCGAAGGCAAACTGCATGACAAACGCTTTCATGATGAAGAGGACATCGCTGGGAGCGTGCCAGACGCGATTCCCATTGAAGTCGATTTAGGCTTTTTAGGCTTGCAAAAAGAGTATGACAACATCCATCTACCCCACAAAAAACCGAGAGGAGGCGAGTTGAGTGACCGACAAAAGCAAGAGAATCGCACCTTGAGCCAATCGCGAGTGGTTTGTGAAAATGCGTTTGCTGGAGTCAAGCGTTACAACGCCGTCAGTATGATTTATCGCAATCGCACTGAAGATTTTGATGACCACTTGATGCTTACAGCCGCAGGTTTATGGAACTTCTACCTGCTCGCTGCTTGAAAAACAATGCCTTGGAGAGCAACATTGCCTCACTCAACTTTTATTTCCCGACAACTCTTTTGTCTAAACAGAGATTTCGTCGGCACTTTTCATCAGTATCTGGGGGGACAATGCGCTGACTCTCTAGCGTTGCTTCTGTCATCTTCATATCATGACGATTGGCCCCTTCCAGGGCAACTCCCAGCGGCACTCCCCGACCATCAGTCAACATACTCCGTTTGGTGCCAGACTTGGCTCTGTCAGTTGGGTTGGGACCCGTTGCTTTTTCCCCCCAACGGAGCCTTCACCATTGCTCCGTCCATCGCGCTCCATTCCCATTCAATCCCGACTTTCTCTGCATACTCGTTCAACCCTACTTCCCACATGTGCTCAAATACCCCTTGGTCCACCCATTCTTGGTAGCGGTCATGCACGGTACTGGCTGCACCCAAACACCGAGGTAATGCCTTCCATTGAATGCCGGTTCGCAGCACATAAAAAATCCCATTCAAAGCGTCTCGGTCTGCCATCCGAGGTCGTCCGCCTCTGGGTTTAGGACGCTCTGGTGGAAGCACACTTTTGACACACTCCCAAACTTCATCTCGACACAAGAATCGGGGGTCGATTTCTGTGAAGTTCATACCTGCTCAGTCTCCAAAAGCTCCTTATACTAAGCTTCTCTTAAAATCCGAGGTTTCCGGATAGGCTCTTACCACTAAATATCTACTAGACATCTAGTGGTGGTGCCACCAGTCTAGTCAGTCCGGCGGCACCGCGAACTCCTATTGCTGCGTCAAATCCACTTTAACGACTTTGCGCGGCACCTCGGTTTCTTTGGGCAGGGTCAACGTCAGAACGCCATTCTTGAAGCTGGATTTCACTTGCTCATGTTGCACGAGGGCCGGCAGGGGGACGGTGCGGGCAAAGTGCCCATAGTGGAATTCCGAACGCGAGAAACCTTTTTCCTCGGTCTTGGTTTCTTGCTGATATTCACCTTTCAACATCACCGTATCGGGACTCACTTGCACGTCCAAATCCTTAGCTGCGATACCAGGAATTTGGGCTTTCAGAATGACCTCGGTATCGGTTTCTTGGATCTCGATCGCCGGATCCATTTCGTTTCACCATTCATTGACAGCGCCGGGAAATCGCGGACTGTCAATCCTTCAAACAGTTGATCCATTTGCCGACGGAGCACATCTAATTCTTGCATCGGTTGCCAACGAATCAGCGACATAACACGTCCTCCTTGGAGAATGATTGGGATTTGGGATGAGAGCCATGGTGTAGCGTTCCCGGTGTAGCGTACCTGTGTATGGGCTTCCTTGACTCCAGCTTTACTATAGGCAAACCAGTTGAGGATCTTGTGAGGATGCAGCGATTAACTTGGTAATAGAAAAGATAGGTATAATGGGAAATTAGAGGAATAAGGAGGTTGATATGGATACCCCTGATGCTCAACACCTCATGATAGAGACCCAAGATTACCTTCGACAACAAGCAATTCGACTGCGGCAACAAGGGAAGCGCATCAACGATATCAGCGAGTACCTTGGGGTGCACCGGAATACGGTTACTGATTGGTGGTGGCAATATGAACACCATGGCGAGTCCACGCTGCATCAACTCAAGCGGGGACTCGCGACGGGCGAAGGCCGGATCCTGAGTCCGATGGATGAAGCGGATGTGCAGGCGGCGATGAGTGGACATGTTCCGGAGGATTATGAGATTGACAGTGTGCTGTAGACCCGCTCAGCGGTGCAGGCCTTGATTGAACAATTATGTGGGGTCAAGCTACCGATTCGGAGCGTGGGAGAATATCTCAAACGCTGGCGATATAGCCCTCAAAGACCAACCGAGCGGGCCTATGAACAGGATCCGGATGCGGTGACGCAATAGCGATGTGAAACAGGGTGTGCATGATCAACTGCCCTGCCGAAACCTGCATCAACTCAAACAGTGATTGATGTCTCACCTGTGGAAATTGCAGAAATCATCGGACCGCGTTAGCAGTTATTTTCAGCATCCTGAAATTGCTTATGCCGCGTTGTAAAATGCATTCTATTTAATTGTCGAGTTAATATGAAAGCTCAATTTTATCATTTTATAAGCTCGCTGATTATTGCCGTTGTATTGCCCATCTTGGGGATTAAAGCTGCTTATAGTCAACCCATTATACCTGCCGCTGATACCCAGACAATCCTCTCCAGTCCGGCCAGCAATCCGAATCAGTTTGACATTACTGGCGGAACTCAATCTGGGGCTAATCTTTTCCATAGCTTTCAGCAGTTTGGGCTGTCTCAGGGGCAAGTTGCCAATTTTCTGAGCAATCCCAGCATTCAAAACATTCTGGGGCGAGTCATGGGTGGCAATACCTCCATGATCAATGGTCTACTTCAGGTCAGTGGCGGTAATTCCAATCTATTTTTGATGAACCCCGCAGGTATCATTTTTGGCCCAAATGCTCGTTTGGATCTCCCGGCCTCATTTGTGGCCACAACGGCTAATGGCATCGGCATGGGTAATGGCTGGTTTAATGCGAGTGGCCTCAATGATTATACCCACCTAATGGGTACACCCAATCAGGTGGCATTCCTGGGAACGAATCCGGGGACAATTCTAAACGCTGGCATTTTGAGCGCTGGACGAGGACAGAGCATTACCCTATTGGGCGGTACTGTGATAAATACGGGAGCCATTGAGACTCCAGGTGGCACCATCACGATCGGGCAGCACCCGGAGAAAATATGATCAACATCAGCCCAGAGGGCAGTCTGCTCAGTCTGAAGTTACCGATACGGAATGGTGATGGGCTCAATCTTCCCAGCATTACGCCCCTGTCGTTGCCTGCCTTGCTCACCGGAGGGAGTATACCGGAAGCTACCGGATTAGTCATAGAGAATGGATTGGTTAAACTGACCGGTAGTAGTACGTTTATTTCGACCGCAGCCGGTACTACCCTCATCAGTGGCAACCTATCTGTCAGTGCCGCAACGCCGCAAAATGCAGCCCAAATTCAAGTCTTGGGAGATCGCATTTCCCTGATCCATGCCAATCTGAACGCCTCTGGCCCGAATAGTGGGGGCATTGTGTTCCTTGGCGGCACTGGGCAAAACCAAGGGACTACGCCGTTCCGAACACAATCCATCGTGGTTGATGCCGCTATAAATTTAAGCCAACGCTCTGACCCAGGGCAATGGGGGGCAGGTGGTTGTTTGGGCTGACGGAAGTACCCAGGTGCAGGGGAGAATTACAGCCACTGGGGGAGTACAGGGCGGCAATGGCGGTTTAGTCGAAACCTCTGGACTTCGGCAGTTGGATGTGGCGGGGGAACGGGTGATGCCGGTGCCGTGCGCGGACTGCCGGGAACCTGGATAATTGATCCCTCGGATTATTACCATCGCGACGACAGGCGGCACGGTTACCCCGGCCCAGATTGCCGCCTCATTGGATAGCGGCACAAATGTCAGGTTGACTACGGCATCGGGCGCGGGTGGCAATGGTGATATTACGTTAGCAGACTCGGTGAATCAAATCGGGGGCGGCACTGCTTCCCTGACGCTGACCGGACGGCGATTTGCCAATCCGGGCGACACAACGATTTCCATGACTAGCGTGGGAGGCTTGACCTTTGACCTGAATCAGGTGAACCCGGAAGTCGATGCACCGACCCGCTCGATTCAGAGTGCCATTAATGCGATCGGATCAGTTGCGGGTAGTCGCACCATCAATTTAGGGGCTGGCACGTACCAGGGGATACCCTCACCGTTGATCGCTCCCTGAATTTGAATGGAACTGGAGCCAGCACCACTGTCCTCAGCGGCAACGCTGCCTACCGGGTATTGACCGTTGCGGCGGGCAATACCGTGAATCTGGATAGCTTGGCGATCGCCAATGGCAGAGTCGTTGGCATCGAGACGATTCAACCCCAAATTGTCTACGGCGGCGGCATCTACAATGACGGCAGTACCCTCACCCTTACCAATGTTACCCTGAGTCACAATGCGGTTCAGGGCAGTGAGCGCAGCATTACGAGCAATGGTAGTTCCCCCATTGGTGGCGGCATCTACAACAATGGGGGAACGCTCACGATCATCCACTCCAGCCTCACGGGTAATTCGGCGAGTGGGGGGCCTTTCGGCACAGGCTCTGGCGGCGGCATTTACAACCACGGGGGCACGCTCACGCTTACGGACTCCACCCTAACGGGCAATTCGGCGGACAGCAGTGGCGGCGGCATTGTCAACAACGGGGCACGCTCACGCTCACGGACTCCACCTTGACAGGCAATTCAGCGAACGGAGGGCCTTTCGGCATGGGCTCTGGCGGTGGTGGCATCTACAGCGACCGCATGCTCACCCTCACGCGCTCCACCCTGATAGGCAATTCAGTGGTCAGGGAAATGGCGGCGGCATCCTTAACCATGGTACGCTGACGCTTGTCCACTCCACCGTGATAGGCAATTCAGCGCAAGATAGCGGCGGTGGCATCTACAGCGACGGCATGCTCACCCTCATCCATTCCATCGTGACGGCACTCAGAGAAATGGTCGGTGGTATCGCTAATGGTGGCCATTTCAGCAACTTCCCCGCGGCAGTGATCGATAACAGCACCGTGGCTGAAAATTCAGCCAGGGTGGGGGGAGCTGATCCACAATATCGGGCGATCGCGAATAGGATCGGCAGGCACGCTCACCCTCACGAACAGCACCCTGGCCGGGAATTCAGCGAGTGACCGTGGTGGTGGCATCTTTAACGGCGGCACGCTTACCGTTACCCACTTTACCCTGACGAGCAATTCCACCCAGGGCGATGGCGGGGGTGTCTATAACGACAGCCTCTTCTACAGCTATGTTCCCACGGTGCTGATCGATAACAGTACCCTTTCTGGGAATTCGGCGGCGATGCGTGGCGGTGGCCTCTTCAACTTGAGCATGCTCACTCTCACCAGCGCTACCCTAACAGGCAATTCAGCGCATCAGGGTGGTGGTATCTATAGTGCAAGTCAAGACCCTGTACAATTTCCATATCAACCGGCTAGCCGCTTAGCCATCGAGAATAGCCTGATTTCAGGAAATAGGGCTGACAGGGGGCGAGAAGTGGCGAATGCAGGTGTTGCTGTTTTTGAAGGCTATAACCTGTTCGGGTATAGCCAATCTAGTGGTGTGGATGGGATGACACTCCTTGCCACTGACCAAGTGCCGCAAGTCAGCCTGATCGCATTCTTGCGCCCCTAGCCAACAATGGTGGGCCGACCCAGACCCATGCCCTGGTTTCGGGTAGCCCCGCCATTAACAGAGGTAATCCCGAGCTTTCGACTCTCGACCAGCGGGGATTTCCCAGAGTGGGTCGAGCCGACATCGGTGCTGCTGAGTTCCAAGCCGTTGAGTTGCCCAGTCTTACGCTGGTCGATGTCTCTGGGATTACCGCTGCATTGTATCGTGAACCGACATACTTCTCACGATTAGCATTCAGCCTGGGACAACAGAGCCGCTTTTGTGCCTGGTTCGCCGCCCAAGGGGTGAAGGGCAGCCGATCGATGAATACTACGGCTTACCAGATTGCCCGCTCCAATAGCCCAAAGAAATGATGCTGGGATTTTATGGGTGTGAAAGCCAGTTTCATCGCGGAGGCGATTCCTGTCGCGGCCACCCAGAATGGTGTGATGGGCTGTTCGTGTCAGTAAAATCGTTTCAGTAACAGATAGTTAATACCGCCTCAGAGCTGTCACTAATCTGCCACAGCTATACAACACAAACACACACGTTACACCAAAAAGTTATCTGATATTCCTCGATAATTTATCGTTTCTCCATGCTTTCATCCATTGCCAGGAAACTAGATTGAGTAAGATTCCAATTAGAAATAGTAAAATCATTAAGGTTATTTGATACCAAGCGATTGGTTTCACTAGTAAATCAGCCACGACATGGAAAAAATTCATGATTGAATAGAAAACAGTCATGCCAAAATGGAGCTTACGATAGCGGATTGAGCTATCGTAAAGTATTGTAATCATGGCAATCATGGGGACGACAAAAAAGCCCAGCATCAACCATAGAATCCAGGCGATATTCTCCGTTCCGTGGGCATCAGAGGCGGCAACACTCTGGTTGTGAAACAGGGGCATTAAACCCAGTTGGGTGTGAAAGAGAATCCCCAATAGAAACACGGCCCATAGCGTAATGATTTTTTCTCGATGATTGACTGCCATAGTTACCCTGCCGTTACCAAGGGCTCAGAGAAGGGTTCAGAGATTTTCTTTGTGTGCCACACCGATCGCCCCGTCATCAGTTCTACCACATCCATGCCATTGCCAATTACACCGGGCACACTGGGATAGCCCGCGCTGGCTCCGACCAAAAAGAGATTGGTTAATTCAGTCGTATACCCCAACCGATTCAGCCCCACCTGCTGTGGGATCAACTTGGCACCATAAATATTGCCTTGGGGCTGCCCCAGATAATATTCACTGGTGGTCGGTGTGCCATAGACTTTCATCCGGATATAAGCATCGACATCGGGAATTAACTCGCGGATACTGGTCATGATGTGTTGGTACACTTCTCGCTTTTTGGCTTTGTAGGCTTTGGGATCGGTATTGTGGAGCTGTTCAAACGGTTCGTAGGGGCAGACCGTGGCAATCTCTAGAACATGCTGTCCTGGGGGAGCCATGCCCGGTTCATGGGATTTCATTGTGGGGCAAGCAAGAAAGATCCACGGATGGCTGAAATCTCCCTGTAACTGGTTCTGATAGGCCTGGTTGAGATTGCCCGTGGGATAGTACCAGATATTCCAGTTGCCAATGCCATAGCGTTCAGGTTTGAAGCAACTATCTAGCCCCAGGTAGATGTTGAAAGCACTGGCGGAATATTGGTAGTCTGTTAGTCGTTGATGTTCATGGGGACTCAAGGCTCCAACTGGGTGCATCAATTGAACGGTGAGCTTGGGATCGAGGTCGCTAATGTAGGCTTTCTTTGCGTGATAGATATCGCCCTCTGCGGTGGTGACATACTGTACCTCGCGATCGCACACTTCAATCTGCGCCACAGGCGTTGCCAACTGCACGACGCCACCGCTAGTGGTAATGGCTTCAACCAGAGTATCAACCAAATGCTTGAAGTGATATTTCGGATAATATGCGCCTTCCGAATAGTCCCAAACTAAGGAGGCGTGACTCAGGAGAGCAATTTCATTGGGGGGTAAGGCATAATCGCCACTTTGCCCTGCCAGTAAGTTTTGCAGCTTGGGTGAAAGTCCGACCCGGTTATACAGGTCTTGCAGGGTCCAATTCCGCTTGGAGAAGAGATTCCAGTATTTGGGCAGCTTCAACCAATCTGACCATTTGGCGTCATACCAATGCACCTCTTGCGTCAACGTATGGATGTCTTGATGCAGGTGTCGAATCGCATCGCAGTAGCGATTGATGGCGACGCGTTCTTCTGGAAACGTTGCCAGTAAGCGAGCCCGCAAGGTCTCCCAGCCCAGGGGGATTTTGAAGTCTACCTCAGGCGTAATCACGCGATCAATACAATTTGGATCCAGGGAATTGAATGGAACATCGCGTTCCAGATAGTTGAGTAATTGATGAATAGTTTGGCCAGAACCGCATTGCGAAATGTAATGCACATCTGCACAAAAGTGATACTCGCCATAATCAAAGGTGTGGCAGCAGCCACCGGGCAAATCGTGTTTTTCTAAAACGGCGACTTCATAACCTTGACGCGCAAGGCAAGCAGCCGCAGAAAGCCCCCCTAGCCCCGCGCCCAGAATGACATAATCAAAGCTTTTCATACTTACCTCCCATGACAATCCCGTTTCTTCAGCGTAGGTCAACAAGTTGAGGAAATTGTGAGGGCGGATCAGTTTTAGTTAAAGCCTTTAGAGGGCGTTTGAAAAGTTGGTAGGAGTGTAAAAAAGCTCCCTCAGTATAAGTGTAGTCCTATCAGCAAACCTCTCTGACGTGGCTCATGCCGCGCTTCAGCCATTATTAGCTAAATCGGCGATCGCGTGAGGAAATGTGTACGTCTTGAAAATCAGCCAGTAGAAATGACTCACAATAGAGTTGAGTCCTCGGGATCACACCCAGCATGACACCAGGTACGGCACCGAGTTGTTCTCTATCAAAATCAGACGGAGGATCAGACTATGGAACTCAAATCAGTGGCGATTGCACTCCCCACAGGGAGCAACCTGATTCTAGGTCAAACCCACTTCATCAAAACCATTGAAGACCTGTACGAAATCATGGTGAGCACCTCGGCGCAGGTGAGGTTTGGCATTGCTTTTTGTGAAGCATCGGGACCGTGTTTGATTCGGGTGGCGGGGAATGATGTCGCCTTGCAGGATGCTGCCACGCAAAATGCGGCGGCGATCGCCGCCGGACACAGCTTTATCATCCTGTTGCAAGATGCCTATCCTCTCAATTTCCTCAATGCCATCAAACAATGTCCGGAGGTCTGTACGATTTACTGTGCGACGGCCAATCCGGTAGAAGTGATTGTGGCAGAGACGAGCCAAGGGCGGGGCATTCTGGGCGTTGTCGATGGCTTTTCACCCCAAGGGGTGGAGAGGTTACAAGTTCTAACGCTGCGAAGTCTAAGCGTTACCGTGTCACCAAAATCGGCAGTGCGCTTAACCGAACCCGCGATCGCCGGATATGCGCACATCAATCGTCCAGAAAATTGATGAGCAATGGTAATGAATAAAGTAGAGATAGAGATAGCACAAAAGTAAGACACTCCGAAACCACCATTACCAGCAATGGCACCCGCCATGGAGAGGAGGTTATATGTCAAGCACTGTAATGACCCGACTGCCAATCTTGATGGCAACATTGACCCTTGCGTTCGTGGGATTGTCCCCAGCCTTGGCGTCGTCCGAATGTGGTCGGACAGTCGATTTGGGGGAACCGCGCAGTTCTGAACAATTTTTCAACCAAGGGCGGCAACAATTTGAACTAGACATTCAACGGTTACAAAACCCTCGTCCGGCAACCCCGCTACTCATCATCCGGTCCGCACCGCCTATGGAAATCGAGGTGCCACTCCAAGTGCCAGGGCAATCGCCCCCATCGCCGCCGCCAGAGATTGCCCCCACCCCACCCGCTCGCTGAGTTCGTCACACCGTCTACTGTTTCAGAGAGAAAAATAATCGACTAGGTTCTAGCCGCTGGAGGCTAAGTCATATGGCTACCCTTAAACCGTCTGCGCTGCTGATGGCCGTCGCGATGGCTTTAGTCATCGGCACACCGGGAAATACCCACGCCAGTATCGTCATCAACCATTTACCGACCCTCAATCATTTACCGACCCTCAATCATTTACCGACCCTCAATCATTTGCCGATCAGTTACGCATCAGCGCCGTTGACAATAGCGCAGGCCCCCGCCGCTCAATATTTGGAGCAAGGTCAGCAGTTGATGCAAGCGGGAGATTTTCTCGGGGCGGAAGCCGCCTTTCGGAGAGCGGTTCAACTCAACCCGAGTAACGCAGCGGCTCACGATATGTTGGGGGTGCCCTTTTGATGCAAGGCAAACTTGAGGCAGCGGTCGCCGAGTTTCGAGAAGCCATCCGCATTAATCCCAACGATGCCATGGCTCACGATACGTTGGGGGGTGCCCTTTTGATGCAAGGCAAACTTGAGGCAGCGGTGGCCGAGCTTCGAGAAGCTATTCGCATCAATCCCAACGATGACATGGCTCACGATATGTTGGGGAGTGCCCTTTTGATGCAAGGCAAACTTGAGGCAGCGGTGGCCGAGTTTCGAGAAGCTATTCGCATCAATCCCAACGATGACACGGCGCACAATAACCTTGGGGGCTGACCCTCCGCCTCAAGGCAAACTTGAGGCAAGGCGATCTTCCGAGTACCGAGAAGCCATTCGCCTCGATCCCAACGATGCCAAGGTGCACAATAATCTTGGGTTTGCCCTCCAAACCCAAGGCAAACTTGAGGAGGCGATCGCCGAGTACCGAGAAGCCATTCGCCTCGATCCCAACGATGCCAATGCGCACAATAACCTTGGGCTGACCCTCCGCACTCAAGGCAAACTTGAGCAGGCGATCGCCGAGTACCGAGAAGCCATTCGCCTCGATCCCAACTATGCCAAGGTGCACAATAACCTTGGGCTGACCCTCGACTCTCAAGGCAAACTTGAGGAAGCGATCGCCGAGTACCGAGAAGCCATTCGCCTCGATCCCAACTATGCCAGGGCGCACAATAACCTTGGGTTTACCCTCCGCACTCAAGGCAAACTTGAGGAGGCGATCGCCGAGTACCGAGAAGCCCTTCGCCTCGATCCCAACGAGGCCATAGCTCACAATAACCTTGGGAGTGCCCTCCACGCTCAAGGTCACAGTGAAGCCGCGATCGCCGAGTATCGCGAAGCCATCCGCCTGGATCCCGATGCTGCTATGGCCCACGCGAATCTCGGGGAGACCTTCTCCGATCTCGGACAGCGCGAGGCCGCGATCGCTGAGCTCAAACAAGCGAGAGATCTCTTCAAGGCCCAGGGTAACGCGCCGATGGCGGGCAAGGTTGACCATGTTCTTCGCGACCAACTGGGCCAGTAAACCGGATGATCCGCGATCGACCTTACACCTTGTGAGGAAATTAAACCTCACAAGTTTCTCAACTTGTTTGCTTAAAGTTTACTTAAAATTGGTGCGTTGTGGAAACCATAGGGCTCGACATGAACCAACGAACCAACTTGTATGAACCAACAGCGGCTGCAATCCTATATCGACCTGATCGAAAAGCTCCAGGCCTGTCCCAGCGGTGAAGCATGGATGTTGCTGCGCCAGCGGGAAGGGTTAGTGACACCAGAACGGGTGGAAGTGATGGAACAAGTGGCGATGCCATGGGCCTCGGCGGGGGAAGAGGCACAGGATGATGAATGAGTGGGAGCAGTGGGAGCCAGCCGCAGTTTTGCAACAATGGAACACGGATGATTCCCAGGGGCTAAGCCGTGAGGAAGTGAGCCGTCGTCAGGCCCAGTGGGGGGCAAATGAGCTCGCTGCTCCTCGAACCAAAAGCCCGTGGGGGCTGCTGTGGGACCAATTAACAGCTTCGACTATTGTGGTTTTGCTGGGTGCCGCGCTGGCTTCGGTCTGGCTCCAGGACTACAAGGATGCGATCGCCATTCTAGCCATTGTCCTGCTTACGGTGTTGATGGGCTGGAGCCAAGACTATCGAGCGGAAAAAGCATTGGTGGCGTTGCAAAAACTGGATATGCCCCGCGTGCAGGTGTGGCGCGGTGGCCAGTGGGAAGACGTTGCCGCCCGTGACCTGGTCCCGGGGGATATTGTCCGATTGGATGCGGGAAATCGCGTCCCTGCCGATGGCCGCTTGTTGGCCGGTGTGAATCTGCAAGTGCAGGAAGCGGCCTTAACCGGGGAAGCAATGCCAGCGAAAAAGATATCGCGCCGCTGACTGCTGATCAGGTGCGTCAAGAATCGACTTTTCGGAGCAACATGGTGTACATGGGCACCACGATTACGGCAGGTCGGGGACGCGCCATCGTCACCGCAACGGGTATGCACACGGAGTTGGGCCAGGTGGCGCACCTAATGCAGGCGGTAGTGCGGATCCGACACCGCTACAACGCCGATTGGATCAGTTGAGTCAGAAATTGATCCTGGCGATTTTAGGCGTGGTGGGGTGATTTTTGCCTCGGCCTAGTGCGGGGCGAACCGTTGCAGTTAATGTTCTTGACGGCGGTCAGCGTGGCGGTGGGTTTGATTCCCGAGGCATTACCGGCGATCGTCACCATTGCCCTCGCCCTGGGTTCCCAACGCATGCTGCAACACCAGGCGCTGATTCGCCAATTACCCGCCGTCGAAACCTTGGGCTCGGTCACTGTGATCTGCTCTGACAAGACGGGCACGCTAACGGCCAACCGCATGACTGTTACAGTACTGGAAGTGGCCGAACAACGGGTGGAATTGGCTCAGATCCCGTCATTCTGGCAGGCATCGTTGCCGCCGGTGCCAACGCTCAGCCTGCTATTACTCGGGGCGGCCCTGTGCAACGATGCCATGCTGCCCGCGGGCTCTGATGAACGTACACAGCACCAACGGCCACCCTTCTGGGCGATC